>JBFOMB010000057.1:0-56105 GCA_040830545.1 Paracoccaceae bacterium | reverse complement strand
GTATCCGGGGCGCAGCTAAGATGGCGGGGGCCAGTTCGTTGACGTTGCAGAAACCCTGGCCGTCGGCCGCGCGAAGGAGCTGTTTGGCTGCGGTTTCGCCAATGTGCCACCGAATTCGGGCAGCCAGGCCAACCAAGGTGTGTTTCAGGCGCTGATCCAGCCCGGCGACACGATCCTCGGCATGTCGCTGGACGCAGGTGGCCATCTGACCCACGGCGCACGCCCGAACCAGTCGGGCAAGTGGTTCAACGCGGTTCAGTATGGCGTGCGCCAGCAGGACCTGATGCTGGACTATGACCAGGTTGAGGCGCTGGCCAAGGAACATCAGCCGAAACTGATCATCGCGGGCGGCTCGGCCATCCCGCGCCAGATCGACTTTGCAAAGATGCGCGAGATTGCAGATATGGTTGGGGCCTATCTGCACGTGGACATGGCGCACTTTGCCGGTCTCGTCGCAGCAGGCGAACATCCCTCGCCCTTCCCGCACGCGCATGTTGCCACGACCACCACGCACAAGACCCTGCGCGGTCCGCGCGGCGGGATGATCCTGACAAATGACGAGGACATCGCGAAGAAGATCAACTCCGCCATCTTCCCGGGCATTCAGGGCGGCCCCCTGATGCATGTGATTGCGGGCAAAGCCGTCGCCTTTGGCGAGGCGCTGCGCCCCGAATTCAAGGACTACATCAAGGCGGTCATCGAAAACGCGCAGGCCATGGCGGACCAGTTGCAGAAGGGCGGGCTGGACATCGTGACCGGCGGCACCGATACGCATGTTCTGCTGGTGGATCTGCGCCCCAAAGGCGTCAAAGGCAATGCGACCGAAAAGGCATTGGGCCGCGCGCATATCACCACGAACAAAAACGGCATCCCATTTGACACGGAAAAACCAACGATCACGTCCGGCATCCGTCTGGGTTCTCCCGCTGGCACCACACGTGGGTTCGGTGAGCAGGAATTCCGCCAGATCGCCGACTGGATTGTCGAGGTGGTCGATGGGCTGGCCGCCAATGGCGAAGACGGCAATGGCGCGGTCGAAGCCAAAGTGAAGGCTGAAGTCGCGGAACTCTGCGCGCGCTTCCCGCTGTACCCCGAGCTCTGAACCCGCCACAGACGCAGCCCCGGGCCTGACCCAGGGCCTCTGACACTAATGGTCAGGCCGTTCCCACGGCCTGAACGCACCCACAATAGAGACGCTCGCCGCTTGTATCCGTAGCGAAAGGTCTGACGCTGCGTCAGATACGGCTCCGACGCCACTTTCCGCCGCAACAACACGCTCTTTTGATCTGGGTCAACGCACCCCGAACAGGATTTGCTCACACTGTCGTCAAAGCCCCGGCATAGCCATGGGCGATGATGTGAAGGAGAGCATCCCATGTCCTACAAATCCCTTTTGACCGTCCTGACAGACCCCGAATACGCAACTGGCGTGCTGGAACAGCTGGCCGGACTGGGTGAGGCCTTTGACGCGCATGTTGACGCACTGTGCATCGGTGTGGATCGCGCACCGCAAGGGTTCTATCAGGCGGCGGGCGACATGATGGTCCTGCAGGTTGCCGTGGAGCAGGCACAGGAAGACTCCAAAAAGCTGGAAGAGTTGGCAGAAGCGACCCTTGGCGCCGCAAATGTGCGACACAGCGTTGAATCCTCTGTCTCGGCCATTGCCATGGCAGGCGATCTGGTTGCGGAACGCGCGCGGTTTGCCGACCTTGTCATGATGCCCTTGCCCTATGGCGAAGGCAAAGGTGAGGACATGCAAACCAGCGTCGAGGCCGCCCTGTTCGGTGGACGCGCGCCGGTGTTGATCCTGCCGGACGGCGCGGCCCCCAAGGCGAAATTTGGCACCGTCATGGTCGCCTGGGACGAAAGTGCCGAGGCGATGACCGCGATCCGCAAATCCATGCCGTTCCTTGAGGCGGCTGATCTGGTGCGGATCGTCACCATCGACCCACCCGTGCATCGCGCCGACCGCGCCGATCCCGGCGGACAGCTGAGCCGAATGCTCGACCGGCACGGGGTCAATTGTCAGGTGGATGTGTTGAGCAAGACTCTACCGCGTACCTCAGACGTACTGATGCGCCACTGCGCAGATACCGAGGCCGAGTTGATCGTCATGGGCGCATATGGGCACAGCCGCCTGCGCGAGGCGATCCTGGGCGGCACCACGCGCAACATGCTGGAAAACGCGCCTGTGCCCGTGTTGATGGCGCATTAATGGCTTCAACCGAAGACTCCCACGTGCGGATCAATTCGCACGCGGCAGCAACAGCAACACCACAAACAAAAACACGCAGTACATCAAAAACCACAAGATCGACCGCAACGCTTCGCGACGGGCATTGAGGCCCTTTTCGTCGAACACCTGGCGGCTGAGGGCGTCGGAAAAGATGATGAGCGGGTTGAACAACGCTTCGACCTGCCGGTTCAGACGCACGCCGTAATAGGCGCGGATCGCGTAGACCAGCGCGCGAACCCAGCAGAACAGCGCAGGCAGGAACAGCAGGATCAGAAGCACAGTCATGCCGGGATTACAGCACAATCGTTGATCCGATCCAATGATTTGCCATGAACGGTGGGTGATTGACGCATCGCCAGACCCCGTGCCACAGTCGAGCCACTGCCATTCTCAACGATCCCGGGGCACATGCGATGAGCTGCTCGCATGACGGACCGACATGAGGTTCAGGCTGTGTCACAGCCTGATTGGACTCGCACTGCTTGGAGCCGCACCCATGGCGGCGGCATCCGAGGCAGACTGCCTGTCCGATGATCCCCGGCGCGCGGTCGCCGGGTGCAACACGCTCTTGGACCAAAACGGAACAGACGTCGCGCGAAATGCCCAATGGCTGACCGCACGCGCCCGCGCGCTGTATGAGCTTGGCGATTTTTCCGCAGCGCGGAGAGATCTGGATGCCGCGCTACTGCTGGACCCGTTTGATCCTGCTGCACTGTTTTGGTTGGGACGCCTACATTGGTCCGAAGCCAACACGAACCGCGCGCTAAAGGCGTTCGAGGCCGCGCGTGCGGCAAATCCGGGATTTGCCCCGGCGCGAGCCGCTTTGGCCTCCATGGCGTTGCTGAATGAGGAGATGGACGTCGCGCAGCAGGAAATCGGTGTGGCCATGCTGCTGGCCCCCAATGACCCGTTCGTTTTGGTCGTACAAGCCGCTGTGCTGGACGCCTTGGGGGCAGAAGACAGCGCAAAGGCGCGCATCGATCAGGCACGCGCAGCGCTCCCAGAGGAACACAAGACCACCCGGGACCTGATAGAGAACCGCGGCGTCGCAATCGCCGCACCGGGCCCGGCAGTGGATGGCCCAACCATCGAAACACCTGATGGTCTGAGCGTCAATCGGTTCGGCTTGGGGCCGGGTTCTGTTCAGGATGTTGCCGTCTGGTCAGAAGGTGATGTCGCCGTTGGTGGCTACGCCGAAGTTGGAGCGCAAGCTGTCGCGTTTGTCGCGCGTGTGGCATCGGATGGCGAAGTGCTGTGGCGACAGGATTCCCGCAACAGCACGGGCAGCCGCGTGGATGCGGTTGCCGCCGGTCCTGATGGAACGCTCTACGCCTTCGGTCGGGAAACCGATCCAGGTGCGGATCAATCCAGCGGTTTGATCGCCTTTGATGACACAGGGAATTTCCTGTGGGAAGCGGATCTGGGTCCAACCCACCCGAACCATCCCGTGCACCTGACAGTTTTGCCAGATGAACGCATTGCCGTGTTGCGCCGGGTCGGGACGACGCTGGGTCTGACCTTCATCGGATCGCGCGGGAAACCCGATGGCGAGGTGATCTTTTTCTCTGCTGACGTTGCCGAGGTGTCGGCAATTACACAGAGGGACGACATGCTGATCGCCGTAGGGTTGGCGTACGAGGTTGATCGCAAGGTTCCGGTGCTTCAGGTTCTGCGCCCGGATGGCACTTCGCAATGGCGCGCACGGCTGGACGCAAGTCCGGGCGTGGTGGATCCTGTTTCGGTTGCTGCTGTGTCGGCGGATCACGTGGTGGTCTTGTCGCGGTCACGAAACGGCGGCTATGTCCTGACCGAGGCACGCGCGGATGGACGGCAACGGCAATTGGGAAGGCTGACGCATCCCGTGTCCCTGCCCCGCCTGTTGCTGACACCAGATGACACGCTGGGCATTGCCGCGCTGGAGAAATCCGGCTCCATCTGGGCCGAGGAACGCGATCTGGACGGCTCTGTTTCCGGCCGCGCCCGCATTCCGTGGGTCGATCCCGGCGACGTGCAGCAGATGGTCCTGCCTTTGGGCGATACCCCGATTGCCTTGGGCGGCAGTTGGAACGGTGAGGCGTCCATCTGGTTGAACGTCGAAACGGATGGGACGACTGCGTCGGTCGCCGCTCGACCTGCCTCTGGCCAGACGGACATCGCCGCCGCCGTCAGACGTTGCAGGGCCCACAAGGCAGACGCCGCAGATGTTCGCGCCTGGGCGTCTGCTCCGCTGGGCCCGACACAAATCACTCGGGAAGAGGCACAGGAGGTGTTCGACGCCTGCCAGCAGGCCCTGACGCAGAACAAAGGCGACCCGGAACTCAGCTTTCTGGCTGGTTGGGCGGCGCACAATCTGGGCCGGGATGACGCGGTGGAGGTTTTTCTAGGCCTTGCTGCGGACGCTGGACATTCACCGGCACTTTATGTCCTGTCGCTTCGTTCAGACGCAGAGGTTGCATTGGACTACCTCGAAAAGGCAGCAGAAGCTGGCCAGCCCGAAGCGCTGTTTGATTACGCCATGCGCCTGAAACACCGCGACGGGGTCGACGGCGACAACCCTAGGCGGTTTCGCTATCTGACAGCAGCGGTCGACGCGGGATTGGTCGAGGCGTTGGCTGAACTGGGTCTCATGTACGAATATGGTATGGCCACCACAGCGGATTTTGACCGCGCTGCGGAACTTTACCGCCGTTCAGCGGAACGCGGTCAGGGTAAAGGGCACTACCAACTGGGATCGCTGTATGACAGCGGGCGGGGCGTAGTGCAGGACTATGCCCTCGCCCTGAGCCACTATCAGCAAGCCGAAGCGCTGGACTATGCGTTGGCTTCGCTGGCGATCGGCTGGATGTATGAATCAGGGCGCGGTGTACCTCAGGACGATGCTAGGGCCGTGCAATACATCACCAAATCCGCTGAACGCGGCAGTCGCGCTGCCCAAGACTATCTGGGTGGACTGTACGCCTATGGTGTGATGGTGCCGCAGGACTACGGCAAGGCGCGGGTTTGGTTCGAACGGGCCGCTGAACAGGGCCATCTGGGTGCGATGGACGAATTGGGCTGGCTGTACTTGCGCGGCCTGGGGGTGGCAGAGGACGTGCCGCGCGCTGTGGGGTATTTCCGCGAGGCGGCAGATCGCGGATATGGTCTGGCGCAGTTGCAAATGGGAACGCTTTACGAGTTCGGGACCGGTGTGCCGCAAAACACCGAAGAGGCCATCCGGTGGTACCGCCTGGCCCGGCAAAGCGGTCAGACCCGCGCGCTTGTCTACCTCGCGGAAATCTACGCCGCCGGACGCGGCATCCCACGTAACGTCATCCGTGCGGCAAACCTCTACGAGGATGCGTTGAAGGAGGGCGAGAAACAGGCGCTGACATCTTTGGCGATCCTCTATGAGTCCAGTCCGCAGGTCTATGACCCGGACCGCGCAGGTTTGCTCTATGTGCAAGCCCTTCAGGATGGTCAGGCCTACGCGATGGAACGGACTACCCCATGGGACAGGCAAACGGCGCGTGTGGTTCAAACCGAACTCAAACGTTTGGGGCTGTATTCGGGTGGTATTGACGGGGTGATGGGGGCCGGGTCGCGGCAGGCAATGGCACGGCTGTGCAACTGCAACTAGGAGGGTGAAGATGGTACAAATCAGTCTCAACACGCTCAATCGTGTGGGCTTGCTGGTTGCCTCACTCGTTTTGTGGTTGTGCCTCGTGTTCGCCGCCTGGGCGCAAGAACGGGCATTCACGATATTCGCCGCAATGCCCAAGCCCGAAGAACAAATCGACTGGGTCACAACCCTGCGGACCCAGGGCTTCCTGCAACCGGGTCAGGATCTGTCCGCGTTGCCCGAAGACCGCCGTCGTGTGATCGCTGCCTTGCAAGCCGCCGAGGAACAGCCGTCGATGGCGACCGCATTGGGGATCCTGGCGCAGTTCCCGACCGTTTCCGCCGATGATGACGAAAAGACCCGAACAGACAACAACGCCTTCCGTCTGGCCGTTGTACAGGCGGCAACCGATCTGTTTCTGATGGCGGATGCCGCCAAGTACGAATTGATCATTCTGGCCAACAAGGACATCCACGCAGACGCGCAAAAACGCCTGGGGGAAGGGATCGCTGTTTCTGTCCGCGTCGGCTCAACCGGGGTGCGCTTCGCGCAATGGCTGGCCTGGGTCGAGGCCGGGCGGCCCTTTGACCGAAGTTGGCAATTCACTGACCCGATCACCAAGCAGACTGTGACCTTCACCGGCATGCCCGTCGATCCGGGCTATCGCGATGCGAAGCTGTCGAAGGCGGATGATGACCTGACCAACCGCGTGCGACGGGTGATCAGCGCTGCCAATCGCGGGGCCGAAGAAACCATCAACGGGGACGCAGCAGCCGGGTTTTTTCAGGCCGTGACGGAAGGCCTGCTGGCCGATTTCCCCGAGGAACACCGGGCCGCAGTGCTGGGCAATCGCCGATCAATCCACCCCGGTGAGATGAAGGTGGAGTTCCTGTCGCCCACCGACGCGGTCGGGATTATGGGGGTCAAGGCCCTGCGCGAGGATCGCGGGTGGGAGGTCACCGATCTGGGCACGCGGGTGGACTTTCTGGGCGAATGGATTCTGGCGAACAAGGAAAAGTACAACGGGCTTTACGCGGCTGAACAACTGCACGCCTATGGCATGGACAAGGGCATGGTGACCCAGGATGTCACGAACCCTGCCGCCAGCACGATACCTTACAAGGAAAGCGCAACGGATGGTGTGTTGCGTGACATTGTGGGTCAGGATGTTTTCCCCGAAGGGATCAAGGATCCGTTTGGATGGATGGCGACAAATTACCGCCAACTGTTCGTGAACCATGCGGGCGACGTGGACAGCCTGGCCAAGTACTGCCTGCGGATGCTGGACTGGTGGAAAAACGTCAATCTGACCGACGCTGACCTGCTGGACATGGTGAACGGTGATCCGGGCCTGACCCGACTGGTAAACGAATTCAACCGCCTGTCCGAAGGCGCGGACGACATCCGCAACGCGGCCAACGCAGAGGCACGCAATGCTGCAATTACAGCACTGGGTGGTGAGGCCAGCGCGATCACGGGCCTGACGGAACTGGCGGAACTGATGATGATTAGTGGCCAGCGCAAACACGTGGATCAGGCCGCCCGTGCCCTGGCCGATGTTTTGCTGGAGGACAGCACGTCGCGCGGCCCACTGGAACGGCGCGAAAAACCATTGACGTTGGATGACATTCTGGATCGGGCTGCCGCTGTGCCGGACGGGCCGCAAAAGGCGGACAATCCCTATGTGGCGTTCCGCACAACCATTGACGCCTTTGCCAACGGCTATGGCAACCTGCCGCCGGATGTGGCCGCGAAAATGGCGCAGGACATGGCAAGCTTTGTCGACGACCGGCTGGCAGGCAATGACGGTTTGGGTGAAATCGACGCCTACACAAGGTTGGTCCTGATCGACCTGCTAAAAACCACCACAGCGCGAGCGCGGGTTGTGGGAGCAGACATGGCGTCTGACGCGGCGGCATTGGGCGGGTTCATCAAACAGGCACGTGCAGATTTTGGCGATGGGATCGACCAGCAATTGAAAGACCTGGGCGAACCGGACCTCAGCGCCTATCTGGCCCAATTGCGCGAAGGCCGCGTGACCCGTCGTCGATTGCGGTTGTTGCCCTCTGCACTGGACGGCAGCGGCTGGCCCCGGATCGAAGAGGTCGAGATCATCACCCGCCCCACCGATGTTGGTGCGGATATGAAGAAAATCGCGCGGCTGGGCAAGCTGCTGCGCTGGTCAGATCAGACCATGGCGGAATCGTTGTCGGCCTACATGAACGGCCCCGATTTCGACAAACCAAACACCGTTGGCCCGCCGCCCCGCGAACGGACCTACGCGGATGACGCGGTTGCGGCCTACCTGGCCCTGACCCGTCTGACCGAAGGGGCGGACGCAAAGGTCGAGTTCGTGCGCCGCAAGGCGCCGGATGGCAGCGAAGTCACAGTCCAGATCAAGGGCACGCGTTATCTGGATCCAGCGCTGAATTCCGGCGCAATCCTGTTCGAGATCGGAATGCGGCGCACCGATATGCTGCGCAAGATTTATGGCGTAGGAAACGATCTGAAAAGCATCGCAACCTTCGGCCAGACGCTGCACGGTCTGACTGTAGGCCGACCGGACCAGACCGAAGAGGAAAAGGCCAAGGCATTGGCAGTTCTGGCCGCCGAGGGCTTTGGTGGGATCACTGGTTTGGCCGAAAAGCTGGGCACGGACGAAATCCAGAAATGGATGGACACCCATATGGGTCAGGGCACGATTGTGGGCAGTTTCGGCCAGACCACCGGCGCGCTGTTGTCCAGCGCCGGCACGGCTTTCCAAACGCCTGAAGACCAGGAAATGCTGGCCTCCGCCTTTGCCAAGGACCTGCTGACACTGTGGCAGCCGCAAGTGGCCGGTGTATTGGTTATGCACGCCATGTATCGTGCTGGGTCGGATTACTACCTGAACGAAACGGCCAAGAGCGACTTTCTGGACCTGCTGGTACAGAATGGTGATTGGAAATTCCCCTCGGATGGCCAGCCGCCGCAACTGCGACGGGTTCTGCTGCGCGGGGCCAGCACCGGCTATATTCAGGACGATCCCAAGTCGCGTGCGGAACAGTGCAAAAAACGCCAGCGCGACGTAATGCTGGGTCAGGATGCCCCGCAATACCGCCCCATCGGGCTGGAGCACCTGCTCAAAATCCCGCGCGCAGAACTGAGCAATGGATCGCAAATCTGCAAGAATGATGGCAAGGTCGGTTGCATCCCGGAGCCCGGCCGCATGGTCAAACCCCGTGATGACATGCTACGCCTTTTCGAAGCCTCGGCGCATCCCGGCTCCGACCCGATCCTTCTCGCTAACGCAGACGCGATCGAAGGGCTGGTCGGCTGGGGTGAGTGGGATTTCGTCATCCGCACGCTGACGGCGGATGACGGATCGCTCTGGACGGCAGAGCGATTAAAGACACACGGCATCTTCCCCCCGACACGCGAAGATGCGTCGCGTCTGGAACGCAAGCCTGTTTCGCTCGACACGCCAGAAGGTGGCGAGGTGCAGCCGACAGACACCAACCGGCTGTGGGTCCATGCAGGTATCCGCGCCAATCTGGGCAAGGGCGGGCGAAAACTGCTGGGGTATCTGGCCAGCCAATACTGGGTTCGGCGGCAATACATCATGGAATGTGTGATGCTGGACCCCCTGATCAAAGAAGCCGGGCGGCGCGCATTGAAGGCCAGCTACCCCCAAGATGCCCCGGATGACTATGCCGCGCGGATCGCGGAACTGGATGCACGGCTGCGCAAACTGGATGAAACTGTCTGGGCCAATATCGCGCCCTCCGCTGACCCTTACAAACCGGGTGCGGACAACACAGAATTGCCCAATGAACAGAAACTGGCAATTTATGCCCATTGGCTGGACAGCACGCGCCAGCACCGGCTGGAAATCAAGGAAATCGCCAGTTGGTTCAGTGGCACGCCTCAGCCCGACCGCCTGCCCGAAGGCTTCGTGCGTCACGTCTATTTCAAGAATTCCGGTGGTAGCCAGACCGTCGGAGATGGGTTCGGCGGCGGGATTGGTGCTGATCTGGCGACGGGTCAGGCGGTGGATCGTGCCCTCACCGATCCCAAGGAACTGGACAGGTTGCGCGCCGAGTTGAAGAGCCGAGCGACAACTGTTCTGCGGGAAATGTCCGACATTGCCGTCCGCTATGAAGACGGGTTCGCGCAGGCCCTCACCCGCATTGGTGATATCCGCAAGCTGGCCGCACAGGGCGATGGTTACGCGCTGGGACCGGTTTACGTCGAGTTGTTGCCCAAAGACAGTTTTGCGCCCCCGGATGGTGGTTATCGTGAAGTGCGCGATCATGTATTCCCAACCGGGCGATGGTTTCTGGCACGCGCCAGCGAACAGGATCAGGAGTTGCTGACCCGGTTCAACTTCCTAGACATGGGGTTTGCCGCCGATGGGTCCATGGGGGCCGCGCTGCGCAAATGGGAGGACGGGTATCGCGGCGACCTTGCAGACGCACGCAATGGGTTGGGAGAGGTCATAGATGGCTTCCGCATCACCCTGCCGCAGGAAGAAGGCGCATTTGCGCCTGTCGTGGACGCCGCCGACAAGAACCCCTTTGCTGGCCTCTTCAACCTGCCCCTGGATGACCTTGCGCAGCGCCATCCGCTGTGGCCACGTTTGCTGCGCCAGACCATGCAGGCACGGACGGCTGAAAATGCCTATGCTTATCGCGACGACGTATCGCGTCCCGAATTCGAGAAGCTGGCCGGCAGTTGGTCCTACGATGATCCCGCACAACGCATGTCGCGCTGGATCGAAGAGCAGGTGGAGGGCGAGTCGTCCAAGAACGTGATCTCGGTTCTGAACCGACAGTTCGATGGCGATGCGGAACGCTTGCTGGATGCCGCCGCCGACCTGTTCGAGATCGACATGGGACTGGATCGTGCCTTTGTCACTGTGACCGAACCGCTGGACCTGCCATTGACAATGAAACCGATCGTGGGTGAAGACCGCGCGGTGATTTCACAGGCCAACATCCTGGCCTGGAGCGACCACAAGATCTGGGAAATCTATCGCGATCCGTATTTCTCGGAGACGCTGCCCCGGCAGGCGGACATCAACCTGCCCGAAGAGGCGGATCCGTTCATGAATGACCCGGACCTGCCGCCGTTCCTGCAAACCTGTGTGGCGGATCGCCCGGATTCCGACTGGGCCGAAGTGACAACCCTCTTCTCTGACCGCAGCCGTGCACCGGATGGTGTTCGCCTGCCCCTGACCACACCCGGTGCTTTCAAACTGCGCGTCACTGCGATGACATCGGGTGATGTTCCTCTGGCCCGCTACACGGTGCCCTTGGATGTAGTGCCCGCGCAAATCACGGGTGAGCTGGAGTTGATCGGCGATCCGATCAGGCCGGACGATACACGTGCATTGGTTGGGACCATCGCTGGCGAAGGGGAGGAAGGCCCACGCGTAAACCTCTATGACAGTGGCCCGTTCCGGGCGCAGATGTGTGGCGCCCTGTCCGAGGCGCTGATGATCGTCAGCGCAGACCGTCCCATCGCGGTGGAACCGGATGCGGCGGCTGAGACGATGGAAATGGCGGCGGTGTTTCTGCAAATGAAGGATATGCCGCTGCGCTTGGGCGTATCTTCGGAACCTGTTCCCATGAGATTGCGCGCGCCCGGGCTATTCGAACTGAAAGAACCGCTAAAGGTGGTACTGCAAGAGGTGCCAGATGTCCCTGTGACATTGAACGTCACCGACTATGCGGCACGTCCTGTACAGGGGGCCGATAGCACACTGACCGTGAACGGCGCCGAAGAGCAGCCGGGACCAGGGCCGTTTGCGTTGGGCCTGCGCACGGGGGACATCGTTGAAGGTCGGGCTTGGGTCGACACGGACACCGGGCGCGTAGAGGCGCAAGAGCAACTGCGGTTCGACGCAGCGGTCGATACGGGCCTGACGCTGGCCGTTGAACTGCCGCTTTATGAGCCGGGCAATCTGGACGTGTCCGGGGCCTTCGTTTTGCCAGACGCCAACGCCCAGATCGCTGGTGGGTGGCTGAGTGCGAACATCCTGCAAGGGGACCGGCAAGCGTTTGGCGGATCAGCCTATGCGTTCCGCAATAACCGACGTGCAGTGGCAGCGAACGGGCTGAGTATGGAGGCACTGGCGTGGGCGGATGACCAGAACCAGACCTTCTACCGCGCGACGGGGATGGGTGTGACCACCCTGCCCCGTGGCGGCATGCTGAAGCTGCCGGATCAGGTGCTGCGCCCCTTCAGTACGGAACAGGTCGATACGCTTGTGCTGGTCACCGATTGGGCCGGGCAAGATATCGACCCGCGCCTTCTGACCGTCACGCTGGACGGCACGAGGCAGCCTGTGACACCCGCCGGCTACCCGATCCCGCTCAGCTTTGACGGGCTGGCTCGCGAACGAACCGTGCGCGCGGCGATGCAGGCCAATGGCCAGCCCATTTCGGAGCAAGTGATCTACAAGACTGACGACATTGGCGATCCATTGAACCCGCTGGCCCCTGCTGATCGCAGGATCGCCCTGCCCGTCTTCATGCCGGGTTCACTGCGTCTGAGCGGACAGGTCACCGCCGCGTCCGGGATATCCCTACCTGCGTCGGAGCTTGCCGATTTGCGCGTCACCGATCCGTCAGGCGCGGACCTTTGGACGCATCCGATGAACGAACGTTTTGTTCTGGACCTTGCCCGACCGGTGCTGCCTGGCGCGGTGGTGCAGGTGGTTGCCACGGTGGTGCGCGACGGTGTGACCTACACAGGTCAGGCCGTGGCAACCGCGCCAGCCGCGTTTTCGGACAGAGCACGGCAATTGGACCTGGGCGAGATCGAGTTGAAGCCGGCAGACGGGTTGTTCGACGTGCCCCGCCTGATCGGGGCAGAGGCCGAAGCGGTCGAAAAACGCGGTGCACCTCCTTTCAAGGTGCAGGTTGTCTATCTGGACGGTCCCAAAGACCCCACTCAAGCCGGGCGGATTTACAACCAATCCCCCGCACCACATCAGGCCGACCGTCCCTCTCGCCTGCCCGCAGGGGCAGTGATCACAGTCGCCGCTTATCGCAAGACCGTATCAGCGACGATGCCGAACGTCTCAGGGCAGCCGGGCGACATAGGTCAGCAGATGGCCTTTGCCGCCGGATTTGTGACCGCGCGCCTGTTGCCCGGACCGCCCGCCCCTGATGGCGTATCGCCCGGAACCATCGGACAGCAGACGCCGATCGCTGGCACGGTGGTTGATAATCCCGCTACAGCAACTGTGAACCTGTTCGTTTATGGCGAACCCGAAGTGACCGTATCCGCGCGACCTGCTCCAACGCAGCCAGAAACACCCCCGGACACACCCACCGAACAAGAAGAGGTCGTGGTCCTCCCGCAGGAGGACGCAGATGATGACCCGCCAGACCCCACTCCCGCAACCGCCCCGCCACCCTCGACAACAGACGAAACCACGTCAGTGGCGGGACTCTGGGGCGGCAAATTACGGCTCGAAAAGGTAAACATCAAAAGCCGTATGCCAGATTTCAACCTCGACCTGACCTGCGCCGCGTTTGAGGCTTGCGCCAGTCAATGGGGCCGGATCATGACTGGACTGTATAACGACGAGGTCGAGGAACAGCGCCAGGCCGATGCCCAGGGCGGCGGGTTGGGCGACGCACTGACCGCGCCGGTGGACGGGGCACTGGATGGAATTGCCCTGGGCATTTTGATCGGCGTTGGATTGGGCGGTATTGCAGTCTTTGATGCCGGGTTTGCCGGTCTGGATATGGGCCTGCTGATCCAGGGCGATGACCCGGGCAATTATGCCTTGCGCGCCCCCGGGTTGGACCCGCAGATCGAGCAGGTGCTGAACGCCGCACAGCTGACTGAACTGCCGGACGGGCGCGTGCGCATTCGGCTGGACAACCACCCGCTGGACAGTGCCCGGTTGTCCGTGGACGGCCACGCGGCTGGGCTGAACGATACGCTGGACTTGGATCTGTCGCTGGATCTGAGCGATCGCAGCACAGGGTCGTCCGTACAGCTTGACCTGCGCGGGTCTTTTGATCCTGTGGACGATCTGCCGCCAAACAGCTTTGACGCGATCGCAGCACAGGTAATGAGCCAATTGCAGAACCCGTCAGCAAGGGTCGCATCCTTTGCCCCGAAACTCGCTGCAGAAGCCAGGCGGCTGTCTTCAGACAGGTGACCCGCGCGAAGGATATCCGCGCTAGTCACAACTGTTTCAGGAACGTTGCACCTGTTCCTTGCTACCCATCTCAGCGGCGATCCGGCTGAGATATTGATCGTAAGCGTCGATCACTGGACGACGGGGAATGTGCAGATTGGGAATCCGTGTGGTTTGGGGTTGGCGTGTCGCCGCTTGATTGTTCAGTTCCATGCTCTTCAACCTCTGAATCGAGTTTTTTTGGAAAACCGGTTGAAATCATTACAAACAGAATCACGCGTGCTGTCTGGCTGATCAATCCTCTCGCAGCACTGCTGTTTCATAATTCTTCAGCCCCCGTCGATATAAAGGCCCGTAATCGGACAAATTAGCCGCCAGTTCCGGGAACAAAACGAAGATTTCTTCCCGCGCCGCGCCGTCCAGCGCTGACACGGCCAGTTCTGCGGGCATGAGCGTTTCACATTCCATTCCGTCAGCGAACACTGTGTGATGCCCATCCAACAAGATGTGGAAATACTCCACCGGGTCACAGGAATGATCGCGCGTGATTGTCGTGTCATTCATCAGCGCGTGGGCCGGAGCCAGCACTTCGCTTTCGCCAAACAACAGTTCCGCGCGCCAGTCGCGCAAAAGCACGCGATGCTGGGGCGACAGCTGCATTTCGCGGTTTGGCTGACCGTCTCCCAAGGCATTGGGTTGGAAATTGACAGGTTTCAGCTTTGGGTTTTCGCGCAAAGCGTCGCTGTCCAGTTTCCGGCTGCCAACCCAGCAGATGTCCCGGGCCGTGCCGTCACCACAAACAACCTGGTCACCCTGCTTCAGCAACTCAACAGCGACTTCACCATTCGGCGTCAGGATGCGTGCGCCACGCACGAAACAGACCACCACAGTTGCGATCCCTGTTCCGTTCGTCGACTCGGCGTCGATGGAGACCTCATGCAACTCGCCGTCCGTTCCTGTGTAGGTAAAGGTCCAGACGTTCCCGACGCGCACATAACTGTCGAACCCGCTGATGCGCCAGACATCGTCGGACTTCTGGCTTTTTACTGCAATGTCAAAATCGTCGTCGAAACCGCTGAGATCCAGGAGGAATTGGTCAGCATCGGTTGCCGACTTTCCGAAAAACGCGAACTCGAATGTCGGTCGTTCGTCGTCATCGTCATCCTCACCGATCTGTCCACCGTCCAAAATCGTCACAATTTGTGTGTGGTTCTCAACAACGGATGCGCCTCCGGTGTCTGTCAGATCTTTACCCTTGATTTCGATAGTATCGTCATCATCGCCCCCACTGAGGGACACGGTCACGGTTTGCGTCGGCATTAGGCGACCCTCCGATCCACGTCCTGCAATTGCAGGAACCGTGCCAGGAACAGTATGCGCGCGACGTGGTTCAGTTCGTCGGAGATCAGCCCACCACGGTGGGATTTGTCGAACCCATCAGACAGGGCATCAATCGCATCACCCGCGTAGTCGCCATAGCGCTCCATCAGAGAGTGCCAGGTCATCAGATATTCCCAGCCCCTAGGTTTCAGGCTGGCGGATTCGAAATCGCAGCCAATCAGCCGATTTTCGGGCGTCAGCAGGTAATTGTGCAGCGTCGCATCATTGCGCGCGATCACGGACCCGCACAGCGGGATCTGTCGCAAGGTATCCGCCGCATTTTCGATCCGCAGCACCTGTGGCCCAAGCCCTAGTTTCTGCAGGTAGCCCAGCCAGTTGCCCGCACCCGCCTGAAACGGCGCTATGGCCTCGAACTCGGCAATCCATGTGCCAACGCGATAACCGAAGTCGTCGGGTGCCAGGTAGGCTGACAGTTCGCTTGACCTTCGCGGGATTTCCTCCATCAACAACCAGCGCTGCGCCTCGGACACGATGTGCAATCGTGGCACCAAGCCTGAGGTTTTCATCGCCGCCAGCACATCTCGTTCACGGTTGAACGCCAACAGCGTGCCCGGTCGATCCCCATCATAGGATTTGAGAAACGCGGTTTTTGACCCCAGCGTCAGCCGGGCGCAAAAACTCTGGTCCGACATCTTGATCAGCGATGCCTCGATCTCCTCCATCCGACCATTGGGTACAAGAATGTCAGCAATCGCCCGACCGGATGTGGTCAGGATATGGCGTATGCGCGCTTCCCAATCGGGTTCGCGCATGACGATGGGTTGCTCGGGTCCCGTCACGGCTTCCTGCCTGTTTTGTGTTTTGGTTGGGTACCGATGACACTTGTGACTGGACCTATGGATAGGCGGGCAGTTTGGGGATTTTTGGAGCGTTTCAAGAAATAATCAGGGCGAACTGTGTCCGAATTGGGAACGCTTGTGCGATGGGGCACAGGGCGTCGCGCGGATTTGTGGTCGCCAAAGTTGTAGAATTCGCTAGGTATTGGCCCGGACCAGACACACTTGGAGATTTTGATGAGCCTGACCGACGAAACCGCGCGCATTGCCGCCGCAGTCCTGAACCGCGACCTGATTGCCGCCCCGGGTGAAGGCGGTGTGACGTTCACGCTGGAGGATGCCTATTCGGTGCAGGACGGCGTGGTTGATGCACTGGACAAGGCTGGGCACGCCCGGGCCGGTGCGAAAATCGGATTGAGCGCAGCAGCCGCGCAAGCAGCATTCGGGCTGAGCGAACCTGTTTCGGGCATTCTCTATTCACACATGATGCTGCGGGACGGCGCGCAAATCGCAGCAGGCGATCACCGTCAACCTCGGGTCGAAGCGGAAATCTGCTTCCGTCTGGGCGCAGACCTGGATGTTCCTGACCTGAGCGAAGAGGCTGCATTGGCGGCGATCGCCGAGGTTATGCCCGCGATCGAAGTTGTGGACAGCCGTTTTGACGGTTGGACCGGTGGACCTCTCGACATGCTGGCCGAAAACGTTGCCGCTGCCTGGTTTGTTTGCGGAGCGCCTGTGCCGGGTGTGGACCCGGCAGAGCTGGACAAGGCCACGATGAAAATGTTCGTCGATGGCGAAGAGGTCGCAGTCGGCGCAGGCGCTGCCACCCATGGCGGCCCCTTGCCTGCTCTGGTCTGGCTGGCCCGCAATCTGGCCAAGCGCGGGCATCCGCTCAAGTCAGGCGACTATGTCATGAGCGGCGCGTTTGCGGCGATGCACCCGGTCCCCTCGGGTTCCGAAGTCCGGGTAGAGATCGACGGCATCGGCACCGTCTCGGTCGGGTTCGACGCCTGAACCTTATTCGATCACGTCCCCGCACAAGACAGTGAAACCATCACCCGCCGCGCGTTCGGCAGGTGCAACCCCCTCTTGGGCTCCCTATTTCGGTAAAGGAACGGTGTCGTCCGTTCCCGAGCAAAGCAGGGAGACCCGAATGCCCAACCTTCGTTCCATTCCCTCCGCCCTGATGATCACGCTGGCGCTGTGGGGTACGGGCGAGACTGTCCATGCCCAGTCTGAATCTGACAGCGCCCATATCACGTTGGAAAACCCGGCAGACCTGAGCAAGGACGATGCTCGTCAGATCTATGACCAGATAAAGGACCGAATGGCGCGGGGATATGCCGGAGCCGGCATGGGTGTGTTGGCGGATTACCAGGACTGGCCGCTGCTGAATGATGCGCCTTACATTTCCGCCACCCATGGCCAGCGATATGTCAACAACTTCGCCAATAGCACCGCGGAGGGGTATGCAACGCTGGAAGAAGGTGCGTTTCTGCCGGAAGGGTCCGTGCTGGTCAAAGACAGCCTGACCGTCACGGATGAAGGTCGCGTGTTCCCCGCAGCCGTCTTCGTGATGGAAAAACTCAGCTCGGGGACCAGCCCCGAAACCGGCGATTGGCGCTATGTCATGGTCATGCCAGACGGGTCAATTTTCGGCGATACCCAAGGCACGCGCGCGGGCAAGGTTGCCTATTGCCATGACTGTCACGCCCAAGTGCCCGAACGGGATTTCACATTTGGTGTGCCAGAAGACTACCTGATCGCCGAATAATCAAATCCCGATCCGGGCACGGGACGCGGCCCCGGACCTGATCCGGGGCCTCTCACGTCAAGCGGTCAGCCACGCGCCGCCTTCTCAGCGATACCGCTCTGGCCCTGTCGCTGCTCCAGTTCGGCCAAAACATCCGCCAGCGCCACGTCCCGCGCCGCCAGCATGACCAGCAGGTGGTAGAGTACATCCGCCGCCTCGGACGTCAGTTTGGCCTGATCGCCCTTGACCGCTTCAATAATGGCCTCAACCGCCTCTTCCCCGAACTTCTCGGCACATTTCTCGGGTCCCTTGGCCAACAGCTTAGCCGTCCAACTGCTGTCGGGGTCTGCATCCTTGCGGGATCGAATGATTGCTTCGAGATCATCCAGAACGCTCATGTCAGCCTCATCGGAATGCCCGCAGCGGCCATGTACTCTTTTGCCTCGCGGATCGAATAGTCGCCAAAATGGAAGATCGAGGCCGCCAGCACCGCGCTCGCCCCGCCTTCGGTCACACCGTCCACAAGATGCTGCAAGGTCCCGACCCCGCCGCTGGCGATCACTGGCACGTCCACCGCATCCGAAATCGCACGCGTCAGCGGCAGGTTGAATCCCGCCCGCGTGCCGTCGCGATCCATGGAGGTCAGCAGGATTTCACCAGCTCCCTTGGCGGCAACGGTCCGCGCAAACTCCACCGCATCAATCCCGGTTTCGCGGCGACCGCCATGGGTGAAAATCTCCCATCGCCCCGGTTCCACCGTCTTCGCATCAATGGCGCAGACAATGCACTGGCTGCCGAACTGATCTGCAGCTTCGGCAATCACATCCGGGTTGGCCACGGCGGCAGAGTTGAAGCTGACCTTGTCGGCCCCCGCCAGCAGCAGATCGCGCACATCACTGGTCGTGCGCACCCCCCCGCCCACGGTCAGCGGGATGTAACATTGCTCCGCCGTGCGCTGGACCACATCAAACATCGTCCCACGGTTTTCGTGGGTCGCGTGGATGTCCAGAAAACACAGCTCGTCCGCGCCCGCCGCATCATAGGCCCGCGCTGCGTCCACCGGATCGCCCGCGTCAACCAGATCGACAAAATTCACGCCTTTGACGACGCGACCGTCAGCAACGTCCAGACATGGAATGATACGGGTTTTGAGCATAATACGCGCCCTGCCTTGGTTCGCGCCTTATTAGGGGTTTGCGAGATCGAGGAAAACCCACATCCGAAGGGATGGCCTCAGTTCAGCACCATCGCTTCGCGCACGGTGGCAACGGGGCGGATGGTGGCTCCAAAGCTTTGAGCGTAAGATCGCAAATTCGGGAATAGTTGAAACAGTTCTTCTCGTGCCGCATCCGGCATCAGCCCTTTGGACAGCTGCCCGGCGTGCAGGCTTTCCGTCCAGGCCCCGTTCACGCAGATCACTTCGTGCCGGTCCAGAAGCAAATGAAGATAGGTCACCGGTTTCGTTTTCGGTGCCAGCGTCACGGTCTGGTCATTCACGAAACCTCGGGCCGGAACCAGAATTTCGGAAGGGCCGAAAAACAGCTCGGCCCGCCAGCCCTCCATCAGCATCCGATGTTGGGGCGATACCAGCAGATCACGCTCCGGCAGGTCCGGGCCCAATGCACCAGCCTTGATGAGAACTGGCCTATGCTGTGGATTGCGGACCAAATGATCGGTGCCCAACGTCCGGCGACACACCCAACGCAAGGGTTGCAGACCATTGTCGCGCGTCACCAGCAGTTGACCGGCCTGCAAGTTCTCCACCGCAACCAGCCCGCGTGCCGTCCGAACCTGCGCGCCTGGCGTGAAACAGGGGATCAGACCGGATTCGAAGGCGACGAATCCGACATCCTCGTCGATATGGTTGGTTTCGTTGTCAGCAGATTGCTCTTCTTCCAGATAAAGACCAATCGTGGTCGAGGTCAGCCCGTCGATTTTGACTGTCTCAGGGTTGCCGCCATTGATTGTCTGCGTCTCTGCCACGACAATCGGTGCGCTGAACGTATCACCCAGGCTCAACACATCGGTGTTGTCGTCGACGCCCCCCACCCGCGTGGCTGTTCCCGAGGCTGCATCACCTCCCGGCTGGATCGCAATCCACCCAATGGTTTCCGTGCCATGATCGTCGGCTTCGGCTTCTTCTTCCTGCAACTCGATGTCAAAGCCAGAGTTCGTTACGTTCAGCGGGTCACTGTCCACCGTGGTTGTGTCGTTGTTCGACATGACCGAGGTCAGAACAACCGGCGTATCGCTGCCGTAATTTCCGTTGAAACTGACCGAGGCTCCAGCGTCGCCCACAGGCGTCGTACCCGCCTCGATCACCCGCCCGTCGGGCAGCGTATGCACGCCCTCTTCGACAGCGATCCAGTTGATCGTCTCCGTGGCAGGGTGAGCGCCGTCCAGATACTCCCATTCTTCCATGATGAAACTGAAGGATGTGGTGTTCCCATCCCCATCCAGCGTCTGATCAACAACCCGTAGTGTATACTGATGCCCGCCATTGTTCGTGGCGGTCAGCGCAAAGACCGGGTTGGTCAGTGGTTCAGCCAGATCAATGGTGATCAGCTGGTTTTCCGTCGGCGAGTTCGTGGTGATACTGCCGGCTTGTCCAATTGCCATGCTGTGTTGTGTGCCTGCCTGTGTCGGGTTTGCCCGTTATTTCCGTCAGACTAGCACAATCTTGAGATTTACGAAACGCGGGCAGCAAAACTCCGGCAAACTATGGCGACAAATCCATTTACCGCCACCGGTTCAGGAACCGGGCCGCACCCGAGTAGACCAGCCAGGCCATGCCGATGGCCGCGACAACAGGACCGAAGATCAGCGGCCCCCAGGCAGCAAATAAACCCAGGCCATAGGCAGTTTGGGACCAGTCCATGCCCAAGAATGTACATGGGTTGGGAAACCCTTCGTGGATCGTGCAGCCCTGCACCGAACTCAGGAAAATGACCAACCCGATGCATCCTGCCCAGATCGCGATCGGCAACAGCATGGCTATCAGGAACAGGCGATTGATCAACGTCATGGGTCAGTCCGGGTGGCGCGCGTCCCAATACCGGAAAAGGCGCGCGATTGCTTCGGCCAGAATGGCAAGACCCGCAAGAAAGGGAAAGACAAAGATCGACGTGTACATCAGCAGGATGGCGGGAACGAAATACACATCGTCTTCCAGGAACGGCAGCGCGGGGCAGGAAATGGGTTCGTCCATCCCTCCGCTGCACAGCCCGGCGAGGTAGGGCAGCTCGACCAGAACGAAAAGCAAAAGCAGCCCGCCAATGATCCCGGCAACCGTCCGGCTGAAGCCCGTGGTAAAGATCGGATTGCCCTTGCTGCGCGCAAGCACAAGGAAGCCAATCCCGCCCAGCGTTCCGCCGACCGCAATGATGATCTGAGGGGTCGTGCTCACGATCCCTTCAGCGCAGACAGCGCCGCTTTCAGATCCAACGCCCCGTCATAGAGCGCGCGGCCTGAAATCGCGCCAGCCACCACGCTCGTGTCGCGCAATGCAATGAGGTCATCCAAAGCGCTCACACCACCCGAGGCAATAACGGGGATCGACACTGCCCTCGCCAACGCCTCGGTCGCCGGGATGTTCGGACCTTGCATGGCGCCGTCGCGGTTGATGTCGGTGTAGATAATCGCCGCCACACCTGCGTCTTCGAAACTGCGGGCAAGGTCGGTGACTTCGACATCCGTTTCCTCGGCCCAACCCCGCGTGGCCACGCGCCCGCCCCGTGCGTCAATGCCCACGGCCACCTGCCCCGGGAAGGCACGCGCTGCGTCGCGCACCAGATCGGGGTCTTCAACCGCAACCGTGCCCAGGATCACCCGCGCCAGCCCCTTGGTCAGCCAGCTCTCAATGGTCTCCATGTCACGGATACCGCCCCCCAACTGTGCGGGCACATCGCAGCGGTCCAGAATGGCCTCAACCGGGGCCGCATTCACCGGCTCACCCGCAAAGGCCCCGTTCAAGTCCACCAGATGCAACCACTCGCACCCGGCCTCCACAAAGGCCGCCGCCTGTGCCGCCGGATCATCGTTGAACACGGTGGCTTGCTCCATCTCGCCCCGCAGCAGGCGCACGGCCTGGCCGTCTTTCAGGTCGATGGCGGGGTAGAGGATCATGTCTGGACCTTTCCAAGCGGAGATTTGCGCGTCCTATGGCACGGGCCCGCCCGTGGATGCAACGGACCTCAAGTCAACCTTGCCCGACTCGGGGGATGGCGTCAGTGTCCAAGCAACAGAGGAGGGTATCCCATGAAACATCTCGTTACTGGCGCTTTCACCGCATTGGTTATGGCCAGCGCTGCCTGGGCGGCTGATCCGGCAGAGGGGCTGTGGAAGACCGCAGAAGGCGAAGAAGGCGGCTATCTGCATGTGCAGATCGGGGCTTGTGGCAACGCGCTGTGCGGCACGATCGCCAAGGCGTTTGATGCCAGCGGGCAGTCATCGGGCGACTATGAACATCTGGGCAAGCGTCTGATCTGGGACATGCAGGCCAAGGGCGACGGGTCTTATTCCGGTGGCAAGGTCTGGGCACCGGATACGGACAAGACCTACCGGTCCAAGATGTCGCTCAGCGGCAACAAGCTGACCGTGAAGGGCTGCGTCGCAGGTGGCGCGATTTGCCGGGGTCAGGACTGGACACGCCTTAACTGAACTTTGAGCATCGGTGAGGGCAGATCACAGCGCCCTCACCTTCAGACCTTTGAAAGCACCGCATTGCGCAGGTCGGCTATCTCGCCGTTTTCATCAACCAGTTCCACCCGCAGCCGCTGACCCGTTTGCCGGTCCACAACTTGCACCGGGGCAGGTCCATTTAGTACGTGATCCTCCCCCCATTGCGTGATCGCAATGAGCGTCAGGGCCAGATCCTTCCCCTTTTGCGTCAACACATACGCCTGCCTCGGCCGGTCCCCCGGGTCCTGGTAGGCCCGGCGTTGCATCAACCCGCGCTTCACCAGCTTGTTCAGCCGGTCGGTCAACATTGACCGCGGTGCACCGAGGTCCGCGCGCATGTCGTCATATCGCTGCACGCCATAAAAAGCTTCGCGCAGGACCAACAACGTCCAACGGTCGCCCAGCAATTCTGCGGCGCGCGCCATCGGGCAATCTTCCTTGGGCACCAATGCGCGGCGACGGGTAGAGGGCGGGAGGGGAGAGGCTGAGTTTGACATCCGGTATCAGATAGCGCACCTGTATCTGAGTTCAAAATCCGGTATCAGATTCGAGATTGCATCATGACCCAGCTTCCCAAAGACCCGCTCACCGACTTCACCCAACGTTCAATCACGCTCAACGACATCGAAAAACGCGTCTACGTTCAAGGCACGGGCCCCGCCGTGATCGTGATGCACGAAATGCCCGGCCTGATCCCCGAGGTCGCGCGGTTCGCCCGCTGGGTGGTTGAGGCGGGGTTTACGGTCTACATGCCATCCCTCTTTGGGCAGGACGGTGTCGCTCCTAGTGCCGAGGACGGCGCCAAGGTGTTTCAGAAGGCCTGTGTCAGCGCAGAATTCCGCGCCTTTGCCGGTAGTGGGTCGAGCCCCGTCACGCAATGGCTGCGCGCATTGGCAGTGTTGGCCCACTCCGAGGCTGGCGGACCCGGCGTTGGCGCCATAGGCATGTGTTTCACCGGCAATTTCGCATTGAGCATGACGCTGGAACCATCGGTTCTGGCCCCCGTGCTGGCACAACCCTCCCTGCCGCTTGATGCGCCTGATCAAATCGAAAGCCCACCGGAAGAGGCCGCTGCCGTGCGTTCGCGGTTAGTACAGGATGACCTGACTGTGTTGGCCTATCGCTTTGCCGGGGATCACTTTTGCCGGGCGCAGCGGTTTGCTGCCTATCAAGAGGCTCTTGGAGACCGGTTTGATGGCCGCGTGCTGCCAGATTCAGCCGCAAACAAACAAGTACCGCCCTTCACCGCCACCCATGTCCCAACGCCGCATTCCGTTGTGACCACACATCTGGAGGACGCCGCAGGGTCTGCGACCATGCAAGCAAAGGACGAGATTATCGCGTTTTTCAGGCAGCGCTTGCTGCTACAAGCGTGATCAGGGCCGCCAACGCAGAAAATTCGCGATCATCTGCAACCCGGCCTGCTGGCTTTTCTCCGGATGAAACTGCATGCCCAACATCGTGTCGCGGCCAATGACGGCAGTCACGTCACCCGCATAATCCACATGCGCCAACCGCTCTGCCGGGTTTTCCACACGAAAATGATAGGAATGCACAAAATAGGTATGCGCGCCGGTTTCGATGCCGTCGAATACAGGGTGCTCTGCATCCAGCACCAGGTCGTTCCACCCCATGTGCGGCACTTTCAGTGACGAATCCCCGGGCATGATCCGCACCACCTCACCAGCGATCCAGCCCAGTCCGTCAGTGTCCTCGTATTCCCGCCCCAGCGTTGCCATCAACTGCATGCCGACACAGATGCCCAGGAACGGGCGCCCGCGCTCTTCGACCGCCTCGCGCAGCGCATCATAAAGCCCCGACCGCCCCCGCAGCGCGGCAGCACACGCGGGGAATGCACCGTCCCCGGGCAGGACGATCCGGTCGGCGCGGGCCACAACGTCCGCGTCCGAGGTCACGGTGACCTCCCCTGCCCCGACCTCATCCGCCATCCGCTCGAACGCCTTCTGCGCGGAATGCAGGTTGCCGCTTTCATAGTCGATGATGGCCGTCAGCATGGGGGCTCCGCTCTGGGATGGATCAGGGCTGTCGTAGGAGGGATCGAACCGCTTGCCAAGGGGCCACAACACTGCACCGCACGCGACGGCGATTACGTCAACGAAATCGCACCGGAATTATGGATAATTCCGCTCCCCCCTCT
This sequence comes from Paracoccaceae bacterium, assembly GCA_040830545.1. Lineage (GTDB taxonomy): Bacteria > Pseudomonadota > Alphaproteobacteria > Rhodobacterales > Rhodobacteraceae > HXMU1420-2. The sequence goes on along the minus strand of JBFOMB010000057.1, from coordinate 31,363 downwards.
CAAAGCATCCCTTTGGTGGAGGGGATCGCGTCCGCCTTGCGCGGGTCGGTTTCCAGCGCAACGCGCAAACTGCGCGCCACGGCCTTGAACGCTGCCTCAGCAATATGGTGGCTGTTAAACCCGTGCAGCCGGTCCACATGCAGCGTGATGCCGCCATGGGTGCTCAGCGCCTGAAAGAACTCGCGCACCAGTTCCGTGTCAAACGTCCCGATCTTGGCCGAGGGCATGTCCACATTCCACACAAGGAATGGCCGCCCGCTAAGGTCCAGCGCCGCACGCACCTGCGCGTCATCCATCGGCAACAGGCAGGACCCATAGCGCACGATGCCCTTCTTGTCGCCCAGCGCCTGCGTCATCGCCTGTCCCAACGCAATGCCGGTGTCTTCGACGGTATGGTGGTCGTCGATATGCAGATCACCTTTGGCCACCACGGTCAGGTCCATCAGCGAATGACGCGCCAACTGCTCCAGCATATGGTCAAAGAAGCCGATCCCGGTCTCTGACGAAAACTGGCCCGTGCCGTCCAGATTGACCTCGACCGCGATCTGGGTTTCGCTTGTCGCCCGTTCTACCCTGGCTGTGCGCATGTTGCCGATCCTTGCTGTTTGCGCCTCAATACGCTGGTGATAACAGAACGCCAAGCCGGGTCTTGCAAGCCCTTGGCCGTTGTGACAGCGTTGCGTCACACGTATCGAAGGTCACCCATGTCCACCTGTGTTTTCATCCAGATCCGCTGCAAGCCCGGGTCGACCTACAAGGTCGCCGAGAACATCGCGCTGAGCGAGATTCACTCCGAACTCTATTCCACCAGTGGCGAATATGACCTGCTGATGAAACTCTACATCCCGGCTGAGGAAGACGTGGGCAAATACATCAACGACCGCCTGCTGAAGATTCCGGATATCGAGCGGTCGCTGACGACAATGACGTTCAAGGCATTCTGAGAATTAGGCGGCTTCAGTTTTTGCGAAAAGCCGCGCATCGACGGGCTGCGGTGCGGCGAACCAACCTTTCAGTGACTCGCTTTATGCCAGCCCATTCCGTGCAACCTCACTAGCACAAATTTTCGCCAGCCAAATCGCCGTACCGTGGGGCGGCCCGGCGATGCGCGGCGGGCCAGAGGCCCTTGATTCCGCGCAATGTTCTAATTGCCGGAACCGTCTCAGCCTTCACCCTTCTCAAAAGCCGCAAACGCATCCTTGTATTCGGGATGCCAGCGCGACAGCGCCGGGCGATTCTCTGCCACGTCCATCGCAGCCCAGGTTGCCCGGCGTGCGTCGCGTTGTTCGTCCACGTCGTTGTCCGGGCACAAGATGTAGAAATCGCCCTTCGCCATCCGGCTCAGGAAGTAACCCACCGTCTGCTCACTGGTCCACGCTGCAGCAGGTTTTTCCGGGAGGAACGACGCAATCATGCCGGTGTACGTGAAGCCCGGCACAAACAAATGCGCGGAAATCGGTGCCCCGGCCTCGCGCAGCTCGTGAGCCAATTGCTCGGTCAGCACTTTCACGGCGGCCTTGGTCATGTTGTAGCCGGGATTGCCGGGCGGGGTCGTGATCCCTTGTTTCGAGCCAGTGTTCACAACCACGGCGGGTCGTTCAGCTTCGATCATCCGTGGAACAAACGCCTGCAAACCACGCAGCACGCCCATGAAATTGACGTCGAACATGCGCTGCCAGTTTTCCATGTCGCCTGTTGTCGTGGTCGGACGACCGATGCCTGCATTGTTCATCAGGACCGCCACCGGCCCTGCATCAAAGGCCACGTCCGCCAATGCCGCAACATCCGCATCGCTGGACACATCCGTCGGCACACCCATAACCGTCGCGCCATCCTGCGCAGCGGCCCGAACCTCTGCCACGGCCTCGTCCAGCTTATCCCCGGCCAAATCCGCCAGCACCACGCCCAGCCCGGCCTGTGCGTAGCGCAGAGCGGCAACACGTCCGACCCCGCTGGCCGCGCCGGTGACAACAGCGTTGCCGCCTGCTTTCAATGCTTCCTTGTACATCTGTGATCCTTCCCGCTTGGCATCCTTGGACCAGAGATAGGGTGCATCAGGGCCCAGTGGTATCCCGATCCCCGAAATCGCTGACCGAACCGGGCTTCAATCGCCCTCTGCTTTGGCAAGTTCCTCAGCCAGAATTGGCGCGGCCATCGTCATCGAATGCACGCCAATGATCGACGTCAGTTGCAGGACCTCAAGGATTTCCTCCTTCGTCGCCCCCGCACGCAAAGCGTTCTGCGTATGCCGCCTTACACCGGGTGCCCAGAGGTGGGTGGTCGCCGCGTTTATCGCGATCATGATCAGTTCTTTGGTCTTCTGCGGCAGCGGGCCCTGTTTCTGCGGAACCGAGCGGAAGGCGAGAAACGCCTCCAGATAATCCGGGTCCATTTCAGCCATCAGGTCCCACACCGGATTCCAGTCGTCGGTCTCTCGCTGCGCCTGTGTGTGCGGATACTCCGTCATCGTTCAGCCACCCCGATGCTTGAAACTGTCTCGGCGGAAGGAATACAGCGCCGCCGGATCGACGCTGACATCAATCACCGCGGGCTTCCCACATTCCAGCGCATCTTCCAGCGCGCCCGCCACCTGATCCAGCGTGTCGGCCTTGTAACCCTTGGCACCGTAGAGTTCTGCCAGCTTGTCAAACGGTGGGCTCGACACGTCCGCACCGATGTAGCGCCCGTTGAAAAAGTCCCGTTGATAGGCCTTTTCCGCGCCCCAGCATTTGTTGTTCATGACAACGGTCACAGTGTTGATGCCATAATCCACGGCAGTGCTCAGTTCCGAGACGGTCATGCCGAACCCGCCATCGCCCATGAAGCTGACCACCGGACGCTCGGGTGCGGCCAGTTTCAGGCCCAGCGCACAAGCAAAGGAAAACCCGACCAGCCCGAAATCGAGCGGCGTGAACAGGCTTTTGGGCGTGTGGTAGTTCAGCGCATCGGTGGCCTGCAGGCACAGCGTGCCCGCATCCATGGTCACGGCGACGTCTTCGGGCAGCACCCTCCGCAGTGTTTTGAACAGGCCCGAGGGCTGGATCGGCAGTGTGCCCGTGTCCGCATCCGCGTCCCGTTTTGACAGATAGGCCGCGCGATCTGCTTTGAACCCTTCGGTCCAGGTCTCGGCCAGTTTGCGGTCCGCGATTTTCTGCAAGGCATCGCGCAGTTGATCCGCTGCCATCCGCGCGTCCGCCTGAATACCCAGCGCAACAGGGAAGTAGCGGCCAATGGCAGTCGGCTCCAGCTCCACGTGGATGATCGCGGCATCCCGGTTGATGTTGTCATAGCTGTAGAAGGTAGAGTTGAAGCCCAATCGCGTGCCCAGCGCCAGGATCACATCCGCCTCTTTCACCAAGCGCGACGCAACAGCATTGCCGCGCGGCCCCATTTGACCGGCGTTCAACGGATGGCCAAACGGCACAGCGTCCCCATGGCCCGGGGCGGTCACCAGCGGGCAATTCAATGCCTCGGCCAGCGCCAGCGCCTGATCCGCACCGCCTGTGTTCTTGATCCCGCCACCAGTGACAATGACAGGTCGCACAGCCCCCGCCAGTATCTGCGCCGCTTGCGTGATCGCCGCTGGTGACCCGGCGGGGGCGGACCAGGCGCGGTACTCAGACGGGGTTTGAAACGGTGGATACTCCGCCTGCGCCGCCAACACGTCACGCGGCAGGTTCACCTGCACCGGCCCACGACGCGGGGCCAGTGCTGTGCGAAACGCCTCGCGAAACATTTCTGGCACGCGGTCAGCGGAGGGCACGGTCCACGTCTTCTTGGTGATCGGTTTGAACAGCGCGTCCTGATCCACCTCTTGAAACGCATCGCGGTAGACATGCGCGCTGGCCAGTGCCCCGGCGATGGACACGACCGGGGAATAGGCCGCCTTGGCCTGCGCCAGGCCGGTCACGAGGTTCGTTGCCCCCGGCCCGTTCTGCCCAGCCAGCACCACACCCGCCTGCCCGCTCATCCGGGCGAAACCGTCAGCCATGTGTGTGCCGGTGCGTTCATCGTGAATGCCGATGAATTGGATGCCTTCCGCGTCGTATAGCGCGTCAAACATCTCCATCGTGGCGGACCCGATCAGGCCGAACACGTGTGTCACGCCTTCGGCCTTCAGCGCTTCGATTGCGGCCTGGCCGCCGGTCATCAGGGTCATGTTATGTCCTTCATTGGGCCGCTTGGGCCAAAAACTCCAATAACGGAGCGGTAAACAGGTCCGGCTGTTCAATCAGGCCCAGATGCTGCAGGTCCGGCACGATCATGGTCTTCGCCCCTTCGATCTCTGCCGCGATGCCGTGGCTCATGGCCGGGGTGGACCCGCTGTCATGCTCGCAGGTCATCACCAGTGTTGGATGCGTGATCGGCGGCGTCGGGCGGATCAGCTCCACCACCCCCTCCGCCAGAACCTGCCGGTGCGCTGCATAGTTGGCGTGGTCATTGGCCAAAACGATCTGGCGCACCTCTTCCACAACGTCCGCATGACCCGTCAGATACGCTGGCGTGAACCAGCGGGCCAGGGTTGCGTCGATGGTCGCCCCGGGGCCACCCGCCGCCGTATCACGCGCGCGGGCTTCGACCAGTTTCTGTTGTTCTTCCCCACGTTCATGCGGCGAGTTCAACACGCCCAGGGCTGACACGCGCGACGGATGGTCCATCGCGCAACGCCGGTTGATCATCCCACCCAGCGAAAAGCCGACCAAGGCCGCGCGGGCAATGTCCAACTCGTCCATCAGCGCGATCACCTGTTCGGACAGCAGCGTCAGGTTGACAGGCGCAGTCGGCACCACCGTTTCGCCGTGACCACACAGGTCATAGGTCAACACGCGATACCGCTTTGCCAGAACCGGCGCGATGCCGCGCCAGGTGATGTCGCGGTTCATGCCCAGCCCGTGGATCAGCACCACCACCGGCGCATCAACCGGACCCGTCAGGTCATAAACCGTGCCGTCCTTTGAGACCGCCATCAGACCCCCGCCGGATTGTCCACGTCACGGCCCATCTCGCGCAGGTCCTCGTACCGATCGCCAATCCGATGGTTTGGGTGCCCGCCTACGGATGCGCCCAGCGCCATGACAATCTCGTCCTCTGCCGGGGCGTCCATCACCGAGGTGTGGATCGTCTGATAATGCGACCGCCGGCCTGCATCGTGTTTGTCCATCAACGGGATCATCAGCGAACAGCCCGCCGCCCCGCGCGTGTTGGTGAACGCCAGGTAGGTCTTGGCCCCCACCGCATCGCGGAACTGGTTGCCGAAATGCAGCGTGTGGGTCAGCGCCTGTGCATGTTCGATCTCGCCCCCCATACCGACGATGGAGGCTTTGCCGTAGCCTTCGATCCGTTCACCCGTGACGTCCAGGATCATCTTGGTCAACAACGCGCCCAGTTCCGGGCCCTGCTCCATGATCTCGGGGCGCAGGTTCTCCACGTGTCCCCGCCCGAACCACGGGTTCTTGATGATCGCCATGGCGGCAACCAGCAGCGTGGGTTCTGCGGGTGCCTTCCAACCCTCGATATAAGTGGTCTGCTGCCACAGCAGCGTACGGCGCAGTTCAATTGGCATGGGCCAGGTCCTTTTGCGAAAACTCCGGCATCACCCGGTCAATGAACAGTTGCAGGCTGCGTTTCTGCTGCGCCATATCCATGCCCATGGAGGCATAATAGATAAATGCATCCACGCCGATGCCTTCGTATAGCTTCAGCTTTTCCACCACCTGATCGGGTGAACCAAAGATCAGGTTTTCCTCCAGCGTGGTAGGGTCATAGCGGAAATTGCCCTCCAGCTTTTCGGGGGGCACACGCTCGGGGAACCCATTTGTGACATCACCGGTCTTGGTCATCAGATTGCCAAACTGTCCCAACACCCCGCGCAGCGAATCCATCGCCGCCTGCCGGTCGGTTTCGGTTTCGTAAACCGCCGTGTGCCGCATCAGCGCCCATTGGCCGGTGAACGGCCCGATCCGGGCAATCGAGTCATCCAGACGCGCGCGGTAGTCCTGCGCCTCGGAAAACGGCATGGTCAGCGGCCAGCTCATGATGTTGCAGTTGTTTTCAACCGCGTAGTCAAAGGTGATCGGCGCGCGGGCGGCGACCCAGACCGGCACGTCCTCCTGCACAGGTTTGGGGCAGGACGTGGCGGACGGGAACTGCCAGTATTCACCATCATGGGCATAATCGCCCTGCCACAGCTTGCGCACCACCGGCAGCATTTCCTGCATGTAGCGCCAGCTGTCCTTCTGATCCAAGCCCGGCTTCATCCGGTCAAACTCGCGCTGATACGCGCCAGACCCGATGCCGAATTCCAGCCGCCCGTCGCTCAGCAAGTCCAGCATTGCCGCCTCACCCGCCAGGTTGATCGGATGCCAATAGGCTGCGTTCACGACGCCGACACCAAGGCGGATGTTCTGCGTATGTTCACCCCACCAGGTCAGGATCTGGAACGGATTGGGCGCAATTGTCATCTCCAACGCATGGTGTTCCGCAGCCCAGGCGATTTCGAACCCCGCGGTCTCGGCCATCTTCACCATCTCCAGTGTATGGTCCCGCACCGCCCGCATGTCGGTCGACGGGTCCATCCGTTCCAGATTGATTGCCAGTTGAAATTTCATCTCTCGCTCCTCCGTCTGAAGGGTCATTTGGGTGTGGTGAAGTAGACGCCGCGCGGTAAACGCCGCTGCCACGCGTTACCGCGCGACGAACATACTGCCCAACGGCTCGGACGAGGTGTTCATCCAGACCGTTTTGGGGCGGGTATAGTCGTAGACCGCCTGGAACCCGGCCTCGCGGCCATAGCCGGACTGTTTCATCCCGCCGAACGCAGCAACGGGCGAGATGGCGCGATAGGTGTTGACCCAGACGATCCCGGCCCGCACCGCTCGCGACATGCGCAGGGCACGCGCGCTGTCGCGCGTGAAAATCCCGGCGGCCAGCCCGTGCACAGTGTCGTTTGCCAGCGCCAGCGCCTCTTCCTCGGTCCGAAACCGCAAAACGCTCAGCACCGGGCCGAAGAGTTCGGTGTCGACGATATGCAGGTCAGGCGACGGGCAATCGACGATAGTGGGTTCAAAATACATCTCGCCCGCTGCGGCGCGCTGACCGCCGCACAGAACCGTTGCGCCTTCGTCCTTTGCCCGGGCAATCTCGCGTTCGATATGCTCCAGCTGCGCCGTGGTGCACAGCGGCCCCATCTCGGTCTCGTCCGCCATGGGGTCGCCGATTTTCACGCCCTTGGCGATCTCGGTCATGCAGGCGAGGAATTCATCCGCCACATCCTCGTGCACGATCAGACGTGAACCCGCCACACAGCTTTGCCCTGATGCGCCGAAAATCCCCGCGACCGACCCGTTCACGGCGCTCTGGATGTCCGCGTCCTCAAAAACGATAAACGGGGACTTTCCGCCCAGTTCCAAGGAGAGCTCAGCAAAGTTCTCAGCCGTATTGCGGATCACGTGACGCGCACTGGCCGGACCTCCGGTAAACGCAACACGCGCGACCAACGGGTGTGAGGTCAGCGTTTGACCACAGGGATCACCGTGACCGGTGACGATATTCACCACACCGTCCGGAATGCCCGCCTGCGCGATCAGCTTGCCAAATTCCAGCATTGGCGCGCTGGCCATTTCCGAGGCTTTGAGCACGATGGTATTGCCCGCCGCCAGGGCCGGTCCGATCTTGGTTGCACTCAGGAACATCTGCGAATTCCACGGCACGACAGCTGCAACCACGCCCAATGGCTCGCGGTCGGTAAAAACAAACATGTCGGGCTTGTCGATGGGCAGGGTTTCGCCGCTGATCTTGTCAGCCGCACCCGCGTAGAAGTGGTAGTATTCCGCGATGTAAGTGGACTGCCAGCGTGTTTCTTTGAACATCTTGCCGGTGTCGCGGGTTTCGACCTCGCCCAGCGCTTCTGAGTGTTCGACCATGAGATCACCCAGCCGCCGCAGGCACTTGCCGCGTTCCGTGGCGGTCATTTTCGACCACGGTCCGTCGTAACAGGCGTGGTGCGCGGCCCTGACGGCGCGGTCCACATCCTCTGCCGTAGCCTCGGGGATCTGCGCCCAGACTTCGCCAGTGGCTGGGTTCACGCTGTCAAACACCGTCCCGTCCGCTGCGGCGACCCACGCCCCGTCGATCAACATCTCATAGGTTTTCATTGCCAGGCTCCTCCGGTCGCGGTTGTTGCCGGGTGATCCTTGGCGAAATCCAGGTGCGGGACAACCTGGTGATAGGCCCCGTCCCGATAGGTCAGCGGGTCCAGCCCGTCGCGCACGATGTCCTGCACCAGACCGAACACTACCGCGTGGCTGCCAGCCTGAACATCATGATCCACGATGCAGTCAAACAGAGTCGCGCCCGCCAAACGCGGCGCGCCATCCTCAAGCGCGTGCCAGTCCAACCCGTCAAACCGATCCGGCACAATGCCATCATGCCGCCCGGCAAATCGATCCGCCACGAGATGCCCCGAACGATCCAGCACGTTCAGGCAGAACCGGCCGTTTTCGCGAACCAGCGCAGCAATACGGCTTTGCGCATTCAGGCAGACCAGCACCGTTGGCGGGTCCGCCGAAACAGAAGCGAATGCTGTCACTGTCGCCCCGTGCCGCCCCGCTGGCCCATCTGTGGTTACAACCGCGACACTGGCGGCGACATCGCGCATCGCGGCGACAAAGGCCTCGCGCTGGGGCGTGAAGTCTGGACGATTGGGCATGACATATCCTCGGATTCGGGGCCGGTATTCTGGAGATGCAGGCTGACAGAGTTGCCTTCATCAGGAAATCGAAATTTTTCACGATTTAAATTCGAGAAACTCGAATTATAGTGCCCATCATGAACGTCACCCACCTGCAAACCTTCGTCACCATCGTCGACACCGGATCACTGCAACGGGCTTCGGTCCAGATGAACGTGACCCAGTCCACTGTCACGGCCAGGCTGAAAGCACTGGAAGCGGCATTGGGTCAGACCCTGCTGCACCGGGACAAATCTGGGGCCAGCCTGACCCCGGCGGGTGCGCGGGTGTTAAGCTATGCACGTATGATCTCGGGCCTGTGGCGGCAGGCACGTCGCGAGGTTTCGCTTCCCAAGGGGCTGGATGCCCTGTGCACGCTTGCGGTGGAACCTGACTTATGGGCTGGTCCCGGTGCCCATGCTGCTGACCTGCTGACGGGCACACAATCGGGCATCGCGCTGAGCCTGCTACGTGGCAGCGCGGCGGAACTGGATCGGTGGCTGTCTGACGGGGTGATCGATCTGGCGCTGACCCATCGCAGTACGTTGCGTAGTGGCCAGACGATCCATGATCTGCCACCTGAAACCCTGGCGCTTTACGCCACGACCCCCGAAATGCCGATTGTCGGCAGCGGCCAGTACGTCTTTGTCGATTATGGACCCGAGTTTCGACAGCAGCACGGCGAATCCTATTTCGATGCCGAAGTCGCTCGGATCGAGTTTGCCGCTCCCACCTGGGCGCTGGATCACCTGCTGACCAAGGGTGGCCTCGCCTACCTGCCTGAAAATGTGGCAGAGGCCGACGTTTCCGCAGGTCGGCTGTATGAATTGCACGACGCCCCACACTATGTCCGCAAACGCTTCCTCGTCTCCCGGGACAGCGCGACGCGGCGCTGGCCATGGTTTGAAACCTTTGTTCAGCAGCTGTCTAACGGACCGGACCGTTAACGTCGCAACATTTCAGCTGTGCAGTCCAGTTTCATAGTTTCCGTAATACCAAATCTAACATTCGATCATTTGATCTATACAAACGCGATACCGCCCGAATAGCTTGGCGTTGCTGGTGCAGGGGCGCGTGTGCCCATTGTTTCAAAGTTAAACAAATACTGCATCCGCAGGTCGCCAAACGCCCCGTCAACCGGGCCGAGAACACAGAGGGACGGACACACCAAACACGGCTCGAATGACTGGCCCTGCTTGTACGAACCCGAAGAGGTCCGACAGGCACTGGCCCAAAACCAACAGTTGGAGGAAGACAACATGACAAAACTGAAATCCCTGCTTGTCGGCGCAACGATGCTGACCGCCGGTCCCGCGCTGGCCGCAGACATCGTGATCGGCGTCCCGAACTGGCCTTCGGTCAACGCAACGGCGCACATCATGAAAGTGGCCATCGAACAGAACCTGGGTCTGGAAGTCGAACTGCAAAACGGCACCAACCCCATCGTGTTCGAAGCGATGGATTCGGGCGCTATGCACGTGCATCCCGAAGTCTGGCTGCCCAACCAGCAGAACCTGCACGACACGTTCGTTAAGGACAACGGCACCGTCGCAATGAACCAGAACGGTGTAGCAGCGTTCCAGGGCATGTGCGTGGACAAGGCCACAGCAGACGCCAACGGGATCGTGTCCATTGACGATCTGACCAACCCCGACATCGCTGCGATCTTTGACTCGGACGGCAATGGCCAAGGCGAAGTCTGGATCGGTGCGCCCGGCTGGGCCTCGACCAATATCGAAAAGATCCGCGCCAAGTCCTATGGCTATGACCAGACCATGGAACTGACCGAAAGCGACGAAACGCTGGCCTACGCAAACCTCGACAACGCGATCAAGGCGGGCAAGCCCTGGGTCGGGTTCTGCTATACGCCGCACTACGTGTTTGCGCTGCATGAACTGACGGTTCTGGAAGAGCCCAAGTATGACGCGGCCAAGTGGAACGTGATTCAGCCGACAGACGATCCGGAATGGCTGGAAAAGTCGGACGCAGGCGTGGCCTGGGACCTGGCCTATCTGCACATCCACTACGCCAAGGCATTGGAAGAGTCGCACCCCGAGGTTGCCAAGCTGCTGGCCAACATGAAGTTTGACACCGACACCGTGTCAGCCATGACCTTTGCGCTGGTCGTCGACAAGCAGGAACCACTTGCCTACGCCGAGGCCTGGGTTGCCGAAAACGAGGACGCAGTCCTGGGCTGGCTGTCTGAATAATTTGCGCCAAATTGCGTAAATCCCTTTCAGGCCGCCGGGACACCGGCGGCCTGTTTTGCATCCTCATCAGGTGAAGATATGAGCGAAACCGTCGTCAAACTGACGGATGTCTGGAAAATCTTCGGCGCCGAAGCCGAAGCTGCCATGACAGCCGTAAAACAAGAAGGAATCGGCAAGCCCGAAGTGCTGGAGCGCTTTGGCTGCGTGGTCGGTGTCCAGGGAGCCTCGTTCGATGTCCCGCGAGGTGAAATCTTCTGCATCATGGGCCTGTCAGGGTCAGGCAAATCGACATTGGTGCGCCATATCAACCGTCTGATCGAACCGACGGCTGGCAAGATCGAGATCCTGGGCCGCGACATTTCGCAATTGTCCGAAAAGGAATTGCGCCATGTCCGGGCGCAGCAGATCGGTATGGTGTTCCAGCACATGGCGCTGATGCCGCACCGGACGGTACGCGACAACGTCGCCTACCCACTGGAAATCCGCCACATCTCCAAATCCAAACGCTGGGCGATTTCGGATCATGCGCTGGGTCTGGTCGACTTGACGGGGTACGAAGACCGCCTGCCCAAGGAATTGTCAGGCGGGATGCAGCAGCGGGTCGGGATTGCGCGCGCGTTGGCCTCGGACCCGGAAATCCTGCTGATGGATGAACCGTTTTCGGCATTGGACCCACTGATCCGCCTGCAATTGCAGGACCAGTTCAAGGCGCTGGTGGCGCAGCTGAAGAAAACAACGCTGTTCATCACGCACGACCTGGACGAAGCCATTCGCATCGGACACCGCATCGCGATCATGAAGGACGGGGTGATCGTCCAGATTGGCACACCCGAAGACATCGTGATGAACCCGGCTGACGACTATGTGCGGGAATTCGTGCAGGGCATTTCCAAGCTGAAGCTGGTGAAGGCGCATTCGATCATGGAACCGCTGGACAGCTTCAAAGGCGACCTCAGCAATGCACCGCGTGCTGACGAAGGGGCCGATCTGGACCAGTTGATCGACCTCGCCGTCGGTACCGACGACCCTGTGGTGATCACGGAAAGCGGTCAGGACGTGGGCGTCGTGACAAAGCCCAAGCTGCTGCGCGGCATTCAGGGAGGCAAAGATGACTGACGCAACAACCGACATCAAAGTCACCGCCGCCTCTGACATCGAGGTCGATACCGAGGCGCTGGACAACTCGATCCGGGAATTTGCCGGACCGAATGGCGACTACTACGTGCGCGCCTTTCACAAGATCCACGATGCAACCGGGGCAATGCCCAACACGTTCAACCTGTGGGCTGCCGTGCTGGGGCCGCTTTGGGCAGCTTCCCGCGCGGTCTGGGGCATGTTCTGGTCTTTCCTGATTCTGGAAATCATCGCCTGGGTACAGATTGGCCGTGGAATGTGGGGCAATCCCGGTGCGGATTTCTATGAAAGGGCAGAACGGCAGGGGACGCGTGCGCAGGAGTTGCTGGACAGGGCCGCCGCAGCGACCGAACAGGCTGACGTGGACCGTTTCACCAAACTGGCGGAAAACATCCAGAAGGCCGCTGACAACAGTCTGGCGCAGGCGCAGGCGGCCCAGTCCGAGGCGTTTGGAATCGCGGTGACAGGCATCATCCTGCTGCTGTTGTTCAAAGCCGCTCAGGGCCTGTTTGCCGACCGGATATATGAACGGCAATATTCTGGCTGGCGCGTGGATCCGAACGCGGTGGAAAGCGGTCGGTCGACCCGAAATATCGTCACCGGCGCCATCCTGACCGCACTGATCGGACCGCTGATCGTCTACAAGTTCACGGTCAATGCATCCCTTCCCCTGCTTGATGCCTTCCCGGAGAAAGAAGCATCCGCGATCTTCCTGGGCGAAGACGGCGGAACGATCTTTGCCCGGCTCGCGAACTGGATGGAGGCCCGCATTGATGCCGCCGCCGCCGCAGGTGGTGATGTGTTCGACGGCATCGTGGCAGGTGTGCGCAGCGTTCTGGACGCGTTGACCATCGCGCTCATCGGCTCACCGTGGCCGGTGGTCATGCTGGTCATCTGCGTGACCGCATGGCGCGCTGCGGGACCGCGCGTGGCGATCTTCACCGCAGCCTCGCTCGCCTACATCGCGCTGCTGGGGTATTGGGAGGTCGCGATGGAAACCGTCGCACTGGTGGGTGCTGCCGTGCTGATCTGCGTGGTCATCGGCATACCGCTGGGCATCTGGTTCGGCAAATCGCAACGGGCCTACAACGCCGCTGAACCAGTGCTGGACCTGATGCAGACGCTGCCTGCCTTCGTCTACCTGATCCCCATCATCGCGTTCTTCGGCACCGGGAACCCACCCGGCATTCTGGCCACGATCATCTTTGGTATGCCACCGGTGATCCGCCTGACCGCCCTTGGGATGAAGGGCGTGCCAGAGAGTATCAAGGAGGCGGCGGTCGCTTTCGGTGCATCGCGATGGCGATTGCTGCGCGACGTGGAAATCCCGCTCGCCCTGCCCTCGATCATGACTGGGGTGAACCAGACGATCTTGATGTGCCTCAGCATGGTTGTGATCATCTCGCTGATCGGCGGCGGCGGTCTGGGCAAGGTCATCCTGGAAGCCCTGCAATACGCAGCCAAGGGCCCCGGCCTGTTGGGCGGCTTCGCGATCCTGTTCTGCGCCATGGTCATTGACCGCATCGTGCAGGGCGCGTTCCGCCGCGAAGACCAGAAATAAGAAAAAGGCCTGCCGCCGGGAGATGCGGCAGGCCCTCGCCGCCAAAAAGACGTTCGAACCAGTTTTCGAACGTCTTTTTAGTGATCCAGCACGTCTCTCAACTCGTCCACTGCAACTGTCAGGCGGCGGTGGTAGGATTTCATCTGGTTTGCGAGATGTTTCGCCGCTTCGCGGTATTTTATGACCTTCAACTTGGTCAGGGCATTAACCAATCCCCCAACGTAAATCCGCGCAAGTTCAAGTTCCTTGAGGGTTGTCAGGTTCTTGATGTCATCAGGCTTGCGAATTCTAAGGTCATCCAGACCGTCAATATACTTCAACACATCTTTGTCGGGATAGTGCTTTTTCCAGAATTTCGGGTCGCTTCCCTGCTTGTCGACGTTCTTGGCAAAGGCCAGATAATTCTCGTACTCGTCACAAATGGACTGGGTCTGTTCCGCGACGTTGCCCACGTGCTTCGCGAACGCCGTGCAAACCGTTTCCAACTGTTTGCTGGCTGATACGGCCTTGGCCTTGGCTGCAACGACATACAGCGCCTTGATCAGGGCGGCTGCGTCCTTATGAGCGACTTTATCGATGTCGCCATTTGGACTGATCTTGAATTTGGCGGCAGTTGCCACCGCTGCACGAAGCGCCTGCAGCGGTTTTTGCTGATCGTACATGTCCTTCCAGTATTTGGGGTCGAACCCATATTTCAGAGCCTCGCCCTGAACCTTTTTAACAGTGCGATTTTCAAGCTTGGTCGGCTTCATTACATACTCTCCGAACGAGTGACTTTACGAAGGAATTGCCAGAAATTGGCTAACTTAAATCAATGATGTGTACATCTATTCGAAATATGAGCGATTCTAAGGAGAATTTTCTGCGAAATTTGTCACAGATGTATCCATCATGCTCGATTTGGACAATTCTCTTGCCTGCCCGTCACGCATCCTCCAATCATTGATTTCAACCCGCTCGACCTAACTGCTTGGCAAGCCTCGAAAAACCTGCTCTCGATCTTTCATGGCAAAACCCAAACCCGACCAACCTGACGCCCAAACCCGCAACGACCTGCTCTACGACACCATCCGCGAGCGGATCTTCACCAACCGGTATCCCCCCGGATCAACCTTGCGGGAGGGCGAATTGGCCGAAGAATTCGGAGTCAGCCGGTCACCCATCCGCCGGATTTTTGCCAAGCTGGAAGAAGCCCGGTTGCTGGAGATCAAACACGGCGTCGGCGCGCAGGTTACCGAAATCAGACCAGACGTGTACAACGACGCCTGCGAATTTCGCATGTTGCTGGCAATCCATTCCGGCCCGTTTTTTGTCAGCCCTTTCCCGCCAGACGCGCCAGAGGTGTTTCAGGGTTTCAAAGACAAGCTGCGCGAACTCACACCCGGTGACCTGGTCCGGTTCTCCGAGATCAACAATGCCTATTTCACCGCCCTGACCGGCCTGATCCGCAACCGCTATATGCGCGAGGTTCAGTTGACACTGTTCTTTGAGACCGCGCGCGCCTGGATTATCCAGATGCCAGACATGGATTGGGACAAAACGATCGCAATGCTATGTGACGAGATCGACGAAACCATCTTCTTTATCAAACGTGAAGATCCGGTTGGTCTGGGTCTGAACATCCGCAACGGAATCTTCTCTGCGAAAACCCTGTTTGATCAGGACGCCGCGGATGAGGAAGACCAGCAAGGGCACTGGTCAGAGCAAAGGCGCATCTGAGACGAGCCTGAATCTACAGATGCAGCTTCGATGATATGATACCGGTGTTGAACCCTGCCTTGCGCAGTTCACCGAACAGGCGCTGGTTTTCGATCTTGGGACACCGGTTCTGAACCACGTCCAGCCCCGCTGCCTCGGCCTTGGCGGCAGCATCGGGATGTTCCACACCAATCTGCATCCAGATGGTTTGCAGCCCGTCCAAAACGGACATCGCCTCGTCCACGATGGCTGGCACCGCTTCGGAACGGCGGAATATGTCGACCATATCCACTGGACCCTCGAGGTCGGATAACGAGCCAACCACAGGCAACCCCAACAACGTCTCACCCGCCGCGCGCGGATTGACCGGGCAGATATCAAACCCTTTGTAGTGCAGATAGCGCGCCACAAAAAAACTTGGCCGCACCGGGTTGGTTGACACACCCACCATCGCGATCCGACGTGTGCGACGCAGCAACATGCGCAGGTAGGAATCGGAATAGTAGGCCATGTCGTTCCATACCCCGCGCGTTGCCAAGAAAAAAGCGCTCAAGGTTGAACCCTGAGCGCAGTGACGGAACGAGGGACAGTGAAGAGCCTGCGAAGGTTCCGAACTTCGCGGCCATGATTTGGATTTAGGAATGCAACACTTCGGAAAAAAGGGGCGCTCGCGCTAACGTTACCCCGCCAGAGGCTATTTTCGCAGCAAATCCGGCCAGTTCGCGTCTGCTCGCCCAACATGGCCCTGTACGTCATTGCTCCAAATCGCCATGACCGGCGCGCTATGCACCAGATAGAGCCGGTTTTCGTGGATCATCCAGACATTGGGCTTGGTTGTCGTCAACTGACCCTTTGCCACCCCATAGGCACAGTACCCGCCGTATTGGGGGGCGTAGGCACGGGGATTGGCCTCGAACAGATCGCGGTTCTCACGCGTTGCAAACCACCATTCTGCGCGCTTCCAGACCAGCTTGTATTCCTGCTTGCCCGGAACAGGATGGCCCACAGTGAAATAGGCGACTGGGTCGTGACCGGACAACGCCGCGCCGTCGCGGGTGAAAACCATAGCGGATTCGGCCCGCACGCTGTCGGCAGAAAACGAAATGGCAAAGCAGGCAACAAGAATGAGTGCGAAGAGTTTCATAGATGGGTCGTGATTGCGGAACGACCCAAGAATGCACGTCGTAGCCCGATATTCCAGCCCTGTGCACGGGCTTGTGAACGAACGCCATAGGGTGTGGCCACCGCGCCAACCCGTTTTGGCAGGGTCAGTCCAGAATATCCTCGATCACATCAAACGCGTCTTCCAGAAAGCTGCCGAACCGCTTCAACCCGGATTTCTTCTTCTTTTTCTTCTTGTGAGGTTTCGTGTCGCACCCGGACCGACGGTCGATCTTGTGTGACTCGGTTTTGCGCGACGGCAACATCTTCAGATCATGCAAAGGCGCGCCACACCCCGAACAGGACAATTCGTGACGCTCGCGCCCCTTCAGAACCAGAGCCGCCTTGGTGCCGCAATAGCAGCATGTTGCGATCTTGGTCGGGTATCCCATGGTCTGGCCTCTTTAGACTGCTCTGGATGCATATAGGGCAACCGCCGCAGCATTTGAGACGTTGAGCGATCCAAAAGCGCCCGCTGCGTCGATCCGCACCAACGCGTCCACCGTTTCGCGGGTCTTGGCCCGCAGGCCCGGACCTTCGGCTCCCAGCACCAGAGCCACCGGACGATCCCCCTGCCCTTGCAGTGACTGTTCGATGGTCTGCTCACCCTCACCATCCAGCCCCAGCACCAGATAGCCCATGGCCTGCAATTCCTGAATTGCCGCCGCCAGATTACGCACCCGCACATAAGGCTGGCGTTCCAGCGCGCCGCTGGCAGTTTTCGCCAATGCCCCGGTTTCCGGGGCAGAATGGTGCCGGGGCGCAACAACGGCAGAGGCTCCTAAAACCTCGGCAGACCGCAGAATCGCGCCTACATTGTGTGGATCAGTCACCCGGTCCAGCAGGATGACCCGCACCGGCAGGTCCGCCGGACCACCGGTCGTGGCCAGATCCGCCAGGCTGCCCCAATCCAGCGGTTTCACTTCCAGCGCGGCCCCCTGATGAACCGACGAAGGATCAATCGGCGCGGCAAAGGAACGGGCGTCGCTGATTTCCGGCTCCACCCCACCTGCGGCAACGGCTTCTCCCAGCCGATCACGCGCGTTCAGCGTCAGAATCAGGCGCAGCTTTTCCCGGCGCGGGTTGAGCAACGCATCCCGCACCGCATGCAAACCGAACAACCACACGGTCTGGGCCTCTGCCGCCTTGCGCGACTGTTCTTTCTCGATCACCCATTTGGGCTTTTTCATCGGTTTGATCCTGATTTTGGCCGTCCGAAACGGGGGCAGAATTTCCTGTTGACGCCCCTTTGGCGCGCTTGTAAGCACCCCTCTACGTCAGCGCAGCCGCGCTGGCCAGTGGGCGACAGGCCGCAAGGTGTGGCAGGGGACTGTAACTCCCTCGCGGAGACGCACGCCTGGTTCGATTCCAGGGTCGCCCACCACTCTCCCCAAGGCAAGAATAGCATTCAGAGTTTACATCGCTCCAAGTTTACGAACCTGTCCCGCCGGGCGCCGTTTCTGACGCTTATGCCGCTGTCGTTTTGTTGATGAGACAGTGTTTTCTGGACCTCGCGACTCGGTTCAACCTTGCCGCCTACTGAAAAACAGCCTTCCGCGCGACATAGTCCCATGCGCCGGATCCATCCACGAGTCCCGTGTTTGTACCCGTCGGCGCGTGGGTGGTCGACGTGATCGCGACCGTGCAAACGTAGACGTTTCCCTCATTGTGCCGACGCTCGCCCACGCCAACGCTTTGCCCCGCGGCATAAGGCATTCGGCAGGAACTGCCTGAAACGGAACACGTGCGCGACATCGGGTGGTCCGCAATCGGGTTGAGCGACCGAATAACGTCCCCCTCCTTCCAGCCATCCACGTCCCCGCTGCTGTCCAAAGGGTCCGCAGGTCCTTCGTTGGTGAGATAATGATACCGCGTGTTTGATGCGTTTGCATTGACCAAAAACGCTTCGGATTGGCCCTGTTTGCAGGCAGCGTCCCCAAGCAGATTGGGACCGATCCAACTGCCATTCGCTGCCCGTGTCCGCATCCCGGACGCTGACAAAGGATCACGTATCAAAATCTGCCCCGCCTGACGCCGCAATAACGAGTTGTCCGGGTATGCGCCCTGAATGACATAAGCGTTTTTTTCATCTGTGCCGTGAAGATGCAGCGCGCCCAGTTCAACGCGGGTTTGATATCCCAGATCAGTTGCATCCAGCAGAACGGCCGCTGTCCCGAAACCGCGCAGTTCACAGCCATCCGCTATGACAATGGTGCCGCCCGGGAATTGCTGGATCGCATAGGGGGCGCGCTGCTTGCGCCCGATCAGGCTGTTGGCCGAGATTTTCAGATCGCAGGCGACCTTCCCGTCGAAATTGATGAACCCGGCAAAGTCCACCTCTGTCAGTACCACCGCTTTGACGCCCTGTTGCAGGCGCAGACAGGCCTTGTCCCCGTCGTTGCCGGTATGGTCAGTCCTGACACGCGTGGCGTTCACCCCGTCGACATAGGCGAATTTGAAACAATCTGGTCCCGTCGCATTCGGAAAGCTCAGGACCACATCCTCCAGGACAACCTCGCCACCCTGTCGCTGGTCCACATCGACAACGACGCCTGACATCCACTGATCGCTGGCCGATTCCACCTGGATGTTGCGATAGATGACCTGATTGAACGGTGCCTCGTCGGGCCCGTTGGGAAACGGTCCCATATCCTTGCCAATGAACCGCGCTGCATTGGTGTCGGTGTTGTCGTTGTAGATACCGACCCCGCGCGCCCCGTCGATCACGGTGCCGTCGCCCCAATCGCGGATCGCACACCAGCCCGTGTTGCGCGAAGTGAAGTCGGTGACAAAGGCGAAGCTGCCCGTCAGGTACAGGCCGCAGGGAATGCCGACGGGCGCGGTGGTGTTCAATTGCGTCCCGTCCACGGTCAGGCCAGTACAGGTCGCGTGATCACCGGACAGTTTCAGTAACTCGCCCCGACCAGTGTATGTGCCGCTGTTACCGGACAGGTTTCCGTTGACCTCCCCACCGCGCCACGTGACGTCATTGCCGCTCAGTTCGATCATCGTGTCCATGCTGACCGTGTTGGGGGCCTGTTTGAACACAACGCCGTGGTCACAGGTCACGCTCAGATCATCCTGCGCAAATGTGACAGTCGACCCTATGATGCGCTCTCCTGCTCCTGTCATACGAAGCGTTGCGCCAACTGGCAGGGTTTTCGCAATGACCTGATACGTGGGCGCATCATCGGTCACACCATCCGCAACGACACCAAACGCACGGTCTACGTAATCGCCGCTGACTGGCTGGACGTGCAACTTGACTTCACCCGCTGTGATCAGGTGGTGATCGGTCGCCGCGACCGGCGCGACCGAGTATGTGAAATCCCCTTCCACCACGCGCAAAACGTCTGCAGCATGCCGGGCCGAATAATCACTCCCATCCGCCAGGAGCGCCGCAACATCCGCGAACTCGCGACGCGCTGGGGGCTGCCCTTGTTCAAACCGCAGAAATGCCCAATTGCCTGCGTAGGTCTCCGTAGCCGCGTTGTTTATCAGCGGCAACAGCGTGTCCCCGACTTCAAACATCTGGCCATCCACCATGCCCGCAACGGTGACTGCGTAGTACGCGTCGATGTCCGCCTCGCTCGGAAACCTCCCGATAGATGCATCCCATTCACCTGCCAAGTCCAGGCCATTGGCAGCGGCCGGTTCTCGATCCTGCAACGTTTGAATCACCGTATCAAATCCTACGTCGTGCAGAGGCTTGGCCGCGAAACCGGGCCCTTCGGCATGAAAAGGTAACTTGTCTGTCGGTGCAGTCATGTCCGTTTCCTCAGGCTGCGGTGCCGTGCGACCCAGTGCCCCCGTCGCTGACCAAACTGAACGGCCCGGTGAAACAATAGCGCAATGTACAGATGCCGATACCGGATACGCGGAAAGTCGCGGTTAACCATAGCCCGCTTTCGGCACCTGGACCGCCGCTCACGCTGTCACTCGTCAGCAAAACAAATGCAATGATGCAAGGCATATCGCGTATCGCGCGCTATTCAGGTCGCCGTGCCGGGGCGCTACCAGTGTATCCGTCGTTGGAAGACGAGGATCACGTCGGCCTCTATCTGCACAAATAATTTGCGCACCGCACAATTCATATGCAAATCTTTCAGATGCATTGATCAGAGCCAGAGGTCTGCCCTCTGGCTGGCGACAAGCCCACAATTCTGTGAGCTTCCTCACGTGTCAGAAAAGAAAGCATCAAAGGGTACCTCATGAAGTTTTTTGCGACGTTTGCGGCCGCTGCGGTCGTATCGGCCACCACAGCCTTGGCAGCAGATAATGCGACGGAGGTGCCGTTCGCATTGGATTGGAAATTCGAAGGACCATCCGCCCCCTACTTTGCAGCCATCGACAACGGTCATTTCGAGGCCAACGGCCTGAAGGTCGAAATCACCGCCGGATCGGGGTCGTTGGACGCGATTCCAAAAGTGGCGACGGGGGCCTTTCCCATCGGGTTTGCTGATATCAACAGCCTGATCCGGTTCCTGGATCAGAACCCCGGTGCGCCAGTCACCGCCGTCATGATGGTGTATGACAAGCCGCCGTTTGCCGTGATTGGACGAGAGTCGCTGGGTGTATCCGCCCCGTCTGACCTCGAGGGCAAAGTGCTGGGCGCGCCGCCGCCTGATGGTGCGTGGGCGCAGTTCCCGATCTTTGCGTCTCAGAATGGTCTCAACATGGATGCGATCACCGTTGAGCCCGTCGGTTTCCCAACCCGCGAACCCATGCTGGCCGAAGGTAACGTGGCCGCGATCACCGGGTTTTCGTTCAGCTCCTACCTGAACCTCGTCCGTCTTGGCGTGCCAGAGGATGACATCACAACGCTGCTGATGGCCGACTATGGCCTCGAGCTTTATGGCAACGCGATTATCGTGAACACGGAGTTTGCCGCAGCGAACCCCGATGTCATCAAAGGTTTTCTGGCTGCCGTGGCCGCAGGCTGGACTGATGCCATTGCTGATCCGGCCTCCGTCATTCCCTCGCTGATCGAACGTAACCCGGCCGCGGATGCGGCACTGGAACAGCGCCGGCTGGAACTGGCCATTCAGGCCAACGTGGTCACCGATTACACCACCGCCAACGGTATGGGCATGGTCGATGCGGACCGTATGAGCAGCGCCATCGAACAGATCAAGATGGTCTATGACTTCCAGGGCGAGCCGGATGCCGCCTTGTATTTCACGGATGCTTATCTGCCGGACGGTGGGTTTTCGCTAAAGTGACACCTTGGCGTGGGGGCCACCTGCCCCCACGCGCACTCAACGTTGGGTTCCCATGTCTTCGCTGATTGAAATAAACGGCGTCCGTCACGCCTATGCGACGGCCTCTGGTCCGCTGCCGGTTCTGGATGGGCTGAACGTCACCGTAAAGGAGGGTGGGTTCTGCGCCGTTGTCGGCCCGTCCGGCTGTGGCAAATCAACTTTGACCCGGTTGATCGCTGGGCTGATGCGCCCGGACGAGGGCGAGGTCTGGTTGCATGGCGAGCAGGTCAAAGGCCCGCGTTCAACGGTGGGCATGGCGTTTCAGAACCCCGTGCTGCTGGAGTGGCGGACGATCCTGCAAAACGTGATGCTGCCCCTGGAAATTGTCCCCGGCAGGTTCAGCCGGGAGGCCGGACAAGAACGCGCGCGGCGTCTTCTCGCGTTGGTGGGGCTGGAAGGATTCGAGGACAAACGCCCTTCGGAACTGTCGGGCGGAATGCGTCAGCGGGCCTCGCTGTGCCGGGCGCTGGTGCATCAGCCAGAGGTGTTGATCCTCGACGAACCATTCGGCGCGCTGGATGCCTTCACCCGCGAAGACCTGTGGCAAACCATGCACGAAGTGAAAGAGAAAGAGCCGTTCACAGCGGTCTTGATCACACATGATCTGCGCGAGTCGATCTTTCTGGGCGATCAGGTGGTGGTTCTGTCAGGCCGCCCCGCGCGCACGCAATTTGTCATGAACATCGAGCGCAAGGGCAAGCCGACGCTGGACGACCTCTACACACCCGAAGCCGCTGAACGATTGGCCACCTTACGCCACCAGATCGAGATCGCGCAAGGCCGCGCAACAGAAGAGGCCGCACCATGAACCCGACGTTCCGAAAAATCCTGGTGCCCACAATCGCGATCATCATCTTCCTTGTGCTGTGGGAGGCGCTGGTTTGGGTCATGGGCTGGCCAAACTACAAGATGGCCTCGCCCAGCGATCTGATCCCTGCCTATGAACGGTACTGGAACCTGTTCCTGGTCATGGGCTGGCAAACGCTGTGGCGCACGGTTCTGGGCCTCCTCCTGGCCATTGTCGTGGGTACGGCCATCGGCATGATCATGGGCTTTTCGCGCACGATGCGCGATGCGCTCTATCCGCTTTTGGTTGGCTTCAACGCGATCCCCAAGGCCACCGTTGTGCCCATCGTGGCACTGATGTTTGTGGGAGCGCACGACTTCAACACGGTATTGATTGCCTTCATGATCTCGTTCTTTCCGATTGCTGTCTCCGTCTCGATCGGGCTCTCGACGCTGGAACCGGAATACCGCGACATCCTGAGGTCGCTAGGCGCATCACAAACCACGATCTTCTGGAAAATCGCATTGCCCAAAACTCTGCCGGAATTCTTTGGCGCGCTGAAAGTGTCCGTTACGCTGGCCTTCATCG
Organism: Paracoccaceae bacterium; assembly: GCA_040830545.1. Taxonomy (GTDB): domain Bacteria; phylum Pseudomonadota; class Alphaproteobacteria; order Rhodobacterales; family Rhodobacteraceae; genus HXMU1420-2. Next base: position 8,235 of record JBFOMB010000057.1, on the reverse strand, counting down.
GCACGAACCTGATGGAAATCGTCAGCCCCCATGGTCGAGGTTTGGGCGCCTTGTTCGACAGCGGCAAAACCAATTCCGACTACCCCCTGATGTTCGCGGTCCTGATCGCCTTGGCGGTTCTGGGTATCGTGCTTTACTACGTGGTCGTCGCGTTGGAACGCACCTTTGCCGGCTGGGCAGAACGCGCGCCGGCGTGATCTCTGCGCTGACGGTCAGAACACCACCTTGATCTCATGCGATACGCGGTCTTGAGCCTTTGGAATGCTCTATCAATCTCTGTCCTTTCTATGTGAAGACAGAGCGTTTGGTCGGCCAGCATCCTGAAGCAACCACGCGGACGATCCTCACGGGGCAACAAACCCGATCTCGGCCTGTTTGGCCGCATGACCACGCGTCCTGCTGCGATGCTCCCATCCGGTTCACGCATTCACAAAACCAGTGGCGAAAGAAGGAAGTCGCCCGCGCCTAGAAACCAACCGCGTGCCCATCCTTGCGTGGCTCGGACGCTGCCGCATAGGTGCCATTGTCCAGCTTCATCGCAATCTGAGCCCCACCAAAGCCAAAGGCATTGTCAGGCGCTTCGCACTCGACCACATGTCCCATGCCCGACAGCGCCTCCAGCGTGGCCGCCGGGAAACTGTCCTCGCAGGCCAGCCCCAGCCCGCCGGTCACCCGCCAACGTGGCGCATCAACGGCCATTTGCACATCCTGATCCCAAAGCTGCGTGCGCAGCGTCATCTGCAAATGCCCTTGCGCCTGCATCGGTCCACCCATGACACCAAAGCTCATCAGCGGGGCACCGTTTTTCATCAGGAAGGCGGGAATGATGGTGTGGAACGGACGTTTGCCTGGCGCAACCACGTTCTGGCTGTTCGGGTCCAGCGAGAAGCCCGCCCCCCGGTTTTGCAGGTGAATGCCGGTGCCGGGCACCACAACACCGGATCCGAAACCGGCATAGTTCGACTGAATGAACGACACCATCATCCCCGACGCATCCGCTGCCGTCAGATAGACTGTTCCGCGCGCAGGCGGCGTTCCTGTCTTGAAATCCGTGGCCTTGTCCGGGTCAATCAGCGCCGCACGCTCGGCCAGGTATCCGGGGTCCAGCATCGCCTCGGGCGTCACGCGGGTCATGTGATCCAGATCGCCGACATATTCTTCGGTGTCTTTAAGGGCGAGCTTCATTGCCTCGATCTGCAGGTGCAGGGCGCGCGGGTCGTCTGCATCCATGTCCCGGATGCCGGTGTGATTCAGCATGCCCAGCGCCATCAGCCCGGCAATGCCCTGACCGTTGGGGGGGATTTGATGCAGGTCCAGATCATCAAAGGGCTGGCTGATTGTACCGCACCAATCAGCCTTGTGCGCGGCCAGATCGGACACCCGCATGGCCGCATCGTGCTGCTTGGCAAAGGCTTCGATCTTTTCGGCCAGTTCCCCTTCGTAAAACGCGGCCCCTCGCGTTTCAGCGATCAGGCGCAGGCTGCGGGCCAATCCGGTGTTTGCATAAAATTCTCCTGCCTTTGGCGCGCGTCCGTCGGGCAGGAAATTCGCGGCAAAACCCGGCTGATCTGCCAATCGACTGCCCCCGATGTCCCACAGTTTCGCGATGATCGGAGAAACGGGAAACCCCTGTTCGGCATGGCCAATTGCCGGTTCGAACAAGGTTTCAAAAGGCAGTTTCCCAAACCGCTCCGACAGAGTGACCCAAGCTGACACAGCGCCCGGCACCGTCACGCTGTCCCATCCATGGAAAGGCACGCTTTCATGACCTTTGAAATAGTCCTGGGTCCAGGCCGCAGGCGCGCGACCGGATGCGTTGAGACCGTGCAGATTGCTGCCGTCCCAAAGGATACAGAACGCATCCGACCCGACACCATTGCCTGTCGGCTCCACGACCGTCAGGGTGATGGCGGTGGCGATGGCCGCATCCACGGCGTTCCCGCCTCGCGCCAGCATGGACAACCCGGCCTGCGCTGCCAAAGGCTGAGAGGTGCTGACAACGTTCCGGGCCACCACGGCGGACCGGCGCGACGGATAGGAATGATAAGGGCGCAACTGCATAACGGGTCCTTTCAGGCAGGGGTGGCGGACGATGTCACCCCGCTTGATTACATTGCTTTGACCGCCAGAGCCAAGATGACACGCAATGTTGATCAGCTCGGCCCCGTGACCCGGCAACTGTACTTCTCTGGTCACCTGGGAAATACCGGTGCCAGGGGGGACGACATGTCGGAAACAGATATCTCAACCAGCGACATTCAGGCGGCGGAACGTCTGACGGGCATCGCATACACGCCAGAAGAACGCGCACAGATGGTCACCACGATCGAGGCGCAAATTCTGCAGGCGCAGGCGCGCCGGGCCATGCCACTGGACAACAGTGTGCCCATGGCCAGCCGCTTTGACCCGCGCCTGCCGGGCTTCGTCATGCCGACAAAACAGGGCGTCAGTGTCCGGGCGGATGATGTCCCGTTGCCGGACAATGATACCGACATCGCCTTTGCCACGCTTCCGCAGCTCGCCGCCTGGATTGCTTCTGGCGCTCTCACCAGTTGCCGTCTGACCCGAATTTATCTGGACCGGATCGACAGGCTGAACCCGCACCTGTTGTGTTATGCAACCGTGACCGCTGATCTGGCCATGTCCGAGGCCAAGGCGATGGATGCACGGTTGGGCAACGGCGACCATCTCGGACCGTTGCATGGTATTCCCTACGGATTGAAGGACCTGTTCGACACCAAAGGGATAGCAACCGGCTGGGGGGCAGAGCCCTATCGCGACCGGGTTCCGCAGACAGACGCGCGTATCGTTACACTGTTGCGTGAGGCCGGTGCCGTGTTGCTGGGCAAAACAACGCTGGGCGCGCTTGCCTATGGCGACGTTTGGTATGGCGGCCAGACACGCAACCCGTTCAACCTCGACGAAGGTTCCTCGGGATCCAGCGCAGGATCAGCCGCGGCCACGGCGGCGGGGCTTTGTGCGTTTGCCATCGGAACGGAAACGCTTGGATCGATTACATCCCCCAGCCAACGGTGCGGGACAACAGGGCTACGGCCCACCTTTGGCCGGGTCAGTCGCGCGGGGGCCATGGCGCTGTGCTGGAGCCTGGACAAGGTCGGACCGATTTGCCGGGGCGTGGATGACACGGCGCTTGTCCTTGATGCGATCAACGGACCAGATCCCAATGACCTTGGCTCCATTTCGGCCCGCTTCTCTTACGACAAAGAACAGGACATCAGCGGACTGAAAATCGGCTATCTGCCCGCTGCTTTTGACGATGGCGCTGACGACATCGATCGCGCGGCCCTGACCGCGATCTGCCAGCTTGGGTGTGATGTCGTCGAGGTCAGCCTGCCGGATCTGCCCTATGCCTCGCTGATGAACATCCTGTTTGCGGAATCCGCCGCCGCATTTGAGGATCTGACACTCACCAACCAGGATGACTCGCTGGCCCGGCAGGACGGTGACGCCTGGCCGAACAAGTTCCGTCAGGCGCGGTTCCTGTCAGCGGTGGATCACGTGCAACTGGATCGGCTGCGGTATCAGGTGATGCAGGCGCTGGATGATCTGTTCCAAGGCATCGACGTGCTGGTCGGGCCGTTTTCGACTGGCCCGATGCTCATCGCTTCCAACTTCACAGGGCATCCGTGTTTGCATCTGCGCGCAGGGTTTGCGGATGCAAGCACGCGCGACTTGGGTGGCTTGCACACAAGCCGCATCAACGCCCCGACAGAAGAACAGATCGACCAGACCCACACCGTGCCCAGCGGCATTTCGCTTTGGGGACGGTTGTTTGACGAAGGCACAATACTTCGCGTCGGACGCGCGCTTGAGGCCAGGCTGGACGTGGCCAGCATCCGTCCTGACAGCGCCACGTGACAAATGAATCGTGGGACCGACATGAAAAACGCAAGGTGGTGAGTCGCGCTATCACGACGCTGGACAAACAAACCTTCGCGCAATCCGCACGCGACAGAACCTGACGATCCACCAAGGGAACCAATAGACAGCCCAAAAGGTTGTTTTTCAGGATTTCAGTGGTGCCCCCACACGGACTCGAACCGCGGACCTACTGATTACAAATCAGTTGCTCTACCAGCTGAGCTATAGGGGCACGCGCGACCGAATACGGAATCATGGACCGCTGCGCAAGATGCAATTTCCACCCCTCCGCGACAGGGCGTTCCGTTGTCACGGCGGCGCAAACCTGATTGATTGGGCAAACAGGGGAATGGTCAGGCAGACAAAAACAGACCAACATGCAGATCGTCATTCATACCGGCGCACACTTCACCGACGAAGACCGCCTGCTCAAATGTGTCATGCGCAATACGACCGAGTTTGCCGGGCTCGGGATCGCCGTTCCGGGGCCGGGACGGTATCGGGGGTTGCTGAAAAAGACCCTGAACGCGCTCAAAAGCGCGCCGCCCTCACCAGAAGCGCGCGAGGTGTTGCTGGACGCCATTCTGGACGACGCACAGGCCGACAGGATGATCCTGTCCAACACGAACTTTTTCGGTGCGCCGCGCGCGTCCATGCGGCATGGCGCGATCTATCCCATGGCCGATTCCCGCGTCGCCGGGATGAGCGAGCTGTTCCCACATGACCAGATCGAAATGTTCATCGGCATTCGCAATCCAGCCAGCTTCCTTCCCGCAATTTTCAAACACTCGCCACAGACCGATTTTGAAGCGTTCACAGGCGGAGTGGACCCCCGCCACATCCGCTGGTCCGAAACGCTGACCCGGGTGCGGCAAGCGGCCCCGAATGTGGGTATCACCGTTTGGTGCAACGAAGATACGCCGCTGATCTGGGAACAGATCGTGCGCGAAATGGCGGGGCTGGACCCGGGTGCGCCGATCATCGGGCGGTTTGATTTGCTGCGCGAAATCATGTCGGATGAGGGCATGAAGCGGCTGGAATCCTATGTGGCCGAGCATCCGGAGTTGAGCGAGATGCAGCTGCGTCGCGTGATCTCAGCCTTCCTGGACAAGTTCGCGCTGGAGGATCAGTTGGAAGAGGAACTGGACCTGCCCGATTGGGACGAGGATTTTGTCGAAGAACTGACCGAGATTTATGACGAGGATGTGTTCCGCATTCAGCGTATCCCCGGTGTCTACTTCATCGAACCGTGAGGCGGGCTTGCCCTTGGGTCGTGCGGGCGGCATATCTTTCCAATGAACCGGAAACAGCGGGCTTTTGACGCGCTTTGGCGCATTGTGTTGGCGGCAATGGCGTGGCTGGCGTTTGCGGTTGTGGCGACGGCTGAGACCCGTGTGTTTGCCGCAGCCAGCCTGAAGACGGCACTGGATGAGGTTACCGCCGCGTATACGGACCGTTCGGGCGAGGCGATTTCGTTAACCTATGCTGGCAGTTCCGTTCTGGCCCGGCAGATTGCATTGGGTGCGCCGGCTGACATCTTCCTGTCGGCCAACACCTTGTGGATGGACCACGTGGACGACGCCGGACGGGTGGCGCAACGTGTGGATTTGCTGTCGAACCGATTGGTTCTGATCTCCACGCCGGATGCAGCGCCTGTTTCTCTGACGCCCGGCACGTCACTGATAGAAGCTTTGGCGCAGGATCGACTGGCCATGGCGCTGGTCCAGGCGGTCCCGGCAGGCATCTATGGCCAGCAGGCCCTGGAAACCCTTGGACTGTGGGACCAATTGTCCCCGCGTGTTGCGCAGACAGATAATGTGCGCGCCGCGCTGCGGTTGGTGGCGACGGGGGCGGCCTCCTACGGGATTGTGTATCACACCGATGCGCGCGCCGATCCGTCAGTGAAGGTCATGGCGGACATCCCACCGGACAGCCACGATCCGATCCTCTATCCCGCCGCGTTGCTGGGGGATGCCACGCCAGAGGCGTCGGCCTTCTGGACGTGGCTCACCGGGCCAGAGGCGCAAACCAACTTCCTCGATCACGGGTTCCTGCCCGCCCCTGCCCCATGACCGGCTTTGGCCCCGAGGAATGGCAGGCGATCACCCTGTCGCTGCGCGTGGCGACGGTGGCCACGCTGCTGAGCCTGCCCCTTGGCATACTGGCAGGATACGCGTTGGCCCGCTGGCAGTTTCCGGGCAAGCAGGTGCTGAATGGGCTGATCCACCTGCCGCTGGTCTTACCGCCTGTTGTCACAGGCTACCTGCTGTTGCTGACCTTCGGCCCGCAAGGTCCCGGCGGGCGAGCATTGGAGTCTCTCTTTGGCCTGACGCTGGCCTTCCGTTGGACCGGCGCGGTGTTGGCGGCTGCGGTGATGGCCTTTCCCCTGATGGTCCGCGCGATCCGCTTGGCCATCGAGGCGGTTGATCCCAACCTGGAGGAGGCCGCCGCGACATTGGGCGCACCACGGCTCTGGGTCTTTGCCACAATCACCCTGCCCCTGATCCTGCCCGGTGTGATCGCAGGCGCGATCCTGGCCTTTGCCAAGGCGATGGGAGAGTTCGGCGCAACCATCACCTTTGTCGCCAACATCCCCGGCCAGACCCAGACCCTGCCCTCCGCCGTCTATGCATTTTTGCAGGTTCCCCGCGGGGAACCCGCCGCGATGCGGTTGGTGATCGTGTCGGTTGTCCTGTCGATGGCAGCCTTGATCGCATCCGAATGGCTCGCACGACGGGCAGCGCGCAGATGAGCCTGACGCTGGACATACGCCACTCGCTCGCCGGGTTTCCGCTGGAGGTCGCCGTAGAGGCGCCCGAGGGCGTGACCGCCCTGTTCGGGCGGTCCGGCGCGGGCAAGACCAGCGTGATCAAGGCGGTTGCCGGGCTGCTGCATCCCGATGCCGGTCGCATTTCGCTGGATGGCGCGTCCCTGTTTGACAGCACCGCTCGGGTGAACGTGCCGCCCCACAAACGGCAATTGGGCTATGTGTTTCAGGACGCCCGCCTGTTCCCGCATATGACCGTGCGCGCGAACCTCACTTATGGCACCCGGTTTGCCCGCGAACGGCCCGGCCCTTCGCTGGAGGACGTGGCCACACTGCTGGACATCTCCCCGTTGCTGGACCGCAGGCCCGACACCCTGTCCGGCGGAGAAACGCAGCGGGTTGCCATTGGCCGCGCGTTGCTGGCCCGGCCCCGGATGCTGCTGATGGACGAACCGCTGGCAGCGCTCGATGCCGCGCGCAAGGCCGAGATTTTGCCCTATCTCGAACGGCTGCGCGACGAGTTGCGCGTGCCGATGCTCTATGTCAGCCACTCGGTCGCGGAAATCGCGCGGTTGGCGACCACGGTTGTGGTGATGGAACAGGGGCGCGTGGTGACGGCGGGTCCGGCGGAAACGGTGCTGTCTGATCCTGCGCTGACGCGGCAGATCGGCGTGCGTCAGGCAGGCGCGCTGTTGCCCGCAACCGTCACGCGCCAACATAGCGACGGGCTGACCGAGTTGGCGATTTCCGGCGGTCGCCTGTTCCTGCCGCAAATGTCACTGGAGGAAGGCGCAAAAACTCGGGTGCGTGTTCTGGCGCAGGACGTGTTGCTGTCCACGCAGGAACCGCAGGGAATGTCCGCATTGAACATTCTGCCGGTCACAGTGGCGGACATTCGCCCAGGAGACGGGCCGGGCACGATCTGTCAGTTGCAATGTGGCAGCGACCACATCCTTGCCAGGATCACACGTCGGTCGGCTGAGGCGCTGAACATTCACCCCGGTCAACAGGTCTATGCCGTGATCAAATCCGTTTCGGTCGATCCGGTTGACGTCGGGCGCGGATAGCCGCGCCCAATTGCCTGCCTCACATGCCCAGCGCGGATTTGTACATCTCCAACACCGCCTCTTCCTCGGCGATGTCGTCCTTGTCCCGCTTGCGCAGCGCGATCACCTTGCGCATCACCTTGGTGTCATACCCGCGCGCCTTGGCTTCGGCCATCACCTCTTTCTGCTGGTCGGCGATGTCCTTCTTTTCGGTTTCCAGCCGCTCGAACCGCTCGATAAACTGGCGCAACTCGCCTGCGGTGACGCGGTAGGTATCGGCGTTCTGGGTGTCTTCCATGGCGGGGCTCCGTCGGTCTGCGCATCTGGGGAAGTTGAGGGATACGCGGGCGTCAAAAAGGTTGCAAGAGCCACGCGCATCTTGCACCGCCGTGATGGGTATTCTAGGCACGACGAAACGCAGTCAGGAGACATGCAATGTTCGATATCATCGTCTGGGGCGGGGCCGGCCCGTCGCCGCTTGGGGTGGTCGGGGTTTGTTGGGGGGTCTTCCGGGGGGGCCGGGCCCGCCCGTCGGGCGTG
>JBFOMB010000056.1:0-18825 GCA_040830545.1 Paracoccaceae bacterium | reverse complement strand
GAGGTGAAGTGGCAGGGCGCGAACTTGTGGGAGGTGGAATTGAAGGGCGCGATGCTGGAAGGCGTGGAGTTGAAGGGCGTGATCCTCGGAGGGGCGGAATTGAAGGGGGCCAACCTCGAAGGGGCGGAGTTGCAGAGGGCCGACCTCAGAGGGGCGGAATTGAAGGGGGCCAACCTCTGGAGGGCGAAGTTGCAGGAGGCTTACCTCTATGGGGCGAAGTTGCAAGGGGCCGACCTCAGAGGGGCGGAGTTGCAGGAGGCCGACCTCATAGGGGCGGAGTTGCAGGGGGCCGACCTCAGCGGGGCGGAGTTGCAGGGGGCCAACCTCTGGAGGGCGGAGTTGCAGGGGACCGACCTCAAAAGGGCGAAGTTGCAAGGGGCCGATCTCACAGAGGCGAAGTTTGACGGTTCAACAAACCTGACGGCAGCTTTGCTGCGCTTCGTTGCCGTCAGGTTTGTTGATTTCAAGAGTGTTGACATAAATCAGGATCAGATCAACGCCATGTTTGGCGATCAGACAGTGACATTGCCAAAAGGTGTCTCCATCCCTCCAAAGGAACAATGGATTGAGACCGACGAAGACGACTGGGAAACATTCACCAAAGCGTGGAGCGATTGGCAAGCCAAACACGGCTTTGACCCCTATGACCCATCAACCTGGAAGGACACCTAACGTGCGCCTCCCCACGCGCACGGCAATCGCCGCGCTCCTCATCACACTCCTCTCCCCCCTGCCCGCGCAGGCCGACGCGCAGCTCCCATTGCTCAGCGCCGAGGCACACGAAAGCTGGACCGCCATCGGGCGGCTTAATCGGGCGGGGCATCGGTCTCGGGCCATGTGCTCGGCGACGTTGATTGCGCCGGATCAGGTGTTGACGGCGGCGCATTGTCTGTGGGGCGGGAACGGGCGGCCTGCGCGGTTGGAGGATCTGACCTTTACCGCCGGGTGGTTCCGGGGCGAGGCGCGGGCAGTGGCTGGTGTCACGCAGGCGGATATGCATCCGCGCGCGTTGCGGGACGGGGCGCTGGACCCGCGATATGATCTGGCGGTTCTGACGCTCGACCGGACTTTGGACATTCCGCCCCTGCCGCTCGCGGGCAAGGGTGCGCCGCAGCAGCCTTATGCGATTGTCGCTTACGAGGCCTCGCGACCGCATGCCCTGGGCGGGCGGTTTGACTGTTCTGCCGGTTTTCCCAGCCTGAGCTACATCCAGACGATCTGTCCCGTGGAACGGGGCGCGTCGGGGGGTCCGGTGCTGGGTCAAGTGGCCGGCGAGTGGCAGATACTGGGCGTGGTGTCGGCGCGGGCCAAAGGTCTGACGCTGATCCCGCGCACGGTGGGGTGGGACAGGTTGGACGGGCTGAACGAATAGCCCTCCCCCTCCTCCGCTGCATTTGCCATAAGGCGGGCACCGATTCAGGAAAGGACGAGAGTTATGCACGACATCCGCGCGATCCGGGACAATCCAGCCGCTTTTGACGCCGCATTGGCGCGGCGCGGGGATGCGCCGATGTCATCGTCCCTGTTGGAGGTGGATGAAGCGCGCCGGGCCAAGATCCTGGCGGCGGAAACCGCGCAGGCCGAGCAGAACAAGGCGGCCAAGGCGATTGGCGCGGCCAAGGCCAAGGGCGACGAGGCAGAGTTCGAACGGCTGCGGGCCGAGGTGGCGGCGCAGAAGGCAGCCGTGGCGCAGATGCAGGCCGAGGCGAAAGAGCTGGACGAGAAGCTGACCGACATGCTGGCGCGGCTGCCCAACAGCCCGGCAGAGGATGTGCCGGACGGGGCGGATGAGGCCGACAATGTCGAGATCAACCGGTGGGGTGAACCGCGCAGTTTCGACTTTGCCCCCAAGGAGCATTTCGAGATTGCGGGCGTGGCCGCCTGTATGGATTTTGAGATGGCGGCAAAGCTTTCGGGCTCGCGGTTCGTGGTGCTGAAGGGGGCTGTGGCGCGGCTGCACCGGGCGCTGGCGCAGTTCATGATCGACACGCATGTGACCGACAATGGCCTGACCGAGATGGCGACGCCCGTGCTGGTGCGGGATGATGCGATGTATGGCACGGACAAGCTGCCGAAGTTTGGCGGCGACAGCTATCAGACGACAAATGGCTGGTGGCTGATCCCGACATCCGAGGTGACGCTGACCTATTCGGTGGCGGGGGATATTCTGGACGCGGCGCAACTGCCGATCCGGATGACGGCACATACGCTGTGTTTCCGGTCCGAAGCCGGGAGTGCCGGCAAGGACACGTCCGGCATGTTGCGCCAGCACCAGTTCGAGAAGGTCGAGATGGTGTCGGTCACGCATCCCGACGCGTCCGAGGACGAGCAGAAGCGCATGTTGCGCTGTGGCGAGGACCTGCTGGAGCGGTTGGGCATCCCATATCGCACGCTGGTGCTGTGCACGGGCGACATGGGGTTTGGCGCGCGGCGCACCTATGACATCGAGGCTTGGCTGCCGGGGCAGGATACGTATCGCGAGATTTCTTCCGTCTCGACCACGGGGGATTTCCAGGCCCGTCGCATGAACGCGCGCTTCCGGCCCGAGGGCGGCGGCAAGCCGGAGTTTGTGCATACTCTCAACGGATCGGGGCTGGCCGTTGGCCGGGCGCTGATCGCGGTACTGGAGAACGGGCAGCAGGCGGATGGGTCCGTGGCCCTGCCCGAGGTGCTGAGCCCCTATCTGGGCGGCAAGCTGACCCTGACCGCTGATGGCCAATTGGCCTGACGGTTTCCCCAGTCCCGGGCCTGACCCGGGACCTCCTGTTTTCCGAGGCCCCGGATCAAGTCCGGGGCTAGCGTTGTGGCTGATATACGTGCCCGGCAAACCGTCATGACACCGTTATGGATTTAAACGCGTTACGTGATGCACCGTATTGCAGATCAAACCGATTTCTCTCCCAGGCCGTACGGCCACTTTGAGCCGTTCGAGGCAAAGGGTGATTTTTGTCAGCCTGCGGACACAACGACTAACGGGCATCGGGTGTCTGGTTGAGCGTTTTGCATAATGCGCAGACGAGTTCAGCGGTTCCATCAAGCGCGCGACCCGATCGCTTCAAGTCGTAGTGAGAGACAATTTGCAGCTTGCCACAAGACGGACAGGTGGCGGTCGCAAAGTATTCCGGAACATGGGTGATCTTGGGTGGGGCGGTATTGCAAACCATTTGAACCTCTTTCTGTAGCTGCCACGTGACGTGCGTTCGCCAGCTTTATGCGTCTTGAAGCGGATGGGCGGGGCACAACTGGGAAACAGTAGGCCGACTTGCCTGCTTTGCAGGTATCGGAGGCAACGCGCCGCGCACTGGAAAAACGGCCCGACAATGACCCGGGCCGTTTTCCGGATCAACTCAGGCAGAAATCACATGGCGTCGGCTTCAAGAACAAAAGCCTGTTCTCAAGCGACAGATCAGCCAGCCCCGGCGCATTCCAGTCTGCGTCGAGCAGATGCAGCCCCGTGGGTCTGAGGCCGAGCGCAAAGAAGTACGCTTTGACATAGGCTTCGTCAGGTGCCTCGATGACGTAATAGTGCTTTCCATCATGCTCGAAAGCGTCAAGCTCGACGACCTGAAGGGAATCGAGCAGGCGGGCATTTGCCCCTTTAAATGATGTTTCCAGCTGAGCCACAAACTGCTCGGCCATTGCGGCAGGTGCAGTCAGCAAACCGATCAAAGCGACAACACAGTAAACAGATTTCATAGTCTTTCTCCCTTTTTTGGAATGCGTTGAGCGTAGCCGAATCCAGCGACGTCAGTTATGCTGATTTCAGACTATAAAGATCAGGAAAATTGATATCTGAATGGACAAGCTCGCGGCGATCAAGACCTTTGTGGCCATCGTGGAATGCGGTTCACAGACGGAAGCTGCCCGTCGTATCGGAAAGTCCCAGCCCTCGGTGGTACGATCGTTGGCCGAGCTGGAAAAATCGCTTTCCGTACAATTAATTGACCGCAACACCCGCCAATCCTCTCCAACTCCGGAAGGCGAGACATTCTACCATGACTGCAAGGCGCTGCTGGCCGACCTGGAAAGCGCGGAGACCAAGGTACGAGAACAGCGAGCAGCTCCGTTGGGGCGTATCAAGCTCACGTCTCCGGTCGAGTTCGGAAACATCGCAGTTGCACCGGCCATTCTGGACATTGCTGAACGATTTCCGGGCATGACGTTACAGGTGGATTTTAGTGACGTCCCTGTCGATCTGATTGCCGGGGGCTACGACATAGCCGTTCGACTTGGCCCGCTTGAGGATAGCCGGCTCATTGCCAGGAAAGTTGGAACAATGCGAACATTTGTGTGGGGTTCGCCAGATTTGATCGACAAGGTTGGGATGCCTGCTCACCCGACACAACTGGCGGACTTGCCATGTGTCGGTGTCGACATCGCTAAACGCCGCTTTGGTCTGACATGGTCCTTTGCTGAACCTGATCGCAAACCGTTCTCGGTCCGCGTCAATCCCAAGATAACCTGCGATGGCGTGCGCATGGCCAGAACAGCGTGCCTGGAAGGCGTTGGATTTTGCGCATTCCATCAGTACCAGGTCGATCAGGAGTACAAGCAAGGGACACTTTTGCCCGTTCTCACAACGTATTCGATGGCGTTGCCCGCCCTGCCCGTCAATCTGCTGTGGGTGCCGAAGCGACCAATGCCTCGGCGTTTGAGAGACGTGATAAAGATACTGAAAGATCACATTCATGATCACCTTGACGGCATCAAGGACGTCTCTTGCGCGCAGCTTTAGTCCCGCAGAGCCGGGTGTTGGTCATTTGGCTCAGCGCGGCCTGATCCCGTCCCTGACGCGTTCGACCAAGACGACGCACCTGATCACAGCCACCTCGCAGTCCCGGGCCTGACTCGGGACCTCTGGCGTACAGGGGCCCCGGATCGCGCTCGGGGATGTTCTGCGGGCGAACGAAATAGGACCGGAATCGCAGGATTGATTACGATTGGGCAACAATCCGCGGTCACGGTCCCGCGCAAGCTTGTTCATCAGTGTTGCCGACGGTAACGAGCAGTGAAGGCAATTTTCGACGGCTCAGAAAACGGGTCCATGACACACACACCACCCCTTTGGCCATCCGTTTTGGCAGCGTTCACGTGCCTGGCCCTGGTCGTGTGGTCGGTCCTGCCCTCATTCACCCATGCGCCCACAGTGTTCGAAACCATCCACGAGCATCTGGAAATGGTCGAGGACCACGGCCATTCACACGGGTTTGCCGAGGATCTGTTGTGGGCCATGCACGGGCACAACCATGACGCGTCGGACCACGATCACAGTCAGGCCTATCTGCTGCCGGAATACACACCGACCTATGCCGCCGCGCCCGAAGATGTTTGGCGGCCTCGCGTGAAGGCTCGGGGCCCATCGCGACACTTCCCGATAGAGCGACCGCCGCGTGTTTGAGTGATCTTGCGCTGCAAGAACACCAACCCCTCATTCAAACACATTCGGAGTTACTCCATGAAAACCGTCTCTGACGGCGTCAGGCGCAGATTTGCGCGCGGTGCGTTCGTCGTTCTCACACTACTTGGCCTGTCGGCCACCATGGCACTTGCCCATGACGTCACCCCGGGGGATGCCGGGTATATCCAGGAAATCTGGGGCGTTCACGTCATCCCGTTCATCTATCTGGGCGCAAAGCACATGATCACGGGATATGACCACATCCTGTTCCTGCTGGGTGTCGTGTTTTTCCTCTACCACATGAAAGACGTGGCGATTTACGTCAGCCTGTTTGCGGTTGGCCATTCGGTCACCATGCTGCTTGGCGTATGGTTCGGCTGGGGCATCAACGCCTATATCATCGACGCGATCATCGGTCTGTCCGTTGTTTACAAGGCGCTCGACAACCTCGGCGCGTTCCAGAGGTGGTTCGGGGTTCAGCCCAATACCAAGGCCGCGACCCTGATTTTCGGGTTGTTCCACGGGACGGGGCTCGCCTCGAAAATCCTGGAATACCGGATTGATGAAGATGGTCTGTTGCCCAACCTTCTGGCGTTCAACGTGGGCGTGGAACTGGGCCAGCTGACGGCCCTGTTCGTGATCCTGATCGTCATGGGGTATTGGCGACACAACCCGAATTTCATGCGCCAGGCGACCTACGCAAACGTCGTCATGGTCGGCCTTGGTATCCTTCTGACAGCACAGCAAATCGCCGGCTTCGTGGCCAGCGCATAAGTTTTTGGAGACAGACATGCACAACGCACCAAAACCGAACCTCGAAGACCTGCCCACCAAATCGCAACTGCGCCGGTCCGCCCTGATTGCCAGCATTGGCGCGGTGGCCATAGGCGTGATGGTCTATATGCCCGCCGAATTGGGGCGCGACCCGACCGGGGTTGGCACCCTGCTGGGCCTGACCGAAATGGGCGAGATCAAGCAGCAGTTAGCGGCGGAAGCGGCCGCTGATGCAGCCACGCATGGGCAGGAAGAGTCGTCGCTGATGAACGACGTATTCGGGCTGTTCGTGTCAACGGCGGAAGCCCAGGAAACCTGGAAGGACGAGATCGTCTTTTCCCTGGAACCCGGCGCGTCGACGGAAATCAAGGCAACCATGGAAGAAGGCGCAACGCTTTTCTATTCGTGGACTGTCGAAGGGGGCCGTATCAATTTCGACCTTCACGCCCATGCCGGTGGGCAGAACGTGTCCTATGAAAAAGGCCGGGGCGACAAGCGTGGGCGCGGCAGCTTCACCACGCCCTTTGCGGGGGACCATGGCTGGTTCTGGCGCAATCGCAGCAAGGGAGAGGTCACCGTGACGCTGAAACTGCGTGGTGAGTACAGCGCGATCGTGCGGGGCGAGTAAGCCAGGGACGGCGCGCCCTTTGGACGGGGCGCGCTGTTTTCGACCAGAGGCCCCGGATCAGGTCCAGGGCTGTGTTGGCGCCGGAGATCAGCGTTGCGTGGCAATGGCTGGAAATCTCGTGCCTTTCAGTCTTGCCTGGTTTCGAAGCCATATCACCGGCCCTAAGACTGGCCTTGAGCGGCCCCATGATCGCCGCAATGCCATGCCATCCGCAACGGAGCGTCATTTCCAGACGAGCATGAGGCGGAACGAGATGTTTTCCAAGTATAAGAAAAGCGCGATGCCTGTGCCGTTTGGCCCGCCGAACGATCCGCAGGAAAAGGCCGAGATCAAACGGCTGACGGACCGGCTGGGCTATCACATGCAAAGGGTCATCGTCGCCGCGCGGTTGGCAGAGGGATGGATTGCCGCCTATTCAACAATGTCCTCTACGCATTGGCCCCGTGTGTTCCCCAAACCGCTGTCTTTTGCTGATATGGTTCAATCGCTCGACCTGATGATCGAAGCCTACGAGCCCAAAGCGCCAAACCGGGAAGAGGATGCACAGGTGCGCGCCCTTGCGGATCGGCTGGTGAATTCAGACCCGGAGTACAATTACGTCTTCGTCGCGTATCGTGAAAATGGGTACGAAATTACCATGGTGCGATATGGTTCATTGGTGGATGAGTGGCCCGCGCAAGGTTTCGAAGACGCGATGCTCGACCTGATGGCCTGGATGCCTGTCCCACATGAACCGGTTGTCGACAACACCGATGTCGGTGTTTCGTCGCTGGTCTGGAACATGGTCGCCAAGGCGTAGCGTATCCGTTCGCGGCCTGCTGTATTGCCGTTGCGCGACCGGATCCGGGTTGGGCAGGTGTTTGAGTGGTCAGCCCTGGAACATTTGCGAGATACGGGTGATCAGGCTGGTAAACCGTTCCGGGGCCGCGGTCTGGCCGGTGACCCAGGACAACAGGTCCTGATCGTTTTCGTCCAGCAACGCTTCGTAAAGGTCCAGTTCGGCAGCACTCAAGGATGCCAGATGTGCCTCGGCATAGGCTGAAAGGAGAATATCCATCTCCTTGATCCCGCGCCGCATGGAGCGCATGTGGAGCCGTTTCAGCCGGATTTCAGCCGTTTCGCTCACGCCGCGGACATCCCGCGCAGCCGCTTTTCAAGACGCGCGAGTTTTTCGCCGCTGGCGCGCATTTCGTTCCGGATGACGCGCATTTCGGCTAGGATCGCCCTGAATTCGGAGGACTCGGAGTCATCCCCGTCCTCGGGCAGCACCGCGCCTTCGCCCTCACCGGTCAGCAGCCACATGATGGAGACGTTCAGTACGCCTGCCATCATCGAAAGCTTGTTCGCGCGAGGTTCGGACATGTCCTGTTCCCAGCCGTCCACCGTGGCCTTTTTCACGCCGAGACGTCGGGCCAGTTGCGCCTGTGTCATATCAGCAGCTTCACGCGCACCAGCCACGCGATCCCCGAAGGTGGCGGCGTCCGGTCCGAACCAGTCTGCGTCGTTTTCCGTCATGCCCGTTCCTTCAGTCTTTGCCTGTTGTCGCCAAAGCGGTTTTCGCCGCTTGATCGCCTGTCGGCGGCACCCTATGACTTTCGGTATCAACATACAAACTGGTGCCCCCATGACCTTTCTCTCTGCGACATTGTCTCGCGTCAAACCGTCCCCGACCATCGCTGTGAGCGCCAAGGCGCGCGAACTCAAGGCTGCCGGGAAGGATGTGATTGGCCTGGGCGCGGGTGAGCCGGATTTTGACACACCGCAGAACATCAAGGATGCGGCGGTTGCTGCGATTGCGGCGGGCAAGACGAAGTACACCGATCCCGACGGCATCATGGAGCTGAAGCAGGCGATCTGCGACAAGTTCCAGCGCGATAACGGGTTGAGCTATACGCCCGCGCAGGTCAGCGTGGGAACCGGCGGCAAGCAGATCCTGTACAACGCTCTGATGGCGACCTTGAACGAGGGGGACGAGGTGGTGATCCCTGCCCCCTACTGGGTCAGCTACCCGGATATGGTCCTGCTGGCCGGTGGCGAGCCGGTGATTGCAGAGGCGTCGATCCAGACCGGATTTAAGCTGACCCCGGATCAGTTGGAGGCGGCGATCACACCCAAGACCAAATGGTTCATCTTCAACTCGCCCTCAAACCCGACCGGAGCGGGGTATTCGCGCGAGGAACTGAAGGCGCTGACCGATGTGCTGATGCGTCATCCGCATGTCTGGGTGATGACCGACGACATGTACGAACACCTGGCCTATGACGATTTCGAGTTCTGCACGCCCGCGCAGGTGGAACCGGCGCTGTATGAGCGCACGCTGACCTGCAACGGTGTGTCCAAGGCCTATGCCATGACGGGCTGGCGGATCGGCTATGCGGCGGGGCCTGAGGAGTTGATCAAGGCCATGCGCAAGGTCCAGTCGCAAAGCACGTCGAACCCCTGTTCGGTCAGCCAGTGGGCGGCGGTTGAGGCGTTGAACGGCACGCAGGATTTCCTGGCACCGAACAACGAGGTGTTCCAGCGCCGCCGTGATCTGGTGGTGTCGATGCTGAGCGAGATCGACGGGATAACCTGCCCGGTGCCGGAAGGGGCGTTCTATGTATACCCCTCGATTTCTGGCCTGATCGGCAAAACCTCTGCTGGCGGGACATTGATCGAAAACGACGAAGCCTTTGCCACGGCCCTGCTGGAAGAGGCCAACGTCGCCGTGGTGTTTGGCGCGGCCTTCGGCCTCAGCCCGAATTTCCGTATCAGCTATGCCACATCGGATGAGGCGCTGAAGGAGGCCTGCACAAGAATTCAGGCCTTTTGCGCCGCACTGGTGTAAAGGAACGGGATGAGTACCGAGCTCCCCGACTATTACTTCCGTGTCCGTGACAACGGGGCCTTTGTGTTTCGTGTGGACACGGAAAACCGGCAGCGCCGGATCGAGATGGACCAGATCGCGGTGGTGAACATCCGCAATGGCGAGATTAAACCGCATGGCCAGCGCGAGTTGAGTGAGCGGGACCTGGACGAGATCAAGTCATGGATGGCTGCGCGCACCGCTTTGCTGGCGCAGCGGGACATTGACGACATCCACCGCGCCATCGACTATCTGAACACCACGACCCATTGGGCCCAGTCGCGGGCGTCAGATGCGCAACTGGAGGACATCACCGACCGGCTGTTGTTGGCAATGCACGATCTGCGGTCAGTTCTGGTGCGCAAAAAGGCCGACCGGATGCTGAAAAACGCAGCGGACCGGTCCGGCGAATAGACAAGTCAGAAGCCGCAGAAATGAGGCCCCGGATCAGGTCCGGGGCTGCGGTTGGATTCTGCGGGGATCGCCCGTTTTACCAGCCAAAGCCCTTACGCTCGCGCACCATGTGCCCGATTTCCGAACATGCGCCCAGATCACCAGCGGAACAGGCGGGCTTCAGCGCCTGTTCATTCGGCGTCAGACTGGTGGCGGTGCAGGCCGAAAGAACAACGCTGGCACACAATGCGACCCATACGATTTTCATGGTCTTTTCCCCGTTCTAGGTTTCGAAACGCACCATGACCGAGGGGGATCGCAATCCCAAGCACCGTGACCAAAGCGTGGCAAATTCGCGGCGGGACACCGGATTTTTGGAAACAATTTGAATGAATCCAAGGCTTTGATGCCAGTTTTTCGCGATTTGCAACGTCAAAGCGAATCAAATGTGGCCTGCGCTTGGCAGAGCTTGCGTTCGGGATATAGTCAGCCGGACGATAACCCGAAGTGGCGCGCTCAGGCGTTGGGGGAAGATGGACAGTGGGATATGGACGGGCCGGAGAATGGCACTGGCGGCGTGGTTTGCGTTGCTGGTGTGCTGGGCTGTGCCTGCTGTAGCGGACACGAAACCCTGGAAGACAATCGGGCGCTGGGACATCTCTTATTACCCTGGGGCCGAAGGGTGCCAGGCCTTTGCCGTATTTGATGGCGACACGGCATTTTTCATCGGCTTTGACGGGCGCGGGCCCCGGTTGATGCTGGACGTGACCCTGTTGGACCCGCATTGGTCCGAGATGAAGGCAGGCGAAACCTACGCGGCCTCGGTTCGGTTCGGACGGGAAACACCATGGTCCGTCAGCATGGCCGGGCTGGTGATCGACAGTTTTCCGGGGATGAATTTCCTGATCGACGCGGACTCGGAACAGGCCAACCGCTTTGTGTCAGAGTTCCAGCGCAAGTCCTACATGGAATGGAGCCACGAAGGTGGACCGCTGGGCCGTTATCCGCTGCGGGGGTCGTTCCGGGCCTTTCAGGAAGTGCGGACCTGTCAGACGGCCTTTGCCATTTCCATCGGCAAATCGAAGACGCTGGCGCAGTAGGTGCCCGGCCGCTAGGGTACGGCCCAAACGGGGAGACCGCGACCTGCCCACGGATGATCTGCAGAAACTGCTGCAGGAGAATTTTGTCAATTGGGTAGTGGCGTTAAAACCCGAAGTGAAGGCAGCTGACGCGCATCACGTGCTGGTTCGGATGCCACTGACGCCCGATCTGGCACGAGTTGGTGGGATTGTCTCTGGACAGGCTTTGGCCGCCCTGGCCGATACCTCAATGGTGCTGGCCGCCATCGCTCACAAAGACGAATTTGTACCACTGGCGACCACCAACCTGGACACGCAATTTTTGCGCCCCGGGAAGGGCACGGCGATCCTTTGCCGGGCAGAAGTGGTGCGCGCGGGCCGCGCGTTGGTATTCACCAAGGCCGAGATGACAGAAGAGGAAAGCGGCAAGGCTGTTGCAACCGCAACGGCCACATTCTACGTGCCGTAGCTCTGTCTCACCCCTGTGACAGGGCGTTTCGCAAATTGTCCTTGCATTGAGCGGGCAATTGAGAACAAATCGGAAACGCCGTTTCGGGAGGGTCACTTCATGCTGCATTTTGACGAGCTGTTCAGTATCGCCGCCGGGCGGCATGGCGGGGCTGAGGCGTTGGACGCCAAACTGATGCGGCCTACCCCCACCGCAGAGCTTGCGCAGATGCCCGAGGACCGCTGGCTGTCTATCCTGACCAAGTCGATCTTTCAGGCCGGGTTCAATTGGAAGGTCATTGAAAACAAGTGGGATGGGTTCGAAATCGCCTTCGACGGGTTCAACCCGGACCGCTGCGCGATGATGGATGACGAGAAGTTTGACGCCCTGCTGCAGGACACGCGAATCGTGCGCAACGGGACCAAGATCAACGCTGTGCGCGACAACGCCGTGTTCCTGACCGAGTTGCGGGTTGAGGGCGGTGCGGGTCAGGTTCTGGGCGGATGGCCGTCAGAGGATTTCATCGGGCTTCTGGCGCTGCTGAAATCACGGGGGTCGCGGCTGGGTGGCACGACAGCACAATATGCCATGCGATTTGCCGGGCGGGACAGTTTCATCTTGTCGCGCGATGTGACCGCGCGGTTGGTGGCCGAAGGTGTGATAGACAAGCCTGCCACGTCGAAATCCGCAATGAAGGCCGTGCAGGGCGCGTTCAACACCTGGATGGACCAATCGGGCCGCTCCTTGACCGAGGTCAGCCGCGTGCTGGCGATGAGTGTCTGACCGGGGCCGCGCGGCTGGACGAAACAAGGCTTTTGCAAAAGCCTTGCAAGAATTTTGGAAAATTCTTGCCACCGTGCGCGGCGATGTCCCGAGAAATCGCGAAACCGCCCACGATCAACATATTTTTGCCACCCGTGATCCGAAGCGTATCGCGTTTTTCGCGTGATGCGTTAACGTCCGCCTCATGCTGTTTCGAGTTTTCCTGATCCTGCTGTTTGTGACAGGTTGCGGTCGCCCGCTGACCGATGCTGAAAGCGCGTTTTTGCAATCGATCCATGGGGATGCGCTGGACCAGTCCCGCCTGCGTCTGGTGGATGGCGCGTTGGTCGGGGATGTTACGTTTGAGCGCAAGCCGCGCCCGCGTGTGACCTGCCGTGAACGGATCGTGCCACCGGTGAAGCGTGAAATCGTGACGGTCAGTCCCGCGGGTGTGACCATTTTCAACCGGGTGTACCTGGCCGAGGATTGGTATCTGGACGACTATGTCCCGGACTTTCCTGATCGGATCAACCTGTCAGCGGCCATGTTGCTGGCCCATGAGGCGACTCACGTGTGGCAATGGCAGAACCGAAAGCTGACCAAATATCACCCTTTGAAGGCAGCGGCAGAGCATTCGGCCGAAGACCCGTACCTGTTCGACCCCGATGACACGCGCAATTTCCTGGAATTCGGATACGAACAGCAAGGCGCGATTGTCGAGGAGTATGTCTGCTGCCGAGCGTTGGACCCGACCGCCCCGAGGACCGAGCGGTTGCACAACCTGTTGGCGGCGGTGATGCCGGTGTCGGACCTGCCCAAACGTCGGACCAGCGATGTTTGGATTCCGTGGAAAGACGCCAAAATCGAAGGCATTTGCACCTGATGGGGCTCCGCAAAACCCCTGTGCCCCTTGGCGCCTGACACTGGGGATGCCGTGTTGTGAGGCCCGGGATCACGTCCGGGGCTGCGGAGGCCGGAGAAATGCCCAGAATGCCTGAACCATCCTGCGCTGGTAGAAATCAAGTGTGTCAAAACCTTCGGGGTTTGCCAAACCGGTTCCGACCTGGCTCGAGATATGATCGATCTGCTGCCCCTTTGCCGTTTTCAGGTCAATCGTATTACAGGTGAGTCGGGTAGCACCCGGAACGCCAATAACGGGTCGGCTTTCGCTCTACTTGGATTTCTTTCCCTTTTTCTTCTTCTTGTCGGGCTTTGCCGATTTCGACTTCTTTTCTTTCTTGTCCTTCTTGGCCGGCTTCTTGGCCTTTTCTTTCTTCTTGTCTTTCTTCTTGGGTTTCTTGTCTTTGGACTTGGCCTTTTTGGCTTTCTTTGCCGGCTTTGCCTTTTTTTCTGCCTTGGCCGGGGGCGCGGCCGGTTCTGCGGCCACGCTGGCCTCTGCCACGGCTTGCGCGGCCACCATCAAGGCCTTTGCGGCCGCAATCAGGCGTGGCGCAGTTGCAGCGCCGACCCCGGTGACCACCAACAGGTCGCCGACCTTGGCGTCGGCCAGCGCCTCGACACTGTTGACACCGTGTTCAACCAAGGCACGGCCCATCGCCGGTCCGACCCCGTGCACATCCGTTAGCTCTGCCATTTTGGCCCCTCCTTTTCCAGTTTCACAATAGCTTACATCGAATGCATATTGAATGTATATACAAAAATTGCAAACCGTCGGTGACACGGCTGCAACCCGAGGAAAATTGGCGCGTTTGACGCTGGCGTAGTCCCGGGCTTGACCCGGGACCTCGGATCGCCATGCGGGAGAGGCCCCGGTTCAGGTCCGGGGCTGCGGTCGTGGCAGTGCTGGTGTTGCGTTCAACCTGCCCCGAGCGCTGCAGTGCCTGCGGTTTGTTCCTGTTTGGGGAACGGGACCAACCGCTTCTCTTCTTCATCCCACAGCTTCAGCCGCAGGGCGGCCACAGCTTCAGGGAACTTGATCCGGCGCGGGGCGTATTCGTCGGGGATCGAGTAGTGACACGCGCGCAGGCGATAGCTGGGGATGCGCGCGTTGAAGTGGTGGATGTCATGCAGCGTGATGCAGGCCACCGCATGGTCAAACCACGCGCCGAAGTCCAGGCAGGACGAACCCTGAAGCGCCGCCAGTTGTGGGTCCAGGTCCGGGCGTCGATCCCAGTAGGTGTCTTCGAAATTGTGCTGCAGGTAGACAAGGAACACGCCCAGCATCCCCCCCAGCAGGGACGCGCCCAGCCAGACCCAGATGCCGGTCCATCCCGCCAGTGCGTAGAGCACGCCCAGAGCCACGGCAATCGACAGGTTGTGCAGCAGGACCGCCCGCCACCCGAACCGCACCGTGTTCTTGGGCCAGCGGTAGCGGATGAAATAGGTGTAGAGCGCCCCGACCGGGATCAGCACAAAAGGATTGCGGTAGAGCCGATAGTGCAGCCTCTCCCAGAAGCCCGCCGCGTTCCATTCCCGCACGGTCATCGTGTAGATTTCGGTCGTGTCACGATGATCCAGATTGCCCAGATGCCCGTGATGCAGGTTGTGATTCTGCTTCATCACCTCGAACGGCGCAAAGGTGAAGGGCGACAGCACCTCGCCTGCGAATTCGTTCTGGCGGCGGGTTTCGAACAGCGAATGGTGCCCGCAATCATGCTGCAACACGTAGAGGCGGACGGCTGAAAACGCGTGGATCACGCACATCAGCAGAAGCACCCACCAGGTGTTCACAAAGACGATACCGAGCGTAAGCGAGGTGAAATAGACGACAAAAGTTCCGAAAAAGTTGAGCGATGCCAGACGGTTGTCCTGTTTGGCATAGGCTCGCGTATGCGCTCTGATATCCACCGGTGATCCCCCCGCTCCACACCGCGACTTGGAAGGTTAACGGTTTGTTATTTAATATGATTGACGCGCTGCGGCAACCCGGACCGGCATCTTTTGGCTGCGACCCGTTCTGCGGCTACGGGTTATTGCCGGTCTGCTTGCAGTGTGATGCGGATGTCGACCGGGAAGGCGACGATGGAGTCGTTGGGGAACGCTTCGGCCCCGACGCCATAGTCCACGCGGTTGAGTTGGGTGGTGCCGGTGACAAATGCACGGTCGTCTTCGATACGAAGATCAAAGGCCAGTGGCAGGGGCGCGGTGACACCATGCAGGGTCAGGTCACCCTGTGCCTCGAACTGGCCATCGCCGGTCCGAGTGGCCGAAGAGATGGTGTAGGTCGCCTGTGGAAACATCGCGGCATCCAGGAATTCGGGTGACTTGGCGCGGTCGGTGACACCGCCCAGGCTGAGGCTGCCGGTGTCTATCGTGACGGTGATATCGGCAGCTTCGGGCGCGTCGGGGTCAAACAGGATGGCGGCTGTCCAGACGGTGAAGCTGCCCTGCACTGCAGTGCCGGATTGCGTGACTGTGATCTCGATCCGGCTGTTTTCAGGGTCAACCTGCCATCCGCCAACGGGCGTTTCGGAGTCGGTGGCGGTCTGCACGTCATTTTGCATTGGGGCCGTCATGACTGCGGCGCCAGCCAGGGCTGCAACAACGGCCAAAGCCGCCAGCACAATGGCTATTGCGCCGTCCCGGCTGTGCCCCGCAGGCACATCATCCGGTCCACCCTGCCCCGGCACCATGCGCCGGAGCGTGCCATCGCGATCGATGATCGCGTGTTTGAGCGCGCCAGCCACATGGAGGGCAATCGAAACACCCAGCATTATCGCAACTGTGACATGCGCAGCGCCGAACCGGTCGGCCCACAGCGGGGATTTCGGCACAAAATCAACCGATTGCGGGAACGGTCCCCATATCGGGGCAAAACCATCCAGCGCTGCATGATGCAACCACCCGGTGACGGGCATCAGAATGATGGAGGCGTATAGTGTCCAGTGTACCGTCTTTGCCGCCAGCGTTTCCAGCCGCCGGTCCGGATGCAGCGGCGCGGGATGGGTCTGGGTCAATGTCCATAGAATGCGCAGAACGGCGATGATAAGCACGCTCATGCCGAGCGTTTTGTGCAGGGAGTACAATTCGAACTTTGCGCTGGCCTGCGCCTCGGTCAGGTCCGGCAGGTTGTGCATGATCACGCCCATGGGGATCAGCACGAGGATCAAAGCGGCGGTAGCCCAATGCAGCGCCTGCGCGACGAGGCCATAGGTTTCGCGTGTGTTCAGCATCTGCCCTGTGCCCCGGTGCGATCAAGTTCCCCGGCCCCATTATCGGGACCGGGAATTATTCACGTGGATCAGCCGTCCGCTTTTTTCAGTTCCGAGCGGATAGTGATCGCAATCGGGCCGGTCGGGAACGGGCCGACGTTGAATTCCTGATGGTTCTCGATCACGCCGGTGGCCTCGAACCCGGCCCATTTGCCCTGGTAGTACTCGACCGCGCCGCCCAGCGGGTGGTCACCCAGATGAGTCAGCGTGGTGGTCAGGGTGAAGGGCTTGGTCACACCACGGATGGTCAGATCGCCCGTAACATCAGCGGTTTTTTCGCCGGTCGGGGTGATCTTGGTGCTTTTGAAGGTGATGGTCGGGTGCGCGTCAACGCCAAAGAAATCGTCATTCTTCAGGTGATCGTCCAACGGACCAAAACCGGAATGCAGCGACGTGGTGTCGATGGTCACTTCGAGGGTCGAGTTTTCCGGGTTCGCTTCGTCCAGAACCAGTGTGCCGTCGGCCTTGGTGAATTCACCGCTTTGGTTCGTCACGCCCACATGGCTCCAGCCGAACATGACCTCGGTGTGACCCTGGTCGGTCTTGTAGGTCTCGGCCGCCATCGCTGCGAACGGCAGGGTCATGGCAAGGGTCGCTGCAGTCAGCGTGGTACGGATGGGGTTACGCATTCAAATCGCTCCTCGTTGGGTGGCCGGATCGAACATGGAATCGGCCTGTGCCAGACACATAGCCAGCGAAGAGCGGTTGTCGTACCGCCCCGCACATCAACTGTTCTCTCCTCCGCTCGCGGTTTCGTGAGCGGGTCGCGATGAGGCGGCGTTTTTGTCAACAAAAACGCTCGGAAAAGGATCTTTTCCGGTTCGGAATTTTTGAAAATTCCGATCCCCGTCGCGCAGGATTTCGGCAGATTTCAGCGCGAGCGCTTGTCCAGATGCTTGCGCAGGCGGGATGGTCCGGGGGTTTTGCGTCCCTTGTAGGGGTTTTTGTCTGACTGGCTGCGCAGGGTCAGGCGAATCGGGGTGCCCGGCATGTCGAAATCCGCGCGTAGTCCGTTAACCAGATACCGCGTGTAGCTTTCGGGCATCTTGTCTGGGTGCGAGCACATGACCACAAAGCCCGGCGGGCGGGTTTTGGCCTGGGTCATGTAGCGCAGCTTGATCCGCTTGCCTTGGGGTGCAGGGGGCGGGTGCGCCTCCAGCATGCCGGTCAGCCAGCGGTTCAGCTGCGCCGTGGTCACACGGCGGTTCCAGACCTCGTAGGCGCGCAGGATCGCACCCTGCAGCCGGTCGAGCCCCCTGCCCGTCTTGGCAGAGATCGTGACCAGTGGCGCGCCTCGCAATTGCGGCAGCAAGCGTTCGAACGCTTCTTTCAGATCTCGCAGCTTTTCCTGCCGGTCCTCTTCCACGTCCCATTTGTTGACCGCGACAACCACTGCGCGGCCTTCGCGTTCGGCCAGATGCGCGATCCGCAAATCCTGCTGTTCGAAGGGGATGGCCGCATCCAACAGGACCACAACCACCTCGGCAAATTTCACCGCACGCAGGCCGTCACCAACCGAGAGTTTTTCCAGCTTTTCCTGCACACGGGCCTTTTTGCGCATGCCCGCGGTATCCCAGATACGCATTTCGGTGCCGGACCAGGTTGTCGTCAGTGACACGGCATCGCGGGTGATCCCGGCCTCGGGGCCGGTCAACAGGCGGTCTTCGCCGATGATCTTGTTGATCAGGGTAGATTTGCCTGCGTTGGGGCGGCCGATCACGGCGACTTGCAGGGGTTTGGTGCGCTCGGGTGTTTCACCCTCTGCGCCGTCCTCGGGCAAGTCCACGTCGGTGTCCGGCGCAACCTCAGCTGCGCGGGCTTCGAATTGTTCCGCCACGGGCGCCAGTAGCGAATACAGATCGTCCAGCCCTTGCCCGTGTTCCGCGCTCAGCGGGACAGGTTCGCCGAGGCCCAGCGCAAATGCCTCCAGCACGCCCGCGTCGGCGGCGGAACCTTCGGCCTTGTTCGCGGCAAGGATCACGTTGTCCGCGCGGCGACGCAGGATTTCGGCAAACACTTCGTCGGTGGGGGTCACACCGGTGCGGGCGTCAATCATGAAGAGGCAGACATCGGCCATATCGACCGCCCGTTCCGTCAGCCGCCGCATACGACCCTGCAGGCTGTCATCGGTGGCCTGTTCCAAACCTGCCGTGTCAATGACCGTGAACCGCAGCGGGCCCAGCCGCGCCTCGCCTTCGCGCAGATCGCGGGTCACGCCCGGCTGGTCATCGACCAGCGCCAGCCGTTTGCCGACAAGGCGGTTGAACAGGGTGGATTTGCCCACGTTGGGACGGCCCACGATGGCGAGGGTAAAGGACATCTGCGT
>JBFOMB010000055.1:0-21965 GCA_040830545.1 Paracoccaceae bacterium | reverse complement strand
TCCTCCCGGCTGATCCATGCGCCCTCACGCAGGACATCCCCGCTGTCCAGCGCGTCCAGTGTTTCCTGGCGCACTGCCTCGGCAATTGCGTCGCGTTCACCCGTCATGACGTGCCCGGCGCGTAGTGGAAAAACAGGTTCAGAAGCACGACAATTGCAAGGATCGAGAAGCCCGCCGCAACCAGCCCAATCGCCGCCGCCCCCAAAACCCGCATCAGCGCCAACCACAGCCGGTGGGTCAGGCTGGGGTTGCCGAAAACCGCGCGTTCCACGCCCAGACGTTCGGCGTAAACCTCACGCCGCAGGCGCAACTCATCCTCGGCAGTCCAATCGAGTGTGGCGGTTTCCGGGGTGTCAGACATCGACCGACCCCTGTGTGGCCGTTCGCGCGGTGTCGCGCCAGTTCTTGCGCAGCGCCATCAGCTCCTCTGCGGTAAAGGCAGGCAGCGGGATTTCCATTGCTCTGCGCGCGGCACGGGCCCGGTCCGAATGCGCCACCAGCAGGGCGTAGTAGGCGCCCAGCAACAGCCCGGTCAGGCCTGCAACCACAGCGTTCAGGATGGGGATCGGAAACACGGGCCGGGTCGGAAGCACGGCGGTTTCAGTGACCACCAGCGGGGCCTCCGCGTTTTCGGCCTGCAACGCGGTCGAGGCGAGGTTGCGGCGTGCGGTCAGAATGTCCAGCTGGATCGCGCCGAGTTCTGTATTCAGACGTTCGGCCTCTGCCACCAATCCGACATTTTCGGCAAATGCTTTGTCGAGGTCTGCAAGGCCCTCGGCGGCACTGTCACGCGCGGCCTGCAATCCGGCGATCGTGGCACG
The DNA here is from genome assembly GCA_040830545.1 of Paracoccaceae bacterium. GTDB lineage: Bacteria > Pseudomonadota > Alphaproteobacteria > Rhodobacterales > Rhodobacteraceae > HXMU1420-2. The sequence goes on along the minus strand of JBFOMB010000055.1, from coordinate 21,144 downwards.
TGTCACCGCGCGGTCCAAGCGCAACGCTTCGAACAGGCTGCCCTCGGGCTTGGCGGTGGAATTGGCCAGTTTTTCGCGTTCCTCGGCCATCTGGCCTTCGATCTCGGCAATCTGGTCCTCGATGGACCGGCGGCGGGGGCTTTGTGGGCCGTCGGTCACAGCCGCCAGATCGACCCGCAGGTCCAGAACCCGTTCCAGCAGCAGTTCCAGCATCGGTGTGGTTTCCACCGTGTCACCGGCGGCAAACACGGCACCTTCTTCGGCGATCATGCTGTCGAGCTCTTTCATGCGCGCCCACATATCGTCCAGTTGTGCATCCAGCGATTCAATCCGCGCGATGCGTGTGATCCGACGGTCTTGCATCGCACTTAGTGCGGCAGCATCTGCGGTGCTGACCGAGGCGGCGCGCAGTTCAGCCCGGCGGGTTTCCAGATCTTCGCGTCGCACCACCAACCGATCCAGCCGAACTTGCAACGCATCTGCGATGCGGCGGGACCGATCCCGCAGGATTTCGCTGTGAAATCCACGATATATGTCCGGCACAGCATTGGCGATCAGAACCGCGCGCGCCGGGTCGGGGTCACGCGCAAATACGTCGATCATCAATTCGCCGTTCACGACCACATCGGTCCGTTTGCGCAGCTCGTTCAGGTCGCTATCAGTCTCGTTGGCCAGTCGCGTCATCACTTCGCGGCCCCGCAGAATACCCACGTCCAACGCGGCAGCCTTTTCTTCGGGGATCGGCAACAGGACACCTTCGCTGCGGTCGGGTTCGGCAGAGGTATAGACCGGTTCCGACGCGTTGTCGGCCATGTAGAAGGTGACCTTGGCCTCGTAGATCGGAGTCACCTGTGACGAAAACCACATTGCGCCCGCCGCTGCCGCCGCTGCGGTCACAACAATGAGCCACCGAAACCGGTACAGATCGCTCCAATGCTGATGCAGGGGGACCTCTGTCCGCATACTGTTAACCTTCAACTAATAGACGCTGACTTTGAAATGCGTTTTTGCTATAATACCGCCTATTATTACATCAGTTAATCGCGAAGAACCATGGTTTTACAAAGACTTTTGAGTGGTCTGGCCATTCTGGCCGTGACTTGGGTACAGATTGCAGCAGTTCAGGCGCAGGAAATGAGCCTGGCAGAAGGCGATGCGGTCGAAATTTCAATTTACGGGCGCGAAGACCTGTCCGGTGAACGCAAGATCAGCGGAAATGGCACGGTTGCGGTGCCGCTGTTGGGGCGCATCACGGCAGCTGGGTTGTCTGCCGAGGAACTGGAAGTCGCTGTTGCCGAAGCCTTGGAAGCGGGTGGGCTGATCCAGTCGCCCTCGGTCCTGGTGCAGATTGTCCGGCGCGGGGACATCTACGTGGACGGCGACGTGGGACGGCCATCGGCGTTCGCCTGGCGTCCGGGCATGAGCGTAAGGCAGGCCGTGTCGCTGGCAGGTGGGTTGCGTCCGTTGGACGAGGATACGTTGGGCACCGTGCTGGAAGCCTATCGCGCCCGCGAAGGGTTCGAGGCGCTGATGACCCGCATTTCAAACCTCGAAGCGGAAGAGGCCCGGTTGATGGCCGAGGTCGTGTTTGTCGAGGTGATGCTGGACGGGGCCACGCTGGTTGACGGAGACAAGGCCGAGGAACTGACGATTTCCTATCTGGCCGAGCATGAGCAGCTGATCCTGGCTGCGGAAACACGGATGCAGGACATCGGCATTGATCAGGTTCGCCCGATTGATTTCGGAACGCATGGATTTGGCCTGATCAATTTCCCGCCGTCGGTTGCCAATTCTGCCGCGCACAACGATTTGCGCCGGACCCACGAGTCGCTGATCGAAAAGCGGATTGCGATCAATATCGAACAATACAACTCCATGCGGTTGCAGGTCGAAGCCCTGCAAGAGTCGCTGAATGCGCTGAGTGATCAGTTACCGTTGGTCGAAGAGCGGATCGCGGCCATCGACGAGCGGTTCCAGGCGTTGGATAAGCTGCGTACAGGCGGCTATGCGCGGGCGACGGATGTGCTGGCCTTGCAAAACGCGTTGTCGCTGGCCCAAACCAACCGGCTGGAAACGATCCGGGCGATTGGCGAAACACGCGCGCAGTTGGCGCAGCAGGCGCTGGTGCTGAAGAACTTTGTGCTGACCCTGACCCGTGATCTGGAAACCGAATTGCGGGTGGTTCGCACGCAGTTGTCGGAAAACCGGTCCCGTGTTGGTCCGGCCCGCCGGGCGGCCGCACTGGCCGAAGCCTGGGAGGTGGAAGAGGTCAGCGCGGACACCGAAAGCGCGCCTCGCTATGCCATTTTGGCGCGCGGGTCGAGCGATGCGAGACCCGCTGAGCCGGGTGAATTGCTGCGGCCAGGCGATACACTGCTGGTCACTTTGACGACAGAGTAAGGTCAGGACCCGCGCAAACGACGTAGCCCGATACGGGCAAGCCGCAGCAGAGTGGCGCGAGGCGTGCTGTTCCAGATCGTGAGGTCGCACAGTGCCCTTTGGTCGTTGGCCAGCCCGTCATATTGCGACCAATCCGAAAACAGGTCCAGGCGGGAAAAGTCCGGCGCATTGTCCACCTGTTGCGCCGCGCGTCGCAGGACCATCATTCCGGGGGAATGTCGTTTCAGGTCCATATCATAGAAGGTTTTGAGGGCGACGCGTTCCCCGTTCGCCTCGACACAGATCAGACCGGCCACAACGGTTCCATCCCGTTTCAGAAGTGTGACCCGCAGAGTGGGGTCTGATCCTTGTGCCAAGGTGCGGTAAAACCCGGCGATCTCTGGCGATGCGTTTAACGGTTCGCCGGTGGCGGCCTTCCAGCTTTGCGCTTCGCCCGCGATGAAGGCGTCCAATGCACTCACGGAATCCGGGCCGGTTGCATCCACCCACTCCAGCCTGCCGGTTTCCGCAAACGCGCGTTCCTGCCGGTCGCGGCGGCGGCGGGTTTTGGAGGAAGGGGCGGGCAGGGGCGGCGCATCCGGTCCGCTTCGTCGCAGGAGTGAATGAAATCGGCGTTCGGTTTCGACTCGGTGGCCTGCTCTAGCGAACGCGGTTGTCAGCGCATCGGCATCCCGCTGGTTCAATCCTTCCAATCGCAGAGCGTCCCATCCGGGGCGCTGTGTCAGGGCCTTTCTCAAGACATCCGCCGTGCCTTCAGGCAAGAAAAGCACGGCGTAGCGGGCATGGCCGTTGGTGGTGCTGGCCAGCAAACGGACACCGCCCGGACCCTGCCGTGGTGTCAGCGCCAAGGCGCCCCTGACGGCACCTTCCATTGCGATCACTGCCACGGATACGCCCGTTTGAGGCGCAAAACTCCGCGCCCATGCGCTCAACCACCCCGCCCTCTGCGTCGGACCGAGCGGCAGCGTTGAAATCGCGTCAACGGCAGCAGTGGCGGACATCCACCGAACGTGCCAATCTTCCTTTGTTTCGTTGACCTGCATGGCGCTATTTGCGACCCTTTTCGTATGGGTTTTGCCGCGTTTTCATACCTGATCCAGGACGGTCTGTCGCGTGCCTTGCAAGGGCTGGCAATCGCTGGATTTGCGGTTGTGGCACAACCACAGGTGGGTGCAGCCGACCTGCTGTCGTCGCGCCCGTCCGAGGCCGCCATTCGCGCGGCAACCGCTGCCTGTCTGCCGGGCCGCAGCACGCCACCGCGCAACATCGTCGGGATCAGCGACCCGCACACGCTGGACCGCAGGGTGATCGACCTGATCGCGGAAACCGGGGTGCGCTGGGTGCGGGCGGAGTTTCACTGGAGCCAGATTCAGGGCGGCGGTACGGGGGGCTATGACTGGGCCGCTTATGACCGCATGGTCCGCGCGTTTTCCGACCGGGGGATAAAGGTTGCGGCAATCCTGACATACATTCCGCGTGATCTGCAGGACTGGGGGGCAATCGACGCGGGGTTTACCGCGTTTGCCGAGGCTGCGGTGGCCCGTTACGCGCCGCGCGGTGTGCATGTATGGGAAGTGTTCAACGAACCCAACCTGACCGGCTACGGGTGGCTCGAAAAACGGGACAGGCCTGCGGACTACCTGGGGGCTTACGCGCTGCTTCTGGCGCGGGCGAACGCTGCTGTGCGACGGCATGATCCTCAAGGTGTGGTCGTGATTGGCGGTCTGGCGGGTGCAGGGCACCGGCCGCTGTCGCCGGAACAAACGATGCAGGAGCTTTACGCGCTGGGCGTCAAACCTTGTTTCGATGTCATGGCCTATCATCCCTATGGCTACCAATCCCGTTTTGCCGAGGCGCGCGCGCGGGTCGATGCAATTCTGGCGCAGCATGGGGATCAGGCGAAACCTGTGTGGTTCAACGAATACGGCTGGACGGATTACCGGGAAATGAGCCTGCAGGTGAATAGCAGCGAACACACCAACCCGATGATCGCGACATTTGCACAGCGCGGTGCTGCAGAAGCCCTGTTCTGGTTTTCCGCGCGGGACTATAGTGGTCGCCGAAGCGCGCCGACCTTTGGGCTGGCCGATCATGAATTCAACAAACGCGACAGTTTCGAGACATTTCGGATGATCATTGAGCACATTCATGGCCAGTAATGCGGTCCCACTTCCGTCAAAGTTTTCCGATCTGATCGCTCAAGAAATCGAACTGTCCGATGTTCCGCCCACCACCCTGGCGCAGTGGAGCGATCTGGCATCTGGAATGGCACCGGGGCGTGGTGCATTGTTCGGATCGCCGCAGATGGCCACGGCCTTTGCTCGAACCTTTCAGGACGAGGCCTCGGTTTCCCTGTTGGAGTTGCGGGACAAACGTGGCGAATTGCGCGGTGTATTGTCGTTGATGCGCAATCGCGTGAAACGCGGTCCGAGGCTGTCGACGCGCTATACGTATCTTCAATCCGAGGCAGCGTTGTTGTCCCAGCCGGACAAGGCGCCGTTGTCGCTGCGCCAATTGTCCACGCCTCTGTCCATGGCGAGTACAACGCTGCGCAGTGTGCCTGTCTGTGCGGAAAGGGATCGCAACAGGGTTCTGCCTGCACTTTTCGCTGCCTTGCCTCGGCTGAAGGGGTGGCAGTTGGGCACCCTGTCGTTGACCCAGCCCGACGCGGAGAAAGGTGTTGCCGCAATTCCCGGGGCATGGCGTGTGCCGTTGGACCGAGTGCTGCGTTACAAAAGTCAGGTGAGCGACGGTGAGACCTGGCTGGCAGGCCAGTCCCAGAAGTTTCGCCAGAACCTGCGCCGGGGGCGCCGGTTCACCGCCGAGCGGGGGCTGCACCTGACCTGTCTGAGCGGGCGCGCGGTTTTCGATGTGTTGCCAATGATTGCGGACGTGCAGGCGCGGAGCTGGAAAACATCGGCCAGTGAAAAAGGCGCAGAGCAAAGCCTGATCGTCCCCTGGGCTGGCCCTCAGCAGATGATGCTCGACACGCTGGCCCGACAGGTCGGGATCGACACGCATGTTTTCGTTATTGCCAGCGAAGCGAACGGGCAGCCTGATCAGATCGCGGGGGCCCTGTTGAGTATGGTTTTTGGGCCTGAATTGTACCTGATTGTGATCTTCGCTGATGCCGCCATGACTCGCGAGTCGCTGGGTCATCAACTGATCATGGCCGGATTTGACAAGGCTGCCGAACTGGGGCTGTCCGGTGTTGACCTGAACTCGAACGCGCAATGGACGTCGCGCTATGCGGACACTGAAATCCCTTATGAAAATGTGCATTTCACCAGACCGGGTGTCACGGGGGCGCCGTTGCGGTTCATGGCGCAGGCGGTGACCCGTTTGCGGCCGGTGGCGTGAACCGGGCCTGAGCGGCCTTGCGCCAACGACGCAGAACCTGCACCGCGCGCGGGCGTGCGCCCTTCAGGTAGATACGCAGCGTTTTGTGTGGCAAAACCCCGTCGTGCAGAACCTTGTATTGCCGGGTCGATCCGTTGAGGTCCGCGCGGTCAAACCCAAAGGCGTCTCCCTGTTCCAGAACATGTGCGATCAGGGCGTAACCGGGTTCCGCAGATTTGTACGAAAGATCGTAGTGCTGGACGTGGCTATAGATCGTTTGTCGGTGTTGCAGCCAACGGTGGCTGGCCACCGGAGTTCCGTCGATGGAGAGAAACGCAAGGAAACCATTATTCAACAGGCCCTCGTGCAGCGCCCAGTCACTGGGTCCGTTGGCCCCTTCGTCGCCTTCCTGTCCCTGCCAGCTGTTGGCAACGATCCCCTGCCAAACCGGCAGGGCGTCCCGGATCTGATGGCCCTTGAGGATCGAAAACGAGACTTCCCCTGCCTGGGTGGTGCGTTTGACGGCCTTGCGGATCTTGTAGCGGTTGGAACTGCTGAGGCCGGTCAGCCATGCATCGGCCCCCTTGTGCAGATCTACGGTGAACAACATACGTCCGTCTTCGACAGGGTCGGTGGCATGCCCTATCGCGTCCGCGGCGTCATACAGCCGATACGCCAATTGATCAGGCAGGTTAGACAGGCGCAACGTGTCGCGCCCGGTGCAATGCGTTGCCACAGCGCGCAGAAACGCCTGATCGGCCGAGCCATCAGCGGGCAGCAACGGGTTGTGTCGCAGTGTGTGTGCGTTGCTGATGAATCCTGCTTCGCGCACGGACAGTGGGCCGATAGCCAACGGCAAGTCTGCCAAGGCCATGACACCGCACAACGCGCCGTCCCCATCGTGCAGGGCGAGCACCCCACGCACCGCATGAGGAAAGGCCGCCATCAGTGGAATCACAAAGTCAGGATGGTCAAAAACCGTGGCCTCGGGGTGGGTGTCGGCCAATGCCGTCCAGTTCTGCCGAAGCTCTTCTATCGCTTCGGGGGGGACGAGGTGGCTGGTCAGGTTTGCCACTGGATGGCTCCCTAAATCGGTTTTCACACAGATGCCCTCACCCGGTTCATTGAGCGCACCCGATGACGGCAGAGTCGCGTCGTTGGGCGGGACGAAATCTTGACTCTGAGCGTGTAAAACACGCTCTAGAATGCCTGTTTCGTGCTCAGAACCGTTTTTACCGTCCGCATGACAATCTTGAAGTCCAGAGCCGGTGACCAAAGGGCGATATATGCGCAATCCAGTGCAACGCGGTCTTCCAACGCCTCGATGTCCTTCACCGCGCCGCGTGATCCGCTGACCTGCGCCAGACCGGTGATCCCCGGCAGGATGGCGTGACGGTTATGGTAGTTTGGCACCAGATCTTCGCACAATTGCCCAGCTACCCGCATGCCGCAGGGATGCGCGCGGGGACCGATCAGGGCCATCTCGCCGCGCAGCACATTCAAAAGCTGGGGCAGTTCGTCCAGCGAACTCCGGCGCAGGAAGTAGCCGACCCGTGTCACGCGCGGATCGTCATTGGCGGTTTGGCGGCCCCCGGACACATCTGTCATATCGGTCCGCATGGTCCGGAATTTCAGACAGTCAAAGGGCTGGGCATTCCGGCCGAACCGAGGCTGCCGGAAAATGACCGGGCCGCGGCTGTCCAGCCGAACCATCGCTGCAATGGTCAGCAATAGCGGCAGCGCCATGATCACCAAAGCCAGCGCAACTACACGGTCACCAGCGGTACGCAGCTTCCACGCAAAATTGCGTGGACCCTGTACCTGAACGCGCGACGCCTCGGTCTTCGGGATGGAGCGTATGGTCGGGATCGTACTTTCAGTACGGGAAACATCGAGGACGGATTGGTCCTCTTTTGGGGCAGCAATCGTCGACATCTAAACCTCGGCACAACAAGGTAATTTTGAAAAAACTGGGTTCGAGAAATTCGAATTAAATTTTGTCTGTGATAGGCAATCTGGTTTGCATTTTCAACGTTTCGTTAGGTAATGTGCAAGGTATGGAGACCCGGACTATGCGGTGTCTGCATATTTGCTTAATTTGTAGTTTTTTGCATGTTTTTTGTACAAGGGATTGTTTCGAAATGATTCCCCTGGACCGAAAGCCCGGCGAATCCGGGCGCAATCGGGACTGGACCGGGCTATTGATGCCGCTGGTGAGATGGCGCAAACCGCATTGGCGGCGTGTCGCGACGGCCTACCTGGATTGCCATATCGACCGATTCGCGCCTTTGAAGCGAATCAGCGCGGGTGGGGCCGGGCATCTGGTGGTTCTGGCCCCGCACCCTGATGACGAATCCATCGGATGCGGTGGCCTGATTGGAGCCTGGACCGCACGGGGTGGTTCGGCCACCGTGATTGTATTGACCGATGGTGCCGCCGGAGATCCGGCCCTGCGCGAGGCATCCATGTCGTCGCAGGCGCGGGAGGAACGGACGCGCGCGCTGGTGTCGACACGTCGCGCGGAAACCGAACAGGCATTGGGCATCCTGAACGCGCGGGCCCTTTGGCTGGATGGGACGGATGGAGCGCTTGGGCGGGATGTGCCGCGGTTGACTGGCGCCCTGTCCAAAATCCTGCAAGACGCACCTGCCACCCTGATTGCGGCCCCGTTCCCGGCGGATCGTCATCCGGATCACGCTGCCACGGCGCAAGTGCTGGCTGGGACTGCGAGCGATCTGGCACCAGACACACGCGTGTTGGCCTATGAGGTGTGGAGCCCAGCGCGGATCACGGCCGTTCTGGACATCACCGATGTGGCCTCGCTCAAATGGCAGGCCATTGCCTGCCATGCCTCGCAAACGGCAACCACGGATTATGAAACCGCGTCCCGTGGGCTGGCCGCCTATCGGGCGATCAGCGGAGGATTGGAGGCGGGTCGCCTGGCCGAAGGGTTTTGGGACACCAATCTGCGGCGATACGCGGCTCTGACCGGCGATCTGGCGCTGTAGCCCGTGTCGGTGGTGGTGCAAATAACGGACAAACCGCAGGGCGGGGGCGGCATTCGTCGTGCGGTGGAGTTGCAGGCGGCCAGCCTGACGGCGTGCGGCTGGCGTGTGAAGACGTGTCATGTGCCGTTCCCCCTGCGCAGCGCTTCGCAAATTGCCGCCTTGCAGGACGCAATATCACAAGCGGACCTGGTGCATTTGCATTTGGGGTTCACGGGGCTGTCCGTTGGGGACGTTGAACGGATAGCTCGGCATCCCTTTGTGGTGTTCCTGCACGACATATCGCCGTTCGAACATGACCCGAACCTGGGACGCGACTTTGACCTTCCGCGCGGGTCCATCGCCATAGAACTGCGTCGCGCCCTACAACGGGGCAAACGGCAGGCGGTCTGGGATGCGCTCGTCTCGATGGCGGCAGCGTTTTGCGTCCCATCCGGTTTCATCGGGGATCTGGCGCGGGCGGGCGGAGCGACGGAGGTGCGCCTTCTCCCTCACCCGGTTGCCACGCCTGACCGCGTTGTGCCGTTACCCGCTGCGCAACGCCTGCTGTTCGTGGGCCGGTTGTCGGCGGAAAAGGGGGCCGAAGAAGCGGTGCGTGCCGTGGCGACGCTTCCGAAGGCGCATCTGACTGTGCTGGGCGACGGGCCTTTGATGTCTGAGTTGCGCGCGGTTGCCTCGCGGTTGCGTGTGACCGACCGGGTCACTTTTGTGGGGTCGGTATCGTCAGACCACGTCCGTGCTGCGATCCGGGAGGCGGACGTGTTGCTGCACCCGTCACGTGTCCCCGAAGGATTGGGGCTGGCTGGGGTGGAGGCATTGGCCGAAGGGCGCGCGGTGGTCGGAACGGGCCTGGGTGGCGCGGCGGATTGGCTGAAGGATGGCGAAACCGGCTGGGTCTGTGCGCCTGATCCCAAGGTGTTGGCACAGACGTTGACTGAAGCCTTGTCTGACCCGGAAGAGCTGGCGCGACGTGGGATGAACGGCGCGCGGCTCGTTGCGCAGCACTATGCGCCCAAGGTCGTTGCCGATCATCTGGACGCGCTTTGTCATGCGGCATTGGCGGAGGGACCGGCATGAAAATGCTGCTCATCACGACGCTGGATGTTGCAGGACGCCAGAACAATCGGGAGCACCACCTGATTGAACATTACGCTCCCAAAGCCGAGGCGTTCCACCTGATCTACCGCCGCCGGCGCCCGCCTGATGCCGGGCTGGGGGCCATGCTGACGGCGTCGCGTGACTCAGTGACCTATCAGGGCCTGCCAGCCGTTGCGGTTACCCCACGGCTGAGCCCACCGGACGGATTGGTAAGAGACACGGCGGCCGGTGTGCGTGGGGCGTCCGCGGCCAAGCGGGCCCTGGGAACTGTGATGGACGGTGTGGGCAGCCTGCGCGACCGGCTGACCATACAGGCGTTGCGCACTGCGGCCCGTGACGTGGCCCAGCCTGACATGCTGGCGCTTGCGTTGGGGCCATGGGCGGCCTTGGCAGTGTTGCCTTTGCGTCGGGCGGGGCAGTTGGGGCCAGTGGTTTATGTGGACCGGGACTACGAGCCGGGCTTCACTGCCTCAGCCTTGCGTCGCCACGGGGCGATCCGCGCGGAACGTATGGCGGCTGGGCAGGCAGACCTGACATTGTGCATCGGGAACCGCTTGATGGACCGGTTGAAGGATGTAGCAGGCGCAAAGCTGGCGTTGTCGCCAACTGGTGTTGATCATGCGCGCTTTGTCCGGTTGTCCCCGTCAGGCTCGCATCCCCGCCGTTTGATCCATGTGGGTGAGGTTGCGCCATGGGCCGGGCTGGAAGAGGCGGTAGGTGCACTGGCAGAGCTGGATGCTGTGGAACTCTGGGCCATCGGGCCGGTCAGCGATGCGTACCGCGCGCATCTGGAAGAGTTGGCAAGGCAAAGGGGCGTGGCGGATCGCGTGCAAATTATGGGCAAACGCCCGCGCGAATACGTCATCGACGAATTAGGCAAGGGTGGTATCGGGTTTGCAGTTTTCCGGCCCCATCCGTTGCGCCAATACGCGGCCCCGTTGAAAGTTTTGGAATACATGGCCGCTGGCCTGCCGGTTCTGGCTGCTGAGGGGTCAGAAGCCGGGGACATGGTCAGTCGCACCGGTACGGGTTTGGCATTAGCGTGCAGTGCGCAGGAGATCTGTACAGCCACGACCCGTCTGTTGAACGACCCGGCCCAGTTTTGCGCCGCAGCGCAGGCCGGGCCGGCGGTGGCCGCAGACCATGACTGGACGGTCATCCTGGCGCGCGAAGAGCAGATGTTGCGGGGCCTGCTGAATGCTGACGAGGGGTCGGGGTGATGTCGATGTCCGTCCTCGTAAACGCCGTCAACGACAATGCGCGCCCGCGCGGACCGGACCGCTATTTGCTGGAACTGCTGCCACGCATGCGCGCGGCTGATCCGAACATGCGGTTCACCGTGGTGCATGGCCCCTGGCAAACTGCATTTGCCGAACCTACCGAGATCGAAGGGGTCACCTTCCGCGCTGTGGACGCGCCGCGCAAACCGGTGCCACGCCTGTTGTGGCAGGCATCCGGTTTTGTCCGGCTGGCGAACGAAAGCGATGCAGATGCAGTGTTTCTGCCGAACCTCATCTGGACGCCGGGCCTGCGGCCTCCGAGCGTCATGACCGTGCATGATTTGCTGCACTTTAGTCACCCGGACAAGTTCGGGAGGGTGAAGTCGGCCCTGTTGCGGCGCGTGATCCGGCGTGCCTTGCACCGCAGTGACGCATTGATCGCAGTTTCAGAAGCCACGCGTGGGGTGATCGGGCAGGTCGCGCCCGCCGCGTTGCCGCGCACGCATGTGATCCTGGAAGGCGGCCCGGAACCACACCCGCAATTGCGGACGCCACGCGAGCGGATGTTCCTTTATGTGGGGCAGATCGAGCGGACCAAACATGTGCCGCTGCTGGCACGCGCGTTTCTGCGCAGCGCGGTTCTGAGGGATCTTGGCTATCGGCTGGTGATCCTGGGGCCTGAAGGCAATGACAGTGAAACGCTTGCCCCGCTGATAGTGAATGGCGCGGGCCGGATCGAGCGTCCGGGATATGTGGATGATGCGGCCCTGGCCAATTACTACGCTACGGCGCGCGGTTTTGTGTTCCCGTCCGAGGCGGAAGGGTTCGGCCTTGTCGTCCTGGAAGCGATGGCCCACGGCACGCCGGTGATTGCGGCTGACGCGACTTCCTTGCCCGAAGTTGTGGGGAATTCCGGTTTGTTGGTGCCACCCGGAGACGGGCAGGCGTTGGGCGCAGCGATGGAGCAGTTGGCCCAGGACGATGCGCTGGCCGCGCGACTGGAAATGGCAGGGCGCGCGAGGCTGGCGCGGTTTTCCTGGGACGATGCAGGGCGGGGTACGGTAGCCGCCCTACGCGCGTTGGTGGATCAATGAGCGTTCCGGTGATCTCTGTCGTTCTGCCGCTTTACAATGATGCGGAGACCATTGGTGGTGTGCTGGATGGTTTGGCACATCAGGCGGAAGGAACGCCGCCGTTCGAAATTGTCGTCATTGATGACGGGTCAAAAGACAACGGCCCGCAGATCGCACGGGATCGCGGCGCGCGCGTCATCACCCAAGCGAACGCAGGCCCCGCCCGCGCCCGCAATCGCGGCGCGGAAGAGGCGCAATCCGATGTCGTTCTGTTCCTGGACAGTGATTGCGTGCCACCATCGGATTGGGTTGCCCGCATGTCTGCGCCATTGATCGGGGAGACTGGGTTTGACGCGGTGGTCGGTACGATCCGGCCAGCCAATGACGGGATTGTGCCGCGTCTGGTGCAGTGCGAGGTCGAGGATCGCTATCGTGGGATGCAGGCCTGTTCGGGGCAGGCCGTAGATTTCATCGCTGCGCCGTCTTGTGGCATGCGCCGCGCGGTATTTCTGGCAATTGGCGGATTTGATGTCACCTTGCGACAAGCCGAAGATGTGGAGATCGCCTATCGCCTTGAAGCAAACGGGCACCGCATCGCCTTTGTTTGTGATGTACCGGTCGCACATGCGCACCAGACCGGGTTCATGGAATTCATGCGGGTGAAGTATCGCCGGGCAGTTGGACGTTTCACTGTGTTCCACATGCATCCCTGCAAACGCAGTGCCGACAATTGGACACCGATGGCGTTCAAGGTGCAGTTCCTGTTGATCGCTCTGGGTGTTGTCCTGATCCCGGTCGGGTTGGTCTGGTACGGAGGAACCTGCGTCGGGGCCACTTTGATACTGGGCGCGCCATTGCTGACCTTGCCTCTGGTGCGAAGCATTGCCACGGGGTTGCACGGGTTGACTTCGAAACCTGCTGCAATTGGTGTTGCATGGAGCTTTGTCATAGGCCGAGGGCTGGCGATCTTTGCCGCGCTGCTGGTCTACAAGCTTTCGTGCCTGCGGCGGGCGGCAAGAACGGAGGCAGTGCCATGATCGCCGTGTCGCGATGGCTGGGATGGGGAATGATGGCAGGGCTTGCCGTCCTGTTGATCCTTGTCGAGCCACACCTGTCTGCGGTTTTGCCGCGAGGCCTGTGGGACGCGGTTGGACTGGCGGAAACCCCGGTGCGTGGCCTCGCTTTGGTGTTGGGGCTGGCCGCACTGCTTCTTCTGTTGCGCAACAGGTTGCGGCGAGCGGCAGATTGGCAAAGCGTTTCGCTGGTGCTGTTGTTCGTCACATCGCAACTGAATGGGATTGGATTGGGGCCGCTAGACCTGTTCGACATCGCCCTGTTTGGCATTTTCTTCTATTGGCTGGGCACAAGCGCGTTGGACGAAAACCGCAGTTTTGTTTTGCCTCCGCTGATCTGGCTGGCGGGCCTGATCATTGTGATTGCCATCGCTCATATGCCGGTGATGAACCCGGTCAGTTGGGTTTTGGGCCTGTTTGGGTTGGTCCGGGTTTTCCTGCTGGCCGTGCTGGTGATCGACATCTGCCGCACGCCAGAACGGTTGGAGCGTGCGTTGCAGCTGTTTCTGGTGGTGGCGCTGATGTCGGCTGTGGTGGGCATCGCGCAGTTCTGCCTCGCCTACTGGAACATCTTCTTCTTTACGCTGATTGACCCGCCCATCTCTGCTTTCAAACCCACGCCGGTGGGCTTTGTCATGCGGGCCTCGGGGTTTTGCATCACGGCGCAGCATTTTTCCTCTTTCCTCATCTACGCCTTGCCGGTGGCGCTGTGGCAGGCCTCTAACCGGCTGTCGCTGTGGTCGATCCTGCAGATCGTGATCTTGCTGACGGGTATTGTGGTGTCCTGGAATACCGGTGGCATGTTGACGGCGCTGGCAATGCTGATCGTGTTCCCTTTGCTGCGGTGGCCTGAAAAGCTGATCCATGTAGTCCTGATCGGTATGACGGTACTGGCCGCGGCCTTTTATGCCGGGGTGCTGGAACTGGTGTATGACGCGACCTTTGGCGATGCGGGTGTGGCCAAGGGCGTTGATCAGCGTAAAACCCTGATGGAACTGGGCATTGAACAGATCGGGTTGAACCCGATTGTCGGGTCTGGGGTGCGGGGGTTTGGCGTCGTGGACGGGAACTTCTGGGGGCGTCCGGTGCACAACGTGCTGTTTCAGGTTATGGCTGAGCTGGGTTTGATCGCCACCCTGGTTCTGTTGTCGATCTTTTTCGTGCTGACGGTCGAAACCGTGCGGCTTTACAACAAGCCGGGTGCGCGGGTTTTTGCGGTCTACTGCGCGTTGGCTTTGTTGGGCGTGACCATCCTCAGCCAGTCCGAGCCGAATATCGACCAAAGCAACCTGTGGCTAGTATTGTCCTTGATCCAAGCAAGTGCCGTCGTTTTCTCCCGCCGGCCCGAGGACGCGCCGTTCAGCGAATTCGCGGCGGCTCGTGAAACTCGGGTGGAACGCCTGCGGTAGGTCGGCGCGCGACTGCGCTGACATTGCCGCCGTCATCGCCCGGTTCAGTGGACAGTGGCGGCGGGCCTTGGTTCGGCCAGATTGGTTTTGGCAACGGCACGTCGCAGGGCCATGCCAAACGCCTCGCCCATCGACACAAGCGAGGCTGCCACATCGGGCCGCACAAGGTTGACGGCCAGCAAAAACGCATCCTCCCGGGCGCCTTCGCTGGCATATCCCACGAAGTTGGCAAAGCAGGATTCGTCCGCGCCCAGACATTTGCACGACACATGGTGGCGCATCATCGGACGTCGTGCGTAGCGCGTGAACAGGCTGCACATGCTTTCGAATGTCTCATAGGTACTTCGACCATCGCAGGGTCCGAGTGCCGCCATCAGCTCATCCCAAATCTGCAGCTTGTGCTCGGGTCCGCTGCACCACAGGCGCAGATACTGGACAGCGCCCGCCTCTATCGGATCGAGTTCATGCATGTATCCGACAGGGGCGGCGCCCCGATGGTGGTGCGGACCACCGGACATGTCCTGTGGCATCACTTGGTCAGCAGCAATTTGCCCGCGCGGGTGATCCGCAAGGTATATAGCTGTTCGTCCAGCCGGATCAGCGCGAGATCGCCGCCTTCGGTCAGCCTGTTGGCCTCGTGGATAGGCAGGGTACTTTTTACCGTCATTTTCTGTGCTTCACTCATCTCAATGCCCATTGCGCGTTCCTTCTCGGTCGTGGGTCGGCGACAGATCCGACCTTTTTCGATTGCGGGTTTGCCTTGGCATGGCCTTAGGTGAGGTAAAGTTGACAAAAAAACTCAGGAGAGTCAATTCTGAGTTTTTTACTCGGAAAAGATAAGCGGAGATGTATGGATTGGGCGGGTCAGGTCCCGTTCAACAAGGCATCGACACACATTGTGGCGCAGGCAGGAATCATGCAGAAATCCGTCCAGATGCGCCCAACCAGACCGGAGGACACACCCATGGATGGCTCACGACACGACGACCCGATTATGATTCTCGGCGCGGCCCGTACGCCGTTGGGGGCCTTTCAGGGCGGTTTTTCCGGCGTGTCTGCCACCGATCTGGGAGCCACCGCGATTGAAGCTGCCTTGAAGGATGCAGGCGTTGCGCCGGATCAGGTGGACGAAGTTTTGATGGGCAATGTTCTGCCTGCTGGCCTGGGACAGGCCCCGGCCCGTCAGGCGGCGATTGCAGCAGGTTTGCCGAAATCCGTGCCTTGTACGACGGTCAGCAAGGTGTGCGGGTCGGGGATGAAATCTGTCATGCAGGCGCATGATGCGATTGCCGCAGGTTCCATCGACGTTGCCGTGGCCGGTGGCATGGAGAGCATGACAAACGCGCCCTACCTGCTGCCCAATGAACGGGCAGGCGCCCGTATCGGGCACCACAAAGTGTTGGATCACATGATGCTGGACGGGTTGGAGGATGCTTATGACATCGCCCCAGACGGCACGCGTCGGTCGATGGGGACATTCGGCGAGGATTGCGCGGAGAAGTACCAGTTCACCCGCGATGATCAGGACGCTTATGCCATTGCCAGTGTGACGCGGGCCAAGGCGGCCGCTGACAGCGGTGCATTCGATTGGGAAATCGCGCCGGTTACGGTCAAGACCCGCAAGGGGGATGTGACCGTCGCAACAGATGAAGGCCCGCAAAAGATCGACCCCGCGAAGATCCCCAACCTGCGTGCAGCGTTCCGCAAGGACGGGACAATCACTGCGGCCTCTTCATCCTCCATCAACGATGGGGCGGCGGCGCTGGTTCTGGGCCGCGCGTCCGAGGCAGAGCGTCTGGGCCTCACCCCGTTGGCGCGCATTGTCGGCCACGCGGCCTATGCTGGTGAGCCCGGCTGGTTCACCACGGCACCCATTTACGCGAAACAGAAGCTGGCGGAGAAAATCGGCTGGTCGCTGGACGAGGTCGATCTGTTCGAAATCAACGAGGCGTTTGCGGTTGTTGCCATGGCGTCGATGAAAGAACTGGGGATCGACCACGAGCGGCTGAATGTGCATGGCGGCGCGGTTGCATTGGGCCATCCGATTGGGGCGTCCGGCGCGCGCATTCTGGTCACGCTTCTGGGCGCGATGAAGGCGCGCAACGCCAAGCGTGGGATTGCCTCGATCTGCATTGGGGGCGGGGAAGCGACGGCCATCGCGCTGGAGATGCAGGGGTAACTCCAGCTCACGTAATGTGCGTCACGGCTCCAATTCTGGATCGTCCAACGTAACCTGCACACTGTTCCCTAGCCAAAGTGCCAGCCGCGCTACGGTCGGCAGCGCGTTGCGTTCGGCAATCACCTGCCTGGCCAGCGCGGGATCGTCGGTGATCAGCCCGTTGACCCCCATGGAGATCATCCGCGACATGGTCAGGGGATCGTTGACCGTCCAGGCATAGACATCCTTTCCCGCAGCCTCTGACCGTTGGATCAGTCGTGGCGACACCTGCCCCAGGTTTACAGCGATGAAATCACCCTCCAGCCCGGTCAGATCGCCAATCGCGGTTGCGGCCAGCACGCCGGTGCGCCATTCGGGCCGCAGCGCGCGCATCTTCTGAACGGCGGGGTACTTCAGCGACATGGTGGAGATTTGTTCAGCCATGCCGGTGTCTTCGACAATCTCGACCACGCGCTTTTCCAGTTCGATGTCGTGGCCGTAGTACTTGAGTTCGATGATCACCTTGGACTTGTCCTTGGCGGCCAGCAGCACGTCCCGCAGCGTTGGCACACGTTCCCCTGCATAGGCCGGGTCGAACCAGCTGCCGATGTCGATTTCGGCCAGATGGGCGTCGGTGACATCCCAGACTTTTACCGGATCCCCTGCGGCCTTCATGAAGTCGCTGTCGTGGGCCACGATGACCTGCCCGTCTGCGTTCTCCTGCACGTCGATTTCAACCCAATCCGCGCCGTCCTCGATGGCCTTGAGGATCGAGGCCATGGTGTTTTCCGGTCGCAGCGCCGCCGCGCCCCGGTGGCCGATCACGTCAACCTCGCGGTCCGCTACGGCCCGTTCGACCATGGTCATGGCCCCGCCAATTGCCGCCCCAGCGGCAGACAGGACCAGTGCGCCACTGATTGCTGCGGTCAGCCCGGCCCGAAACGGTGTGACCGTCCGCGCGGCTTGGGCGGCTTCGGTCAGGTCCGCATGGCTGAGGTGATCGAACAGTTCGTTGATCAGGTCGGCCAGTGCGCCGTTTGAGACAGCGTTCAGGATGGTTGTGGCTGACAGAGACAGCCCGAACACGCTCATCACAACCAGGGCTGCCCGTGCCAGAGAGCCAGAGTAAAGGTCCGGTACAAACAGCAGCCCCAGCGCAGTGATCCCCGAAAGGATCGCGCCGATGCCCAACCGGATCGCCAGCCAGACTGCAAGTTTCATCAGAAACCGCAGGCGGTGACCTTGCATGATCGACCTGCTTTCCCGAAACGCAGCGCGTGCCGGACGGCGGGCAAACAGCACCAGCGGCAGAACCAGTGCCCACCCTGTCAGGCGTTCAACCACCACAGCCAGAAGGGCGACAACCACAATCCCGATCATCACCACGGTGCTGAGAAACTCGGGCGGTTGGTAGGTGAGGTAGTAGTTGATGTCGAATTCACTCAACCGCGTGAAGTAAAGCGTGCCGCCGATGGCCAAAAAGGGCAGTGCGATGCCAATCACCCGCACCAAAAGCCCTGCCGTGACCCGGACCAACGGGGGCATAGAGGCGATGGCGAACCCGATCCCTTCGCGCAGGGCCGTAAAGGGTCGTGTGCTTTGACTGCGCAACGTGGCGCTCATCACCGCCACATCCAGAATCGCCGCCGCGATCAGCAGGCTGGCCAACACCAGCGCCCCAATCGCCCCGGCTGGGGTCAGGATGAAGTACAGGATGTCCTGATCCGTCAACGCAGTCTGATCCGATAGGCGCAGCGTCAACGCCAGCAGCAACCCCATGACGGGCAGGATCAGGGCCGTCATGGCCAGCCGGAAAAACACATGCGTGGTCAGGAAAGGCGCCAGCAGATGCAAAGCGTGGCGATAGTTTTCAAACACGTTCCGCATGGTGCTACCTTCCTTCAGGGACAGGCGCAGCGTAGCGGCCCAGTACGCGCCACGTCACGTGAAAACCTGCGCATGCGTTCCCCGTGATCCTTGTTTGGGACATCACGACTGAACGTGAGGCCCCGGATCAGGTCCGGGGCTGCGTGGCCTGTGGGGCCAGGGCGCGTTAATGCGCCTCGGCCCAGTTCATGCCCCGTCCGGCGTCCACCACCATCGGCACATCCAGATGCACAGCAGGCGCAGCGGCCCCTTCCATCGTCTCCCGCGCGCGAGCGATTGTGGCGTCGACCGCGTCCTCCGGCACTTCGAACAGCAGTTCGTCGTGTACCTGCAGCAACATCCGCGCAGGCAAATCCTCCAGCGCCTTGGGCATTCGGATCATGGCGCGGCGAATGATGTCCGCTGCTGTTCCCTGTATCGGCGCATTGATCGCCGCGCGCCGTGCGAAACCGGCATGCGGCCCCTTTGCGTTAATCTCAGGCGTATGGATTTTGCGCCCGAACAGCGTCTGCACAAACCCGTTTTCCTTGGCAAAGGCGATCGTGTCATCCATGTAGGTGCGAATGCCCGGGAAGCGTTCGAAATAGCGGTCAATGAACCCCTGCGCCTCGGCCCGTGGAATGCGCAGGTTCCGCGCCAGACCGAACCCGGAAATTCCGTAGATCACACCGAAATTGATCGCCTTGGCCTGACGGCGAATGTCCGGCGTCATCTCGTCCATCGGAACGTCGAACATCTCGGACGCGGTCATCGCGTGAATGTCCTGCTCTTCCGCAAAGGCCTGCTTTAGCGCAGGAATATCCGCGATCTGTGCCAGAATGCGCAGCTCGATCTGCGAATAGTCGAGCGACAGCAGCACATTGCCCGGCTCCGCCACAAACGCCTCGCGAATGCGTCTCCCGTCTTCGGTCCGGACAGGGATGTTCTGCAGGTTCGGATCGGTTGACGCCAACCGCCCGGTATTCGCCCCCGCGATGGAATAGGACGTGTGCACCCGGCCCGTGTCCGCGTTGATATGGTCCTGCAAGGCGTCCGTGTAGGTCGATTTGAGCTTGCTCAACTGCCGCCAGTCCAGCACGCGACCCGGCAGATCGTGCTCGGTTGCAAGGTCTTCGAGAATGTCCGCGCCCGTCGAATACTTGCCGTTTTTCCCGCGCTTGCCGCCCGGCAGGCTCATCTTGTCAAACAGGATCTCGCCCAACTGCGCAGGGGAGCCGACGTTAAACGTCTCGCCGGCCAGTTCGTGAATCTCTGCCTCCAGCCCGGCCATTTTCTGTGCGAATGTATTCGACATCCGGCTGAGCGTGTCGCGATCCACCTTGATCCCATGCATCTCCATCTGCGCCAGCACAGGGATCAGTGGGCGTTCCAGCGTTTCATAGACGGTTGTGACCTGCGATCGATGCAGGTTCGGTTTGAACGTGTCCCACAGGCGCAGGGTGATGTCCGCATCCTCCGCCGCATAGGCGGTGGCATCGTCAATCGGCACCATGTCAAAGGTCTTGGCAGATTTGCCGGTACCGAGCAGCGGTTTGATCGGGATCGGCGTGTGGCCCAGATACCGCTCACTCAGCAGGTCCATGCCGTGATTGTGGACGCCGCCATGCATCGCGTAGGACATCAGCATGGTGTCGTCTATGGGCGCGACGTTCACGCCGTAGCGGGCAAAGATCTTGGTGTCGTACTTCATGTTCTGCCCGATCTTGAGGATCGAACTGTCCTCGAACACCGGTTTCAGCAGGTCCAGCGCCTGTTGCAGGTCCATCTGACCCTCGGCCAGCTCGTCCGTGCCGAACAGCCCTTCGCCATCCCCGGCGCGATGCGTCAGAGGGATATAGCAGGCTTTGCCCGGCTCAACCGACAGCGAAATGCCCACCAGATCGGCGATCATCTCGTTCAGGCCGGTGGTTTCCGTGTCGACCGCAACGCGACCCCAGTCATAGATGGCTGCGATCCAGCGTTGCAACGCCTCGGCATCCCGCACGCATTCATAGGCTTCGGCGTCAAAGGGGATGTCTTCCGCCGGTGCCGCTTCTTCTTCCGCCGGGGCCGCATCCTGAATGATCGGAGCCTCCACGCCGATCAGGTCAGCAATCCGCTTGGACAGTGTGCGGAACTCCATCTCCGCCAGGAACCCCATCAGCGCCTCCGCCTCAGGCGCGCGCGCTTCCAGATCGTCGAGCGTAAAGTCCAGCTCCATCTCGCAATCCAGTTGCACCAGTTTACGGCTCAACTCGATCTGGTCGCGCTTTTCGATCAGCGTCTGGCGACGTTTGGGCTGTTTGATCTCTTCCGCCCGGTCCAGCAGGCTGTCCAGATCGCCATATTCGTTGATCAGCAGCGCCGCTGTTTTCACCCCGATACCCGGCGCGCCCGGCACGTTGTCCACGCTGTCCCCGGCCAGCGCCTGCACATCCACGACACGTTCCGGACCCACGCCAAACTTCTCGACAACACCATCCCGGTCGATGCGCTTGTTCTT
>JBFOMB010000054.1:0-25446 GCA_040830545.1 Paracoccaceae bacterium | reverse complement strand
CCCTGACGGCCGATCTGCAGGACGGTTTGCGCTTCATTTTCAGACATGGGGCGTTCTATAGGCGGCGAACGGGGTTGTTGCAACGGCGTCACGCCGGGGATAGCCACAGCCTATGCTCTCCGTCTTCGATAACGCCCCCCATGTGCCCTGCCCTGCCCCGTTCAATCTGTCTGCGCATGTTTTGCAGTGCGCAGATCGACAGCCGGACAAACCCGCGCTGGAGGTCTTGGGGCCGCAAGGTGCGCAGATCTGGACCTATCGCCAGTTGCAGGCCGCTGTACTGGGCACGGCCACGGGCCTGCTGCGCGAGGGGTTCAAGCCGGGTGACATTGTCGTGATGCGGCTGGGCAATTCGGTCGAGTTTCCGATTGCCTATCTGGGGGCGATTGCAGCTGGTATCGTGCCGGTTCCAACTTCCTCGCAATTGACCGAGGCGGAGGTTGCAAACATCTTCGCAGACCTGTCACCCGCTGGCGTGCTGCATGATCCTGCCGTGGCGTGTTCGGCACACCCGAGGACCGTGACTCTGGATGCGCTGATTGCCATGCGCGACCTGCCGCCCGTCGCGTTTGATATGGGCGACCCTGACCGGATGGCCTATGTCGTCTATACCTCCGGCACCTCTGGTGTGCCCCGTGCCGTGGCGCATGCGCACCGGGCAATCTGGGCGCGGCAGATGATGATCCGCGACTGGTATGCGCTGGGACCGGACGACCGGCTGTGTCACGCTGGCGCGTTCAATTGGACCTATACGCTGGGCACCGGGTTGATGGACCCTTGGACGGTTGGGGCGACGGCTCTGATCCCTATACCGGGGACGGAACCAACGGCATTGCCGAGCCTTTTGCAGCAGAACAGAGCGACGATATTTGCTGCCGCGCCAGGTGTTTATCGCAAACTCTTGAACGATGGGGGCATGTTGACGCTCCCAACACTCCGGCACGGACTCTGTGCTGGCGAAAAGCTGTCCGAGGCGCTTCACAAGGCGTGGGAAATCGCCAGCGGGCGGCCCTTGTTCGAGGCATACGGCATGTCGGAATGCTCCACCTTCATCTCGGCCTGCCCTGACCGTCCGGCACAAAACAACACGTTGGGCCAGCCACAGGCCGGGCGACGGGTGGCCATCCTCGGCCCTGGCGGCCCTGTCCCGCGCGGCAGCGAAGGCACGATAGCAGTGCATCGCAGCGATCCGGGCCTGATGCTGGGCTACCTGAACGCACCGGAAGAGACCGAAGCCCGCTTTCAGGGCGACTGGTTCCTGACCGGCGATCAAGGCGTGATGGATGACAATGACCAGATCGCTTATCTGGGTCGGTCGGATGACATGATGAACGCGGGTGGCTATCGCGTCTCCCCGGTCGAGGTAGAGGCCGTTCTGAACGCCCATCCCGACATCACGCTCGCCGCTGTCACGGATGTGGAGGTCAAGGCCGACACCCGCGTGATTGCCGCGTTCTACACCGCCCCCGCCCCTCTGGACGAAAACGCGCTCAGCACTTACGTTCACCACCGGCTCGCGCATTACAAGACGCCGCGCGCCTACGTTCACCTTCCCGAGCTTCCGACCGGCGCAAATGGCAAATTGCTGCGCCGCGTGCTCCGCGACCGTTTCGAGGCCAATCGACCATGACCACCCAACCCGTACGCCTGGACATCATGTCCGACCCGATCTGCCCCTGGTGTTACATCGGCAAGACGCAGCTGGATCGCGCGCTGGCCGAAACGCCCGACCATCCGTTTGTCATCGAATGGCACCCGTTTCAGCTGAACCCCGATATGCCCGCCGAAGGCATGGACCGCCGCGCCTATCTGGAACGCAAGTTTGGTGGCAAGGAAGGCGCCATGCGGGCCTATGCGCCCGTTGTGGAACATGCAGAGGCTGCCGGGCTGAAGATCGACTTCGAAGGCATGCAGCGCACGCCCAACACGATTGACGCGCACCGCCTGATCCACTGGGCCGGGATCGAGCAGAAGCAGAACGAAGCGGTGGATGCGCTGTTTGACGCCTATTTCGTGCAGGCGCGCGACATTGGTGATCACGAGGTTCTGGCGGATGTGGCGGATGCCATCGGCATGGACGCCTCTGTCGTGTTGCGACTGTTGTCCTCGGATTCCGATGCCGAGGACATCCGACAGCGCGACGCGCATAGCCGCCAGATGGGGGTAAATTCGGTCCCGACCTTCATCGTCGCTCAGGCTCATGCCGTGCCCGGCGCGCAACCCCCGGAGCTGTGGAAGCGGGTGATCGAGGAAATCCGCAGTCAGGGGGCCGCGTGAGGCGATCACAGGCCTTTACCCTGTTTCTGACCGTCTTCATGGTCATCAGTTCCAGCACGGTTCTGTTCCACTACATCGAAGGCTGGAGCCTTCTTGACAGTTACTTCTTTACTGTCGTAACGATTTCAACCGTGGGTTACGGCAATCTGGTCCCTGTGACCGCTATTGGAAAGATTGCCACAACCCTGCTGATCTTCTTTGGCCTTGCCATCTTTGCCGTTGCGATCCAGCAATTCGGAATGTTCGCCATGCGAAAGCGCGAAGAACATACCGAATGGTTGATTGCGCGGCTGAGCAAACATGTGGAGAGCAGCGCAGCCAACACGGATAGAGACCCAGACCCATGACCGATGTACAGGCGAACGTACGCAACGCGATGAGCAAACCCGAGTTCATCGCATTGATTGCGATGATGTTCGCCACCATCGCCTTTTCCATCGACGCGATGCTGCCTGCGCTGCCCGAGATTGGCGCAGAGCTGAGCCCCGATGACCTGAACAAAGCGCAACTGATCCTGACCAGTTTTGTCCTGGGCATGGGGATCGGGACGTTTTTCACTGGCCCCCTGTCCGACGCGTTTGGGCGCAAGCCAGTGATTTTTGGTGGGGCGGTGATTTACATCGCTGCCTGTGCTGTCGCATGGCAAAGCCGGTCGCTGGAACTGGTTCTGGCGGCGCGCGTGGTGCAGGGCATCGCGGTGGCTGCGCCCCGGATCGTGGGTCTGGCCATCGTGCGCGACCTGTTTGCCGGGCGGGAAATGGCCAAAATCATGTCCTTTGCCATGATGGTGTTCACCATCTTCCCGGCCTTCGCGCCTCTGATCGGCAGCGGCATCATCGGCGTCATTGGATGGCGCGGGATCTTTCTGGCGTTTATCCTGTTTTCGCTGATTTCGGTGCTGTGGCTGGCCATGCGCCTGCCTGAAACGCTGCCGACGGAAGACCGCCGCGCCTTCCGGCTGCCGCTGCTCATGGACGCTTTGAGGCAGTTGTTCGCGAACACCACAGTGCGCATTTCCATCGGTGTACAAACCCTGTGCCTCGCCATCCTGTTCACAATGTTGTCCATGGTACAGCCGGTCTATGACGTGATCTTTGACGAGGGTGACTCCTTTGCGAAATGGTTCTTCCTTGTCGCCCTGATTTCGGGCACGGCCAGCATTCTGAACGCCGCCTTGGTGGGCCGGGTCGGGATGCGCCGCATGATCAGCTGGTCGCTGGGCCTGCAAACTCTGGTCTCGCTCGCAGTTCTTTGCGTCGGTTTCGTGATGGATGCCTCGCCCGTCTACTTTGCCGTGTTTATTGCCTACCAGACCGGCGTCTTCTTCATGGCAGGCACGACCATGGGCAATATCAACGCCATCGCGATGGAACCGATGGGCCATATCGCGGGCATGGCAGCCTCGGTCATGGGGGCGATTTCCACTGTGGGCGCGGCCATCATCGGTGCGACCATCGGGCAGTTTTTCAACGCCACGATCATTCCGCTGGCGGGCGGGATCACGGTCATGGCGTTCCTGGCCTTCTTGTTGATGCTGTACATGGATCGGATCGAAAAACGCGGTGTCATCTGACCCGTTGGCCTTGGCTTGAAATCCAGTAAGGTGCGTCCAAGAACGGAGACGCACCATGACTGACTATGGCTATGACCTGGGATCTTATTCCTGCCCGATCACAACCAGCAGCCCGGACGCCCAGTTGTGGTTCGACCGCGGCCTGAACTGGGTCTATGGGTTCAACCATGACGAGGCAATTGCCTGTTTCCAGCGCGCGCTGGAGGTCGACCCGGATTGCGCCATGGCCCATTGGGGCATCGCTTATGCCGCAGGGCCCAACTACAACATGCCCTGGGAGCTGTATGACGACCGGGGCCGGGCCAAGGCATTGGCGCGAGCCTATGACGCAACGCAAGAGGCTTTGGCGCGCACAGACAGCATCACCGACGCTGAACGCGCCCTGATTGACGCCCTGCCCGCCCGCTACCCGCAGCGCGACATCACGGATGGGATGAACGCCTGGGACCTGGCTTATGCCAACCAGATGCGCGAAGTTCAGGCCGCATTTCCCGATCACCTCGACATCCGCTCGGTCTTTGCCGAGTCGCTAATGAACCTGACGCCATGGAAGATGTGGGACCTGCGCAGCGGAACACCGGCGGAGGGGGCCTATACGGATGAAGTGACCGAGGTGCTGGAAACCGCCCTGAACGCGGGTGGCGCGGCCATGGCGCATCCCGGCCTGTTGCACCTATACGTTCACCTCATGGAAATGTCTCCCCACCCGGAAAAGGCGCTGAAGGCGGGGGATGTCCTGCGCACGCTGATGCCGGATGCGGGGCATCTGGTGCATATGCCGACACATATCGACGTGCTGTGCGGAGACTACGAAAAGGTCGTGCGCTGGAACCAGAAGGCGGTTGAGGCCGACCTGATCTACTACAACGCGGAAGGCGCGTTCAACGTCTATACCGGTTACCGCCAACACGATTACCACTTCGTTGTCTACGGTGCGATGTTCCTGGGCCAGATGGAACCGGCGCTGGCGGCGATCCGGGGCATGGCCGAGACCGTGCCCGAAGCAATGCTGCGCATTCCCAGCCCGCCCATGGCGGATTTCTTTGAAAGCTACATGGGGTTGGAGCCGCATGTGCTGGTGCGCTTTGGCCGGTGGGAGGAACTAATCCAGATGCAGCCGCCCGAGGATCAGGAACTGTATGTCACACTGACCGCCAACACGCATTATGCGCGCACTGTTGCCTTTGCCGCGCTGGGCCGGGTGGAAGAGGCAGAAGCTGAGGAACAGGTTTTCCTCGCCGCTTGTGACCGGGTGCCGAAAAGCCGCCTGATGCACAACAACACCGTGGTGGACCTGATGGAGATCGCCAAGCAGATGGCGCGGGGCGAGATCGAGTACCGCAAGGGGAACTACGACATCGCCTATGACCACCTGCGACGCGGGGTCGAATTGGAGGACAACCTGCCTTACGACGAACCCTGGGGCTGGATGCAGCCGGTGCGTCATGCGCTGGGAGCACTGCTGTTCGAACAAGGCCATGTGGCCGAGGCCGAGGCCGTCTATCGCGAGGATCTGGGGCTGGGCGGACAACTAAGCCGCGCAACGGTGCATCCCGACAACGTCTGGTCGCTGCGTGGCCTTTATGATTGCCTGAAGAGTCGCGACGAAACCGTTGAAATCGTTCACATCAAACAGAAGTTGGACCTGGCTTTGGCCCGTGCGGATGCGGCACTGGCCGCGTCCTGTTTCTGTGCCCAGGCGGCGATGAAGGGTGCCGCCTGATCATTGTGTGCGCCGCGCGGCACCCTATATCCTTAGGGGTAGCAAGACGCTGAGGTCGATATGGACGGAGACAGTTGGGCCAATCTGGCATACCTCGTTCTGCTGGGCGGGGCACTGGTCAGCTGGTACGTGGTGCAGAACCGCGCATCGCTGGGCACCGTCGTGAAACAGGCCGGGGCCTGGGTGTTCATCTTTATTGGCGTGGTTGCCGTGATTGGCCTGTGGGACGACATCCGCCAGACCGTGCGCCCCACGGCTGCGGTGTTTGCCGACGAGGGCCGGATCGAAATTCCGCGCGCGCCGGACGGGCATTATTACCTGACGCTGATGGTGAACGACGCGGCGGTGAAGTTCGTGGTCGATACCGGAGCAACCGGCGTGGTGCTCAGCCGCAAGGACGCGGAACGCGCCGGGCTGGAGTTGAATGAACTGAGTTTCTATAGCCGTGCGCGGACGGCAAATGGTGAAGTGCGGACCGCACCGGTGCATCTGAACCGGGTGGCACTAGGCGGAATCGAGGACCATAATGTCCCGGCCTTTGTGAATGAGGGTGAGTTGTTTGGCTCACTCCTGGGCATGAGTTATCTGCAACGCTGGTCAAAGATTGAGATCGGCAATGGGCAGATGGTACTAAGTCGGTAAAGCACCAATCCGGACACCTTCCCTTCTTCAAAGCAACAACGCCCGCCCCGGGGCACCGCCGGGCTGCGCCCGTCAAGCAATCGCGGCCCTATTTTCTTTTTCCGCTTATGGTGGCCTGTCAGGCGTCGCCGTTTCTTCGGGGTTTGAGTACGCGAACCCGGATACACCGCGCCTGTATCCCAGCAAGCAAGAGGTCCCGGATCAAGTCCGGGACTGCGGCGCGGCTTATCCGGTCTCAGCCTTCTTTTCCCAACGGCCGCTTTCTTCGGACCAGTATTGCGCGCTGCAGCCTGCGTCCTTCAGCGTTTTCCACTGTTGTCGTGCCCGGTTCAAAGCGGCCTCGTTGTTGCCGTCAAACAGGATACACACCCGGTCCAGCGCATTGACCTCGTCTGCTGCCACATCCGCGCCGTCGATGCTCATCACGCAATGGGGCTGATTGGCGGCCTCCGGGCTATTGGTCAATAGTACGGGCTGGTCCGCATCATGCACGCCGCCCGCCAGCCCGTGCGGCAGAAACCCCTCTTCGGGACCAAGCCACAGCTTTTCATCCAGCCACGCCAGCCGCTGCGCGTCCTTCCCGCGCACAGCCACACGCCAGCCATTCTCCAGCGAACGCTCGAGCAGCGTCGGCAGCGTATCTTCCAACGGGCGTCGCGTCAGGTGGTAAAAATAGGCAGCCCCCATATCAGGCGATCCTTGCGTTGGTCACGATGGACGGAAGTTCCTTTCGGCGCAGTTTATGCACTTGCCCCCGGCTCAGCAATCGCGGGACGGCTGACGGTACCCCCGCCAACCGACGCGCTGACGCCCGTGGTGGTGGGGCATGTCGTTGGCAGGCCTCGCAGGACCCGAACGGCAAGGAAGGCAAAGGCCTGTGCCTCCAGCATATCCCCATCCAATCCAACTGAGTCCACCGGAGCGACCGGGCAATCCAATGACACTTCCAGCATTTGCATCAGCACCGGATTGTGCCGCCCTCCGCCAGTGACCAACACGCGGGACGGCGGGCGCGGGCAATGCTGCATACCCTGCGCCACACCTGCCGCGCACATGGCGGTCAGCGTGGCTACAGCGTCTGCATCAGACAGTTCGGACACAAGGCCGATCATTTCCTCAAAATCGTTTCGGTCCAGAGACTTGGGCGGCAGACGCGTGAAATAGGGCTCTGCCAGAAACAGCTCCAAAGCGCCGGTTTCCACCTGACCCTGCCGGGCCAACGCGCCGTCTTCATCCATCATCTGGCCCAGCCGCTGCTGCACCAGATCATTGATGGGCGCATTGGCTGGCCCTGTGTCAAATGCCAGCAGCGCGCCGGGAAGTTCGGGCCGCGAGATGGCCGGATCCACATAGGTCAGGTTGCCAACACCGCCGAGGTTCAGGAAACACAGCGGCTCGGTCGCGCCCATCCATTTCGCACACGCATAGTGGTAAAACGGTGCCAGCGGCGCGCCCTCGCCCCCCATGGCCACGTCATCGCTGCGGAAATCCCAGACAACGGGCACGCCCAACTGATCTGCCAAGGCGGCCCCGTCACCGACCTGCAATGTGCCTTGCGCACGTGGCGCGTGGGACAGTGTTTGCCCATGAAACCCCAAAGCATCAACATCCGTGAAATCCGCCAACACCCGCGCATGTGCCTCGGTCACGACCTGACCTGCGGTCAGTACCTCCGCCCCGCTCCACCGGCCCAAACCGGCGCGAATCTGCGCCCGTTCCTCCTCCGAATAGGAAACATAGGCCGTGCGCCCAAAGGACAGGATACGCTCCCCATCCGTTTCCAGCACCGCCACATCCACCCCGTCCAGCGACGTTCCACTCATCGCGCCCGCGACCTGCATGGGTCCAACGGGCGTCCGGCCCTTATTCATGGCCTTTTCCTTTGCCTGACTGCCGCCTATAGAGTGCCCTGCAACCCATTCCCGAGGCAAGACATGACCTACCATCCCAAATCCGATTTCATCGCTGTGATGATGGAGCGCGGGTTCCTCGCTGATTGCACCGACTATCAGGGGCTCGACGACGCGCTGATTCAGGGGGTTGTGCCGGGATATATCGGGTTCGACGCCACGGCCAAGTCACTGCATGTGGGCAGCCTGATCCAGATCATGACACTGCGCTGGCTGCAAAAAACCGGGCACAAGCCGATCACGCTGATGGGTGGCGGCACGACCAAGGTCGGCGATCCGTCCTTCCGCGCGGATGAGCGCCCTCTGCTGGACGCGGCGGCGATTGACGCGAATATCGAGGGGATCAAGAAGGTCTTTGCCAAGTACATCGACTATGGAGATGGTCCGAGCGGTGCACTCATGCTCAATAACGCGGAGTGGCTGGACGGTCT
Organism: Paracoccaceae bacterium; assembly: GCA_040830545.1. GTDB lineage: Bacteria > Pseudomonadota > Alphaproteobacteria > Rhodobacterales > Rhodobacteraceae > HXMU1420-2. The sequence continues at coordinate 16,890 of JBFOMB010000054.1, read as the reverse complement.
GAACTACCTCGATTTCCTGCGCGATATTGGGCGGCACTTCTCCGTCAACCGCATGCTGAGCTTTGAAAGCGTGAAGTCCCGGCTGGATCGTGAACAATCGCTGTCCTTCCTGGAATTCAACTACATGATCCTGCAGGCCTATGATTTCCTGGAGCTGAACCGGCGTTATGGCTGTCTGGTACAATTTGGCGGGTCGGATCAGTGGGGCAATATCGTCAACGGTATCGACCTGACGCGCCGGGTGCTGGATCACGAGATTTACGGGCTGACCACGCCGCTGTTGACCACGTCGGATGGCAAGAAGATGGGCAAATCGGCGGACGGGGCCGTGTGGCTGAACGCCGAGATGCGCGCGCCTTACGAGTTCTGGCAGTTCTGGCGGAACACAACGGATGCGGATGTGGGCCGGTTCTTGAAGCTGTATACGGAATTGCCGGTGGACGAATGCGACCGTCTGGGTGCTTTGGCGGGGTCCGAGATCAATGCGGCCAAGGTGATTCTGGCGAATGAAGTGACGGCACTGTGTCATGGGGCCGAGGCAGCGGCAGCAGCAGAAGCGACCGCGCGTGAAGTCTTCGAAAAAGGCGGCGTTGGTGACGATCTGCCGACGCTGACGCTGAGCGCCGAAGAGCTGGGTGACGGGATCTCCATCGTGCAGGTGATCGTGCGGGCGGGGCTGGCGAAATCCGGGAAAGAGGCGAAGCGGCTGATCGCGGAAAACGGCGCGCGGCTGGATGATGCGCCACTGACGGATAGCGGGCTGATGCTGGATGCGGGCGCGTTGTCGTCACCAGTGAAACTGTCCGCCGGGAAGAAACGGCACGCGTTGGTGCAACTGGCCGGGTGAGGCACCGGAATTTTCGAAAACCCGGTGCGATTTCATCATGAAATCGCACCCCCTCGTAGGCGTTAACCAAACTTTCAGATCGCATGTCCATGGTTCGTGGCATGCGATCTGCTTCCGGCCCCACCACGACCCTGCAACAATCTGACGCCTACTTGCGTGCACTGCGCCGATACGGGACCCAGGTCGGGGAAACGGCTGGGCTAAACAGCCTGCATCGGCGGATTGCCAGGATGCCGGTCACGATGATTCCCCGATTCACCGGCGACACCGTCTGTGAACAGGTTGATGCTCTGCCCAAAGGTCTTGTTCTCCTCTCACCCGACCAGCCCGGCAACTGGCTGCGCGACATCGGGGCCATTCGCGTTGCCCGACCGGTTCAGGTGGCGGACCTGCCATTGTCGCGCGACCCGGACACCATGCGCCGGGCCATGCATCAGAAATGGCGCAATCGGCTGAGGCATGCGGAACGGCAGGGCCTGCGAGTCACCACCAGCGCCATGTCGCCGGACCCGAACCATTGGTTGCTGACCGCTGATGTGATACAGGCACAGGCGCGCAAGTATCGCGGATGGCCCACCGCGTTGACGCTGGCCTGGACGCAGGTTGCGCCGGGGCAAACTCTCTATCTGGAAGCAAGGGATCGAAAGGAACCGGTGGCCGCCCTGTTGTTCCTGCTGCACGGTACATCTGCAACCTACCACATCGGGCACACTACGGATCGCGGGCGGGCCAGTTCAGCCCATAACCTGTTGATGTGGCACGCGATGCAGAAACTGGGACGCTCGGGGTATCAGAGCATCGACCTGGGGCGCCTTCATGCCGACACGCCGGGGCTCAACCGGTTCAAATTGGAAAGCGGTGCGGTGGCGCGGGAACTGGGCGGCACGTGGCTCTACTGGCGACCCATGTCGCGCCTTCTGGCGCGCCCGCGCAAGGCGTCGTTACAATCAGCCTGACCCGGATTTTTCCTCAAGCTCCAGCCACTCATCCTCTGCCGCGGACAGTTTCGTCTGCCGCTCGACCAGTGCTTCGGTCGCTTTGCGGAATTTCACGGGCTCGCGGGTGAACAGATCAGGGTCGCTCAGCAGTTCTTCCAGCTTCGCAATCTCGGCCTCCAGCCGCTCCATTTCGTCGGGCAGTGCTTCCAACCGGTGCTTTTCGGTAAAGCTGAGACCGGATTTCACCGGCGCGGCGACCTTGGCTTTTTCCTTCTGCGGCTTGGGCTTGGCAGATTTCACGGCCTCATCTTCGCCCCGTTGTGCGCGGTAGTCCGACCACCCGCCCGCGTATACAACCGCCTGCCCGCGCCCTTCCATCGCAATGGTTGCTGTCGCCACGCGGTCCAGGAAATCCCGGTCGTGGCTCACCAGCAGAACCGTGCCGTCAAAATCGTCCAGCAGTTCCTGCAACAGGTCCAGCGTTTCCACATCCAGATCGTTGGTCGGTTCGTCCATCACCAGCAGGTTGCAGCTTGGCGCAATCAACCGCGCCAGCAGCAGCCGCGCCTTTTCGCCGCCCGACAGTGACCGTACTGGCGCGCGCGCCTGCCGTTCGTCGAACAGGAAATCCTTGAGGTAACCAACCACGTGTTTCGGCGTGCCGCGCACCATGACCTGATCGGACTGGCCCGACACCCGCATGCCCGGCGCGTTGGTCAGCGCTTCCCACAGGGTTTGATCCGGGTCCAGCGCCGCGCGGGCCTGATCGAAATACGCAACCTCCAGATTGGTGCCGAGCGTCACATCGCCCGCATCCGGCTCCAGCCGCCCTAGCAACATGTTCAGCAGCGTGGTTTTCCCCACCCCGTTTGGCCCGACCAGCGCCACGCGATCCCCGCGCAATACGGTCAGCGAGAAATCCCGCACGATACTACGCCCGTCATAGGTTTTGGACAGGCCCTGCGCCTCGATCACCTTGCGCCCGGACTTAGGACCAGAGGCCAGCGCCATATCCGCCGTGCCCTGCCGCCGAATCTGCGCCGCACGTTCCTGACGCAGCGCTTGCAACGCCCGCACCCGGCCCTGATTCCGCGTCCGCCGGGCGCTGATGCCTTCAACAGCCCACCGCGCCTCTTCCTTGATCTTGCGATCCAGCTTGTGGCGGGCCAGATCCTCCTCGGCCCAGACCGTGTCGCGCCAGGTTTCAAAGGCGTCAAACCCCTTGTCCTGCCGCCGCACCATGCCCCGGTCGATCCACAGCGTGGCCCGTGTCAGTGCACGCAGAAAGGCCCGGTCGTGGCTGATCACAACGAATCCCTGACGGGTCAAAGACAGCTCGCGTTCCAGCCAGCCAATCGCTTCGATGTCCAGATGGTTGGTTGGTTCGTCCAGCAGCATCAGGTCAGGTGCCTCTGCCATCAGCCGCGCCAGCGCCGCGCGGCGCCGTTCCCCACCCGAGGCCGTTTCAACCGCCCGTGCCGGATCGAATTTCAGCCCTTCGCCCGCACGTTCCACGCGGTACAGCTCTCCTGGATCCAGCCCCGCCGCCGCCCAGTCGCCCAGCGTTGCGTGACCCTCCATTGTCGGGTCCTGTTCCATGTACCCGACGCCCTGACCCGGTGGCACGATCACATCGCCCCGATCCGGTTCAACAATTCCCGCCATCACCTTGAGAAGGGTGGATTTTCCCGAACCATTCCGCCCAACCAATGCAACCCGATCACCGGGCTGAACCACAAGGTCCAGACCGTCAAAGACCGGGTTCCCCCCAAAGGTCAGAGAGATATTTGTCAGCTGTAAGAGAGGTGCGCGCGCCATATGGGGCAGCTATCGCTGTGCCACGCCAAGGTCAACCGGATCAGCCTGCAACCGCGCGCAGCAGCCTTTTTCGGGCTGGGGGAATCGCGCCAATCTCGACTCCTGTGAACACGTGCAGCGTGTTCATGTGATCGTCCACCACGGCGTGATCGCTGACCCAACCGCCCATCATCAGATAGGTTTTCAGCAACGGTGGCATGCGCAGCATCGCCTTTTTGGCATCCGGTTTGCGGCGTAACCGCTGGGCAAACCGGAACACGTTGGGCGCCTTCACCTGCGGCAACCAGCGTTTGGGGGCAAGGTGGCGGTGTTTCAGCATGGCAAAGGCATCCAGATACTCTGCTGTTTCGGTCCCTGCGAAGGACGAACACCCAAACAGCATGCCTATGTCGTTCTGATCCACGAACACTGTCATCGCACCCCAGGCCACGCGCAGGATGTCCGGGTCGCTCCAGTCCGGGTGAATGCAGAATCGCCCCATCTCGACCATGCGTCCATCATAAGTCTTGAGCGCTGACAGCTCGTAAAACTGGGCGGAATAACAGGCCGGAATGTCGCCACCATCGCGCAGCAGCAGCATTCGGAAACAGCAGACCAGCGTGTCGGTCTGAACATCCTCGATCAGAACGTGCACGCAGGTGTCGTCAAAAAGGTCCTGATCCCGCCCTGCCGTTCCAAACGCCAACGTACGCAGGGACTGTGCCGCGTGAATGTCCTCCGCAGCCCGGGTGCCACGCGCGCGATACCGGCCTTTGGTCAATTGAGGCATCGCGACCTGCATCACAACCTCCTGCGATCTTCCCAGTAACGTAGTCACCGTCGGGCTATCACACAAGTTGCGACACCGGCGTGACATCGAACCGGTCAGGATCAGCTGGGATCTGAGGCCAGTGCCGGGTTGAAGTTGCCGAGGTTGCCAATCAACTGACGCAGGAAGGTGTTGTCGGTGGCCCCTGTATCCGTCACGCGCCGGTCCAGCACGACAACGCGACCGTCTGAGAGATCGAACCGTTCCACGTTGCTGACGACACCGCGCCCGTCGAAACTGATCAACAGCGCCTCACGCCGCACGATCTGCTGGGCACGGAACCCATATTTGCGGGCATAGTCCGTGACGTAGATGTAACCGCTTTCCTCCAGCACGCCTTGCGAAGACGGCGTGCCGATGGTTTCCACAACACTGTCTCGCGTGCTGACCCCCACCTTGATCTGTTCCAGATCCTCGGGCGGTGGAATGTAGCCGTGTTTGCGCAGCTCTTGCGAGCAGGATGCCAGCAGCGCCACGACCGAGACGGCAGCCAACGCCTGCACGACACGTCGGTGCCCTGCCCTACGGTGCTTTGTAATCCCGATCATGCCCGCCCTCTTGTGTTGGCGTCAGACGCCTTCTATCCCGATTAGCAGAACTGGAATATGCGATTCAAGAAACGACTTCAAACAGTGACCCAACCCAATCTGATGCGCGTGGCCGATCTGGCCGAAAACAAACCCAACCTGTTTGATCTGACGCTGGATGAGACAGAACGTGCTGCCTTGGCTAAGGCACTGGACCTGATCGCGCTGAAAAAACTGCGTTTTCAGGGCGAGGTCGTGGCCGAAGGGCGCAATGACTGGACGCTGACCGGCATGCTTGGGGCCACCGTGGTGCAGCCCTGTGTTGTAACGCTCGACCCTGTCACCACCCGCATCGACACGCGAATCGACCGCCGCTACGTCAAGGGGTTCACCTACCCAGACGAGGCTGAGGCTGAGATGCCCGAGGATGATACGACAGAACCCCTGACAGCTGAAATCGACCTGGATTCGGTGTTGGCAGAGGCCCTGGCGTTGCACCTGCCACCTTACCCCCGCGCAGACGGCGTAGATCTGGGTGAAGCGGTGTTTGCCGAACCCGGCACAACGCCGATGAAAGATGAGGATACACGACCTTTTGCCGGGCTGGCCGGATTGCGGGATCAGTTGAAATCGCAAGACGAGGATTAGCGCGTCACAGCCGCGCGAAACCCGTGAAGTTTTCCCTTGCACCGCGCGTGAAAGACAGTATTTTCGCGCCCTCATCGGACAAACGGTTGGACAAGGCGCGGGCGAGGCCCTAAACGCTTGTCGCGCTGCCGAGAGAGAATTGAAACGCCGGGCCATACGGTCATCGAAAGGCCCCCGAACGAACGAAGGTTGAGACATGGCTGTCCAACAGAACAAAGTATCGAAATCGCGCCGCAACAACCGCCGCGCGCATGATGCGCTGGTCGCTGCGAACCCGAACGAGTGCCCGAACTGTGGCGAGCTGAAGCGCCCGCACCACGTTTGCGCGGCCTGCGGCCATTACGATGATCGCGAGATCATTGCTCAGAATGACGAGATCGACCTGGAAGAAGACGCGGCGTAACGCCGACCGCGTCTAAAACAGATGACGTCCGAGCCTAACCACAGCGTTCACGCGCCGGGCCGCACAGTCATCTCCGTCGATGCGATGGGCGGGGATGCCGGTCCCGCCGCTGTGGTGGCCGGTATCTACAAGTCTGCCAGCAAGAATCCTGATATTGGGTTCATTCTCCACGGCCCCAAGGCCGAATTGGAGGGTTTGGTCGCGCGTCGACGCGGCCTGAAAGATCGCGTCGAGATTCGCGATGCAGACGGCGTCGTTTCAATGGAAGACAAACCCAGCCAAGTGGTGCGCCACGGCAAGGGTACGTCGATGTGGTCCGCCGTCGAATCCGTCCGCAACGGCGAAGCGACCGTGGCCGTGTCGTGCGGAAATACCGGCGCGCTGATGGCGCTCAGCATGATCCGCCTGCGCAAACTGCCCGGCGTGAATCGGCCAGCCATTGCCGTACTCTGGCCCTCGCGCAATCCGCAAGGGTTCAACGTGATGCTGGACGTTGGCGCGGATATTCGCGCGGATGCCACCGACCTTCTGCAATACGCCATGATGGGCGCGTCTTATGCACGCAACGGTCTGGGGTTGCAGCGTCCTCGTATCGGGCTGCTGAATGTCGGCACCGAAGAACACAAAGGCCGCGCGGAACTGCGTGAGGCGCATGACCTGATCGAGGCGCAAGCCGAACAAGGACGATTCGACTATGTCGGGTTCGTCGAGGGCGGCGATATTCCCGGTGACGTGGCCGATGTGATCGTCACCGACGGGTTTACCGGCAATGTCGCGATAAAAACGGGTGAAGGCACCGCCAGCCTGATCGGTGAATTGCTGCGTGAAGCGTTCCGCTATTCCCCTCTGTCCCGCCTCGCGTCTCTGCTGGCGCTGACGTCGCTCTACCGTCTGCGCAAACGGATCGACCCTCGCCGTGTGAACGGTGGCGTGTTTCTGGGGCTGAACGGCACGGTCGTGAAATCCCATGGCAGCGCAGATGCCACAGGCGTTTCCGCTGCGGTAAAGCTGGCCTTTGAACTGGCGCAATCCGGTTTCTCCCAAAAGCTGGCGCAAAAGGTTGCCACTGCAGCTTCGGCTTCTCAAGATGCCGCACATCCATCCGTCTCGTCCGCTGCGGACTGACAACGACAGGTACAGAATTGATGCAAACACGCGCGGTCGTCAGAGGGGTCGGTCATTATCTTCCACAACGGATTGTGCCCAACGCGGAGTTTGAGACCTCACTGGACACAACGGACGAATGGATTCGCTCGCGCAGTGGTATCGAACGCCGTCATTTTGCGGGCGAGGATGAAACGACATCGTCCATGGCCACCGCCGCCGCGCGAAACGCGCTGGACATGGCCGGGATGGAGGTTTCCGACGTCGACGCCATCGTTCTGGCGACCTCCACCGCTGACCTGACCTTTCCCTCTGCGGCCACCATGGTGCAGGCACAACTGGGCATGACACGCGGTTTTGCCTTTGACGTTCAGGCGGTCTGCGCCGGGTTTGTTTTTGCCCTGTCCAACGCCAACGCGCTGATCCTGTCGGGCCAGGCGGAACGTGTGCTGGTCATCGGGGCGGAAACGTTTTCCCGAATCATGGATTGGACGGACCGTTCCACCTGCGTGCTGTTCGGCGACGGCGCGGGCGCGCTGGTGCTTGAGGCGCAGCAGGGCGACGGCACCACGGACGACCGGGGCATTCTGTCCACCGATCTGAACTCTGACGGACGGCATCGCGACCTGCTTTATGTCGACGGCGGCGTCAGCACTCAGTCGACCGGCCATCTGCGAATGCAGGGAAATCAGGTGTTCCGTCACGCAGTGGAAAAACTGACGGCAACCGCGGAAACCGCGTTGGAGCGTGTCGGACTGAATGGGTCCGACGTGGACTGGATCGTGCCGCATCAGGCCAACATCCGAATCATCCAGGGCACTGCCAAGAAGATGGGCGTGCCCATGGACCGCGTGGTTGTCACCGTGCAGGATCACGGCAACACATCTGCGGCCTCCATCCCGCTGGCGCTGTCAGTCGGACATGCGCGCGGACAGATCAAAACCGGCGACCTACTGGTAACCGAAGCCATCGGCGGCGGTCTGGCCTGGGGATCGGTTGTTTTGCGCTGGTAACCTCACGCATCAATCTGCCGAAGCAAACTATTGCAATGCTTGGACATTGACAGCCAGAAATCAGTGCCCCTATCCTGCTGAAAACAACGGGGAATAGAATGGGTTCGAAAACTCTGACGCGCATGGACCTGAGCGAGGCTGTTTTTCGCGAGGTCGGGCTGTCGCGCAACGAAAGTTCGCAGCTGGTCGAAAGTATGCTGGAACACATTTCCGATGCGCTTGTACGTGGTGAACAGGTAAAGATTTCGTCTTTCGGCACGTTCAGCGTTCGCGAAAAATCGGCTCGTATGGGACGCAATCCAAAGACCGGTGAAGAAGTGCCAATTCAACCCCGCCGGGTTCTGACCTTCCGCCCGTCTCACCTGATGAAAGACCGCGTTGCGGCTGGAAACAAAAGCTAGGCCATTTCGATGAAAAAGGCGCCCGACGCGTTCCGCACGATCAGCGAAGTCGCGGATTGGCTGGATGTGCAGGCTCATGTGCTGCGCTTCTGGGAAAGCAAATTCACACAGGTTAAACCGGTGAAGCGCGCGGGCGGGCGCAGGTATTATCGCCCCGCCGACATGCTGCTGATCGGGGGGATCAAGGCGCTGTTGCATGACGATGGAATGACCATCAAGGGCGTGCAAAAAGTGTTGCGGGAAAAGGGGGTTGACCACGTTTCTTCATTCTCTCGTCCGATTGATGGCGAAGATGCAGAGGCCGAGACACAGGACAACAACGTGATCGAGGCACAACCAACCGAAACGCCCGAAATAACCGCGACACCGCCCACACCGGAACCGGAGGCCGAGGCCCCGCTGGTCGAAGATGCCGCGCCGGTGGAAGACCCGCCAAATGTACTGACCTTCCAAAGCCGCAAAACCCGATCCGCCCCGACTGAACCCGCGCCCGAACCGGTTGACCAGACTGCAGCGAAGACGGACAGCGCAGCGGCGGATGAGCGTGTGCCGGACCCGCAAGACGCAGTCAGCGACGAACCAGCAGACGCGCCCGAAACGGCCGTCGACGACGGCAAAACGGACATCGTGTCAGATGCGGCCTCGCCCGCCAGTGTGACGCCCGCGCCAGAAGATCAGGAGGTCACTCCGGCCCCCGCAGAAGGGACAGAAGAGCCGGTTGAAGCAGTCGCCGATGCACCTGCACCCGACATTGCAACGGGCGCGGAATCACCCGACCCCGAGACCGAAGAATCAGCGCCCGAAACGGTGGAGGCCAAAGCGAAGCCGCGCCGTGTCCGGTCGAAATCCGTGTCCGAGCCAATGGAGCCGGGCCTGTTCGACGATTTACCGGAGCAGCCGAAACTTCCCTCTTTCCTGCACCGCGGTGCGCGACAGGAACCGGATCCAGAGCCCGAGGTCGAAACCGAGCCGAAAGAGGAAGTGGTCGAAGCAGGTCCACCGAAACCCGCCATTGTCGACGCCCCAGACCCACCATCAGATGACGAGATCGAGGCGGCACCCGGTGTGCTGGGTCGTCTGTCTTCGCTCCAGCGCCTGCCGCCCGCCAGCATCGAACAGCTTGGTCCGTTGGCCGCAGAACTGCGCGCCCGCGTCACAGCGTCTGGTGGGACGCCAAACGGCCCGGCGTGACACGCTTTTTTGCTTGCCCCTTGTGCCAAAACGGGTATGTAGACGGTCCATCGCGCGCTGATACGTGCGCGACGTTCGGGCTATGGCGCAGCCTGGTAGCGCGTCCGTCTGGGGGACGGAAGGTCGCAGGTTCGAGTCCTGCTAGCCCGACCAAAATTCTCTCACCCCGCGTCATTGTGGAGGCCTGAACATGACCGGGGTCCGCTCTGACCGTCAAATCGCCGACATGGTTGCAAGCGGTGCGATTCTGATCGACGCACCATTGGTGGAAACGCAGATACAGCCAGCGAGCCTGGATCTGCGCCTGGGCACAGTGGCCCATCGCGTTCGTGCATCTTTTCTGGCGGGCAAGGATCGCCCGGTCGCGGATCGTCTGGACGAATTCCGCATGCACAGCATCGACCTGACACAGGACGGCGCGGTGTTGGAAAAGGGCTGTGTCTATCTGGTGCCCTTGCAGGAATCACTCGCCCTGCCCGCGACCGTGTCAGCGGCGGCAAATGCCAAAAGCTCCACCGGACGGCTGGACCTTCTGACCCGTGTCATCACCGATGGCGGGACCGAATTTGACCGTGTGCCAGCCGGATACACCGGGCCTCTTTATGCGGAAATCTGCCCACGCTCCTTTTCGGTGCTGGTGCGGCCCGGCATGCGGTTGAACCAGATCCGGTTCCGCGATGGGCAGGCTGTGCTGTCCGACGATGAGCTGCGCGCGCTCCATACCGACGCCGCGCTGGTCGACGCGGACGCGGTCATTCAGGACGGTTTGGGTTTTTCCGTTGATCTGCGTCCCGACGGTACGGATCTGGTTGGCTACCGCGCCAAGCCACATACAGGTGTGATCGACCTGGACAATATCGGCCACTATGATCCTGCGGAATTCTGGGAAGATGTGCGCAGCGATAACGGCAAGATCATCCTCGACCCCGGCGCATTTTACATCCTTGTCAGCCGCGAGGCCGTGCATATCCCACCCGCCTATGCCGCTGAAATGGCGCCATATCTGGCCATGGTGGGTGAGTTTCGCGTGCACTATGCGGGCTTCTTTGATCCCGGTTTCGGCCATGATGGCGCTGGTGGGGCCGGGTCACGCGGTGTGCTGGAGGTGCGCTGCCACGAAGCGCCCTTTGTTCTGGAACACGGGCAGATCGTCGGGCGGCTGGTTTACGAGCGTATGGACGAAGTGCCACAGGCGCTCTACGGCGCGGCACTGGCGTCCAACTATCAGGGTCAGGGCCTGAAACTGTCCAAGCATTTTCGCGCCCCGTCCTGAGGCGCGCGGCTTACATCCGCGTGACGCGGTTGGTCACTTTCATCGCCTGACGCGCCTGTTTCGCTGCGCGGCGTGCCTGACGGATTTCGCGGATGCGTTCGCGCTCTTCCGGGGTTTTCTTGCGCTTGGGCTGCCCTTCGGCATCGTCGTGATACTGCTGCCGGGGAGCCGCATCAAACGGGCCCTGACGGCCAACCTGACGGGACGGCGATTTCCGCGCCACCATGTCGAAACCCTTGTCGATACCACGCGAAATCATTTTCCGCATGAAGACACGCATGACCATGTTGATCAACTGATTGGCGTTCATGACCGCCCTCTTTTTCTGCTCAGTACGGAACCTATACCAAGAATAAGGCGAAAGGACGACATTGCGAGAAACAGTTCGGTGAACGTCCTAAACTGGCTACCCTCCGCCCTCGCCATCGCCTTCAAACAATTCGGACTGCCCCTCAACCGCCTCGGCGTCAGGATCAGCATCCTCAACCGCACCGGGGAAGGGCCGGTTTTCCAACAGGCCAGAGGCGCGCAGTTCCTTCAGCCCCGGCAGATCGCGCGCGGTTTCCAGCCCGAAATGATCCAGAAAACCCGGCGTCACAACAAAGGTCACTGGACGTCCCGGTGTCATCTTGCGACGGCCAAAACGAATCCACTCCATCTCCAGCAGTTGATCAATCGTTCCGCGCGACACCGACACGCCGCGAATTTCCTCGATCTCGGCCCGTGTGACCGGCTGGTGATAGGCGATGATCGCCAGCGTTTCGATGGCGGCGCGGCTCAACTTGCGGGTTTCGACCGTTTCCTTCTGCATCAGGAACCCCAGATCGGGTGCCGTGCGCATCGCCCAGGCGTCCCCGATGCGCACCACCCTTACGCCACGTCCCTCGTAGCGGCGGCGCAAGTACTGCAGTGCCTCCGCCGGGTCGCTGCCGTGGGGCATCCGCGTTTCCAGATCGCGTACGGTCACGGGTTCGGGGCTGGCAAACAACACGGCCTCGACCATACGTTCCTGTTCGGCCATGGGCGGCGCGTCGAACAGGCTTTCAGTCTGTTCCTCGTCACTCATGCCCGTCCTCCCGCGCGCGCAACTGGATCGGGGCAAAGGTGTCACTTTGCCGAATTTCCATCAGCCCTTCCTTGGCCAGTTGCAGCGACGCCGCAAAAGTCGCAGCCGTGGCCGAGCGGCGGCGTTTCGGGTCCATCTGCCACCCATCAGGCAGGTAGCTGGACATATCCGCCCAACTGCCGGAATAGCCGATCAGCCCGCGCATCCGGTCCAGCGCCTGTTCCATTGTGTAAACGTTGTCGCGGTCCATGACGAAGGGGCGGAATTCATCCCGTGTGCGCACCCGCGCATAGGCCTGCATCAGGTCCAGCAGAGAAGCCGTGTATTGCACGGTGCGAATGCGGGTCACATCCTCCCCCTGCCCGCGGGCAAAGAAATCGCGCCCCAGCCGATCCCGCGCCATCAGCCGCGCCGACGCGGTACGCATGGCCTGCAAACGCTCCAGCTGAAACGCCAGATGCGCGGCCAGTTCTTCGCCACTTGGCCCTTCATCCTCGGGATCAGGGGGCAGCAGCAGACGCGATTTCAGGAAAGCGAGCCAGGCCGCCATGACCAGATAGTCGGCGGCCAGTTCCAGCCGCAGCGCCTTGGCCCGTTCGACAAAACCCAGATATTGCTGCGCCAGGTCCAGTACCGAAATCGTGCGCAAATCCACCTTTTGCGTGCGCGCGAGGGTCAACAGCACGTCCAGCGGCCCCTCGTACCCATCAACATCGACGATCAGCGCTTCTGCCGCCATGCGTTCGCTGACGGACATGGCGTCTTCTTCGAAACTGTCCTCAGTCATAGGCCCGCGATCCGGTCAGCGCTGCCAGCTCGTCCTCTACCGCCTCTTCATCCAGCGGTTCCGGCGTGACACGCAGGGCCAGCGCGGCCTCGGCCCGCGCCTGCGCCGCGTCGGACAGCTGCTCGGCAGCTTCGGCAACTGCCTGCCGTTCCGCTAGCGGAGCGTTGCAGAACAGCGCCACGTCAACGCCTGCCTCAATCGCGGCGCGCGTGCGCACCGCTGGGGTGCCTTTGAGCGCCTCCATCGAGATGTCGTCGGTCATCAAAAGCCCGCCAAACCCGATGCGATCCCGGATGGTGCGTATGGCCTCGACCGAAACGGTCGCTGCCCGTTCCTCCAACGCGGAAAACACGACATGGCCGGTCATGCCCATGGGCAGATCATTTAATGCGCGGAAGACCGCGAAATCCGTCTGGTCCAGCTCGTCCAGATCCGCCGCCACACGCGGCAGTTCGAAATGCGTGTCCAGATGCGCCCTTCCATGACCCGGCATGTGCTTCATGATCGGCAACACACCGCCGTCCAGCAGCCCGTTTGCCACCGCTCTCGCCAACGTCGCGACCTGCGCCGGGTCGTCACCGTAACAGCGGTTGCGCAAAAACGCGTGGGTCTGCGGCAGGGCCAGATCGCATGTGGGCGCGCAGTTCACATCCACACCCAGCCCGCGCAACTCAGCTGCAATCAGACGATAGCGCAGGTACATGGCGCGTTCTGCTTCGTCCCCCGCCGCTTCGACAAAATCCAATGGGGGCGACCAGTTGCGCACATGGGGTTGCCAAATCCGCTGCACCCGACCACCTTCCTGATCAATCAGGATCGGCGCGTCACGACCCACGGCCTCGCGCATATCCGCGCATAACGCACGGACCTGATCGGGCGTGTCCATATTGCGGGCAAACAGGATGAAGCCGAACGGATCAGCCTCGCGAAAAAACCGGCTTTCCGCGGCGCTCAGACGCAGGCCATCCGCGTCCAGTATCGCCGCGCCCCAGGTCAACGGGTGGTCACCGGAATGCAGTCGGCATTGTCCGCCACCAGCACGGCGCAGAAGCGGCGCGCGTCGCTGAGGTCGGCAAAGCCCATTGCGCGCAGACGGTAGAACGACCGCCCGCCGCTCGACGCCTGCTGAATCACACGTTTCTTACCATCCATGTAGTCACCAAAGCGGTCATAGATGCGGTCCCATTCAGCCTGTGCGATTTCTGGCGTGTCATAGGCTCCCAACTGTGCCAGACGCGTGCCAACAGGCAAATCATCCGGGTTCACGTCCAACCCTTCGGTGGCAGGCACCTCCGCAGCGGCCTCGGTCACTTGCGGAATGTCACCACGGGCCGGGCGTTCGCGGGGGCGCAGGGACCGCGCCACACCGGGGCCTGTGACCACGACGATTTCTTCTTCCTCGGCAGCTTCCGCCTCTGCCGTGTCTTCGGTCAACTTATCGTCTTCCAGCGGCTCCGCGGTTTCGGGTTTGGCTTCAGCCGGCTCATCCTCAGTCAGCAGCTTGGGTTCCAGAACGGCCACCACCGGTGTCGGCTCTGTCTCGGCATTTGGTTGCAGCGGTTCAACCCCTTGGGTCAACTGTTCAACCAACGCGGCCACGTCCGAATTTTCCGTGATCTCTGTTGTGCTGGATACATCGACCAGCCCCGTGTCCCCATCGCGGGTCACCGGCTGATCCTCTGCCATCAGACGCACAGGCTGCGGTGCCAGCACCAATCGATCCGCAGGCGCGGTTGCCGTCCCTTGCGCGGCCACATCATTCACCGCCAGCCCCTGATGATCCGCCGGACGTCCACCGGGATCTTCGGGTGCAATCCGCATCGGTCCTTTGATGGCCTGAACCACCGGAACACCGGTCACATCGCGGGACAGGAGTTTGTATCCCCAGACCCCAACGCCCACCATCAGCACCAAGGACATCACCGCGCCCCCGATGTTCACAAACGTGGAAATACCCGCCGCCTTCGGCGCAGGCTCGCCCGCCTGCGCATAGTCGATCTCTGCCATGTCGCCTCACTGCCCGGTTGGCGGGATGCCCCGCGTCCGGTGTCTCGGTCTGCCTCAGCCGACGACTGGCACGGTTTGTCACCGCATCTCTTGCGCCGGTTCTACGCCAAGAATACCAAGACCTGCAGAAATAACAACGGAAACGGCCCGTGCCAGTGCGATTTTTGGCTGGCTTGCCGCAGCGCCATCATCCTGAATGAAGCGCAGTTCCGGCACCTCGTTGCCCCGGTTCCACAGCGCGTGGAAATCACCTGCCAATTCATAGAGATAGAAGGCGACCCGGTGCGGTTCATTGGTCCGCGCGGCAATCTCCACCAGGCGCGGCCATTCGCTCAGCTTGCGGGCCACGTTCAATTCAGCCTCGTGCGTCAGAGCCGACAGGTCAGCCGCCCGCAGAACCGCATCATCCGCCGCGATGCTTTCACCCGCCGCACGCCGCAACACGCTCATCACCCGCGCGTGGGCGTATTGCACGTAGAACACCGGGTTTTCGCGGCTTTGCTCCAGCACCTTGTCGAAATCGAAATCCAGCGGCGCGTCGTTCTTCCGTGTCAGCATCACGAAACGTGTCACGTCCGACCCGACCTGATCCACCACGTCGCGCAAGGTCACAAAGGTGCCCGCCCGCTTTGACATCTTGAACGGCTCACCGTTTTTGAATAGTTTCACCAGCTGCGTCAGTTTGATGTCCAGCGGCACTTTGCCATCGCTTAGGGCCGAAACCGCCGCCTTCATCCGCTTGACATAGCCGCCATGGTCCGCACCAAACACATCAATTAGCGCGTCGAACCCTCTGGAAACCTTGTCATAATGATAGGCAATGTCAGGCGCGAAATAGGTCCAGCTGCCATCCGATTTCATGATCGGACGGTCCACGTCGTCGCCATGTTCGGTGGACTTGAACAGGGTCTGCTCGCGCGGTTCCCAATCCTCGGGCTTCTTGCCCTTGGGTGGCTCCAGCACGCCCTCGTAGATCAGCCCACGGGATTTCAGCGAGTCAATCGCCGCCTCGATCCGCCCCGTGCCGTACAGCGATTTTTCGGAGTAGAAGACATCCATCTTCACCCCCAACTGCGCCAGATCCTCGCGGATCAGGTCCATCATCGCGTCGGTGGCAAAGTTGCGGACCTCGATGAGCCACACATCCTCGGGCTGGTTCAGGTAGGCATCGCCAACCTTCTCTTTCAGTGCCTCACCAACCGGGATCAGGTAGTCGCCCGGATAAGTCCCATCCTCGAACGCCACATCCTGCCCGTGCGCTTCGAGGTAACGCAGGTACACCGACCGCGCCAGCACATCGACCTGCGCACCGCCATCGTTGATGTAATATTCCCGCGTGACATCGTAGCCCGCATAGGCCAGCAGCGACGCCAAAGCATCCCCGAACACCGCACCACGGGTGTGGCCCACATGCAGCGGTCCGGTGGGGTTGGCCGAGACATATTCGACGTTCACCTTCGCGCCCTGCCCCATCCGGGAGCGGCCATAGTCCGTGCCGTTTTGCAGAATCGCCTGCACCACGCCCTGCCACGCCGCTCTCGCCAGCCGCAGATTCAGGAACCCCGGCCCTGCAACCTCGGCCGATGTCACGCGCGCATCTTCTGCCAGCTTGCCCGCCAGCGTTTCGGCAATATCGCGCGGCTTCATCTTGGCCGGCTTGGCCAGCACCATCGCCGCATTGGTCGCCATATCCCCATGCGCCGCATCACGCGGCGGTTCCACCGCCACATTGTCAAAGCTCAGGCCGTCAGGCAGCGCGCCCTCGGCCTGCATCTGGCTCAGCGCGTCCAGCACCAGCGTGCGGATATCGGCAAACAGGTTCATGTCTCTCACCTCGTCATTCGCCGCGCGGTTTAACACGCCGCCCGCGCGCGTCAATGCAGGCGGTTGTGTGCCGGGGCCGATCCCGTAGTCTGAGCCGAACGAGAGAGGAGAAAACCATGCGTATTCTGTTGTCCCTGGCCCTGTTGCTGCTGCCAATCGGGGCGTTCGCTGAACCCGCCACGCCTGCGGGCCGGGTTCTGGTTACCGTGGGAGGCGATCTGCCTGCTGGAAATGT
>JBFOMB010000053.1:0-41881 GCA_040830545.1 Paracoccaceae bacterium | reverse complement strand
TGGCCTCCTGCCGGGCCGCCTGAAACGACCGACTGGCAGCCGCAACAGCTTCGGGCTTGATTGCCTTGTATGTCTTTCCATTCACTCGAATGGTCTGCTGGCTGCGGTCCCGGTTGCGGCGCAGGATGTCATCCAGCGCCTCTTCGACAACTTCCAAGGCGGTTTTGGCATCCTGATAGTCGATCCGATGGCGCAACTCGGAACTGGCGGATTTGTAGGACTGCCGGAAACAATCAAACTGGTACACGGTGTCCAGGTCCAGACACCGATCCGCTCCGCCCTCCATTTCCGCCACAACGCTGCTGGCGGCACTTTCTGACGTGCCGACAATCGTGCCTGCAGCGACCTGCTGGACAGTGGGAAGAAGCAGACCAAGCAACATGGCCAAAACTGGTAGAACGCGTCGCATGAAGTCGGTTCCCTTCACTGCGGCCGAAGCCGTTCCAAGATGAGATCACTCTATCCGCGGGCATAGCATCCGTAAACAAAGGTGGCGTGGACATCTTTGAAAACCTCTGAACCCACTCGACACAATCAAACATGCAGCGCAGTATCGGGACATGAACGGGACCCGGGATAGACGTCTTGCGGCGATCATGGTGCTGGACGTTGTGGGGTACACCGCGATGATGGCACAGGACGAGGACAACACGTTGTCCCGCGTGCTGGAAGAACAGCGCGACCTGATCCAACCAGCAATCGAGGCCGAAGGCGGTCGCGTCGTCAAACGCATGGGAGACGGGATGTTGGCCGAGTTCGCCAGCGTTACTGCTGCCTTGTCCTGCGCACTGACCATTCAGAACGCGGCACAGGACCTGACCTTCCGCATCGGCATCAATTTGGGCGAGGTCATTGACGAAGACGGTGACATTTTTGGCGACGGCGTGAACGTCGCCTCCCGGATCGAAGCACTGGCCCGTCCCGGCGGCATTGCGCTGTCCCACGAGGCCAAGGTTCAGGCCCACCGGGTCGCCGGTCTGACGTTCGAAGATATGGGGCGTTTTCAGGTCAAAAACGTTCCAGTCCCGGTGCACGTCTATCACGTCTCCGCCAGCAGCAACGCGCCCCATCCGGTCTGGGCCCGATTGCGGCCCCTGATCCTTCGACGTTGGATGACCGGGCTGGCGGCCATTCTGGTCGTCATTGCCTTTGTTTTGCTGCGTCCTTCTATTCGCGTGGCCGAAGATCCGCTGGACCTCTTTGATTTTGACCGCCCGTCGGTCGTCGTGCTGCCGTTCGAGGCCGTGAACGTGTCCAAGGAAAACCTGGTGCTGGGCGACGGGCTGACCACCAACCTGATCACGGATCTGGCGCGTATCGGCAGCCTGATCGTGGTCTCACCGCCAAAAACGGATCGCAAGTCCTGGGCCGAAAACGAGGCATCTTATGTAGGTGTGGCCAGTCACGTGGTCACCGGTACGATCCAGACCTCAGGCAACAGGGTGCGCGTGTCCGCCATGCTGACGGACACCCAATCCAACCGCCAATTGTGGGCCAACAGATTTGATCGCGAGATCGGGGAGTATTTTTCCCTGCAGGACGAAATCACCACCGAGATTGTTAAGTCGCTGGAAGTCACGCTGTCATCCGTCGAACAGAACCAATTGTCCACCAGATCAGCGGCCAAGGAACGGCGCGAATACGAACTGGTGTTTGCCGCGCTCAACCGCAACCAAAGCCGCTCAACCACCGGAGCCACGTCCGCATTTTGGCAGACGATGGCCGGGGTTGAAACTGATGAGCTGATCGGGCGCATCCGGCAAAACGGCTATGTCAACGCGCCGGGGTTGAGCGATCTGGTGGAATTGGATGATCTGGACGAACAGGCGTTGCTACAGTCCCTCTCGCTGACGCTCCTGAACGATCCTTACCTGTTTTCCGGCCCCATGTCCGACACGGCAGGACGCGTTAGCAGGTTAGGCACTCTGGCCGTCTCATCCATCGACAAGAAAAACCGACCAGCCGAGTTGCTGACGGCCATGGCATTGGACAAACTGTTTGCCCAGGACCATCAGGCGGCGCTGGAACTGGCCCGGGATGCCGTGCGCGCGATACCCAGTTACGCCGACGGCTACACCACGCTGGCCTGGGTTCTGATCGCATCCGGCAATACGGACGCGGCAGAACGTGCGCTGACCATCGCGAAACGGTTGTCTCCTGCCCAATCCGCGTGGCATTTGACCGTCCGGGCCGAGGTGCATTTGGCCGCAGGACGGACGCAGCAAAGCCTGAAGGCCGCAACTGCCGCGCTGAAACAGGATCCCGGTTTTACCCGCGCACGTTTGATGCGGATTGCGGCCTATGGCTTGAACGACAACCAGAATAGCGCTGAGATCGAAATGTCCGAGCTGACACCAGCAGACCGAAAGGCCGTCAAAAACGATCTGAGCAGCATCCTGCCCTATGCTGATCACACGCTGCTGGCCCCGTTTGTTGGCGGGCTGAAGTCATTGTCGAACAACGGGTGAACGACCGCAAGCTGCTACAAACCCCTCAGGTAGGCCAACAGGTTGGTCAGATCGTCCTGATTCTTGATCCCGGAAAATGACATTTTTGTCCCCGGAACCGTACCGCCCGGATCGGTCAGAAACGCCCGCAGCGTTGCGTCTTCCCAGACGAGCCCCGCCTTGCGCATGGCGGACGAGTAATTGTACCGCCTTACCTTCCCCGCGGGTCGTCCCCAGATGCCTTTCAAATGTGGACCCTGCTTGTTCTGACCGGTCGACGTGCTGTGGCAGGTCGCGCATTTCTTGAACACCCGCGCGCCTTTGGACGTGTCCCCCTGAGCATAGGCCATGTGGCTCGCCGACAAGACCACTGCTGAGGCAGCGCTGGCCAAAAGGCGCAATCGCATCCCCGCGCCCAAGGCTATTCTGCGACCGTCGGCAGGGGCTGATAGTCGGCGTCTTCTGCACCGAATTTCAACGCTACGCGGTAAGGGAGACCGGTGTACTGATCGCGAACAAAAAAGATCAGTTGATCGCCATCCGTTGCAGGCACCGCGATCTGGTCGACATCCGCCAGACCGTAGTCACCCAGTCGCGGCCGGTTCTGGTCCCAGGGTTTGTCTTCTTCCGCAGCCCGTTTCGTCAGATAGGTTTCACGAAACTGATCCGGGTTCAGAATGACCCGGAAATCGGATCCTTCGCACAGATGATTGACGGCCAGCGCCGCCTCTTCCGCAGCATCAGGCTGTTTCAGGTGAGGCGCAGCGTCAATCAGGGCCGCAACATTCGACACCTCATTTTCGCCAATCCGAACGACAGGCGCGCCTTCGGCATCCAACACTGTTGCCGTTCGTTCACTACCAGAACTCATGGTGAGTACCTTTCCTTTTGTGTGACGGCAGGGTCATCAATGCTCTTCGATCCACTTGCGTTCCAGCCAGTCGGAGTCTTGCAGCGTCAGCTTCCCGTCCATCACGGATTTCTTCCACAGTTTCGGCTCACCTGTCCGGGGATCAGGGGCAATCACGAACAACTGGTGATCCCGCCCATTCCCCCAATTGGTATCCGCGATGACAAACTCGGGTGCACCCAGTTCGGCAACCATCATTCCGGCACCGGTGTCCGCGGCGAATTTCTTGACCTCGCCCAGCTTCTTGGCCTTTTCCTCAGCAATCTTGTCGGCAGGGGGTGTTCCGGTTTGCTTGGCCTTCCACTGTTCGACCAGCCGGTCAGCAACCTTGTCAGAAAACGCGTTGAGTTTGCCGTTGATATAGGTCTGCAATTCACCCGGTGTCATGTCCGTGGTCGGGACCGCGTCAATAATGGAGCGCAGCTCAGCCTTTTCCGCGTCTTCATACCCGCGGCTCAGCAGGGCCGAGACCTGTTTCTGATAAAGGTACGCCGCCCGTTCCTTGGGCAGTTTCGCGGTCTTGATGGCGTCACCCTTGTCCAGCAATTGTGTCTGGATGTTGGTCCCAACATCGCCGGTCATCAGCGAAGTCAGGCTGTCATTGTTCGGGATCGCGTTGAACGAATGCTGGCCCTGGGTCGCGATGACTTGCATCTTGTCCCCGCCGGCCAGATTTTCGACGATACTCTTCAGCACCTTGACCGCGCGCTGACCCTCAGTGTCCGATGAATCCTTGGATACCAGCGGAGTAGCGGACGTGCTGCTGGGCACGCCTAGGATTGCACTGGATGCCTGATCGCCAAATCCGCCAAAGGCCAGATCCCAGGGCGGGTTCTTGCCCAGGAACTGGATGATTGCATCCGCAAATGCCGCATCGTCCACGTAGTCGCCAACCTTGGCTTGTGCCGTAGCATCAAGCCCTGCTTCAACCGCTGCGGCAACGGCATGTCGTTTGATGAAGGTAATGAAATCCGATTTGGACGTGATTTCCGTTTCGTTTTCGATGTCGACAAGGCGATAGAACCCTTTGTCAGACGAATTGTCAGCCGAAGGACCACTGGCCCCAACCATCGGGTCATAAACAAACGTGAACGCTTCGCCGACCTTACGCGTCAACACGGGTTCCAGCGCGCTCCAGTCTCCGCTGTCCAGCTCTCCGCCCAGAGCGCCAAAGTTTTTTCTCCCATCCGGGCTATAGAACATGCTGTTCGTGACATTCCTGCGCTCTTGCGAGGAGGTCAGCCGCGCCGCAGCTGTTGCGACCGTGTATTCGAAACTACGCGCAAGCCAGTCTTCGTGTTCCGGCAGGCTGGTAACCGCCTGAACTTTGCGCCCGACCGCAGGTGTCAGTTCCCCGGTCGTTGCCAGATCGCGATAATGTTTCATCACGGCGAGCGGGTCTTCCTCGCGCATTTTCCGCACGGGGGCAGTGGCAAAGCAGGACCCAACCGACTCCTGCGCAACGGGGGTGGCCATCGCCTTCAGTATGGCGAGTTTGACGGCCTTTTCGTCCACCACATCGGGCGGCGTTATTCCCAATGACTTCGCCACCAGCTTCTTCGCGTCTTCGTTGGTCGGCGGCGCGGTCACGCTGTCCAGCACCTCCTGAACCTTGGCCAGATTGTCGCCGGTTTTCAGGAAATCCTTGAACTTGTCGACATGCTCGCTGAGCATTGCCGTGTTGTTATTCAGCCCCCTTTGGGAGAACATCATCATATCCAGCGCCTGTTTGAATCCCGGATCGTCCGGATCAATGACCAGTTTCGTGTCCGTGCTGTCCGGGCCAACGGGCTTTTCGACCAGCATCTTTTCCGCCACCAACTTGGCGCGGTTGGCTTCAAGGATGTCAAACGTGCCTGCACCGGCAAGGGTCGGGTCAGGCAGGAACTGAACGCCGCGCGTATAGGCGTCCTTGGCTCGCGTAACGTAATCCGCACCCAGATGCGCGGCGTTTCTCAACGTCTCCTTGGCCAGTTTCTCCGCATGCTCCGGACTCAGTTTCTTCATTTTGTGGTCGCTGGGGTCTTCCCACGCAAAACGCTTCATGGCCTGGGTTGCCATTTCCTCGGCGCAGGCGGTCAGCGCCTCGGGGTCGACGCAGTCTGCCATGCGGTCACAGGTTTCCGCTGCAATGGTCGGGTTTTTGTCATATAAATCAGTGATCCGGGTCACCAGGTCGTCTGGTATCGGACGACCTGCATTTGGTGAAAGCGGGCCAAAGCTGATCGCATCCAGAACCGCTTTTTGCTTTTTCGCGGCGTCGGACATCTTCTTGGCATTCAGATAGACCCGGCCCTCGGCATTCTGCGTGTCTTCCTTGGCCTTGAGTTCGGCCTGTTTCAGAACCAGCGCCTCTTCCTTCGGAGTCAGTTGCGCATTCAACTCGGCCAGTTGCGCGATCCTGGGATCGACCGGTGGAAGCGTGCCCCCGTCGGGGCTTGGCCCTGGACCCGGAACGGTCGCCAGTTGCTGTTCCAGCGTGGCAATCTGTTCCTTCAACGCCGTCACCTCGGCTTCTGGCGTTTCCAGTGCGGTTTTTAATCCCCGTATCTCGGCCCCGAGGTCCTGCCAGCGCTTCAGAGAATCCGCGACCTCCTTATCCTTGTTTTCGATATACGCCCGGTCCACCACAGCGTTGCCCAAATCCGCTGCGGTCTTGCCGAGAATTCCGAGAACTTTATTGGCTGCGGTCGGGTTCTTTTCGTTGAGCGCAAGGATGCCATCCTGATGCCCACCCCCAGCCCCAAGGTCACCGAGCATTCTCTTTTGCACACGGGTTGTTGCAGCGGCGACCATGTCTCGCAATTCGTACCACTTCGGTACAAGGCTGTTGGCAAGTTGCAGCATCGAAACATGCTTGGCCGGGTCTGCCCCCGCAATCGCGGCTTCAACCTGCGTCACACAGTCTTTGAAGGCCTGGACCAAAGTCTTGATGTCGTTTTCTTTTTCGTCCCCGGCAAAATACCCCAGATCGGTATTCGCCCGGTCCTTGAACGCGGGTCCCAATGCTCCCCACCGTGTGACCAGAGCCTGCTTGATCTCTGCCGCGGCCCCGGCACGTTTCGCCTCAGCCTCTCCGGCTTTGGGCTGCCATTGTTTCAGTTTTTCGGTTGCCGCTTCCAGAACGGACACATCTTTGCTGTCGCCAACTGACTGCGCCGCTGTGCGCACAGTCTTTGCGGCCTGAACGGCGGCTTCCAGCAGGGCGAATGTGCCGGCAGTGGCATAGGGCGTCGCGTCCAGATCCGCCGCCGCATTCAGCTGGTCCTTGACCGCTGCATAAGCCTCGTCAAACGCCTTGCGCGCGGCGGCACGTTTTTCGATTGCAGCGGTAGCCTCGGCCAGTTTCAGCTTGGCCTCGTCACGCTTGCCTTCAGCAAGAGTGAAATTCTCAGCCGTTGGGACGGATGCAGCCAATGCGCTACGGGCTGCCTCTATGGCGCCGGTGATTGCGCTCGCCTCGGCCTCTGAAGCGCCTTCGGGCGCAGCAATAGCGGTGAGTTCCGCCAGCAATGACGTCTTGCGTTCCTTGCCTGCCCGCAGCGCGCCTTCTGCCGCGTCGAGCGCGCGTTTCCATGGGCCGGTTGCTTCGTTCGCGTCGAACCAGTCATTGGCCGCAGCCGCTGTCAACGCGACCCGCTGCGCGTCGGTCGCCTGCGTGATCAACTCCGCAGCTCCGGGCGCTTCGCCTTGCTCGTCAACCACCGCGGCTGTCCGAGCCTCCAAATCAGGTCGGGCAGCTTCAAAAACAGGTTTGGCCTCAATGTGCGGACTGACTTCGATCAGGAACCCGGTCACGTCGTCAAAAGCGTTCCCGGCGGCCTCTGCATCCTTGGCTTTCACCGCTTCGGTCACCGCCTGCACGCGAGCCTTACCGTCCGCCGCGCGGTGTGGCTGAACCTCGAACGCCGTGCGAAGGTCCTCTTTAAGGTCTTGCAACTTTGCCAAAAACTCGTGTGCTGCTGCTGCCGACGCGACGCTACCCTGCTGCACCTCGGGTGGTCCGTCAGGCTGTTCTGCAGCGTGTTTCAGCAGGGGCATCAATGCCCCCAACGCCTTCAACGCAGGCACATATTCCTGATTGTTGCCCCGTTCGTTGGCCAATGCCCAGACCGCGCGAATTTTGCTGACATCCCCGACGTTCCGCTTGAGCGCCGCGTCTACATCTGGCGCCATCTTGGCCGACGCGACCTGCCATTTTGCGGCGTTCGGATCAGAGGCGTCCGGAGCACGATTGCCATCGCCACCCAGTTTGTTCAGCGCATCTGACACTTTGGCTGCAATCTTCAGAGCCGTTTCATAGTCCTGCGCGTTTCCCTTTTCGATGGCCATGGCCCAGGCCGCGCGGATGGAGCTGGCGTCCACCGCCCCGGAACTGGCCGCTTGAGCCACGCGCGCGGACAATTGGGCCTCGACCGCCGCCCATTTCTGCTGCAGCGGGTTTTCCTGTTCGGTTGTGACGGGCTGACCGTCAGGCGGACCACCTCCATCACTGCCATCACCCGTACCACCAACCTGATCGCCGTCTTCTTCGTCCTCTCCTGCCTCGAATTCCTGACCATCTGGGCCGAGGATTTTGACCTTGAGCGAGATTTTGTTGGACTTGAGGAAGACCTTGCTTTTCTTTTTCATCCCGGCGGGCGGGTCGCTTTCGCAGGCAAAGGTCATCAGGTTGCCTTCGACCGTCACAATGCCCTGGCAGGATTTCGCGGGCTCCACGCCGTCAGATTTGCGCGCCTGTTTGAACAGCAACCCCGCATCCTTTTTGTGATGCATTATCAGCGCGGTATCTTCAGCCTTCTTGCCCAGCGCGATACCGAATTTCATCGGCATTTTGCGGGCTTTCGAAATTTGCTGCGTCAGTTCTTTGGCGGCGGCACTGTCCAATGGCATGCAACTTCCCCCCTCGGGATCGGCGAAATAACGACCGTCGCAGGAAAAATAGGCAGCGTGGCGGTCTCCATCTTAAGTTGAACACAGCGACCGGAGGCGGGTCCAGAAATTTCTGTCGCCCTCTATGTATAGGCTATGCACTGCCAGCCTAGTCCGGTTGTCTGGGCTACCGCGCCAACCGGAATCCCAGGTGACTGGTTGTTGCGCCTGGGTTCTCGCCGCGCCGGGAACTGGGACGGAAGCGCGCGCAATAACTGGGAGAGCACAAGAATGACCCGCCCTTGACCACGCGCAGGTCTCCGTTGAGCGGTCCCTTGGGGTTGTGATCCGGACGCGGGGAATGCAGGCGGGTGAACCGGTCTGCAGTCCATTCCCAGACATTACCGCAAGCGTGCAACAGGCCAAGCGGGTTTGGCACGGCGTCGCGGACTGAAATCGGTGAAGGCGGTTTTTCAGGACCATCTGGAAACGTGCCCGACCAGATATGCGGGTTTATACCGGACTGATCCCCGGCGCCGGCTTCCCATTCTGCTTCGGTGGGCAGTCGTGCTTCGCTCCACGCGCTATAAGCCATCGCATCGCGCCAGGACACATGCACCACCGGGAGGTCCGGATCTGCGCGGTCGCCCCCATCGGGAAAAAGCCAACAGGCGCCTCGCACCCAGCGCCACCATGGCGTGACCGGTGTTATCACCGCGTGCGCGTCGGGGTCAGTCAGTTGCCCGGCGAAAACCTGGCTCCCCTCATTGCGCTCTGCCTCAGTCACATATCCGGTGGCCCCCACAAATACCTCGAAATCCCGATTGGACACCGTCGTCGTGGCAATTTCGTAGGTGTCCAAGGTGATTTTACGCCGCGGTCCTTCTCCGTCTTCTGGATGCGGTCCGTCCATGGCCCCCATTGCGAAACTTTGCTTGGCAACCGAGGCGAATTCAATCGTCATCGTAGGCATAAACCGGCTGCCAATCCGGCCCCCAGATGTCCTGCCAATAGGTGCGCATCATGGAGTTCTGGATCGGTCGCCCGCCAGACCACATGTCTGCTGACGCGCGGCTGTGTTGGTTAAAAAACGCCTCGATCCTCGCGCTCAACTCCGCGACGACATGCGCATGACCCGGGTCTCCGGCGAGGTTCGTGGTTTCGCCCGGATCGGTCACGACATTGAACAATTCGTCCTGCAATTCCGGTGCGTCCTGTCGATGGAACCGCTTGAAGAAAGCCCATTGCGGTGTGCGGATCACGCGTGTTTCTTCCTGCTCTGAAAACACCTCGTCCTCACCCCAATTCGCAACGGCTTCGCCTTTCAGAAACCCGGCAAAGGACCGGCTGGGCAGGGCTGCATCGGGTGCACCACCAACATAGTCCAGGATGGTCGCGTAGAGGTCGACGTTGGACACCAAAACGGGCGAGTGTTCGCCCGCAGCGATGTGGTCCGGGTGACGGCAGATCATCGGAATGGAATGCGCGGCGAGGTGCAGATTCGATGGATAAGTCGACCCGCCATGGCCCCAGAATCCGTGGTGTCCCAGCGACAGACCGTGATCCGTCGTGAAGATGATCAGCGCATCCGGGGCGGCCTCGGCCAGCCGGCCCACCGCATCATCGATCATGGTGATCTGGCTGTAGTAGTTGCGCAGCGTCGGCAAATCATTGGGCGCGCGCATCAGGAGTGAGAAATCCAGCCCCTTCCCGCTGCCGCCCTTGACCATGTCGTAATTGCGCACCGCCGCTGCCGACAGCCCCTCGCGCGGGACCGAGTGCATGGGGCAGTTGTCATACAGCGCCTCGTACCGGTTGCGGCGACCGTCCTTGGTTGCGGGCCAATGACCATAAGGCGCAGGGTAAGGGATGTAGGCGAAATACGGGCCATCTGTCGTTCCGATGAAATCCAGCGCCTTGTCAGTGAAGAAGTCGACCGCGTGACCGGGTTCCTCGTATATCGCGCCATTGTCGCAGATTTCGTTGTCATAGAAGGTTCGGACGTGGCCGTCGGCCATGGTGACCCAACTGTCCCACCCCGGCCCCGGATCGCGTGGGTCACCCAGGTGGTACTTTCCGAATATCCCGGTCTGATAACCAAGGCGCTTCATTTCTTCCGGCAACGTGGCCAGCCCAGCCAATGCGTGCCAGCCAGCAGGCCAGTCCTGCATGTTTCGGTCATCGATCCAGGAATGCACACCATGCTGTGACGGCAACAAACCAGTCAGGGCCGACGCGCGGCAGGCTGAACAGAACGCGTTGGCGCAAAACGCTTTTTCGAACAGGATGCCCTCGGCCGACAGGCGGTCGATGTTGGGGGTATGCACCTCGGAATTGCCATAACAGCCCAGTGTCGCGGCCTGCTGATTGTCCGTGAAAATCAGGATCACATTCGGCCCGGGCATTGGCGACTCCTCAAAATTACTTGACGAATCCATCAAAACTGAACTTGAATTCAAATTCAATATTTATCGGAAACTTGACGTCCATGACCGCAGAACCCGCCCTTCGCACCAAAGCCGCGCCCAAGCAGGCGCGTAGCCGTGCGCGGCGTGAGGCATTGATCGAATACGGGATCGAGCTGCTGAACCAATACGATCTGGACGAGATATCAATCGCCGAGGTGACGGGCAAGCTGGGGTATGCCACCGGGTCATTCTACAGCTACTTCGCGGACAAAGAGGCATTTTTTGTCGCGGTCCAGCAGCGTGTGAATGACCAACTGGACGACGAATTCGACCGTATGTTCGGCAATAGGCGGCTGGCGAATGATCCCTTGCCCGCCCGGTTGAATGCCTGCTTGACCTTCGCCATCGGGTATTTCCGGCGACGCACGGGCGTGATCCGATCTGCGTTACGGTATGAACGGCGCATTCCCGAAGGCTGGGCACCGAACCGCGCGCGTACACAAGCAATCGTGCAGGCGGCGACCCAAAACCTGAATGAAGCCGACCGCGAGCGGCTGGAAACCGCGCTGCAACTGGCCTTTGGCTTGCTGGTGAACGCGTTGCTGCACAACCCGGGCCCTCTGCGGCTGGAAGATGACGACCTTCAGCGCAAGATCGAAGATGCCATGGGCCCGTTTTTGACGGCCCAAAGTCAACACCAGGGAGGATAACATGAAAAAGATGCTGACAACGGTTCTGGCGGTGGCCCTGTGTGCCTCGATGGCTGGCGCAAAGGAATTACGCCTGTCGATGGCCCCGCCACCGAATTCGCCATGGGGAGGTGTGGCGCAGAAATTTGTCGACAAAGTTGCGGAGTTGTCTGGTGGCGAACTGACGATCAACGCATACATGGCGTCCAAACTGGGCGGCGAACAGGACGTGATCAAGCAGATCGCCCGGGGACGGGTGGATATGGGAGTGATGTCCAATACCGCCGTGTCGCTGGTCGTGCCCGAATTCGGCCTACTGGCGGCTCCTTATGCCTTTGACAGCCCGGAACAGTTTGACTGCGTGGCGGACAACCACCTGCTGGACACCTATGGCGCGGAATTCGAGGCGGCGGGCATCCGCACGCTCAGCTGGATGGAGGTTGGGTATCAGGTGCTTTATACCAAGGACGGCGCGCGTGTTCCGGCAGATGTGAAGGGTGTGAAAATCCGCACGGCCCCGTCGGTGACGGATACGAAGTTCATGCAGCAGGCCGGCGTCACTGCCGTGCCGCTCAGCCCCAAGGACACCATCCCGGCTTTGAAAACCGGTCAGGTGGATGGGGCCACACAGTTGTCCGTGTTTGGGATTGTTGTGGGCTATCCTGCGGTAGCGCCGCAGATCACGCTGACCCGGCACCAGCATCAGGTTGGCGCCATCGTGATTTCGACCAAGACGTGGAACAAGCTGAGCGAACAAGAACAGGCGTGGATCAACGAAGCCGCACCGATCTTCCTGGAACTGCGGCCCGCACTGCGCGGGGCTGAAGGCGCGTTGCTGAAAAAGGCGGCGGGTGAAGGTGCGACGATCATCGACCTCACTGACGAGGAGCTGGGCCAGTGGAAGGCGCTCGCCCCGCAGGCCCAAGAGGTGATCCTGGACGAAATGGGCGACGCGGCCCGCGCGAAATGGGATGCAATCCAGACAGCCAAAGCGTCCTGCACCAGCGGCTGACCCAATGGCGCGCCTGATCGCAATCCTTCGCCAGATAGAGGCCATCGTGGCAACAGCGGCTTATGCCGTTGTTGCTGGCCTGTTGATGGCAGATGTGATCGGGCGCGAGTTGTTCCAGACCTCCTTGCTCGGCACGCAGCAACTGGCGGTTTACGGAGCGATCATTGCGGGATTTCTGGGGCTGACGCTGGCGACTTCGGACAACGCACATCTGCGGCCCGAGTTCATGGATTTCGTGTTTCGCGGGCATGAAGAGGCCATTGGGCGGCTGGGCGATCTACTATCGGGCCTGTTTTTCCTTGGGTCGGCCTACGTCGCCTGGACCTTTGTTGCCGTGTCGATGGAGGCAGGTGATCGTGCACCTGTCCTCTATTTCGTGGTCTGGCCGCTGCAACTGGTCATCCCCTACGCGTTCATTTCGTCTGGCGTGAAGCATCTGGCCTTTGCCCTGCGGCCGGATGTGAAGCCTGTGCCTGCAGGAAAGGCCTGACATGGCGGCGATTGCGCTTCTTGGTCTGATCCTGTTGGCGCTGGCCCTGCGGCAGAACATCATCGTGATCCTGCTGGGCTCTGCTGCCTATGTGCATCTGGTCTGGGGTGATGGGTATCTGGAGTACCTGGCCGAGGATGTGTGGATCAGCCTCGACAACTCTCTGCTGCTGGCCATTCCCATGTTCCTGCTGGCCGGCAGCGTGATGACGCGGGGGTCAATTGCACGGCGGCTGGTGGATCTGGCCGTCAGCGTCACGCGCCCATTGCCCGGCGGACTGGCGGTGGCAACCATCCTGTCCTGCGCCGTGTTTGCCGCAATCTCCGGCTCCTCCCCGGTCACGCTGTTGGCAGTTGGTACGATCCTCTACCCCGCGCTGTTGCAAAATGGCTATTCCAAACGCTTTGCCCTTGGCGCGCTGACGTCAGGTGGGACGTTGGGCATCATCATCCCGCCATCCATTCCGCTGATCCTTTATGGGATTGTCACCGAAACCTCGATCGCCGATCTGTTCATCGCGGGCATCATCCCTGGCATCCTGATCGCAACGGTTCTGGCGGGCTATTCGTTCTGGGTGAATCGGACCATGCCCGCGCAGCAGTTCGACCTGTCCGAATTCACCACAGCCCTGCGCAAGGGCGGCTGGTCCGCCCTGCTGCCGGTTATCCTGCTGGGCGGCATCTACTCCGGCTATTTCTCCCCAACCGAGGCGGCTGCGGTCGCGCTGGTCTATGCCCTGTTCGTGGAAATTGTCATCCATCGCGAACTGCGCCCGATTGATTTCTACTTTACGGCTGTTGAGACCGCGAAGCTGCTGGGGATGCTGTTCCCAATCGTTGCCGTGGCTCTGTCGATCAAGACCATCCTGACAATCGAGGAAATCCCCGACGATCTGGCGCTGTGGATCACATCGGTGACGGATAACAAAATCGCCTTCCTTCTGGCGATCAACATGCTGCTGTTGTTGGTCGGGTGCCTGTTCGATGTGATCTCTGCCATTCTGATCCTCGCGCCTTTGCTGTTGATCCCGGCGCTGGCCTATGGGATCGACCCGGTCCATTTCGGCATCATCATGGTAATCAACCTGGAAATCGGTTTTCTGACGCCCCCTCTGGGTCTAAACCTGATCGTCGCCATGACCGCGTTCCGCGAAAGCTTCTTGGAAATCAGCCGCGCGGTCCTTCCTTTCATCGCGCTGATCATTCTTGTTCTGTTGCTGGTGACTTTTGTCCCTGGAACCGCGCTGTTATTCCTGAACTAATTCCTTGCGGAGCGATGTGATTGCCATCGCCCCATTCCAGCCACATTATGCGGCTATGACCCAATGATCGAGCACAACAAACGGAGCGCCAGAAAATGCGCCTGACCTTTGCCCTATTCGCCCTAGTGACCCTGGCTGCCTGTGGTGGCGTCCCACTGGTTCCGATTATCTAGGCCAAGAACGGGGACGGGACGCAGCGATCAATTTGACCTGCCCGTTTCGTACGCCCCTTGCCCCCCATTTCAGCACATCCTAGATTGGCGGCTATTGCATCGCAGGGAGCCGCCCGTGACCTATACACCCGCCATCACCGGAACCGGGGTTTATACACCATCGCAGAGCATTTCGAACGCAGAACTGGTTGAGGCGTTCAACGCCTATGCCGACCGGTTCAACGCCGAGAATGCCGAGGCCATCGCCGCAGGCGAGGTGGAGGCCAAGGAGCATTCCTCGGAAGAGTTTATCTTCAAGGCCAGCGGTATCCTGAGCCGGTTTGTGATGGACAAAGAGGGCGTGCTGAACCCTGACATCATGCACCCCACGCTGCGCCAGCGGGCAGACGACGAACCGGGCATTATGGCGGAAATGGCCGTGGACGCTGCGCGCAAAGCACTGGCGCAAGCGGGTCGTGAGCCATCAGACGTGGGCGCTGTGATCTGTGCCGCGTCGAATATGGAACGCGCCTATCCGGCCGTGGCGATCGAAATTCAGGAACTGCTGGGGATCGAGGGCTTTGCGTTTGACATGAACGTGGCCTGTTCGTCCGCTACGTTCGGGATCCAGGCGGCCGCGGACATGGTGCGGTCCGGGTCGATCAAGTCGGCCCTGGTCGTTAACCCGGAGATCTGCTCGGGCCACCTGGAATGGCGTGACCGGGATTGCCATTTCATCTTTGGCGACGTGGCTACGGCGACCCTTATTGAACGGGAAGAGGATGCTAAGGGCGCGCGTTTCACCATCCGCTCTACCCGTTGCGCCACGCAGTTTTCCAACAACATCCGCAACAACAACGGGTTCCTGCGCCGCTCGCGCCCCGATGGTGTGGCCGACCGACGGGACATGCAGTTCATGCAGAACGGGCGGAAAGTGTTCAAGGAAGTGCTGCCCATGGTCAGCGAACATATCAGCAAACATATGGCTGATGAGGGCGTCGAGAACACCGATCTTAAACGTCTGTGGCTGCATCAGGCGAACAAGCAGATGAACGATTTCATCGGCAAAAAAGTTCTGGGGCGCACACCCGAACCGGGTGAGCAGCCCAACATTCTGCAGGACTATGCCAACACGTCTTCTGCCGGGTCGATCATCGCGTTTTCGCAGAACTCCGAAGACATGGGCGAAGGCGATGTCGGGCTGATCTGCTCCTTCGGCGCGGGGTATTCCGTGGGGTCGGTCCTGGTGGAACGTCACCTCTGACGGCACAGCAACTTTTCAAAAAGTTGCTTGCAGCTTGACGACAAATTGCAGGCGCATTGTGGACAATTCGCCCAAGCCTCAGACGGTTTCGTCTTCGAGGTGCAATTTCATGTCCAACAACACCTGCTGCAGCAAAACGGTTTCCTTCAGCAACCGCTTTGCCTCGGCCACAGTGATAATCCCATCCTCCATGGATTGCTGATATTCTGTCATCAGCATCGCAAACCGCTGGCTCAGCGCGATGACATCCGCCGTCACACCGCCCTTGCCCACATCGTTGGGCTTTCGGTCATCATAGCTCAGCGTAATACTCTTGAGCTCCGCCAGCGCGCTGGTGACATGCGGGTAACTGGATTCTTGCTCCAACCGCGCAACCGCATCAACCGGCATGAACCGATCGGCATGCTCTTCGTTGTCGGAATAATACCGGCCCAACGTTGCCTTGGATTTACCGGTGATTTCGCACGCCGCTTCGATTCCGACGTCTTTCACCAGAGCTTCGGTGTGTTTCTTCAGGTAGCTGTTTATGTCAGCCATCCGAGCATCCTCCTTCGCCCCTCCAGACGCAAATGGGGAATGCCCCCAGTATTTTCCCATTCATACGTAATGTACCCAATGCAATAGTCTATATATCCCTAAGGTTTTCAGGGGTGTTTGCAAGTCTTCCGGCAATTTCTAGGTCGGATTGTGGCGCACCGTCATTAGCGCCGGCAATTACTGCCACCGACGGACTGGCTCGCCGGGGGGTGCCCAAGCGGACCGGTAAGTGACCTTCCATCCCCAAGGGCTGTTCCGTCCCGGGAGGTTCACCACCGGTCAGTGTTTTCAAGGCACTCCCGGCCAGCCTCCTTGTTTTGAACACAGCGTTTCTCTCGAATTTCATTCACGTAATCCTGCTTGAGCGTTTGTGCCCTGCGTCATAAACCCGGCGCATGGCAAAACTGTATTTCAACTATTCCACGATGAATGCCGGCAAATCGACGGTTTTGCTTCAGGCTGCGCATAACTACCGTGAAAACGGTATGTTCACCTATTTGATGACCGCACGAATCGATGGCCGCGCGGGTGAGGGACGCATCGCGTCTCGTATCGGGATTGGTGAAGCGGCAGATATGTTTGCCCCGGGGGATGACCTGTTTTTTCGGATCAAAGCCAAATTGGCGGATCACGAAGTGGCCTGTGTTTTTGTCGACGAAGCGCAGTTTCTGGAGCCGGAACAGGTTTGGCAACTGGCCCGCGCCGTCGATGATCTGAATGTGCCCGTTCTGTGTTACGGGTTGAGGGTGGACTTCATGGGGCAGCTGTTTCCGGGATCTGCCACGCTGCTCGCCTTGGCCGATGAAATGCGCGAGGTCCGCACAATCTGTCATTGCGGGCGCAAGGCCACGATGGTCGTGCGCAAGGATTCGGACGGCAAAGTGCTGACCGACGGGGATCAGGTGCAGATTGGCGGCAACGAAACCTATGTCTCGCTCTGTCGCAAACACTGGCGCGAAGCGGTTGGAGACAGAGTGCCGGATGTCTGAGATTTATGCCAGAGGCCCCAGAAACTTGGGCCTCAGCGCCGTCAGTTCCCTGGCCAGATGATCCACAAGCAACCGCACGCGGTTGGTGCGACGCAGGTCCGAGTGCAGCAACAGCCACAGTGACCTATCCAGGAAAGGGTCGGTCCCCGGCATGGGCACCAGGTCGCCAATCCAGTCGGATACAAACCAGGGCAGGTAACTCATACCCATCCCTGCCCCGACCAAGTGGCCGATCAGGGTTGGCGAACCAACACTGTAGCGCACGCGTGCCTTCGGGAACGGGCTGTTCTTGACCCATTCCGGCAGGCCGCCGGTGTCCCCCCACCCGATCCATTGCAGCCCTTCACCTTGCGGGCCCGCGTTTTCCCAGTGTTTTTCGACATATTCCCGACTGGCGAAGATTCCAGCGGCGTATTGGATGATCTTGCGCCCCACCACGTCATCGTCGACCTGATAGGCGACACGCAACGACACGTCCGTTTCCGCGCGATTCAGATCTTCGAACCGGTTGGTAACCGCGATGCTGAGTTCGATATCCGGATAGGTCTGCTCGAACCGCGCGATGATGTCCTGAATACCGATACCGTGGAACGTGGTCGGGATGGACAGGCGCACCTTACCGCTGGCCTCCTGATCCAGACCCTGCACTCGTCTTCGGGCGCTGATCATCGCCGTTTCAGCCTCTTCCGCCAACGGGATCAGCTTTTCCCCCGCATCTGTCAGTGACAGCCCACGTGTTGTTCGGTCGAACAGGCGCACGCCGTACCCTTCCTCCAACGCACGCAGATTGCGGTCCACGGTTGCGTGTGTACCGCCGACACGTTCTGCCGCGGCGCGCAGGCTTCCGGTACGGGCAACGGCCAGAAAATACGGGATCCTGGCCCAGTCGA
Organism: Paracoccaceae bacterium; assembly: GCA_040830545.1. Classification (GTDB taxonomy): domain Bacteria; phylum Pseudomonadota; class Alphaproteobacteria; order Rhodobacterales; family Rhodobacteraceae; genus HXMU1420-2. The sequence continues at coordinate 23,960 of JBFOMB010000053.1, read as the reverse complement.
GTGTTTCATGCATGCGCACAACCTCCTGCGCGACGTGTAACACATTCAATCCACACCGTCACGTTTTGCGGCATTCAATGCTATTTTCGATACACATATCTCCCTCTCATACAGAGAGGAGCCAAAGATGAATCGCAGAGAATTCATGAAAACCACCACCGCGCTGGCTGCAATCACCCTGCCGCTGCCCGCATGGTCCGGGGTCGCACCGGCAGAACCGTTCGCCAAGAAAACCATGAAGGTTCTGGGCCACGACATGGCCTATGTAGACGAAGGCGCAGGTGATCCTGTCGTGTTTTTCCACGGCAACCCCACATCCAGCTACCTGTGGCGCGGGATCGTTCCAGCGGTGACGCCAACCCACCGGGCAATTGCCGCTGACATGATCGGGATGGGGGACAGTGCGAAACCGGCGCTTGATTACACCTATCAGGATCACGCGGCACATTTGCACGGGCTGCTGGACGCGCTAGACCTGCAAAACGCGACGCTTGTGCTGCATGACTGGGGCGGTGCGCTCGGCTTCGACTGGGCTATGCAGAACCCGGACCGGGTGCGCGCCATTGCATATATGGAAACCATCGCGCCACCGGTCATGCCTTTCCCGAGCTACGAGGCGATGGGCCCGTTTGGTGACATGTTCAAGGCATGGCGCACGCCCGGTATCGGCGAAAAGATGATCCTGGAAGACAACATGTTCATCAACGAGGTGCTGGGCAAAATCGCCGTCGGCACGCCGCTGTCGGACGACGTGTTGTCCGCTTACAACCGCTACTACCCCGATGCTGCCAGCCGTGCACCGCTGCTGGAATGGCCACGTCAGGTCCCGATTGGGGGTGAGCCTGCGTATACCACCGACCTGACGCACCGGATCGCGGATTTCCTGACCACCAGCGAATTGCCCAAGCTGCTGTTCCACGTGACCCCCGGTGCGCTGGTCCCGCCCGACGCGGCGGAGTGGATGAAGGCCAACGTGCCGAACCTAACAACCATCCACCTCGGACCCGGGGCGCATTTCATTCAGGAAGACTACCCCACTGAAATCGGCCGGGGGCTGGCCGATTGGCTAAAAACCATCTGACAGGAGGATCAAATATGCCCAACGTGACACTAAAAACCGAAATCAACGCACCGGTCGCCGACGTGTGGCGCGCCTGGGACGACTATGCGAATATCGACAAGTTCAATCCGAACCTGAAACGGTCCTTCCTGCTGGACGAGACGCAGGCCACGGGGTTGGGCGCAACGCGTCAATGCGATCTGGAAGATGGCAAGAACTACATCCAGGAACGCATCGTCGACTATGTCCCGGAACGCCGGATGGTGGTGGACATCTACAACGGGACAATGCCGCTGAAATCCGCCCGTGCCGAGATTTCGATGCGTGATCTCGGCCAGAACCGAACCGAGTTGCAGTTTGCCATGCATTTTGTGCCGAAATTCGGTCTGCTCGGGCGGATGATGGTGCCGATGATGAAAGGCCAGTTTCGCAAACTGCTGGGCAAAATGATCGACGCCAATCGCGCCTATATCGAAGACGGCGTTGTCATCGCACGAGCCGCCTAACCACGGCTATCGGTAGGGTGCGTTTCATACGCACCCTATTTCGCTCAGTGCATCCGCCCACCATTGGGGACCGGGTGATCGGGGCTGAGCAGGACAATGCCACCGTCTTCATCCGACACACCCAGAACCAGCACCTCGGACATGAATTTACCGATCTGGCGGGGCGGGAAGTTGACCACAGCCATGACTTTCTTCCCGACAAGTGTCTCAGCCGCGTAGTGCGCCGTGATCTGGGCAGAGCTGCGTTTTTCCCCAATCTCCGGCCCGAAATCGATCCACAACTTGATCGCTGGCTTGCGCGCCTCTGGGTAGGGCTCTGCGCGCACCACCTCACCCGCGCGGATGTCGACCTTCATGAAGTCGTCGAAAGTGATCTCAGCCACGGGACAGCTCCTTGGACCGGTTCGTTGCGGCGGCGACTGCGCGGTTCAGCAGCGTGGGGAAGCCGTCCTGCTCGTCCATCAAAACCTCCAACGCCGCCTGTGTCGTGCCATTGGGGCTGGTGACGTTGACACGCAATTGCGCCGGGTCTTCTTCCGCCTCTTCGGCCAGTGCCCCCGCCCCGGCCACGGTTGCTTTCGCCAATTGCATGGCGAGGTCCGGGGCCAGCCCCTCCGACTCCCCCGCAGCGGCGAGCGTTTCGATCAGATGGAAGACATAGGCCGGGCCAGAACCGCTGACGCCAGTCACCGCGTCCATCTGCGCCTCGCTGTCCAACCGCACCGTTTGCCCCACAGCAGCCAACAGGGTTTCCGCTAGGTCCATGTGCGCCGTTGTTGCCGCGCCATTCCCGACCAGCGCGGAAATGCCCCGGCCAATCGCGGCCGGCGTATTCGGCATGGCCCGGATCACAGGTGACGTCGCCCCCAATACATCCTCATAGTAGGAAATGGGCGTCCCGGCGGCGACGGAAACAAACAGCGTCTCTCCCCCTCCCATCGCCCTCAGCGCTGGCAGCGCTTCGGCCATCATTTGCGGTTTCACGGCGATCAGGGCAATGGCGCAGCCCTGTGGTAGGCCCTCGTTCACATGGACGCCTTGCGCGGTTACCCAATCCGACGGAAACGGATCCTGCACCCAGACCGATCCGGGCGGCAGCCCACCTGTCAGCCAGCCCTTCAGCATGGCCGACCCCATTTTACCGCAGCCCAGCAATGCCAGACCGCGGTTCGCAACCTCATCCATATTCATGATGGCCCCTTCCCCTGTCGGTTCAGGACCTGTGTTTACGCCCGGCCATACGCCTCTGCAATGGCCGCTTCCAGCGCCTGGGTCGGTGTGCGCCCGCCCCAGACCTGCAATTGAATGGCGGGGTAATACCGCTCGGCGCTCAGCACCGCAGCGTTGATCATGGTGTCGATCTGTTCCGCGCTGGCCACCTGACCACCGGCCAAAACCAGCCCGTAGCGGTAAACCATCAGCTTTTGCTCGGCCCAATAGGTAAACGCCCCGGCCCAGCACTGATCGTTCATCTGATTCAGCAGTTCATAGAGTCCCGGCAGTTGATCCTCCGGCGGCTCCATTTCAAAGGTGCACACCATGCGCAGGGTTTCGTCATATCCAGACCAGGCAAGCGTTATGGAATAAGTTCGCCACTGACCTTCGACAGCCATTGCGATCTGATCGTCACCCAATCGGTCAAAATCCCAATCGTGATGCGCCGCGATGTGCTCCACGATGTCGATGGGGTGAATTTCTTCTTCCAGAAAGTGCTCGGAAAGGGCCATGACGCCACCTCACTGCTCTCTAGCGGAGGGGTCTGAAGAGCGCCCCAATCGCTAGCTGTCTGCTCTACAGACCGGGGCGATCCCCCGTGCCCGTACTAGATATGGTGCGGCGTTAGACTCTATCTGGCAACCCCCTATTTTGGGGGAGTCCTCAATAAGTTGTGGAAAGGTTGAATTCCGCCGCAAGACCGGGGGATAGACCGCCTGTTCTTTGGTCACAAGCAGGTCATGAACGGCTCGGCAAGAGAACGCTTGGTGTGGCGAGGGATCAGGTAACTTTGCACCCGAGGCTGGGAATGCCCACAGGGACTGTCCAAAATCCTGTGGACTTCTGCCATTTAGTCGCGCATTTGGTGTTTAACGGGCTTGATACAGGCAACATGTCGCGTCACTCTGCCCGATTAAGAGCAGTTATTCCGATCCGTGTATTCAGTACCAGTGTCTTGATGCACCCAGGGGGGTCACCAGCGATGGAACGCATCGCAACACGCCGACCTGAATTGTCCGGCCCTTGGGGCCGTTTGGCGCGTCATTGGGCGTTAGGATTGGTGGTTTGTCTTTCGCTTGGGCAACAGGCCAGTGCGCTTGAAACCTCTCTGACCGCACCCGGTGCGCCCGATGACCTTCTCGACAAACTAAAGGCCGCGTCTCTTACCCTGTCAGCAAACGCACGCGGGCTGGACACGCCGCAGGAAATTCTTGCGGCAGCGCGCAGCGATTATCGTGGGCTGATCAGCATATTGTATGACTCGGCCTATTACAGCCCGGTCATTCGCATCCGCGTGGACGGGCGCGAGGCAGCGAACATCAATCCGCTGGAAACGCCCTCCCGCATCAATCGTGTCACGATCCAGATCGAACCAGGCCGTCCCTTTCGGTTTGGCGTAGCAGAAATCGCGCCAGTGGCACGCGACACGAAACTGCCAGAGGATTTTCGCAGCGGAGCACCTGCGCCGACTGGTGTGTTGCAATCCACAGCCGTGGCCGCTGTCAGTGGGTGGCGGGACACAGGCCATGCAAAGGCCCGCATCGCGGATCAGAAGATCACCGCGCGGCACAAGGAGGCGCTGCTGGACGCCCGTATCAGCGTCGACCCCGGCCCAGCGCTGGATTTCGGTGTTGCCACGGTTTCGACGCCTTCCACTGTGCGCGAAGAGGCAATCCAACGGATCGCCGGATTCCCGACCGGCGAGCAGTTCAGCCCAGAGGCCGCGCGGCGGTCCGCCAGCCGTCTGCGGCGTACAGGCGCGTTCAGCTCTGTGTCCCTGACCGAGGCGGATAAACCCAAGCCGGACGGCACATTGGATTTCGACATAGCCGTCGTAGACGCGAAACCCCGCCGCCTGCAATTCGGCGGCGAGATCTCGTCGACGCAAGGGTTGGAACTGTCGTTCAAATGGGTGCACCGCAACGTGTTTGGCGGGGCCGAGCGGCTGACCTTTGATAGCCGCATTCGAAACATCGGCGGGACCAGCGATATCGACGGGCGGTTGCTCCTGAGGCTCGACCGGCCAGCCTTTTTCGGCGCGGACAACGATCTGTTCTACCTGCTGGACGTCGAATTGCGGGACGAAGATCACTATCGCCTGTTCCGGTCTCAGGTGGGTGTAGGCTGGCGGCGTCAAATCACCAAAGATACGTATTTCGAAACCGCCTTTGCGGCGAACTACAACATTTCAGACGACGTGTTCGGCCAAGGGCGCAAATTCTACTTCCTGTCCGTGCCGTCCCGATATCGTCGCGACAAACGGGACAACGCGACCAATGCCACGCAAGGTTACTATCTGAATTGGGACGCAACCCCGTTTGTCGGTTTCAACGGAACATCTTCAGGCATTCACACGCTGATCGACGGGCGCGCGTATCTTGGATTTGGTGCTGACAGCCGGGTCGTGTTGGCCAGCCGGTTGCAATTGGGCACGGTTTTGGGAGCAAGTATTCAATCCATCTCCCCCGACCTTTTGTTCTATTCCGGCGGCGCAGGTACGGTGCGCGGTCATCCTTACCAATCGCTAGGAATTCCAATCGGCCCCGGCGTGGCAGGTGGACGCTCCTTTGTGGGCATTTCCACTGAGGTGCGCGGTCGCGTAACTGACAAGCTTTCTCTGGTCGGTTTCTTTGACTGGGGCGCTGTGGACGCGCAGGAATTCATCGACGAAAATTCGCCCAGCCATTCTGGCGCGGGGCTGGGCGTGCGCTATGATGTCGGCGGTATCGGTGCCCTGCGGCTGGACCTGGCGCTGCCGGTGGACGGGACCACGTCGGACGGGTTGCAGTTCTATTTCGGGATCGGGCAGGCGTTTTGAAGCGATATCTGGCATATTCTCTGGCCGCCATTGTTGCGTGGACCCAGCCGTTGGCCGCGCAGGATGATGACCCCGGAGGGCCGCTGGTGCGCCTGCTGGAAAACACGCTGTCCAACGAAAGCCGCACGATCAAGGTAACGGGATTGGACGGTGCCCTATCCTCTCGTGCGACGATTGAACAGATCGAGGTATCCGACGACGATGGTGTCTGGTTCCGGCTGAACGGGGCTGTGCTGGACTGGAACCGCGTTGCGCTGGTGCGCGGGCGATTTTCGGTCAACGAACTGACCGCCGACAGTATCGAGGTGCTGCGTCAACCCCTGCCCTCCTCCGACCCGGATCTGCCTGCTCCAGAGGCGCAGCCATTTGCCATGCCGGAACTGCCCGTGTCGATCCTGATCGACAAACTGGCGGTTGAGCGGGTGGAACTGGGCGAGGATGTTGTTGGCCTGGCGGCGGCCCTGTCGCTGGACGGGCGGCTGACATTGGCAGATGGCGCGCTGTATACGAATCTGGCGATTGACCGACTGGACCGTGTGGGTGACCGGATCGGACTGACCGCAAGCTTTGCCAATGAAACACGGCTGTTGGCTATTGACCTTCAGGTTGACGAGGACGCGGGCGGGCTGATTTCCAACGTGCTCAGCATCCCTAACGCACCACCTGTGACCCTGGCTGTGAAGGGCAACGGACCGCTGGACGATTTCACGGCGGATTTGAACCTTGCCACTGATGGAGTGGATCGTGTTGAGGGGCGCGTATCGCTTGTCGGCGAGGGAGAGGAAGACGCGCAGGCCATCATATTCGATGCCAAAGTAAACGGTGACCTGCGCCCACTACTGGTCGACGAATTTGATGCGTTCTTTGGTGCGGAAACACGGTTGCACGTGGCTGGTCGGCGAGAACCGGATGGTCAGTTGGATGTCTCGCGGCTGGAGTTGGTGGCAGATGCGCTGATTCTGAACGGGGACGCAGCGCTGGATGCAAAGGCCGCGCCGACGCGCGCCAATCTTGACGTCACACTGGCCGACCCAGCCGGGAACTCTGTTGTGCTACCATTTGGCGGGGGTGACACGCAGTTACTCGGCCTCAACACAGCGCTTCGGTTCGACGCGGCAAAAAGCGCAGATTGGACGTTGAATTTACAGGTTGAAGGCCTGTCGCGCCCGGACGTGACAGTGCGAAACGCTGAGGTCTCGGCACGAGGCCGCTACGAACCAGACCTTTCCACCCCGCTAACCGGTAATCTAGAAGCCGGGCTGCTTGGCCTGGGTTTTGCTGACGCGGGATTGCGCAAAGGGGTTGGCGATACGGTCAACCTGGCCGGTGAATTTGTGCTCAGCCGGGGTGACAACCTGCGTCTGTCCCAGTTCCTGCTCAGCGGACGCGACTATCGGCTGTTGTTGGACGCCGCCATTCAGGGCCTCAGCAGCGGGTTCAGCGTGGATGGAACGGCAACCGCCGAACTGGACGACCTGTCCCGGTTCGATGTGCTCGCCGGGCAGGATCTGGCGGGAAAGTTGTCCGCGCAGATCAACGGCAAGGGTGATCCGCTGGGTGGCGTGTTTGATGTGAAACTGGAGGGCACCGGCACCGATCTGAAGATCGGGCAAGAGATGGTGGATCCGCTGATCGCAGGGCAGACCGATCTGGTCTTGGATGCCGAGCGTGGACCTAGTGGTCTAACCATTCGTACGCTGGACCTGAACGGCGAAGCACTGACGCTGAACGCGCGCGGATCGGCCAAGACGGGGCAGACGGATCTGACCCTTACCGCCGGGCTGGACGATCTGGGGCGAATTCTGCCTGACCTGCCCGGTCCGGTCACGGTGGCAGGCACAGCAAGCCAGCAGCGCGGCGTATGGACCACCGATCTGGACATAGACGCACCGGGTGGCGCGAAAATGCGGCTGGACGCGACCGTACCGCAGGATTTGGGCGATGATCTGGCATTTGACCTGTCCCTGACCGAACCGGCGGGTGGCCCGGTCGGACGGCTCGCAGGCATTCCCGGCGGCCCGGCTTTGGCACTGGATGCACAAGGCGGCGGCGCACTCACTGACTTTGCCGCGGACATCGCGCTTGCCACCGAAGGCACCGATCGGCTTTCTGGTCGCGTCACCATCCGCGAGCAATCCGACCCCGAGCCTGCTACCGCGTTTCATGCAGACGTGTCCGGCGATGCGTCGCCGTTTCTCGCTCAACAATTCCACGCGTTTTTTGGAACTGACGCACAGATCGACCTGACGGGCCTGCGCTACGAAGACGGCCGGATCGACCTGACCGGATTGGACGTCGACACGGGTGCGTTAGAGCTAGATGGAACGGCGTCGCTGAATGCTGCGGGCAAACCCCTGAGGGCCGACATCGAGGGCACGTTGGAGCCCGCACGAGGTGCCAGTTCGATCCGCCTGCCAATCCCGGGCGACCCAGTTTCCCTGCGGCAGGCCCGGGTGGCAATCAATCTGGATGGCGTGGAAGGCGAGGCATGGACGTTGTCGGCCAACGTGGTCGGTCTGGATCACCCCGCGACGCAACTCAGTCGCCTGACGTTGCAAGGCAATGGCACGCTCGACAGCGACGGTGTGTTCGCGGCTTCGGGCACGGTACGTGCCGGGCTGCAAGGGTTGGGGTTGACCGATCCGGCGCTAAACGCTGCTGTGGGATCAAACCTCGCTCTGGACGGCACGTTCATCCTGCCGGGCGATGACAGCCTGTCGTTGAATGGCCTGTCGGTCAAAGGCCAGGATATGAGCGCAACCGCTGACCTGGCGCTGACTGACATGTCCGACACATCCGCATTCGAAGCGTCCGGCGAAGTTCGCCTGACCGATCTCTCCCGCTTCTCAGGCCTTGCCAAGCGACCTCTGACCGGCAAGGCCACCGTCGCGTTGAATGGCACAGGCGCACTGTCGGATCAGAGCTTTGACATGGTGCTGACCGGACTGTTCCAGAACATTACGACCGGTATCAAACAGGCTGACGCCCTGTTGGCGGGCGAATACCACTTGCGGGCTGACGCGGCGAGCCGGGCTGATGGCGTGGACCTGCGCAGTCTGATCCTGACCGGCCCATCACTGAAGGCAAAGGCAAGCGGGTTCGCCTCCGCGAGCGCACCGGATCTACAGGCTACTGTGACGGTCGAGGACGTCTCGCGCATCCTGCCGACGTTTTCCGGCCCACTGCGTGTGGATGCGGATGTCAAACAACAGGGGCGCGATCTGACCGCCCAACTGGAAATAGACGCACCAAACTCAAGCTATGCCAATGCCGAGGCGCGCTTGAGCCCCGAGGGCGCTGCAGATGTCACGTTTGATGCACGTTTGGATCAGCTGGAGCGGATCATGCCGCAGTTCCCGGGTGCAATGGACGCCTCTGGGCGGGCCAGTCGAGCGGACGGGAAATGGACACTGACCGCCAAGGCGGACGGACCTGCGGGCATTTCCGCAATCATCGACGGGATCTATGACGAACTGGCTGGAACCATGGACGCGACGGCCAAAGGCAGCCTGCAAATGGCAGCGGCAAACGCGTTCATCTCCCCCATCTCTGTGAAAGGTGACGCAGGTTTTGACCTGAGCATCAACGGTCAACCTTCGCTGGAAGCGGTGACCGGGCAAGTCCGCCTGAGTGGCGGTGCCATCGCAATCCCGCAAATCCAGAACTCAGTCCAGAACTTCGGCGGCACCATCGCCCTGAACGGCGGCAGCGCTGGCGTGGATTTGCGCGGTAACCTGCGGACCGGCGGCAGTTTCACCGTGAACGGCCCTGTCCAACTCAGCGCGCCGTTCAACGGCGACATTGGTATCCGCATGCAAGAGCTGATCATCACCGACGAGGTTGTCTATCGCTCCCCCGTCAGTGGGAACCTGACTTTGTCCGGCCCGTTGACCGGAAATGCCCGCATAAGTGGGCGCATTGATGTAGGTGAAACCGAAATCGACATTGCAAACGCAGGAGGTGCAAGCAGCGGCGCGCCGATCCCGGACATCACACATGTCGGTGAAAGCAGCCCGGTCCGCACCACACGGGCTCGCGCTGGCCTGATCGAAACCGGGTCCAGCGGCAATGGCCCTGCATATGGGCTGGACGTGCTGATTTCTGTGCCGCGCAAGATGTTTGTGCGGGGGCGCGGACTGGACGCGGAACTAGGCGGTGAACTCTACCTTCGCGGCACCACGGCCAACCTGGCCCCATCCGGTCAAATCTCGCTACTGCGCGGGGGCATGACACTGTTTGGCAGACGGCTAAACCTCGATCGCGGGCTCGTCACATTGCAAGGGTCCCTGCAGCCCTATCTCGAATTTGCGGCCTCCTCCAGCACCACGGATGGGTCGGCGACACTGGAAATCTCCGGCCAGCTTGACAGTCTGGACATCAACGTTACCTCCGACCCGGAACTTCCCGAAGAAGAGGCGCTGGCCCTTTTGATCTTTGGCACTGATTTCACCAACCTTTCGCCCTTCAAAGTCGCACAGATCGCAACCGGATTGCTGACCCTGCGCGGTGGCGGCAATTTCGTCTCGGACGCCGGGCGCGAGGCCACTGGTGCTGATTCAGTGAGTCTTGCTCAGGATGGAGGCGGTCTCGCCTCGCTGGGTCTTGGCGGGTACATATCCGACGAGGTTTACACCGACGTGGCCGTGAACGCGGCAGGTGATACCGAACTCAACATCAACCTCGATGTCACGGACAATCTGACCATTAAGGGGACCGTGGACAACGCTGGAGACAGCGGCATCGGCCTGTTTTTCGATCGCGAATACTGAACCACCAACGCTCGGGGCACGCCATGCAAACGCCCGCGGAGGGTCTCGAAACGAGGCCGATGGGACTTCAGAACCGATTGAATCAAAAAGAACTATCGGGAATTGCAATTCAGTGTGGACCCACATCGATCCCGGCCTCCGTTTTTGTGGCCACCGTGATCCAAGGTACATAGGCAAGGTGTCCAACACTGTGCCACCTGTCGCGGGCAAGCCCATGCTTAACCGGTCTCCGGCGGACACTTGGTCCCGTCTGCTGAGAGAGATCGAAGGCACTCAAGGACATACCGTACAGATCAACGCCGCCCACGCAGGACGTTGAGTTCGTGCCCGCGCTCCCAGTCCTTTCATTGTTCGCAAAATACTCCGGGGGAGTCGCGCCTTGCGCGACGGGGGCAGCGCCCCCGGGGGGTTTGGGGGTTCCCCCAAGGCCTGCGTGGCCTGAACGCAATACATCCTGCGCGCCAGCTCAATTTGCCTGCCGCTAAACCCACTGGACCTCTGGCCATAGCCCGCCTAGTCTCCGCCAACCAAGGGAGGCGCATCATGGCAACCGGCAAGAACATCCGCACCTACTTCAATGGCACCTGGCATGACGGCGATGTACCAATCATGAGCGCGGCGGATCATGGCGCCTGGCTGGGATCCGGCGTGTTTGACGGGGCGCGCTGGGTCGATGGCATGTCCCCGGACCTCGACAAGCACTGCGCCCGGGTCAATCGCTCGGCTGAATCGCTGATGGTTACACCAACTGTATCGACCGAGGACATGGTTGCCATCATCTACGAAGGTCTGGCACAGTTCGGCGGTGACACGGCCATTTACATTCGCCCGATGTATTGGGGCATCGACGGGGACAAGACCGCGATCATCCCGAACGCCGAAACCACCGGATTTGCAATCTGCCTCGAAGAGATCCCGTTGGCTCCCGCAACGGCCACCGCCACCCTGACCCGCACTCAATTCCGCCGCCCGGTGCTAGAAGACGCAGTTGTGAATGCCAAGGCCGGCTGCCTTTACCCCAACAACGCTCGCATGCTGGCCGAAGCCTATCGCAAAGGGTTCTCCAACGCGCTGGTGGCAGACGCCATGGGCAATGTCGCGGAAACCGCCACAGCAAATGTGTTCATGGTCAAGGATGGCGAGGTCTTTACCCCTATCGCAAATGGCACCTTCCTCGCCGGGATCACACGAGCGCGGCACATGTCGAACATGGTTGCCGATGGCATGACGGTGCATGAAACCGTCCTCAGCTTCGAAGATTTCCATGATGCGGACGAGGTGTTCCTGTCTGGCAACATGTCAAAAGTCACCGCCATCACGGCGTTTGACGACACGCAGTATCAACCCGGCCCCGTAACTGCCCGCGTGCGCGAGATGTATTGGGACTGGGCCGCCTCGAACCGGTGACGCCCCAGCGTCTGACCATGGCCACGCAGACAGAGCTGGACCAACTCAGTGCGCTATGTCTGCGGTCCAAGGCGTATTGGGGGTATGATGAAGTCTTTTTGGACGCCTGCCGCAAGGAATTGACCGTGACGCCCGACGATCTGAGTGACCTGATGGCTGTCACACGCGCAAGCGGCAATTTCACCGGAGTTGTTCAGATCAGCCTGGGCAAATCCGACTCGGACGGCAATCGCTTCGGAGAAATTGAAAAACTGTTCATCGCGCCCGACGCAATGGGGCAAGGATTGGGCCAGCTGTTGTTTGGCTGGAGCATTGAACAGGCTCGCAGAGCCGGTACCACCCAACTCCATATCGATGCGGATCCCGGCGCTTTGGGCTTCTATGAACGCATGGGAGCGGTACAGGTCGGCACGACGCCGTCCGGATCCATCCCGGGCCGCGAATTGCCGCACCTGCGCTTAGATATTTAACCTTGTCACTCACCGGTTGCCTGCCCAAACGCTCTGGGTCATGATCCACACCAAAGGAGGACCGCCCATGCGCAAGTTTCTGGTTGTACTGGATGACAGTCGCGAATGCCTGAACGCGATGCGGTTCGCCGCAATGCGCGCCGCCCACACGGGGGGAGGCGTCAGTGTTTTGTCCATCATCCCACCGGACGAATTCAATCACTGGATCGGTGTGGGCGAGGTCATGCGTGAAGAGGCACGGGAGCGGATTCACGTCCATTTCGAAGTTTTTGCCAAATGGATGCGGGACCGCCAGGGTGTGGACCCGGAACTGGTCATCCGTGAAGGTGACCCGGTACCGGAAATTCTGGCCCAGATCGAAGAAGACACCGAAATCGGCGTGCTGGTTCTGGGTGCAGGAACGGACCGGAAGGGCCCTGGGCCTTTGGTCACCCAGCTCAGTCGCAACTCCGGGACTTTGCCGATCCCGATAACTATCGTTCCGGGTGAAATGAGCAAGGAAAAGCTCGAAGCGATCACTTGATCCGGCCTCGGGACAGGTATCGGTGGCGTTTGCCTCAGTTTCCTCGAATGCTGGTGTAGTCCGCTGACAGAACAATCCGTTCTGACGCCCTATCGGACAGCGCCGAGGAGCCGACTTCAAAACCAATTCCTTCAACAAATGCAGGCTCCGCCAGCCGGACCATTGGGTCCAATTGGCTGATAGAAAGGTCCGATGATTCAAACCAATACCACGCCCCATCGCCGCTCAGCGAAGAGGGCGTCGCCCACAAACGCAGATACGACGCGATCCCGGCAACACCTTCGAGAATGTTGAGTGGCACTGGTGCCTCTGGAGGCAGGTTGGGAATATGCATGATCGGCGCATAGCGCAGAATGACTTCGGCCGCTGCGAAGCCATGACGGTCAAGGAACTGTCGCAGCGAAAGGTGCAGCGGGAAGTACCCGTCAATCGTATCCTCGAACGCAATCCCGTCCATTAGAACAGGTTAAAGTATTCGGCCTGTTCCCATTCGGAAACTGTACTCAGATAACGATCCCATTCCGCTCGCTTGATCGTGCTGAGGTAGCGCACAAACCCTTCTCCGAGCCGGTCAAGATAAAGAGGGCTTGCCTCGAACGCTTCCACTGCGGCGATCAGGGTTGCTGGCAAAGCGGTTGCGTCGCCATCATACGCGGCCTCGGTCGCCGGAGGGGCCGTTGTGCCACGTTCGATACCGTCCAGGCCGGATAGGATTTGCGCAGCAAATGCGAAATAGGGATTGGCGGAACTGTCAGCCACACGGTTTTCTATGCGGCTGGCCGTGTCACCCGGATACAGCAATACACGCACCATTGCCCCGCGATTGTCGGTTCCCCAATGAATGCGATTGGGGGCCAGTTGGTAGGGCGCAAAGCGCTTGTAGCCATTGACCGTCGGCGTCGTCAGAAGGCAGCTGGCAGCAGCATGTTCCAGCAATCCCGCGATCCATCCGCTGGCGACATCGGTCAGCACACCTTCCGCTGTCGGCATCAGCGCGTTTCGCCCATCCTTCAGCACGGACTGGTGAATATGCCACCCGTTGGCTGCGGCATTTGGCAGGTTGGGCTTGGGCATGAAACTTGCGTGCAATCCGCGCCGGTGACAAACCTCTTTGACCATCGTCCGGAACAGAACGAAACGATCCGCCTGCTCCAATGGCCCGGACGGGTCAAAGGTGAACTCAAACTGGCTTGGCCCCATTTCAATCTCGACGGTCCTCGGGCCCAGGCCCAGCGCGTCGGCATTCCGCCGCAGATCGTCCAGCAGGTCCTCAACCTCAGCATAGCGGGTCTCGGTCAGGAACTGATAGCCTTGGGTGGTGTTGCGGGTCTGGATCGCGGCCGGGGGCATGGTGGCCTGTTCATGTGCCAGACCATCATCTGCGACAGCGAATACCTGAAACTCCACTTCCAGCCCAAACAGGGCAGTGTAGCCGGCTTCCGCCAACAGATTCTCGGCCCGGCGCAGCACAGTGCGCGGCGCAATTTCCAGCGGTTCGCCCGAGCGATGCAACACGTCACACAACATCACCGCCGAATGCGGCGACCAAGGGAGAACGCGGAAACTCTCTGCATCAGGCAAACAGATCACATCGCTCGCCCCGGCCAGGGGAAGATCGCCGACCGCAACATCTTCGGTCCAAACCGGGAAGACGGTTCGGTGCGATGTGTCCTTCAGCAGCAGAGTTGAGGGCATACCGATGCCATTGGCCAATGCGGAGGGCAACGCCCGTGCCGTCAGCGTCTTCCCTCGCAAGATGCCATGCTGGTCCGGGAACAGCAGGCGGATGGTTTCGATCCCTTCCGCTGCTACACGATCCACCACTCTGGACGCCGCTGAACTGTCCCCCGCATCCCGCGCCATTCAGACCGTCGCATCCCAGGGGCAAGCCGCGCGGCGCGCCATGTCCAGCTTGTGGCTGGCCTGACTCCAGTCCGATGTGTCGGCGATCGCGTCATTGGACAGCGGTCCGGCGATGTTCGACACTTCGTTCCCACCCCGCATCGGCAGGTCGCTGTCGCGCCCTTCGGCCAGATCGGCAATCGCTTTGCGCAACATCCGGCGATAGCGAATGATTGCCACGTCTGACCGGCCCAGATGTTCCTGCGTCCGGTCCTGAATTGCCCCCATCCCTTCGACCGCCCATTGGTCATGCACGTTGATGTCCAGCCCCATGCCCGTGTAGGTCATCGTCGCCTGTTCGTTGGGGTCATAGTGATAATCATTCGTCCGGTTCTTCACCGGTGCATAGGTCGGCAACGTGTGTTCCTGTAGTCGTTGCGCACGCATCACGTCCTTATCCACCGGCTTGTCAAAGCTTGTGAACATGGTGAACCAATAGCAGTTTTCATCATCCACTGGCACGTGCCATTGGGTGATGATCATTTCGCGCGACATGGGAATACAGATCGCTTCGGGGAATATCTGATTGGTCACGCGCACATGGGTCAGTTCATTTTCCATGTGCCGTAGAGCCGTGATTTTCAGCCCATAGTCGGTTTCATCCACCTGAATGTCCGGGCGCGGGTATTCGCGCAGCACCTGCGTGATCGGCATATTGGTTCCGGCTGCCTTGTCGCGGAACTGTTTACCATAGCCCGCATCAGGGTCCTCATCCTCCAGAAACCGATGCAGGAACGAGGCATGAGCCGGGTCGATCCCGATTTCCAGGGCCTGAAGCCAGTTGCACTCCCACAGCCCCTTGAAGGCAAACACGTGGCTGTCCGGCGCCCGGAAACAGTCGAAATTCGGGAATGCCGGCGGTGTCCCTGGGCCGAGATAGGCAAAGATGATGCCGTTTTTCTGAACCGCGGGATAGGTCGGGCCATTTGGGTCGATGACGATCTCGGCTGAGGCCGGGTAGTGCGTCGGGGCCGCATCCGCCGTTGCCAAGCGCGTCGCCAATACCAGCCCACCCTTTTCATCCTGCACCAAGGACAGCCTTTCACCCAGCAGGTTAACCGGAACCTTGTCACCATGCTCAAGTTCTTCGACCAGCGCAGCGGGTTGCCAATAGCGGCGCAGCACGGCCCCGGCTTGGGAACCAGGACCAATCCGGGTGATCTGGTCATTCAGTTGCTGGCTGATCATTCACTCCTCCTCTGCGATCCGGGCAAAAACCCGACCGTCCTCTTCCCGAACCGGCACCATGGGCACCTTGATCTGTGTGTACATCATGGACCCTTCCGGTTCGGCCGGTTGTTCCACACATTGCCCCGTTCGGTCAAAATGCCATCCGTGGAACGGGCACCGCAAACCATTGTCTTCCAAACGTCCATAACACATATCCGCGCCCCGATGCGGACAATGCCGCCCGATCAGGCCCAGTTCACCTTCATCATCCCGAAACAAGACATATCGCTGGCCGGTGAGCGTGATCGGCATCACTGCACGGCCATCGTCCAAAGCTGCGGCCAAGGCGATCTGAACCCATGTCCCTGGCTCAGCGGCGGTGTGGGGCATGATGCTGAAACTCCAGTAAGATTTGTTCGATATATGACCAAATGGACGTTAATTGAACGTATCAACCGATGGGTAATCGTCAACCCATCGTGAACACTTGGTTCGTCCAACGCATCAGGCTAAGGGTTTGAGCCTTGAAGCTCGCCAAGATTGCCGTACCGACGATGTCTGACGCAATAATGACTAGGACGCACCAGTGGAAAACGATCAGCCGCACATTCCGGTCCACGACTTTGATCACAATCGGCTTCAGAATGTCCTTCTATCATTTATGACATTAGTATCGATTGCTCACACATTTTTCGTGCATAACTTGCTTGCCTACATCGCAATCGCGGTGCGCGCGCACCGCAGCATCAAATCAAGAAGGCGGCAATGTCCAACCGGGAAATATCCAAGACCTTTGTAAAAGGCATCCGCGTACTGCGTGCGTTCGATGATGCCGACACGCATTTGACCCTGGCTGACCTGGCCGTGAAAACGGGACTGGATCGGGCCTCAGTCCGTCGTCTGGTTCTGACATTGGTCGAGCTTGGATATGTTCGCAAATCCGGACGCAGTTTTGTTTTGACCCCGCGCGTTCTGGCATTGGCTGGCAGTTTCTTTCAGGGCAACGCCTTTGGAATCGAAGTACAGCCGCTGTTGAACCGGTTTTCCGAACGTCTGGAAGGACCGGTGTCATTGTCAATCCGCGAGGAAGACGCTGCGGTTTTTGTCGGTCAGTCCGCCCCACGCAATCAACCCGTGACATTCGGCTTTACCGTGGGCAGCCGCCTACCGCTGAGCCACACGGCCATTGGGCGTATGATTCTGGCTTACGACGATCCAGCGCAAACCGTCACCTACCTGTCTGAAACACCGTTACAACAATACACGGCATCATCCCTCACCGACCGGGATGCGATTGCTGCGTCTGTGACGACCTGTCGAACGCATGGGTTTGCAATAGTCGACAATGAATTTGAGGCAGGAGTGACGGCCTTTGCTGTACCAGTGGGCCCAATTGGGGGATTAAAGGCAGTTGTGGGCACGTCCTTTCCCAATTCAGGCTCCCCGGATCCGACCCGAATTATCCCTATTTTGCAGGAACTGGCACGAGAATTGGCCCATACGCGCCTGTTTCGCGACACCTAAAACCGACTTCGGCGTTTCAAACATCGGGGGTCAACTTGAGGTCGAAATCGACTTTCGGACGTTGCGCATCCACCTTGCCCGGCAACGCAAACCCATTCGGGAAACTATCCGCAGGTTCTGCGACTAGGCGCCGTTGACCACCAAATAGGCTCTGTCGAACCAAAACTCTTCCAGATTGTCGCCTTCACCAATGCGATCCACCACCGCAAACAGCCCCGGCGCGTGCAGTGGCGTCAAAACGCCATGCCACGTGCCACGATGGAAATTGATCGCCTGCCCTGGCGCGGTGGCAAATGCCCGGGGGTAGTCCGGGCGACCGTCACGATCGGGCGCAACAATCACCAGAAAGGGCTGCAGCGACATCGGAATAAAACACTGACTTCCCTCCGGGTGCCGCTCCATCATCTCCAATTGATACGGCAACTGTCGCGGCACGGCCTGAAACAGGCTGACCCCGGCCTTCCCGTCGCCGAAATCCAGTCTCGCCCGGTCATGAAACCGCCCACACAGTCCTTGATTGATGATCTTGTCGGGCTCGCCTGCGCAATCCAACACATCCCCAAATGACGCAAAGGCCACAGCACTCAAGGGCTCAACTACGATCTCGTTCATGCGGGCAGCAGATCACGCAGGCGGAATGCCGCGATCCGTTCCACTTGTCGGCAGGCCTCGGCAAACTCCACGTACCGGTCATGGCCCACGCGCGCCTGGAATGCCTCCAGGATTGACGCCTTGGTGTGATCTCTGACCGCTATGATGAATGGAAAGCCAAACTTATCCGTGTACGCCAGATTAAGTTCCGTGAATGTCGCGCGTTCCGCATCGGTCAACGCGTCCAGCCCGGCGCTCGCCTGTTCCGACGTGCTTTCAGCTGTCAGCCGTTTGGCCGCCGCCAGTTTGCCCGCCAGATCCGGATGCACGGTCAACACGCCCAACCGCTCCTCTTCCGATGCCGACCGGAACATCCGCGCGAGCGCGTTGTGAAGCCCTCCAGCCGTGTCATGCGCAGGCCCCAGTTCCAGATCAAACGCCCGTTCGGCAATCCAGGGCGAATGTTCAAAGACCCCGCCATAGGCTGCCACAAAGGTTGCACGGTCCATCTCCGACGGACGATCCCGCGCCACCGGTGGATGATGCGCTGCCCAATGCTCTGCAATCTGCAATCGCGTTGCAAACCAGACATCAGAATGCCCCCGCACATGCTCCAGGAACCGTTCCAACGCCCGAAAACGCCCGGGTCGTCCCACCAACCGACAATGCAATCCCACCGACATCATCTTGGGCGCGCCCGCCACGCCCTCGGCGTAAAGCACGTCAAACGTGTCCGTCAGGTAGTTAAAAAACTGATCCCCGGCATTAAACCCCTGCGGCGTGGCAAAGCGCATGTCGTTTGCATCCAACGTGTAAGGCACGATCAGCTGGTCGCGCCCCGTTAGCCGCGTCCAATATGGCAGATCATCCGCATATGTATCCGCTATATAGGCAAACCCACCTTCTTCCGCCGCCAACCGAACCGTATTGCTGGAACAGCGCCCCGTATACCAGCCACGCGGTCGCGCGCCGGTCACTTCACGATGCAGCCGGATGGCCTCGACCATATCAGCGCGTTCAGCGTCTTCGGGCATGTCCTTGTGTTCGACCCATTTCAACCCGTGGCTCGCAATCTCCCAACCGGCTTCCTGCATCGCCGCAACCTGATCCGGGCTGCGCGCCAGGGCCGAGGCCACGCCGTAAACCGTAATCGGCAGATCACGCATCAAACGGTGCAACCGCCAGAACCCGGCGCGTGACCCATATTCATAGATGCTTTCCATGTTCCAATGCCGCTGCCCTTCCCAGGATGCTGCACCGACAATCTCGCTCAAAAACGCCTCTGACCCTTCGTCGCCATGCAACACACAGTTCTCGCCGCCTTCCTCATAGTTCAGTACAAGCTGTACCGCGATCCGCGCACCACCGGGCCAGGCTGGGTCCGGCGGGTTGGCTCCATAACCGATCATGTCGCGGGGATACCGATTCATCTGCGTCTCCTCAGGCTTTCGTTCCTTCTATCTGCACGATGTCTTATGGTTTTTCAAAAATCCCCAAAGGCAGTGTCAATGAGGACAGGTTTGCCGGTCCCCGCCCAATCAGGCATCACTTTCCCAATCAAAGGAGTGCGCCATGTCCGGATTTCTGACCACCCATGTGCTCGACACGGCCCGTGGCTGCCCCGCCGCCGGGCTCAAAATCACGCTGCACCGCATCGAAGGGTCTGACCGCACCCTGATAGCAGACATGAAAACCAATGCCGACGGGCGCACGGACAGCCCGATCCTGCCGCAGGACGCATTCAGAACCGGCACTTATGAACTCACTTTCGAGGCGGGCGACTACCTCCGTGCCACAGGCCAGTCCGGACCAGACCCACTTTTCCTCGACCAGGTCCCGATCCGCTTCGGCATGTCCGAGGACGATCACTACCATGTCCCTCTCCTGCTTTCGCCTTTCGGTTTTTCAACCTACCGGGGCAGCTGACCGACTACCCTTCATTGTTCTGCAAATACTCAAAACCAGCGCTGCCTCACTCGTTCCGCTCTCAACTCCAGCCGACTCGAGGAAAATCGCCAAAGGCGATTTGACGAGACATCCAGCGCGCCGCAGGCGCACAATTGGCCTCACCCCACCGCGCGCTCTGCCGTGGCAATGGCTGTGCTGAGCTCATCGGTCATGAATTCCATGAACAGCCGCGTCTTCGGGTCCTGATGGCGACGATGCGTGTAAAGGCACGCCATCTGAACCGGGACGGGTGGTGTCTCTGTCGCGACGGCCACCAATGCGCCTGACGTCAGATGCGTCGCCACTTCGAACACCGGCTTCATCACGATCCCGCGCCCCGCTAGCGCCCAGTCGGTCAGTACATCGCCATCATCGCTTTCATGCCGCCCCGACACGGCAAAGCGCTGCGGCCCGTCCGGTGTCTGCAAGCGCCATTGAAACTCCGCCGCGCCGGGAAAGCGCAGGTTCAGGCATTCATGCCCGCCCCGCACCAGATCCCGCCCGGTCTCGGGGCTGCCCCGCTCCTCCACATACGACGGAGCCGCGCACAACACCCGCCGACAATCCGCGATCTTGCGGATGCGCAATGTACTGTCTTCAGGTTGGCCCAGGAAAAAGGCCAAATCCAACCCCTCAGATGTCAGATCCACGTTCCGATCTGTCAGCCGCAATCTCACTGCGATCTCAGGATAGGTATCCAAAAACTCCGGCACACGTGGCGCAATCAAACGTCGCCCCACCCCCAATGGCGCGGAAACATACAGCGACCCGCGCGGGTTCTCGGTGAGATCAACAACCCGCGCCTCGGCCTCATCCACCGCTTCCAGCACGGCGCAGGCCCCGACGTAAAACGCCTCCCCCTGCTCTGTCGCACTCAGGTTTCGCGTCGTACGCTGGAACAGCCGCACGCCCAGATGATCTTCCAACTGCGAAATCCGCGCCGATGTTACCGCCGGTGACACCCGCAAATCCCGCCCTGCAGCGGACATACTGCCCAATTCATAGACACGCACAAAGGTCCGAATGTTGTCGAGGTAAGACATTCTTCCGCGATTTTTGAATGAGTTTGACAATATATGGCAATACCGAAAAATCAGGGAATTGCATAGTCTTCCCGAAGCATTGAACGGAGCCCCCCATGTACGACCTCGCTGTATTCTGGAGCTGGCTGGAGTTTGCCGCCCGCTGGCTGCACGTGATCACTGCGATGGCCTGGATTGGATCATCCTTTTATTTCATCGCGTTGGACCTTGGGTTGAACCGGAATATCCCCGGCCCGGCCGATGGTGAGGAATGGCAGGTTCATGGAGGCGGGTTCTACCATATCCAGAAGTATCTGGTCGCGCCCGAGCGCATGCCCGAACACCTGACTTGGTTCAAATGGGAAAGCTATTCGACGTGGCTCAGCGGTGCCGCGCTGTTGATGATTGTCTATTGGGCCGGCGGGGAACTTTACCTACTTGACGCGCAGAAGGCTGATTTGGCGCTGTGGCAAGGCATCCTGATTTCCGCGGCTTCCTTGACCATTGGCTGGCTGGTCTACGACTACTTATGCAAAAGCCCGTTGGGAGAACAGCCAACCGTTCTGATGGTTCTTCTCTTTGTCATGCTGGTGGCAATGGGCTGGGGCTACAACCAGATCTTCACCGGGCGGGCGATGATGCTGCATCTGGGCGCGTTCACGGCGACAATCATGACCGCCAATGTGTTCCTGATCATCATCCCGAACCAGCGCATTGTTGTGGCGGACCTCAAGGCCGGGCGCACGCCGGATGCGAAATACGGCAAGATTGCCAAGTTACGGTCGACCCACAACAATTACCTGACCTTACCAGTCATCTTCCTGATGTTGTCCAACCACTACCCGCTGGCCTTTGCCACCGAATACAATTGGATCATCGCCAGCCTTGTCTTCCTGATGGGGGTCACGATCCGGCACTATTTCAACTCCATGCACGCACGAAAGGGCAAGCCGACCTGGACGTGGGCCGTCACAGCGATCCTGTTCCTGATGATCTGCTGGCTGTCGACCGCACCGATGACATCCACGCTGGAAGAGGCCGAGGCGCAAGACCTGACGCCCTACGAAACGCGCTTTGCCAGCGCGGACGGGTTCGAGGATGTGCACGACATCGTGCTGGGCCGCTGTTCCATGTGCCACGCGCGCGAACCCGTGTGGGAGGGCATTTTGTGGGCGCCCAAGGGTGTACTGCTGGAAACCGAGGCTGACATCGCCCGCAATGCGCAGGCGATTTACTTGCAAGCGGGGCTGAGCCACGCCATGCCACCGGCCAATATCACCTTCATGGAACCCGCGGACCGCGCTGCATTGGTGCGCTGGTATCGCTCTGTCGAATAATCCGACCCTACCCAAAATCCACTCTGGCCCGATAGCCCGACCCATGGCACCTTGCCCGTAATGAAACGAGTCCACCCGACAGGTGGAACGCCGGGGAATGGTATGAGTTTGACTACACGGACACGGGCGCGTCACTTGGTCCGCACCATGTTGGATTTGGCGTCGCGGTGGCTGATCGCAGCGTTGATGTGTTTGGGAATGGGCCTTCCCGCGATCGCCTGTGAAATCCCGCCAGACATGCGCACGGACTTGCCTCCGGGCGGTGCAAACGAGGCCACCGAGGTCACGGCTTCTTTTTCAGTCGTCGATTTCATGGGTGTGGACGACGAAAACCAGCGCATCGAAATTGATTTCTTCATGCGCATGTATTGGACCGACCCACGATTGGCGGACAGCGCAGGGTGCCGATTCGGCGTGACCGAGGTTTGGTTCCCCCGTATTCGCCTGCTGAACTCCGACCAATTACGCGTGGCCTATCGCAACGCGCGCAATCAGGTGGCTGTTGGACCAGGTGGCCGGGTTGAATACACGCAGCGCTTCACCGGTGCAGTGTCCAGCTATCACAACCTCAGCCGATTTCCGTTTGATAGCCACCAGTTCTCCATCGACTTCGTCAATGTCGAAGAACCCAACAATCTGGTCGATTTCGTCCCGGATCAGGAAAACACCTGGATCGCGGATCGTCTGAACATCGAAGGCTGGACAGTCGGCGACGCAAGGCTTGAAACCGGCGCGCTGACGTTTCGGCGGACCGAACTGGAGCTGGAAATGATCTCGCTGATCATAGACGCCAAGCGAAACCCGCAATTCTACATCTACCGCCTGATCAGCCTGCTGACCTTGGTCGTTGCCATGTCCTGGGTCATCTTCTGGGTGCCGCCCAGCCAGTTCGAATTTCAGATCGGGATTGGGGCCACGACGATGCTGACCGCCATGGCATTCATCTTCGCCATTAGCAGTCAACTGCCACCCGTGGGCTACCTCACCACGTTGGACAAGCTGGTGATCTGGGCGATTGTCCTGATCTTCCTGTCGATTGTCGAAGCGTTGGTGGCTGGTCGTATGGTCCTGGCGGGGCGGGAACAACTGGCGTTGAAGCTGGACCGGGCATCCCGGTTCGTGTTCCCCGCCCTTTTGGTTGGTGGCTGGGCGCTCGCCATTAGTGGCTGGAATGGTTGAGCCGGAGCGGCCTTAACCGTCCTTGCCTGCCTCTTCCAACGCAGCGATCCGAGCCGCCAGCGCTGCGTTCTCTTCGCGTGCCTTCTGCGCCATCGCCCGCACGGCATCGAATTCCTCGCGCGTCACCAGATCGCGGTCGGCCAGCCAGCGGTCCATCAGGGATTTCATGGCGGTTTCCGCCTCTTCCCGTGCACCCTGCGCCACGCCCATCGCGTTGGTCATCAGTTGCGAGATGTCGTCCATAATCTTGTTACGGGTCTGCATAATTCGATCCTCATGTCACTTGGGCGTTATATGGGCAGCGCGCGCCGTACAGGCAAGGTTGACTTTGCCCTAAAAGGGCAGGATTGACCGGGCATGTACGCTGTCCTGCCCTTCCCGGAAATCTCGCCCGAACTGTTCAGCATCGACCTGTTCGGGTTCAGCTTTGCGCTGCGCTGGTATGCGCTGGCCTATATCGCCGGCATCGTAATTGCATGGCGTATGGCGGTCATGGCGCTGCGACGTCCTGCCTTGTGGG
>JBFOMB010000052.1:0-23428 GCA_040830545.1 Paracoccaceae bacterium | reverse complement strand
TTCAAAGGTACGTTTGAGGTGTTGAAGGAAACATCGCTCACCGCCGCGTCGCTGTTTGCGGTGCTGATCGGGGCCTGGATCTTCTCGAACTTCGTCAACCTTGCGGGCCTGCCCGAAGCGCTGCGCGCTGCGGTCACAGCTTATGACGTCCCGCCTTGGGTCGTGATGGGCATGATCATACTGATCTACATCGCGCTGGGATGCGTGTTCGAATCCCTGTCCATGCTGTTGCTGACGGTGCCAATTTTCTTCCCGCTGGTCATGAGCCTCGATTTCAACATGGACCCGACCGAGGTTGCGATCTGGTTCGGCATCATCGTTGTGGTGGTGACAGAGATCAGCCTGATCACACCGCCGGTGGGATTAAACGTATTCATCCTGAAAGGCGTGGTTGGCGATGTGAAAACCTCCACCGTGTTCCGGGGTGTGACGCCGTTCTGGGTGATGGACATCGTACGCCTGATCCTGCTGCTGGCCATTCCAACACTGGTGCTGGTCCTGCCCTCTCACATGACCTTCTCGCATTGACGCCATGACGCGACCCCAGCCTTACGTCAGTCCCAAACCCGTCCGGGGCCGGATCGCCCGGCGCCAGCCGCTGGGCTTGCCTTTGGTCAACATGGGATTCAACGAACTGCCCTATCCGCCAACATCCAAGGTGGCGGAAGCACTGGCGCGGCAGTCGGCAACACTGGGTTCTTACGGGCCACCCACATGCGATCCCTTGCGGGCCAAACTGGCTGAGACGTGGGGGCTGAACGCGGAAAGGATCATCTGCGGGAACGGGTCGGAGGAGTTGCTGGATGTTGTGGCCCGTTGTTTCGTGCGGCCGGGCGATGAGGTTCTGATTTCGGAATTCGGCTATATTCAGTTTGAGTTGACCGCCAACCGATTGGGCGCAAAGCTGGTCAAAGCAGCAGAGCAGGATCACCGAACGGATGTGGACGCGTTGATCGCAGCAGCGGGACCGGAGACGCGGCTGGTGTTCCTCGCCAATCCAAACAACCCTACGGGAACCCTAATCCCGGTGGAAGAACTGGCGCGATTGATTGACGGGTTGCCTGACGCGGCGGTGATCGTGCTGGACCTCGCTGACGGCGAGTTTGCAGGCGAGGAATATTGCGCAGCGGTGCACGCGCTGGCCGCACAACATGACAATGTCACTGTCACCCGCACCTTCTCCAAAGCTTTCGGTCTGGCAGGCGCACGCGTTGGCTGGGCCGATGCGCCGGAATGGATGATGCCCGCGCTTTATGCGGTACGGGGCATGGGCAGCGTGAACGCGCTGGCGCAGGCCTGCGCGGTTGCGGCGTTGGAGGATATGACGGTGATCCGGGGCCGTGTGGCGGAGATCCTATCGGAGCGGGCGCGAGTGGCTGCTGCGTTGGCGGAAATGGGCATGAAACCTCTCCCCAGTGCGACGAATTTCCTGCTGATCTCCGCAGGTAATCCAGACCGGACCGAGGCGCTGGTCGAGCACCTGTTTGACACCTGCGGGATTATCGTCAGCCGCACGCGGGAGGCTGGCCTGGAAGACTACATGCGCTTTAGCCTGTCGCTGCCCGCGCATAACGATCTGCTGCTTGGTGGGGTGCGTCGGTTCCTGTCGGACGCATAGGAATTAGACCCCGCTCAACCGCGCACGGGCATTTTATCCAGATGTCGCAGCATCGCCACGAACTGTCCCAGCCGCGCCTTCTGGTAGGCTGGCACATCCAGCCCGTCATAGTTCAAGAAACCCTGCCCGTCGCGTAAACCTGTGCGGCCAGATCCCATGTTGTCTGCGATAATCTGGGGGGATGAAAACCGATCACTTTGCATCGCCTCGGTCATGTAGCGTGATGCATAGTACAGGATGTCGCCTCCACCCCAGTCGATGAACTCCAGCATCCCCAGGATCGCAAACCGGAAGCCAAACCCGTAAGTGGTCGCCTTGTCGATATCCTCGGGCGTGGCCACGCCCTCCTCGACCATGCGGGCGGCTTCGTTCATCGCCATCGCCTGAATGCGCGGCACGATGTAGCCGGGGCTGGCCTTGCACACCACGGGCACCTTGCCGATGCGTTCCAGCAGGGCCTTCAGCCTGTCCGTTGCAGCAGGGTCCGTGGCGTCACCGGGCGAGAGTTCGACCAGCGGCACCAGAAACGCCGGGTTCAGCCAATGGGCGTTCAGGAAACGGCCGGGGTGCTGCACGAACCCTTGCAGGTCGTTTGACAGGATAGTGGATGTGGTGGAGGCGATGATTGCATCAGCCCTCGCGGTTTCGGATACCAACGCGAAACAGGCTTCCTTGGCCTCCAGCGTTTCGGGCACACCTTCGAAGATCACGTCAGCCTCAGCTAAAGCCTCCCCGGCGCTGGCCCGGTCGAAACAGCGGACGCGTGCGGCCACCGCGCCAACCTCTTCCATAGCAAGCAGGCCGAAGTCCGCCAGCATGGCGAGGGTTGCGGAAATCTCGGCCTGCGCTTCCTCAGCGAGGCGCGCAAAATCCGCCGCCTCCCGCTCCTTCACATCGACCAGATGCACGGGGTGTCCGGCATAAGCAAAAGCAATCGCGATCCCCCGCCCCATGCGGCCCGCGCCGACGGCGGCGATGACCTCAGCCATCAGACCGCCCCCTGCAGCATTGTACGCATCTCGTCCCGGCTGAGCCCCGCTAGGCCCAGTGTTTCCAGCGTCCGCCCGGTCTGTCGGAAGTCCTCACCGCAGATCGCTGATCCAATCGCCAGCAATCCGGTCGCTGTGGGCGCAGGCACACCTGCCCAATCCGCGAGGGAGACGAGGAAGGCCAGCCCAACCGCCACGTCTTCACGCATGTAGCGGTGTTCGGTCAGCACCAGATGCTCGCGCCAGTCCCCGGAATCGGTCAGTTTCTCATGTGAACTGTTGCCATACATCCATTCCTCGGCCTCATCGTCATAGTGATCGGCCAAAGGAAAATGCGGCGCGCCGTATCCCAGCGCCTCCCGCACGGCCATGCGTTCGGCATCCAGCTGCGTGGTCACGCGCCGGACGGCTGGCTGCGTGCCTTCGTTGTGGATGTCCCAATGGTCAAAATGTTCGATGGGGCCCGCGTTCATCATGATCAGCGGCGGGTGAATGATCGGTCCGGCATTCATCAGTGCGCCGGACAGGCCATCGCCTGCTGGCTCGATCGAGGGATAGGCCCGTGCGATCACCGCATATGCGTGATCCGCGTTTCGATAAGGGAATACGCCCGACGGCAATCGCGTCGCGCGGGTGGTGATTGCTACGGTCAAATCACCGTGCATCCGGGTGAGGTAGGGCAATGTCCCGGCCTCGGCCCAACTGACATCAGCCGAATTGCCAGCGCGGCGGACAATGTCAGCCATCATCCAACTGCCAAAGCTACCCGGCGGCAGGTACACGACCTGCCCATCGCTCAAATGCGGGGCCAAGGCCCGCGCAATATCCGCCTGTGCCGTTGCTGGTGTTGGGCAGACGATCAGTTCAGCCCCGGCCACCGCTGCCCCAATGTCTGCGTCTACACCAGCCAGTTGAACCGGGCGTTCTCCACGAAAGTCCTTCAGCGTCAGCGTGTTATCTGCCGCCTGCAACCCAGCCAGCGCGGACGCGTTCCGTCGCCACAGCGTGACCTCGTGCCCTTGGTCAGTCAGATCCGCCGCCGCCGCCATGGAACCATTGCCCCCGCCCAAAACCGCAATCTTCATCCCGCACCTCGCCATTTTCATGAATTTTCATGTAAATGCAGTTTAACGTGCCGTTCTCATTTTTGGTCAAGGACAATTTTCATGAATTCTCATATATTGAAGTACAAAGTATCTTGCCAATCAAACCCCGGCATCTATCATCCCTCTGGCACGACCGCAAAAAATCGTAGCAACAGGGGAGACTTCACAATGAAAATCATGAACCGTTTTACGGCCACGGCTGCCGCCGCCGTTGTCGCGTTGAGTTCGGCTGCGGCCTGGGCCGAAGACAAAGTTACGGCTGTTCACGCGTTCCCTCCGTTCCTGGTTTACACTCAGACCTTCCTGGCGATGGTCGAAGACATCAATGAGCGTGGCAAAGGTATCGTTCAGATCGAAGTCCGGGGTGGCCCCGAAGCGATTGGCATGTTCCAGCAGCCCGCCGCCGTTCGAGATGGTGTGGTGGACATGGTGCACACGCCCGGCAGTTTCTATGGCGCAAACGTGCCCGAGATTGACGCGATGGTCGCCAGCCGCGTGACCCCGATGGAAGCGCGCGCCAATGGCGGTGCGGCCCTGATGGACACGGCCCACCAAGAGCATTTCAATGTCACGCATCTGGGCTGGGTCGATGGCGGTGTGAAGTTCCACATCTACATGAACTCCGAACCCAAGTTTGACGACAACGGCGTTCTGGACCTGTCTGGTGTGAAGCTGCGCGACAACCCGATCTACAACGCGTTTTTCACCGCGCTGAACGCGACCACGGCCTCCATGCCCGCGACCGAAGTCTACTCGGCGCTTGAAAAGGGCGTGGTGGATTCCGCTGCATGGACCGAAATCGGCATTCCGCAGCTGAAGTGGAACGAGTTTCTGACCCACCGGGTGGATCCATCCTTCTACAACACTGATCTGGGCGTGATCTTTAACCTGGATGCGTGGAACGCGCTGAGCCAGGAAAGCCGCGACCTGATCCAGTCTGTTGTGATCGAGTGGGAGGAAAAGTCCTACAATGATCGTCAGGCCGATGTGGTGACTGATGCCAAGGTCCTGTCCGATGGAGGCATGACCTTTGTCGACCATCCCTCGGCAGAGGCAGGTGAAGCCTATCGTACGCTGGCCGATGACGCCGCCTGGGCGCGGATGAAGGAACGTATCGGTGGCACCGACGAAGGCATGGCGCGCTACAACGAACTGCGCAAGCTCTACGCCAAGGATGACAGCGGCAGCTGATCTGATTGCGGGCACGTTATTTGCGTGCCCGCACTTTATTTCCGGCAAAGATGATCACCAACAAAGGGGCTGATGATGCGGGTGATTGACCGCATTTGCGATCTGCTGGCCATTCTGGCGGGCGTCTATCTGGTGGCCATCATGCTCGGCATCGTGATCAGTGCTCTGGCGCGCACTGTGAACCTGTCGGGCACCTGGTCCAGCCACGTGTTCACCTTTGCCGAATTCGGCCTGCTTTATATTGTCATGGCGGCCTCGCCCTGGCTGGCCCGCGAAAAGGGGCATGTGTTCATCGAACTGTTGACCGCCGCCCTGCCCCGCGCGGCGCAACGCCCGTTCAGCCGTTTTGTGGCCGCGCTCTGCGTCCTGATCTGTGCTGTTCTGGTCTGGTACACATGGGGCGGCACGGTCAAAGCGTGGCGATTTGGCGACGCGGAAATGCGATCGCTAGACATGCCGAAATACCTGCTGTTGGGCGCCATGCCGATTGGGTTTGGCCTGATGGGCATTCAATTCGCCCGCTTCGTTTTTGGTCCCGAAACGCTTCATACCGGCCAGGCCGGGGTACACGAATAGGAGCCCCTGCGCATGGAATGGTTCGAGGCGCTGTTTTTCCTGCTGGGTATGATCCTGTTTTTCATGGTGCTGGGCATGCCCGTCGCGCTGGCCTTTCTGGCCGCGAACGTGATTGGTGCCGCCTATTTCATGGGCGGGCGCGGGGACATTTTCGACCAGATGTCACGCGGGATCGGGCAATTGGCGAACAATGCCATCCCGACAGTGACCAGTTTCAATCTGATGCCTGTGCCGATGTTCCTGTTGATGGGAGAGATATTTTTCTTCACCGGCCTTGCGAACCGCATGTTCGGCGCAGTGGATCGGTTGATGGGCAAGCTGCCGGCGCGATTGTCATTCGTGACCGTTGCCGGGGGCACGGCATTCGCCACTTTGTCTGGGTCGTCCATGGGGTCTACCGCGCTGCTCGGCTCGCTCATGGTGCCCGAGATGCAGAAACGCGGGTACAAGAAACACATGGCGGTTGGGCCGATCCTGGGCACAGGCGGGCTCGCGATGCTGATCCCACCGTCCGCTTTGGCTGTGCTGTTGGCCACGCTGGCCGATCTTGACATCGGTGCACTGCTGATCGCGGGCATCCTGCCTGGGCTGATCCTCGCGGTCATGTACGCCGTGATGATCTTTGGCATGGCGTTGTGGGATCCGACCGCCGCGCCGACCTACGAGCTGGAGCCCACAAGCCTCGGCGAAAAGCTGCGCCTGTTTTGTTTTGACATCCTGCCCATGGTGTCCGTCGTGATCGGCGTGATCCTCGTGATCATGTTCGGCATCGCAACGCCGTCGGAAAGCGCTGCGTTTGGCTGCCTGGGAGTCGTTCTGCTGGCGGCGCTCTACCGCTCGCTGACCTGGGACGGCATCGTGAAATCGGTTACCGGCGCGCTGAAGGTCACCACCATGGCTCTGCTGATCATCTTCGGCTCTGCCACCTTTTCCACATTGCTGGCGTTTTCCGGCGCGTCCTCCGGCCTGATCCGCTGGGCAACCGGATTTGATCTGGACCCTGTGACCATGCTGCTGATCATGTTTGGCATCCTGCTGGTGCTGGGCATGTTCATGGACCAGCTGTCCATGATGCTGCTGACGGTGCCGATTTTCTTCCCACTGGCGCAGACACTGGATTTCGACCTGATCTGGTTTGCGGTGATCGTATTGCTGGCATTGGAAATCAGCTTCACCACCCCACCCTTCGGTCTGCTGCTGTTCGTTATGAAAGGCGTCTCGCCACCCGGCACGAAAATGCGCGATATCTACATTGCAGCGCTGCCTTTTATCGGTTGTTCGATGCTACTCGTGGGCCTGCTCATCATCTGGCCGCAAATCGCACTCTGGCTGCCATCTCTGGGGAATTGACAAGATCGCGCAGGGGCGCTGCCCCTCTTGCCCGTTCCGGGCAATTCACCCCGGAGTTCTTGCAGAACAATGAAGAGGCTCAGGTCTTCTTCTTGGTCCAAATACTCCTGCCGGAGGCAAACATGGGACGGCGGGCGGGGCGATCTGCGCAGCAGGAGCGCCGTTCCGACGGCCTCAGAGCCCTTTGGGATGGGTCAGGAATTCCTCGATCACGTGATCGGGGGCCTTGGTGTAGTCGCCCACGCGGCTCACGCCCTGCCCCGTCAGGCGTTTCAATTCCACCGCCATCTGCGCGGCTTTGACGGCAATCGGGATGCCGTTGATCACCGGCGCGCCATCGATCTGGTGGTTGTGGAACTTGGAAAACAGCAGCATCGGAATGCCGCCGCCCGGAATCAAGACGTCGATCCCCTGTTCCACCAACGGTCGGCCCTGTTCCTCGAACAGCAGCCGCACTTCTTCCGCCTTGGCGTCGTCACCATAGGCCCCCAGGATCTGCCCCGGCTCAAAGGTCATGGCATGCACGCCCGCCACCCGCTCTCGCAGGCCATACTTACCGATCTGGTGGTGAAACCACGGAATGAAACGCGGGTTGATCGTCACGATCCCGATCCGCTGACCCAGTTGGCAACACCACAGCATCGTCGCCTCGCCCAGCCCAATGACCGGAATGTCCACGACCGAGCGCGCCTCGTATAGCCCAGCGTCCTGAAAATGCCCCACGACAAAGGCATCATACCCTTCGCGCTCCGCCTGAACCGCGTTGCAGATCATCTCGCGCGCGCAACGCCATTCCATCAGCGGATGCGCGTAGCTGTCAAAGGGAGTGATGCCCCGGATGTCCACCTGCGCCCCCGGCCCCGCAACCTCGTTCAGATGCGGCTGCAGCATGTCCCAGTAGGAGGCACCGTTTTCGTAATCGACATAAGATTGATACCAGATCTTCATTCCGGCGGTTCCATATTGACCAGCGCACCCGGTTCGCTCAGCGCCTTGCGGATTTCGTCCGGGATGGGGCGCGACGCAATGTTCCCGTCATCCTGAATCTGCGCGTGAATCCGGATCGCGCGGCCTTCGCAGATCGTGGACCCGTCACGCACCTGCACTGCCTTGCAGTCCCAGTGGATCGTCGACTTGGTCATCTTGGCCATGTGGATGATGGTGCGCACCTTGTCACCATAGGCCGCTGGGCCGATGAATTTGAAATGCACGTCCCCCATGACAAAGGCCGTGCGGCTTTCGCGGATCAGCCTGTCCGTAGGATAGCCGATCATACGCAACAGCTCGTGTTCGGTGTCGTTGAACCAGGCCAGCATCAAGGGGAAATAGACCAGTCCGAACGGGTCGCTTTCCCCCCAGTTTACAGTGAGTTCGCGGGAATACATCATCATGTGTCGGGACTCTCCATGGCGTCGTCCGTGCCTAACACGGGCGCGCCGACCTTGCCCAGACCATAGGTCCAGAACCGCCACATCAACAGGGCTGCGGCAAAGGCCAGGCCAAACACCAGACCCAGCCAGACGCCGATCCCTTCCAAACCAAAGACAAAGCCCAGCATGTAGGAAATCGGCATGCCCACAACCCAGTAGGAAAACGCCGCCATGATCATCGGCACACCGGTATCCTGCACCCCGCGCAACAGGCCTAGCGCGATCACCTGCGCCCCGTCGACCAGTTGGAACAGGGCTGCCATGGCCAAAAGGCCGACTCCGATGGCCAGAATGGCGGGACGGTCCGGGTCATTTGGCTCCAGGAAGAGCGAGATCAACTGTTCCCGGATCACCACAAACACCGCCACTGTCAGCAGAGCGGCCAGCAAGGACAGCACGGTCACGACAATTCCGCCCCGCGCCATATGTGCCCGTTCGCGTCGCCCATAGGCGTTCCCGGCGCGGATCGTGGCCGCGTTTGACAGGCCCAGGTGGATCATGAACGTGCCCGACGCCAGCGTGATCGCCACCCCGTGCGCGGCCAATGGCACCGTGCCCAACCACCCCATCATGAGCGCAGAGGCGCCAAACAGGGATGTCTCGCTCAACAGCGTCAGACCGATGGGAATGCCCAGCCGGAAGACTTTGGCAAACATCTCCCAGTCCGGTCGCCAGAGGCGTTGGAACAGGGCGTGTTGCGGTATGGCCAGGGCGGCATAGATCAGCGACCCCGTCAACGACACCAACTGCGTGCCCACGGATGCCCAGGCGGCCCCCGCCAACCCCATTTCCGGCGCACCCCAGTTGCCGAAAATGAACATGTAGTTCAGGACGGCATTGGCCAAAGCAGCGCTGATTGTCATCCACAGGATGAACTGAGTCCGCTCGAGTGCGGCCAGATAGGATTTCAGCACCATCACCAACAGCGCCGGGATCAGGCCCCAGCCTGCAATGCGCAAGTAGGTGGCAGCATCCGCAGACAGGGCCTCGCTCTGCCCCAACAGGCCCAAAATGGGCTCGGACCACAGCATCAATGGTATGGCCAGCACGCAAAACAACACGCTCAGCCACAGCCCCATTCGGGTCACGCGGCGCAGGCTGGTTTCATCCCCTTCTGCGCTGAAAGCTGCAACCATCGGCATGACGGCCAGAGCAAACCCCGACCCGAAGATAAACGTGGAAAAGAAATAGGTATGGCCCAACGTCACGGCGGCCAGTTCATCGACTCCGTACCAGCCCAGCATCAGCGTATCGGTCAGCCCGATGGCAAACTGCGCCAGATGCCCGCCGATCAACGGCAAACCCAGCAAGAGCACCGCCTTCGCGTGCCCGGCATATGTCATCATTTTTGGCGCCATGATTACGCGATAGGCAGTTTGTGAAGCCGCTGCAAGCCTATCGCGACCCGGTGGACGCGATTCAATTGTACCGGCACAATTCCAGACCGTTGTCGCCCCGTGTCGGTCGTGACAGAAATGGGCCATGTTGCGGGTCGCGTTTCACACGTTGATTGTCCTTGTTCTGACCAGACTCACTCAGATCGGCGGGATCGCATGGGTATTGGCCTGCTTCACACGTCGTCGGATTTTGGTCTTTGCGCTGGTCTATGTGGCACTGGGGATTGCGGCCACATTTGTAGCGCCGCACTTTGGCCGCGTTGCGTTGAGTTGCACCCAAGGCGGATCATTGCAGGTTCAAAGTTAGATGTATTGCGCGTTGAACCGCACCTATGTCACGCCTGAGCTGGCCGAGGTGTTGGAAGACACGGCAGAAACCATGGCGCAACGCTATCCCGGCACGATCACCCAAGTTCTGGATGCAGGGTTCCCGTTTCTTGATGGGTTCCCGCTGTTGCCGCACCTGTCGCATGACGATGGCGAAAAGGTGGACCTTGCCTTTTATTACGACATCGACGGGCAATATGCGCCGGGACGTGCACGGTCGCCAATCGGCTACTTCGCGTTTGAACAGGGGGCGACGCAATGCGGGGACACGTGGCCCTCCCTTCGGTGGGACATGGACGTGCTGCAACCGCTTTGGCCGGACCGTGCGCTGAACCAGGATCGCATGAGGGCCATTTTGCAAATCACCACCGCTGACCCGCGTATCGGCAAAGTGTTCATCGAACCGCATCTGGCGCGGAGCTTGGGCGTGTCCCACCCAAAAATCCGGTTCTAGGGCTGCCGCGCCGCCCGCCACGACGATCACATCCACATTCAGTTGCGGTAGTTGGGCGTTTCAATTGGGCATGAAAGGAAATCCGTGACAGGTCGGCCAACTGTAATTAACGTTTTCGTAAATCAGGGAGTTTGTCATGTCCGATCCGTTTTCCAGTCTCATCCCCGACGCCCGCGCCTTCTTAGGTGAGCTTGCCGAGAACAATTCGAAAGAGTGGTTCACCACGAACAAGCTCCGCTATGATGATAAGTTGAAAGATCCGGCGCTGGCCTTGTTGGACGTGATCAGCGCTCAATGGGGGGCAGAGATCGGCGTGCCGCTCAAACCGAAACTGTTCCGCGCCCATCGCGATGTGCGGTTTTCCAAGGACAAGACGCCCTACCACACGCACCTGCACCTGCTCTGGGCAGAAGAGGACGGGCCGGGGTGGTTTTTCGGGATCTCGCCGGACTACGTCACGGCGGGTGGCGGGCGCATGGGGTTCGACAAGGACGCGTTGGAGCTGTGGCGTGCCTCGGTCGACGGTCCGAAGGGGACGGAATTGGCGGAGGTTCTGTCGAGGTTTGAAGGCCGGATTGATGAACCGGAATTGAAGCGCGTGCCTGCGCCTTACGACAAGGACCATCCACAAAGTGACCTGTTGCGACGGAAATCTCTGACCCTGTGGCAGGATATTGAAATTTCGGCCAAAACTGACGGCCCGGTCACCGCAATCCTGAACGCGTTTCGCGCGGTGCGGCCTGCAACAGACCTGCTGCGACAGATGTCCTGACCCGACCAATCGTGACCAAAGCAGTCGTGGATTCTTCGCAATCCGGTGTTAGTGTTTGCCGAAAGGTAGAGGAGAGACTCCATGAAAATCATCTGGTTGGGGCATGGCAGCTTTAGAATCGAAACCGCCGGACAGGTTCTGCTGATCGACCCCTGGCTCAGCGGCAATCCGGTCCTGCCAGAGGATCAGCATGACGCGGCGGTCGAAGGTGGCACGCATATTTTGCTGACCCATTGCCATTTCGATCACGTGGTTGATGTCATCCCGCTGGCCAAGAAACTGGGTGTGCCGGTTGTGGGTCAGTATGACATCATGTCCCACTATGCGGAGAAGGAGGGGATCGAAACCGTGGGCTTCAACAAGGGTGGCACGGTCGATCTGGGCGGGATCAAGGTTATGATGGTCCCGGCTTCACATTCCAGCACGTTCAAGACGCCAGACGGGTTGCGGACGGGGGGGACCGAGGTCGGTTTCATGATCCGGTCCGAAGGGCACACGGTCTATGTTTCGGGTGATACCGACATCATGGCCGACATGGACTGGATGGGGGATTATTTCAAACCCGATATTGGCATTCTGAGCGCTGGTGGCCATTTCACCATGGACATGGCCGGCGCGGCTTACGCAGCCAAACGGTATTTCGATTTCAAGACCGTGATCCCCTGCCACTACCGCACCTTCCCGCTGCTGGAACAATCAGCGCAGGTGCTGGCGGACGGATTGCCGGGCGTCAACGTGATCGAGCCGCAGGTGATGGAAGCCATCGACATCTGATCCCTGCACGAGGGCCGCTCATCAGACCTTGCGGCCCTCTTCGCTAAACCACGCGTTGCGAAAAAGAACGCGACCCACTTAAGCGAGGCGCGCCCACAAGGGAGCAACGAGCGCGCCGGGTCACTCTTCGCGTTCGGTGGTAAAGGCCAGCGGATAGCCATACTGCTTGCCAAAATCAGTCGCATCCTTGGCCTTCTGATCCGCAACCTCCTTGGTGAACACCGCCACGACGCAGGATCCTTTTTGATGCGCGGTCAGCATCACCCCTGCGGCCTGGCTTTCATTCATGCGAAACACAGCCTTCAACACCGCAACAACAAACTCACGTGGGGTGAAATCGTCATTCAGCAGGTTCACCTTCCACATTTTCGGGCGTTCGGCCTTGGTCTTTGCCTTGGGGAGGAGGACGGTTTCGCTCATGTCAGGAGCCTAACATAGCTTGCCCCGCCGTGATGCAAAGAATTCCGTGAGCAGTTGCGCGGCGTCCTCTGCGGCGATGCCGTCATACACCTCTGGCTGATGGTGCGCCTGCGGATGTGAGAAGACCCGCGCGCCGTGGGCCACGCCGCCCGATTTCGGATCCGGCGCACCGTAGTACAGCCGCGCGATGCGGGCCGCTGCGATGGCTGCTGCACACATGGCGCAGGGTTCCAATGTCACATACAGGGAATGCCCCGGAAGTCGTTCGGACCCTGCCGCTGAACAGGCCGCGCGAAGGGCCAGGATTTCGGCATGGGCCGTGGGATCGTTCAACTCCCGTGTCCGGTTTCCGGCCGCTGCCACCACCTGCCCGCCCGCATTCACCACCACCGCACCCACGGGCACCTCGCCCCGCGCAGCGGCGGCGCGCGCCTCTTCCAGCGCCTGTGACATATGCGATCTGAACACCATGGCCGGACCCTGCCCCGCAATCCGCGCTTTCGCAAGCGGGTCGCGTGCGCTAAGCCCGCGCACATGACCGACAAATCTCCCCCCGGCGATCGCATCGCCAAGGTACTGGCCCGCGCTGGTGTCGCCTCGCGCCGCGAGGCCGAACGTATGATCGAGGCCGGGCGTGTCACGGTGAACGGCAAAACCATCGAAAGCCCGGCCCTGAATGTGACAGGCAGCGACCGGATCACGGTTGATGGTAACCCGCTGGCCGAGGCTGAACCGGAACGGCTGTGGCTCTATCACAAACCCACGGGGCTAGTGACCACGGCCAAAGACGAAAAAGGCCGCAAGACCATCTTTGACGACCTGCCCGAGGATTTGCCCCGGGTCATGAGTGTGGGCCGGCTGGACCTGAACTCCGAGGGCCTGTTGCTGCTGACCAATGATGGCGGGCTCAAGCGGAAGCTGGAACTGCCCTCGACAGGTTGGCTGCGCAAATACCGCGTGCGCATCAACGGACGGCCCGAAGACAAAGCGTTTGAACCCCTCCGCAAGGGGCTGGTGCTGGAGGGTGAACGGTTCCAGCCTATGCAGGTGCATCTGGACCGGCAGCAGGGTGCAAATGCCTGGGTCACGGTGGGGCTGCGCGAGGGCAAGAACCGCGAAATTCGTCGTGCGATGGAGGATCTGGGCTTCCTCGTCAGCAGATTGATCCGCGTCTCTTACGGTCCGTTCCAACTCGGTCAACTGAAGCCTGGGGAGGTCGAAGAGGTGCGGCGGCGGGTTTTGCGCGATCAGCTGGGGCTCGACAGTGGCGAAACTGAGGGCACCGCAAAGCCGTCGGCAAAGAAAACCGTGCGTCGGTCCGGGGCGAAAGGACGCACGCCGCCGACTCGTACGGGCGGGCCCAAAGGCTCCCGCACTGGCCACTCACGCCCCAAAGGCCCCAAGCGGTGACATGCACGTTTCATTCTTCCCCCTAGCAAGTTAGCCCCGTTTCACCTACCTTTCTGCCATGCAGAAACGGCCTTGGGGGACCGCGTGTCGGGCAAGGGAATTCAGAACATCGCGTACGCAGCGCTGATCGTGGTCATGTTCGGTGTGTGCACCGGCTGGCTTGTAGGGCTCTGAGCGTATGGCAAAACGATTTGGCGGGAAATTCAGCCCTGACGGCGAAAGCGCTCCGGTCGATCAGGTACAGGAACGTGGCGCTTACGAGGGCGCACGCCGGGATGCGGCAGGTATGCGCGCAAATGTTCTGTTCGTCCCTGCGATCCCCATGGTGTTCATGTCCCTGAATGACGGAGCGGTTGGCCTCGCCCTGGCTCTGGTGGCTGCAGCGACCCTGACACTTGCCGCCTGGATGACTCGTGAGGGCCTGCGGGCCGAGGCGGAGTACAACGCCCGCAAGGTCGCGCGCCGCCCTGTGCTGCCACGTAAGTTGGTCGGCAGTGGGTTGACCGGGATTGGCATCGCACTGGCCGCTTACAAAACCGGGATGGCTGATGGCACCGGTGGCGCATTGCTGGCCGGGTTGCTGTTTGGTGCGATCACGGCGGGGGTGCATGTAGCCTCCTTTGGCCTCGACCCGATGAAAAACAAAGGGATGGAGGGGATTGACACCCACCAGCAGGACCGCGTGGCCCGCGTCGTGGACGAGGCGGAAAAGACCCTGCGCGAAATGTCCGATGCCATCCTGCGCGCCGGGGATCGCAAGATGGAGTCGCGCGTCGAACGGTTTCAGACCACCGCGCGCGAGCTGTTCCGCACGGTCGAAGATGACCCCCGCGACCTGAGCGGTGCGCGTAAATACATGACTGTGTACTTGCGTGGCGCGCGCGACGCG
The DNA here is from genome assembly GCA_040830545.1 of Paracoccaceae bacterium. Classification (GTDB taxonomy): domain Bacteria; phylum Pseudomonadota; class Alphaproteobacteria; order Rhodobacterales; family Rhodobacteraceae; genus HXMU1420-2. Next base: position 8,725 of record JBFOMB010000052.1, on the reverse strand, counting down.
ACCGCCAAGTTTGCCGATGTCTATTCCAGAACCCGCGATGCAGGTGCCCGCGAAGACTACGCCGCACTGCTGGACGATCTGGAACAGAATTTCGCCGCCCGCACCCGCAAAATGCTGCTGGATGACCGTAGCGACCTGACCGTTGAAATCGAAGTGCTTCGCGACCGGCTGAGCCGCGAAGGCGTGAAGCTCGACTAACCCCTCCCCCGTTCAAAAAGGATGAGACCCATGTCAGACACCATTCGTCAGAAGGCAGAAGCCGCGCTGGCCGAGGTCGAAGCCGTCAGTGCCGTGGTCCTGCCAGACCCGACCGCAGACATTGTCCCGATGGCAGACGCGGACGATGCCGTCACCGCTGAGATCCAGAAGGCGATGGGCGAATTGGACATGGGCGACACAAACTCCATCGTGCGGTTTGGGTCTGGCGCGCAGGCCGAGTTGCAGACCATCAGTCAGGCGATGCTGCAGGACGTGAAGAACAAGGATGTCGGCCCCGCGGGCGACAGCCTGCGTGAAATCGTATCCACCATTCGCGGCTTTTCCGTCGATGAACTGGACCCGGACCGCAAGCGCGGTTTCTTCGAGCGGCTGTTTGGACGGGCGGGTAACGCCATGTCCGAGTTCATGGGCAAATACGAGACCGTGCAGGACCAGATCGACAAGATCACCGATGATCTGCTGGGCCATGAACACACGCTGCTGAAAGACATCAAGTCGCTGGACCTGCTCTATGAAAAAACGCTGGCGTTTTATGACGAGTTGGCGGTCTACATCGCGGCGGGCGAAGAGAAGCTGAGCGAGCTGGACAGCACCACGATCCCCGCGAAAGAGGCTTCGGTTCAGGCCGCGCCCGAAGGGGAACAGGTGATGGCCGCGCAGGAACTGCGCGATCTACGCGCGGCGCGGGACGATCTGGAACGGCGTGTTCATGACCTGAAACTGACGCGTCAGGTCACGATGCAATCCCTGCCCTCCATCCGGCTGGTGCAGGAAAATGACAAATCACTGGTGACGAAGATCAACTCGACCCTCGTCAACACCGTGCCGCTCTGGGAAACACAACTGGCGCAGGCACTGACGATCCAGCGCTCCTCTGCCGCGGCACAGGCGGTGAGCGAAGCCAATGACCTGACCAATGAGCTGCTGAAATCCAACGCCGCAAACCTGCGCCAGTCGAACAAGGCGATCCGCGAGGAAATGGAACGCGGTGTCTTTGACATCGAGGCGGTCAAGCAGGCCAATGCGGATTTGATCGGTACCATTCAGGAAAGCCTGCAAATCGCGGATGAGGGCAAGGCCAAGCGTGCCGCTGCTGAGGCCGACCTGCAAAAGATGGAGGCCGAGCTGCGCGATACGCTCGCAGCGGCCAAGGCGAAACAGACCGGCCTTGGCGATACTGCCAATACGTCGGTGCCGCAGTAACCCGGGGGCCGGACGGCCAGCCATGCGTTATGTGTATGTTTTCCTTGTGTTGGCCGTCACCCTTGCGGCCTGTGATGACGGCACGCCAAAGCAGTCGCCAATCCCACCAATACGCCCGGATGTGTCGGTAGAGCCGTCAGCAGAAAGCAAGGCGCTCAGCCGTTACTATGCCGCCCTGCAAAACGACCTGCTGTCGCGCGGGCTGATGCGCACGGATGGCGGTGGGCCCGATACGTCCTTCTCTGCGGATGAACTGGCTCGGAATTTCCAGAAGATTGCATTCAACGACGAATATGTCGGCCCTCGCACCAGTGGCGCGAGCCTTTTGGCGCGTTGGGAGGTGCCGGTTCGGGTCGGGGCGGCCATTGGCCCCTCGGTCGACAAGGACGCGGCAGCGAAGGATAAGAAAATCCTGTCGGATTACGCGCGCCGCTTGGGCCGTGTAACTGGCCACTCCGTGTCCCCGACCACAAACAACCCGAACTTCCTGGTGCTGATCGCAGGTGAGGACGATGGTGATTTCATCACCTCCCGCGTCCGTCAGCACGTTCCGGGCATCCGGACCGATCAGTTGGCGTTTTTCGTCAATGTCCCGCGCTCGATCTATTGCCTTGTCGTCGCGTTTTCCGGGGAAACCACCCCAAACGGCTACACCCGAGCCGTTGCGCTGGTGCGCGCGGAACACCCCGACCTCACCCGGCAGGCCTGCATCCACGAAGAGGTGGCGCAGGGGCTGGGCCTGCCCAATGACAGCCTGCAGGCGCGCCCCTCTATTTTCAACGACGACGACGAATTTGCGCTGCTGACCAACCACGACGAATTGCTGCTGCGCATGCTCTACGATCCGCGCATGAAACCCGGCATGACCGAGGCCCAAGCCGCCCCCGTCGCCCGCATCCTTGCGCGCGAGTACCTTGGGCTGGCATTATGACGCCAGCGCCCCCTGATTTCTGAAAGAGGACACACCATGGGCATTTTCGATTTCCTTTCCGGCCAGTTCATTGATGTCATCCATTGGACCGATGACACGCGCGACACGATTGTCTGGCGGTTCGAGCGTGAAGGGCATGAAATCAAGTACGGCGCGAAGCTGACCGTTCGTGAGGGGCAAGCCGCCGTGTTTGTGCATGAGGGGCAGCTGGCGGATGTGTTCACGCCCGGGCTTTACATGCTCGAGACGAACAACATGCCGATCATGACATCGCTCCAGCATTGGGATCACGGGTTCAAATCCCCGTTCAAATCCGAGATTTATTTTGTGTCCACCACCCGGTTCAACGACCTGAAATGGGGCACCAAGAACCCGATCATCTGCCGGGATCCGGAATTTGGCCCGGTGCGGCTCAGGGCCTTTGGCACCTATTCGATGCGGGTGACGGATCCGGCGATGTTCATGCAGGAAATCGTAGGCACAGATGGGGAGTTCACGACCGACGAAATCAGTTTCCAGGTCCGCAACATCATCGTGCAGGAATTCAGCCGGGTTGTGGCAAGCTCGGGCATTCCGGTGCTGGACATGGCGGCGAACACGGCAGATTTCGGCAAGCTGATCGCGCAGGAAATCAATCCGGTGATCCAGAGCTACGGCATCGCTCTGCCCGAACTCTACATCGAGAACATCTCGCTCCCCCCGGCGGTCGAGGCGGCAATGGACAAGCGTACCAGCATGGGTCTGGTCGGCGACCTGAACGCATTCAGCCAATATGCGGCGGCTGAGGCGATGACCGCAGCGGCGCAGAACCCGGCAGGCGGGGGCATGGCTGCGGGACTTGGCGCCGGGATGGGCATGGCGATGGCGCAGAACATGGGGCGCGGTGGTCCGTGGGGAGGGCAACCGCAACAGGCACAGGCAGCCCCTGCCCCCGCAGCCGCTCCGGCACCGCCGCCACCCCCGGTCGAACATGTCTGGCACATCGCTGAGGCGGGCGAGACCAAAGGCCCGTTCTCCAAAGCGCGGCTGGGCCGGATGGCCACGGATGGCGAGTTGACGCGCGAGACCTATGTCTGGACCGCAGGACAGGACGGCTGGAAGAAGGCTGAAGATGTGGCCGAACTGGCACAGCTGTTTACGATCCTGCCACCGCCCCCACCGCCGGGGATCTAACCGTTTCAACGTACACTAACGCAGTCCCGGACCTGATCCGGGACCTCTTGCGGCAAGGTTGGAGGCCCCGGATCAGGTCCGGGGCTGCGTGGTGCGGACTTCGGGCGTGGAGTTCTGATTTCAGCGCCAGGCGTTCCGCATGTAATCCTCGGTCATAGTCCCGTCATCCTTGGCCATATCGAATCTGACGATCCCTTGGGCCGCAGAAGGATCGTGACCACACTTGTGTCTCATACATGATCCGCCGAAGTGGCCTGCCCGCTAAGGCCACAAAAATGAGGACACAGATGTCAAAACGAACCGGATACTCCCCCTTGCAAATCATGCTCCATTGGCTTGTGGCTGTCCTGATCCTAGGAGCATGGCTCACGCAGGATGGGGCGGAAACACAATCGGCGGGCACGCCCCTGCATGTCTGGTTGGGCGGCGCTGCCTTTGTGCTGATCCTGATCCGTGTTTTCGTCCGTTTGATCAAGAGCGGATCGGAATCAGAACCGGGCACTTCGAATGTGATGGAACTTGCTGCCGTCTGGGGGCATCGCGTGATCTACCTGCTGATGGTGCTGACACCTGCGTTGGGCGCGCTCGCGTGGTATGGCGGGATCGAGGCGGCAGGCGACGCGCATGAACTGGCCGCAAATGCTTTGCTGATTGTGGCGCTTGCCCATGCGGCCACTGCGCTTTGGCATCACTACGTCATGAAGGACAACGTGCTGCGACGGATGATGCGACCGGCCTAAGCGCCTAGACCGTCGCCTTCACCGCCCAGGCCCGCGCCGGAAGCCGGAGCGGGCCGTCGGTGCCCAGACGTTTCGCCAATACGGAGCGCAGCGTCTCCTGTTTCTCTGCATCGAGCGACGCGTAGTATCCCGGCGCAGGACCGGCCCCCAGCGTGAACGGGGTGAAGAAATCGTCGAAGGTTGCGAACTCCGTTTGTTGCTCTATCGCAGCAATCTCGGCATGGGCGTCGATTTGGGCCATGAGGGCGGCCAGTTCGGGTTCTGAACAGAAAGCGAACCGTGCACCTTCGTCCAATTCAGCGGCTTTCGGGTCCAACTCTGCCGCCGCCTTCCAGAATGCGTCGAGAAATCCCATGCCCCCGCCGGGATAATCCCAGACGTAAAAGCCCATGGTTCCACCGGGTCGCAGGATGCGCTTCATCTCTTTCAACGCCTGCAAACGGTCCGGGACGAAGTTCAGGACCAGCCCTGAGGCCGCAACATCCACGCTGTCATCTTCCAATGGCACAGCCTCTGCCCCACCAACGGCAAAGCGGGCGCGCGGGTCATCGGTCAGGGACGCAGCATGGGACAGGAGTCCGGGGGACGGTTCCACGCCGGACACCGAGCGGGGTGCGGACTTCTCCAGCACCGCGCGGGTCAGCGCGCCGGTGCCACACCCGATGTCCGCCCAATCCTTGTCCTGCGACACGCCCAGCCAATCCAGAAACTGATGCGCGATCCGGCTGCTCCAACGGCCCATGAAGGTTTCGTAGCTTTGCCCGGCCTCCCAGGCGTCGTGGCGTTGGTCGTCCTGCATGGCATGTCCTCTGCATGGGTCCGTGCGTCAGGACCAGCAAAGCGCGAAAGGATAGGGTGAGGCAAGGGCCATGGCTCCCCTTGCCCGATGGTGCGGTGCGGGGCATGCTTGATCCATCTTCAAGAGCGATGTTTTCAATGACCAACACTCCTCCACCGCCGCCCAGCCAGACCCCACCAGACGCCCCGGGTTTTGAAACCGAGCCGGAGGCCGCCCGTCCGCAGGACGAACACCGTTTCCCGTGTTCCAACTGCGGAGCGGACTATCGGTTCAACCCGAATGACGGCACGCTGACTTGCGATCATTGCGGCCACTCTGAACAGATTGGGACCGGCCCATGGGGCGGTGCGGAGCTGAAGGAACTGGATTTTGACGCGGCCATGGCTCAGGACCTGCCCGCTGAGGAGATCGAAGAAACCCGCGTTCTGAACTGCCCCAATTGCGCGGCTCAGATCGAGTTTGACCCGAACACCCATTCCAAGGAATGTCCGTTCTGCGCAACACCGATTGTGACCGACACCGGCACACACCGGCATATCAAGCCCAAAGGCGTACTGCCCTTTGCTCTTGAGGAACGCGAGGCGCACAAGGCCATGGCGGACTGGCTGGGACGTCTGTGGTTTGCGCCAAATGGCTTGCAGGAATACGCCCGCAAGGGGCGCAAGATGGATGGCATCTACGTCCCCTACTGGACGTTTGATGCGGATACCAAGTCCCGCTACCGGGGCGAGCGCGGGACGGTCTATTATGAAACCCGCACTGTAACGCGGGATGGCAAGCAGGTGCAGGAGCGCGTGCAAAAGGTGCGCTGGACGCCGAAATCGGGGCGCGTTGCGCGGTTCTTTGATGACGTGCTGGTGTTGGCTTCAAAGAGCCTGCCGAAATCCTACACGGACGCGCTGGAACCCTGGGACCTGGCCGAACTGGTGCCTTATCAACCGAACTACCTGGCTGGGTTCCGGGCCGAAGGGTATACGGTGGAACTGGGCGATGGCTATCAAGAGGCCAAGGCGCATATGTCCCGTGTGATTGAACGCGACGTACGCTTTGACATCGGCGGGGATCGTCAGCGCATCCACAACATCAACACCGACATATCCGATGTGACGTTCAAGCATATCCTGCTGCCGGTCTGGATGGCCGCCTACAAGTTCCGGGGCAAGACCTATCGGTTTGTGGTGAATGGGCGCACGGGTCGGGTACAGGGAGAACGCCCCTGGTCTGCGATCAAGATCCTGATTGCGGTGACCATCGGTCTGCTCATCGCGGCAGGCATAGGATATGTGATGGCAACCAATCAATAAACCTCTGGCGCCTCGCTCACTGGCCGCCGCAAGACTTTTCGAAAAATCCGGCTCCCCTCGCTTGCCGTGTGCCCTTGCCCCCAAAGGCGCGCGCGGTCATGGTGCGCCCGACTTTGACCGGAGCGTTACATGACACTGGACCCCACCGCCCTCGATGACCTGTTTGCCAAACGCTATTCCTGCCGGGGTTTCAAACCGGACCCTGTGTCGCAGGAAACCATCGCTTCTGTCATCCGCACAGCAGGGCGCAGCCCCAGCTGGTGCAATGCGCAGCCCTGGCAGTTGGTGGTAACCAGTGGAGAGGAAACGGACCGGTTTCGCGCGGCCTTGATGAATGCGGTTGAAACCAGCACGCCCAAACCGGATCTGGATCACCCGACAAAATACACGGGCGTTTATCAGGAACGCCGGCGGACCTGCGGTTGGCAACTGTATGAATCGGTGGGCGTGGAGAAAGGCGACCGCGCTGGGTCGGCAGCGCAGATGCTGCGAAATTTCGAGATGTTTGGCGCGCCACATATGGTGCTGTTGTCAAGCCCGGTGGAATTGGGTGCATATGGCGCGATGGACTGCGGCGGGTTTGTCACGGCTTTCTGCATTGCCGCACAGGCGCACGGCGTGGACACGATCCCGCAGGCGGCTGTTGCGACCTACGGCCCGCTGATCCACGAGCACTTTGGTATTGGCGATGACCGGATCGTTCTCTGTGCGATTTCCTTCGGCTATGGCGACCCGGATCATCCGGCGAACGGGTTCCGCACAGAACGCGCATCGCTGGACGACCTTGTAGATTGGCGGGGGTGACATGAGGGCATTGGTTCAACGCGTGTCCGAGGCCAGCGTCACCGTCGCAGGCACGCGGATTGGAGAAATCGGTGAGGGCGTCCTGATCCTGATCTGCGCGATGCAGGGCGATACCGAGGCGCAGGCGGACAAGCTGGCGGCAAAGATCGCCAAGATGCGGATTTTCCGGGACGATGACGGACGCATGAACCGGTCACTGCTGGACATAGGCGGTGCGGCTCTGGTGGTCAGCCAATTCACCCTGGCAGCGGACACGTCGCGTGGCAATCGCCCCGGATTCTCGACCGCTGCGGCACCAGATGAGGGCGAGCGGCTGTACGAATATTTCGCCGCGCAGGTGGCGGCCCAGGGCGTTCCGGTTGCCAAGGGGCAGTTTGGCGCAGACATGGCCGTCGCGCTGGTCAATGATGGACCAGTCACCATTTGGATGGAGGCCTGACGATATGACGCCCTTGCAGCAACAAGCCGTCGATGCATGGAGTGCCGGTGTCGCAGCGGTGGATGGCTATGCCGCCACGCAGGCCGCTTTGCAGCGTTCTCCCAGCAGCCCTGTGAAGATTTTGGCGGTGGGTAAGGCCGCTGCTGCCATGACACAGGCAGCGTTGGAGCATTGCGGCGAGGTTCCGACGCTGGTCGTGACCAAAGACGGCCATGCGGAGGGGTTGCCGAACCACGTTGAGGTCATCGAAGCCGCGCATCCCGTCCCCGACGCCCGTTCCGTTGCGGGCGGGCAGGCCCTGCGCAAGGCGGTGATGGAATTACCGGAACAGGGCGAGCTGTTGTTGCTGGTTTCGGGCGGGGCCTCGGCGCTGGCCGAAGACCCGGTTCCGGGCAAAACGCTGGATAATCTGACCGCGCTCAATCGCGAAATGCTGGCGCAGGGACTGGATATCCGCGCGATGAACCGCAAGCGGCGTAAACTGAGCCGGATCAAGGGCGGGCGGTTGCTGGATCACCGGATCAGCGGCAGCGTGCGGGTACTGGCGATCTCGGATGTGCCTGATGACGACATTGGCGTGATTGGGTCAGGCATCGGGGCGGCCCTGCCCGAACGGCGGTTTGCTTACCAGTCGGAAATCGTGGCCAGCAATCAGCATGCCCGGGATACGGCGGCAGCGGCGGCGACGGCAGCTGGTTTCACGTTGCTCGGCAACGACGAATCATTGCATGACGATCTGTTCGCGCTGGCAGCTCGAATTGGAGCGCAACTGAGGGACATGCCGCGCGGGGCAATGATCCTCGGTGGCGAACCCACAGTTGTGTTGCCCGAAAATCCCGGACGCGGTGGACGCAACCAGGGACTGGCACTGGCGCTGGCGCGCGAGATCGCGGGCATCCCTGACCTGGCCGTGGTTGTTGGCGGCACCGACGGGTCGGACGGGCCAACGGATGCGGCGGGGGGCCTAATCGAAGGCACGACGTGGCAGGAGAGGGGCGCAGACGCCCCGGGACGCGCTGACCGCGGGAACCGGCCGAAAGCGCATGGATCACTTCTGACCACCCGACACACCGGGGCAAAACGGGAGGACCTGCGTTTCGCTTTTCGCGCCCT
>JBFOMB010000051.1:0-18358 GCA_040830545.1 Paracoccaceae bacterium | reverse complement strand
GTGGTGCATTAGGTAGTCGGGCGCGCAGACGGGGAACACATCCTCGGAAAACAGCAGGGCGGCGTCGCGTCCAGGCCATTTGCCGGTGCCGTGCTGGATGGTCAGATCGACCGCCCCCGACAGGCCCGCCACATCGTCGGTTGTTGTCACATGCAGGGACAGGTCTTCGCCGATTTCATCCCGATAGCGCGACAGTCGCGGCATCAGCCAGATTGATGCGATGGTCGGATCGACAGCAATGCTCAACCGGTTGCCGCTGGCCCGTGCGCGCAGCTGGTCGCTGGTTGCCGCGATCTGACCCAATGCCGGGCCGGTCGCCTGTTGCAGTGCCTGACCAGCAGCAGTGAGCGTGACCTTGCGGTTCGCCCGGACGAACAGCGGTGCGTCCAAGTGATCCTCCAACTGGCGAATGCGTTGGCTGACGGCGGCTTGCGACAGGTCCAGTTCTTCGGCCGCGCGGGTAAAGCTGCCAAGCCGCGCGGCAGCCTCGAACGCAACAAGCGGGTCGAGCGGTGGTAAGGAGCGATGCAGATAATCCATAAGCCCGGATAATGCGGTCACATGGATTCGTGAAGAATTACAGGTGCGACATGTTGCAACAGTTTCAGCATGTCAATGTATGCCCCGCATCACCCCAGCGCATCGCGGAACTTCAGGAACCGCGCATCGGTCCTGACCCGTTCGTTCATCGCCTCGCGGAGCGCACCGACGGATTTGTAGGGACGCATCGCGACCTCGAAGACCGAGATCAGACCGTCATCGTCCAGCGTGATCAGGTCAACGCCAACGGCATCATACTCGCCAACCTTGCACTGAAACTCCAGCGCCCAGTCCGCACCGGACCCTATGACCCGCCGATAGGTGAAATCGGTAAACACCTGACCCACATGGCCCAGCACGGCAGCCACCGGTTCGCGTCCAGTCCAGGTCGCCCAATAGGTGGGCGGGCGGAACCGCACATCTTCGCTGAGCAAGGGGCCAATCCCGGCCTCGTCGCCCGAGGCGACCACATCCAGCATCTTTTCGATCGTCGGGTGCAGATTTTCGAAGGTCATTTCATTCTCCTCAGGTTGGGGTGGCGGCGGATCAGGGGTGGAAACCCGGGACGCTCTGTGCGACCAGCGCCTTTGTCATGAGCGTTATGCAACCCTATCATCCTCCGCAAGAGCCGCTGGAAATCCTGTTCGAGGATGCGCAAGTGCTGGCCGTTAACAAGCCCACGGGCCTGCTGAGCGTGCCGGGTCGGGGCGAGCATCTGTCGGATTGTCTGTTGTCGCGGGTGCAGGCGGCGTTTCCACATGCGTTGCTGGTGCATCGGCTGGACCGGGATACGTCCGGGGTGATCGTGTTCGCCCTGACACCCCATGCGCAGCGGCACCTGGGGTTGCAGTTTGAAAACCGGCAGACCAAGAAATCCTACATCGCGCGGATTGCGGGGCATCTGGAGCCGAAAACCGGGACCGTTGATTTGCCGCTACGGGCGGATTGGCCGAACCGGCCTTTGCAGATGGTGTGCCACGAACGGGGCCGCCCGGCACAGACCGACTGGCGGGTGCTGCGGCAAGGGGATGGTGAAACCCGGGTACGCCTGACGCCGAAGACGGGGCGCAGTCATCAGTTGCGGGTGCATATGCTGGCGCTGGGGCATCCCATCCTGGGCGATCCGTTTTATGCGCCTGACACGGCGTCGGACTATCCGCGCATGATGCTCCATTCCGAGGAGTTGCGGATCAGGAACCCCGAGGGCGGTCATTCGGAACGGTTCTATGCGAAGGCGCCGTTTTAACGTCAAACCGGGATGCGCAACCAACCTTCCGGCAAGATGTCCGGGTTCTGCATCTTCGGGTCCCCAAACCACCGCGCGGGTCCGGCCACGCGCTGTCCCGGGGTCTGGTTCAGCCACGCCGCCCACCAGGAAAACGACGAATTGCCGATGATGTTGTGCTGGCACAGGGACATCAGGCGCATGTCTTCGAAATCCGTTTCCGGACCGTTGAAATCCACCACAACCTTCTCGCACGGCAGCGGCAGGTTTGCCTTGGCCCAGTCTGGATCGTCAGAGAAGACGTAGACCACGGGGTCAGCCACACTTTCCCTGATCTGATCCAGTGCGTTCAGGTAATAGGCTTCGTCACACACCGTGTGCTGCCCAAGCGACAGGTAATCGCCACGTCGCACGTGCAACGCAATCGAAGGGGTTGCCGCGATCCGGTCCGCCATGGACCTGTTTTGCGGGGTGGAAAACGCTGGAAAGGTGAAATCCCCCCGGATCTGATCCGCGACATGGGCGAAGTACCGTTCACATTGCCAATACCCATGCAGGTAGGCGGGGTCTGTCACATGCTCGATTGCCGCGTTGTAGCCCAACCCGCGTTCCCGCAGCAGGCGGGGAGGCTGTCCCAGTGTTCGCCAAGCAGCATAGGCGACGCGGGATGACCGAGGTGGCGGCAGGTTGTCTGCTGTTTCAACGGGCAGGTCGAAAACCCGTGTCAGCACACCCTCGCCGCGCGCCTCTGCCTCGCGGACATCCAGCGCGACGGGCACACCCAGCCGTGCGGCAGCACCGCGCGCGGCGGCGTATTGAAACATCTGGTTGCCCAGACGACCATGCAAACGGGTGATGATCATACGCGGGATGTGGCCGCTAACGCGGTCAAAGTCCACACCTCAGTTCAGAACGGTGATCAGCGCCCGCCCGCCGCCAACCGGTTCGGTTGATGGGGTTACGCGCCCGCCCGCCTCTGCCGTCATGCGGGATCGTTGCACGCCACGTGCCCACAGCGTGCGACTGATCGCCTGTGCCCGTTGACGCGCGAGCGTGCCTCCTGTGTCCTCGCCCCGTGCCACCAGCCCCTCGATCCGGATGCGGATGGTCTGACAACGGACCATTGCGTCCGCATAAGCCTCCAACAGGCCCATGCTGTTTGTATTGATCCTTGCGCTCCGGGATTCGAACCGCACGGAATCCAGACGGCCGAGCGTCAGGAACCGGGCGATGCAGGTCTGTTCATCCGGGTTGATCGCGTTCCATTCGGTGATGCGAACAGAATTGGGGTCGAATGTCGCCGAAGCAACGTCCGCTTCAACCGCTGTACCCGGTCCCTCTTTCGATGTCTTTCGATGGAAGGTGAAATCAAAGCTGACAATCGCGAGGGGTGAAATACTGACCGAGGCGGCTTCTTCCAGCAGTTTCAGCCCGCGAAACAGATCAAAGTCGCTGACGCCCACAAAGATCGGGTCGGCGTTGGACACGGACACGGTGTCTTCGTCGATCAGGAAAATGGCCAGCCGCTCGGTTCGCGTGATCTGGCGGTCCCGCATTTTCAGCGTGTATTCCATCGGCACGATCTTGCGCTTGACCTCGGCCAGATCATTCAGACTGCCCCGGTCGATGCGGACGGTGATTTCGGCCGACGGATGCTTGAAGGTCTCAAAGAACATGAACCGTAGGCGCACGTTTCGAATGTCCAGATAGGTTTCGACCGAGTTCAGTGTGACCCGCACCCGCGCGTTACCGGTTTCGTCGATCTGTCCGGTGATCTGTTCGAAATGATTCGTCTCAGCGATGTTGCCGCGTTTGAGGCTGATGAAACGCAGTTCCGACATGTCCTGATCCAGAATCCACCCTTGCCGGAACGGGTTTGTGTCGTCGGCAAAGGCTGTAGCACCCAACACCAAAACCCAAAACAGCGATAGAACCGAAAGAATACGCATTGCAGGATCACTTTGAACTGAAATTGGCACGGTGCCAGCAGGTGTAGTCTAGCGGTGCCCGTTTCGGGGATTCAACAAATTGTGCATGTTCACATAGTTTTATGTGGCAATCGGGGGGTGCGGTTGCGAACATGACGGGCGACGGTGCCATTGTTGGCGTGATCAGGCAGGAGCGGTTGACGTGTCTTTTGTTGCGAAGTTTCGAGTGTTTGTCTGCCTGCTGGGCCTGTTTGCAGGGATGGCGCAGGCCAGCGAAGACGATGCGCCACGGATCGCTTTGGTTGTCGGTAACGGGGCCTATGGGTCGATCTCGGCACTTGATAACCCGATCAATGACGCGGATCTGATTGCCCACACGCTGGACGCATTGAACTTCGACGTCACGCTGATCACAGACGGCACCCAGATCGAGATGAAGCGCGCCATTGCCCAGTTTGGCCGCGACCTGCGCCAATCCGGGCCGGATACGGTAGGGTTGTTTTACTATGCGGGTCATGGCGTCCAGTCTTATGGCACGAACTATCTGCTGCCGGTTGATTCAGCACTTTTGGATGCGGCTGATCTGGACCTTGTCGCGGTCGAGGCGCAGTCAGTGTTGCGGCAGATGTTTTCCGCCAAGAACGCGACCAATATCGTGATTCTGGATGCATGCCGGGACAATCCCTTTACCGACATCCCCGAATTTAACGACAACGGTCTGGCGGAGATGGACGCGCCAACCGGGACGTTTTTGGCCTACGCTACAGGTCCGGGCGACGTTGCGCTGGATGGGGAGCTGGGCAACAGCCCCTTCACCCGGTCGCTGGCGGGGTTCATGACAACACCCGGTCTGCCGATCGAGCAGATGTTCAAGCAGGTGCGGGTTGAGGTTCTGGAAGAGACAGACGGGTTTCAAACACCTTGGGACAGCTCTTCATTGACGCGGGATTTCATCTTTGCCTCGCCCGAAGATCCTGCACACGCGCATGACAAGGACGAAGAAAACGACTGGCGCGCTGCACAGGCGTCGGGTGACATGCTGGACCTGATTGCGTTCCTGCGCGGCTACCCGGACAGCGTCCATGCGGATGCGGCGCGCAAGCTGTTGGTGGCGGTGCTGGAGTATGATCTGGAGATTGTGCTGGAACGCCCCGCAGAGGGGGCAACGGTTTCCAATGGTCCGTCGGATGTGGAAGAGAAGCTGTTCCGCCTGGCCTCGGCCCAAGGCACCGCGATGGCCTACCAGATGTATCTGCGGATGTATCCCAGCGGCACCTATGCAGATGTTGCCCGGCTGGAAGTGGCCGCCTTGGCGCAGGCAGAAGCGAGCGAAAGTGACGCCGGCGGGGCACGCGTGGCGAGCGATCCCGATCCGATCCCCGAGCAGACCGTGACCTTCATCGACCCCTTGGTGTCGGACGTGGAGGCGGTGAATGGGCGGTCGATTGCGATCCTGATGAACACTGTGCCGCTCTATTCCCCAATGGACGGGCTGCCTGATGTGTATTGGAAGGATCAGGCCTGCGGGTCGTGCCACGAATGGTCGGAAGACCGGTTGTGTGACCACGCCACGCGCTATCTGGGCGCGGCACGCGAATACGCGGAAGCCACGCCGCATCCGTTCGGTGGCGGGTTGAAAAAGAACCTGAGGTTCTGGGCGGCGGGCGGCTGTCAGTGACGGTTTAGAGCAGGAATCGGTAAATCTGAATCACTCAACGCTGCCTGAAATTATAGATTTCAACGCGTTAAGTGATGCCGTGCATTTCAGATCAAACCAATTTCGCTCTAGTCGGCTGACGTTGTGACGAAGAAATAGACCCATTCGCCTTTGAAATCCGCATGCTCCGCGCGGGCGGCTTCGACCCTTTCCCGCAGCCACGCCAGATAGGGTTCGGCAGGTTCCTGTATCGGGCGCACCCCTTCGTAAAGCGGGTGGGAGGCCGCAAACGCCACTGCGATTTCCTGACCATAGGGCGCCCCGATGATCAGCTTTAGCCCTTCATCCTCTGCCGTGCGCGCTCCGATCCGCTGGGCCGTTTTGGCGGTTGCTGCCCGCAGTGGAACATACTCGTTGGGCTCCAGGTGCAGCACGTTCCCCTCGGCATCGAAATAGTCGAGGTAGATCACCGCGTCATAGTCCGGCGCGGTCATGTCCAGCGACAGGTAATCTCCTTCGACAAAGCCGAATACGCGTGCATGGGTGTCTTCGCCGATGACCAGAGGATTGGTGAACTGATCCGTCGATTGCGGCAGGCCGACCGAGGCGATGCCGGACAGTGCATTGCATTGCGGGCTGGGCAGGACCAGCATGTTGTCGGATACGCCGATGTCGGCCCCCATCTGCGACTGCAATGCGGCCAGCACATCGCTGCGCATGCTGTCATCGGGCAGGTGGCCGTTCACGACCAGCGTGGTGGTTTCCGGGTCAAACCCGACCTGCAGACGGGAACAGGGCACTTGCGCGAGAATGCCAGAAACGCCGTCGCGCACCGGGTCTTGGCCGGACGACAGGTCGCCGGGCTGCATGAAGCTTTGGAAGGCGGCAAAGGAGACCGGGTCAACGGAGCTGTCCCCACCGGGGAAGGCCAACGCGGCCTTGACCGAATCCGCTTCGGGATCAGCCGCGCCAACGGCCTGACGGTCTGGCGTGCCTTGCGCCGCGGGCTGCGGCGCAGGGGCGGTATCGGGCAGGGCGGCGGTTTCCGGTTGCGATTGCCCAGCGACGGCAGGTTCCGGCGCGATCGTGGCCGCAGGCGCAGGGCTTGGCGCAGCGACCGCTGCCGGGGTGGCAGTGGGGGGCAGCGCGCTGACGTTTTGCGCATCGGTTTGGGTGGCGGTTGCCTGTTCCGTCACAGCGGTGCTGAGCGCCGCAACCTGAACCGGGGCCGGGGCGGACGTAACCTGAACGCTTTCCGATTGTGCCTGAGGCAGGGCAGCGGCGGCCACTTGCGCGGCTTCGACCTGCGACGTCGGGGCCGCGACCGGAGCGGCGCGGTCGGCCTGCGCGTTGGCGGCGGTCTGCACCTCCGCCCGGCTTTGAGCGGGCGCAACCGCTTGCGTTTGAGGTGTTGCGGTCGCGACAGGGGCGGCTTCCGCAGCGACGACTTGACCGGTTTCCGGCTCCAAAACCGCCTGAGACGCTGTTGCCGCTGGGGCCGTCGCGCTTGGCACCGATTGCGCTGTCGCCTCAGTCGCAGCCACCGGATCAGCGCTTGCAGCGTCGGCCTGCAACATCTCGGCCTCTGCCTCCGCCGCTTGCGCAGATTCGGCGGGCGGTGCGGTGCCGCTCAGCGACTCGGCTTCAGGCGTCGCCGTGCTGGCGCGGCTGGTTGGAATCGCGCCACCTTGCAGCCCTGCACCCTTCGCCTCGGCCTCGTCTGCGGCGGCAACATCCGGTTCTGCCGGTTGCGCCTCTGTCCGGTCGAGCGTGTGGGCCACCATCTCCACCTCGGTCTCGGGCGTGGGTTGGGTCGGCACATCCTCGGGTGTCAGAACGGCAAGCAGGCCAAACCCCGCCGCCACATGCACCCCGGCAGAGGCCGCGAGGCCAATGGTCCAACGCAGCGCCGCGCTCATTGCGACCCCGGTGCGGGGGCAGGGGTCACGACCAGCATCACGTCACCGACCCCTGCAGATTCGGCCAGAGTGACCAGCGGCAGGACGTGGCGCAACTCGGCATCCTTGTGTGCATTGATCCGCAACCGAATATCCGGGTCGCTGTCCAGCCGGGCGGCGATCTGTGTGGGCAACTCCTCCCGCGTGGTTTCCAGTCCCTCGAAGGCCAGCGCGCCCTCGGAAGACACGGACAGGGTCAATCCGCCGGATGGCATATCGCGCCCGGTTTCGGCAATCGGCGGGTTCACATCGAACGGAGCTGTGGCGTCCATCCGACCGATCAGCATGAAGAACACCAACAGGAAAAACACCACGTCGATCAGGGCAACAATGGTTTCCGATTCTTCTGGACGACGGCGGCGCTTGATCTTCATTGACCCGCCTCCAACCGCACAACCCGCAGCCGTGTGATCCCGGCGTTTGTGGCCGCCTCCATAACCGTGATCAGCGACTGCGTACTGGCCACGGTCGAAGGCAGGATCATCACTTGCGTCAACGGATCTTCGGCCAGCAAGCGGGCCAGTTCGGACCCCAATGCGTCCGCCGCTAAAGGCCGCCCGCGCAATACAGGCGTTCCGTCCGCTGTTATGCGGATCATCACCGACGCGCCGCCTTCGCTGGGTTGGCTCGCGGCTGGCGGCGCATCATCCGCCCGACGCACCGCTGGTATCATGTCCAGGTTCAGATAGGTCGACGTGACCATGAAAAACACCAGCAGGATCAGCATCACGTCGATCATCGGCACCAGCGAAATCAGCGCGCGGGGTCGGTTGCGACGTTTTAGCGACATGTCGGCCATCAGCCGCGCTCCTCCGCTATCAGCTGCGCTTTTCGTTGATCAGCAACAACTCTCCGACCGCGTTTTCGATCAACTGCGCAGCGGCGTCGATCCGGGCAGACAACAGCCCTGCGCCAACCGCCGCCGGGATTGCCACCAGCAGACCGGCCGCCGTGGTCAAAAGCGCCTGCCAGATGCCGCCGGCCAGGACCGAGGCATTGGCCGCCCCTTCGGCCATTTCCAGTTCCTGAAACGACTGGATCATCCCCAGAACCGTGCCCAACAGACCCAGCAGGGGCGAAATCATGGCGATCAGCTCCAGCAGACGAATGCCCTTGCTCATCTCCATCACTTCGTCATTCCCGCGCCGCATCAACTCGGCCTCCAGCCGGGGTCCGCTGAACCCGTCGCGCAGGGCTGAAATGGCATAGCTCATGATCCGGTCAGCGGGCGATTTGTCATGCGCGATGCTTTCCGCTGCCACATGCTTGTCACCCTGCGCCCAGGCCTCCAACGCGGCCTGACGGTCCGCCACGCCCGACCGAACCGACCACAGCTGCACTACCTTGACCACGATCAGGGCCAGCGACACCAGCGACAGCAGGGACAGAACCGCAATGATCGGTCCGCCAGAGCCGATGCTGCTCAGACTGAAGCCCATGACTTACTTCACCAGCGGGGCGGAGGTTTTGCTGCCAAGCGCGACAATCGAGAAACAGTCGGCCTCGTCCGCATTCTGCGGTTTGCAGGACGTCATGTCGTGCAGCAGGATTTCGGAAATGTTGGAACAGGCAATGTCCGGGATTTCAAACAGCTTCAGCGTTGTGCGCGCCACCGGCAAAGGGGCCGCGTCTATGGACAGCAGACGGTCGATCACGCCCTGACCGTCCAGAATCGCCAGCGACATTTCGAATCCTTCGAAACTGGTCCCGGTTTCATTTCGAAACAGGAAGAAAGACCGGCAACCGCCGCCTTCAATGTCTTCGAATTTATTCAATTCGACGCCTAACGATCCTGCATCCTGCGCCATGACGGGCGATGTGAACGCAAGCGCGGTTGCCGCGGCGGCCAGTGTTTTGAGTAGGGTGGACATCAATTCCTCCAATGTCTTGCGCAGCGATCAGGTGCCGTTACGTCAGTTTTTTGAGCCATCCGCGATCCCGTGACCGCATATCTAAAGTCGGCTGTTTTCCCCGAATTCTTGCCTAGCTTGTGTCAGGCAAACCGAAATCAATGCCCGAGAGCGGGTCGAAAACAATTGACTTTGAGCAAACGATAAGGCTGACTTCTGGTCAAGGTATTGATTTAGCGTTGTAAGGCCATTCCTAGTACTGCTCCTATTTAATGGAAGATGCAGAAGGGAGAACGCGCCTAGGGAGGATCAATGGACGCGGAAGCCCTGCTTCAGCCCAGGTCGGACGATTCGCCCAGCGGCGAAAATCTGGAGTACGATCCGGTATTCACTGACATGGAACTTGCCGCCCAGCCGGGCGAAGAGCAGGTCATGGGTGACGAGGTCAAAGCCGGGAGCGACCCCGATTTTCGTGAAGTCCGGACCAAGGCACTGGAGGTCATGGAGCAAAGCCATGACCTGCGCGCTGCCGTCTATCTGGCCGAGGCGATTCTGGTCCTGGAAGGGTTCGAAGGATTCGCGCAGGTCACCAAGTACATTCGCGGTTGTCTGGAAGATAACTGGGCCACGTGCCACCCCGAGCTGGACGAAGATGACGATGACGACCCGACCATGCGTGTGAACGCGGTGCAGGGTCTGTGTGGTGCACCAGGTGAAATCAGCGGGCCGTCGCGGGTCTATTCCGCGCTGCGCCGTACGCCGTTGACCGACAGTCGTGGATTCGGACGGTTTTCGCTGAGGGACATGGAAATTGCCGATGGGCAAATCCCTGCGCCTGACGGGATGGACAACATCCCGGACACGGCTTCGGTCGCAGCGGCAATTCAGGATACGGATGCCGAGGCGCGTGCCGCCATGCATGCCGCTGCGGTTCAGGCCACCGACGATGTGCGGGCGATTTCGAAGATATTCGACGAAAACACGCCGGGCATGGGCCCGCAGCTGGACCCGTTGATCAAGCTGCTGATGCAGATTTCGAAGCGGCTGGATGACGGAACCGCAGAGACTGCAGAAGGCGGTGAAGAAGGCGAAGCCGAAGAGGGCGCCGTTGCGGCCGGTGGCGGCGGTGGGGCTCCGGTCGTGCAGGCCGTGCCGGGCGCGATCAACTCTCCGGCTGATGTTTCGGCCGCGTTGGAACGCATCATCGCCTATTACGCGCGCTCTGAACCCTCCAGCCCGCTGCCCCTGTTGCTGGAGCGTGCCAAGCGTCTGGTGGGCGCGGATTTCATGACAATTGTAAAAGATATGGCCCCGGATGGATTGACGAATGTCGAAACAGTCGGCGGTATAGAGAGAGAATACTAAGTACCCGGGCGCAGTTTTTTTGCGTTATGTGAAATTTGCCACAGACGCCCGATGCCGTAAGGTAACATTCTGATCACAAGACTTCACATAGGAGCAAGACGAAGATGGCGGACAGCTCACAGAAATTCATAGCCCGTAACAGGGCGCCGAGGGTTCAGATCGAATACGATGTCGAACTGTATGGCGCCGAAAAGAAAGTGCAGCTGCCTTTCGTTATGGGTGTGATGAGCGACCTGGCCGGAAAATCCGAAGTGGCGCAGCCCGCTGTTGCAGACCGGAAGTTCCTGGAAATCGACGTCGACAATTTCGACGACCGGATGAAGTCGATGGCCCCCCGCGCGGCCTTTACCGTTCCCAACACGCTGACCGGCGAGGGCAACCTGGCCGTGGACATCACGTTTGAAAGCATGGACGACTTTTCGCCCGCCGCCATCGCGGCAAAGGTCGAACCGCTCAAGGAACTGCTGGATGCCCGCACCCAGCTGTCGAACCTGATGACATACATGGACGGTAAAACCGGTGCCGAGGATCTGATCACCAAGATCATCCAGGACCCGGCCCTGCTGAAGACTCTCGCCGCACAGCCTGCTCCGCAGGGTGACGGCGAAGGCGACGCAGAAGCATAAGGAGCGTGAGATGGCTGAAGAACAACTTCAGGAACAGGCTGGCGGCGAAGCCACAGTATTCGGGTCCTCCGAATTCGAAGAGCTGCTGCAGAAAGAGTTCCGCCCGAAATCCGATCAGGCCAAGACGGCTGTTGAACAGGCGGTCAAAACGCTGGCTGAACAGGCGCTGGCCAACACCACGCTGATTTCGAACGACGCACTGCGGTCCATCGAAAGCATCGTGGCCGAGCTGGACAAAAAGCTGACCGAGCAGGTGAACCTGATCCTGCACCACGAAGATTTCCAGCAGATGGAAAGCGCGTGGCGTGGTTTGCATTACCTCGTCAACAACACCGAAACTGACGAGATGCTGAAAATCCGGGTCATGAACATCTCCAAAAAGGACATGCACAAGACCCTGCGCAAGTTCAAAGGCACCGCCTGGGACCAGTCGCCGATCTTCAAGAAAGTCTACGAAGAGGAATTCGGCCAGTTCGGTGGCGAACCCTATGGTACGCTGGTTGCGGACTATCATTTTGATCACAGCCCGCCGGATGTGGAACTGCTGGGCGAGATGTCCAAGATTGCGGCCGCTGCGCACGCACCTCTGATCACGGGCGGCAAGCCCACTCTGTTCCAGATGGACAGCTGGTCCGAACTGGCAAACCCGCGCGATCTGACCAAGATCTTCCAGACGCCGGAATATGCCTCCTGGCGGTCCCTGCGCGAAAGCGAAGATGCCAAATATGTTGGCCTCGCCATGCCGCGTTTCTTGGGGCGTCTGCCATACGGGTCCAAAACCGACCCGGTCGAAGCCTTCGCGTTCGAAGAGGACACCGAGGGTGCAGACAGCAGCAAGTACGGTTGGGTGAACGCCGCCTACGGGATGGCGGTCAACATCAACCGCAGCTTCAAGGAATACGGCTGGTGTTCGCGTATTCGCGGCGTCGAAAGCGGCGGCGCGGTGCAGAACCTGCCCAGCCATACCTTCCCGACGGATGACGGCGGCGTCGACCAGAAATGCCCGACCGAGATCGCGATCAGCGACCGGCGCGAGGCGGAACTGGCCAAAAACGGGATGATGCCGCTCATCCACCGCAAGAATTCGGACGAGGCCGTGTTTATTGGCGCACAGTCGCTGCATAAACCCGCCGAGTACGATGATCCGGACGCAACCGCCAACGCCAACCTGGCGGCGCGTCTCCCCTATCTCTTTGCGACCTGCCGGTTCGCGCACTATTTGAAGTGCATGGTCCGGGACAAGATCGGGTCGTTCAAGAGCCGCACCGATATGGAAGCGTGGCTTCAGGAATGGATTAACCAGTATGTCGACTTCAATGCCGACATTTCCTCAGAAGCAGAAAAAGCACGCAAGCCATTGGCGAATGCCGAAGTTGTTGTCGAAGAAGTCGAAGGCAACCCCGGCTACTACTCGTCCAAGTTCTTCCTGCGACCGCATTACCAGTTGGAAGGACTGTCGGTGTCCCTGCGGCTTGTTTCCAAGCTGCCGTCCGAGAAGGGCGCATAACGCGGCCTTCCTTATTTTAGAACCGTAACCACTCGCGCGACGAGACCAATGAAAGGGTAAAACCATGGAAAATATTTACTGCAAAATCAAAGATATTCCGGGCGAAGGTCAGGAGAAGAACCACAAAGATTGGATTGCTGTCAAAACGATCGACTGGGGTCTGGAGCGTACGCTCGATATGACCGACCTGGGCACCACGCAGCGCGGCTACGCCAACGCAAACTTCAACAAGGTGACGCTGACTTCTGAACTCAGTAAAGCGTCGGCCAAGTTGATGACTGCGGTTGCAAACGGCACCTCACGTGAAGAAATCACGATCGAATGCTGCCGTTCGGGTGACAACGCGTCGGCCGGTATGGAAGCGTACCTGACCTTCATCCTGAAGCACTCCATCGTTGACAGCTACTCGGTCAACGGCGGCGAAGAGCAGATCCCGGAAGAAAGCTGGACGCTGGCCTACCGTCACATCGAAATCAAGTACAAGATTTCGGACGTGAACACGGGCAAGCTGAAGGACGAAAACAGCTTCGTCTGGAACCTGCTGTCCGGCGAAGTCGGCTAAGCCGACCTCTGTCTTTGACATCCCGGTGGGCCGGGTGTTTTTCCCGGCCCCCGCATTTTTCAGACCCTCAATTGGGGTCTGTACGCATTTTACGGAGTTGGCCATATGACACCGGAAGAATTACTAAAGTCCGGCGATCTGGACGCGACACTGGACGCGTTGCAGGACAAGGTCCGCAAGGACCCGGCTGACGCCAAACTGCGCATTTTCCTGTTTCAACTGCTGTGCGTTCGCGGGGACTGGGACCGCGCGATCCGGCAATTGAAAGTCAGCGCAGAAATGGACCCGATTGCCACGATGATGGCGCAGACCTATCGCGAGGCCATCATTTGCGAGGTCTACCGCGACAAGGTGTTTGCGGGCGAAAAGGAACCGATGATTTTCGGCGAGCCACAGGAATGGCTGGCCCTTCTGATCCAGGCGCAAAAGGCGATGGGCAACGGTCAGGTGGCTGAGGCGGCCGAGGTTCGCGCACGCGCGTTCGAAGAGGCCCCCGCCACCAGCGGTATGATCGACGGCACAGAGTTTGCATGGATCGCCGACGCGGACATGCGGCTGGGCCCGGTGTTGGAAGTCATTGTAAACGGTCGCTATTTCTGGCTGCCGTTCAATCAGATCAAACAGTTGACCATCGAAGAACCAACCGACCTGCGCGATGCTGTCTGGACTGCGGCGACGCTGACGGTTGCCACCGGTGGAGAGGTCGCGGCTCTCATCCCAACCCGCTATCCCGGTACGGCGGCGACCGGCGATCACGCCGCAATGCTGGCCCGCAAAACCGAATGGGCCGACGCGGGTGCTGAGACCTATACCGGTCTGGGCCAACGCCTGCTGGCGACCGATCAGGCCGATTTCGCGCTGATGGATATCCGCAACCTGACGATTGCCGATACCGACACCGATGGCTGACAAGACCCTTGCCGAACGGTTGCAGCCGTCTCTGCTGGACCGGCTGACAGATGACAACCCCGGTGATCAGAAGGAAACCCGGGAAAGCCGGGTGATCGACCTGTCGCGCCTGCGGGACATCGTGCAGCGAGACCTGGCCTGGCTGCTGAACACCACAAACCTCGAAGGGATCATTGACGAGGAGGAGTACCCCCATGTTGCCAAATCTGTGGTGAATTATGGGGTGAAGGTTGTGTCGGGTGAATTTTCGACCTCGAAAAAGGCGGAACTGATCCGCCGATCCATCCAGCAGGCGATTTCCCTGCACGAACCCCGCATCATCGAAGGGTCGGTCGATGTGATCCTTCGCCCGGAAGAGGCGAAGGGGAAGACCGCCGTGGCGCTCGACATCGTGGCGGACATGTGGGCGCAGCCTGTGCCGCTGGAACTTTACCTGCGCAGCAGCGTCGACGTCGCCACGGGCGAGGTCACAGTGGAAAGGCGGATGTAAGGCATGGATACCCGCCTGTTGCGCCACTACGAAAACGAACTGGCCTTCCTGCAGGACATGGGGGCTGAATTTGCCGAGGCGTTCCCCAAGATCGCATCGCGTCTGGGCATGGAAGGGGTGGAGGTGTTCGACCCCTATGTCGAACGCCTGTTGCAGGGATCGGCCTTCCTGGCCGCACGTGTGCAGCTGGAACTGGAGCTCCAGTATCCAACCTTTACGTCCAACCTGCTGGAAATCGTCTACCCGCACTATCTGGCCCCGACTCCGTCTATGATGATCGCCACGCTGGAGGCCGACCCGACCAATTCAGCGGTGCAGGAAGGGTTCACGCTGGAACGCAACTCGGTCCTGCGCAGCCGATTGATGGAAGGCGAGCAAACCCCGTGTGAATTCCGCACGGCAACTGACCTGACCATCTGGCCGCTGGAAATCACCGAGGCGGAATATATCGACGGTCGGGGTGAATTGGTTGCGGCTGGTGTCGCAGGCAGCACGGATGCGCGCGCTGGCATCCGGATCAGGCTGCATCGTGCTGACGGTGAGCCGATGGCCGAACTGCCGATGGACAGCATGTCAGTCTACCTGAACCCGGCGGTTGGGAACAGCTGGCTGTTGCTGGAATCACTTTGCGCGCAATGCCGGGGTTTGTCCGGCCGTTCCACGGATCGCCGTGCCGACTGGATTGTACCGCTGCCCGACGCCAATATCCGCCAGCAAGGCCTGACCCCTGACGAGGCGCTGCTTCCGTGCCCGCCGCAGACCTTTGATGGTTACCGCCTGTTGCAGGAATACTTTGCGATGCCGCAACGGTTCCTGTTTGCGGAAATCAGCGGGCTGCAACCGGCTATTCGCAAATCTGCTGGGCAGGACGTGGACATCTATATCCTGCTGGGTGAACGGCGGCCTGAACTGGCAACCGTTGTCACGCCCGAGGCATTTACGCTGAACTCGGTCCCTGCCGTGAACCTGTTCCCGAAACGTTGCGACCGGGTGCATATTACTGCGAAGGACACACAACATCACATTGTCCCCAACCGCACCGCGAACATGGATTTCGAGATTTACGGGCTGACCAACGTCACCGGAATTTCGGGATCGGGCGAGGATGACGTATCTTTCCGCCCGTTCTATTCGGCCACCGATTTCACAGCAGCGGGCGAAAACCACCCAGCCTACTACACCGTGCACCGTCGAATGCGCCAACGCTCCGAAAAGGAAAGGCTGCGCGGTGTTCGGACCTCTTATCTGGGATCCGAGGTTTACGTGTCGCTGGTGGATCGCTCACAGGCGCCATCCCCGGCCAAAATGGACCAACTGGCGGTTCAGGCACTGTGTTCCAACCGGGACCTGCCGATGCTGCTGGCGACCGGGAACAAGGATGTCTTCCAACTGCCCGCAGGCGGACCGGTCAAATCCATCAGTCTGGCTGTGTCTCCGACCCGCCCGCATCCATCGCTGGGGCAGGGCGACACGGCGTGGCGATTGATCAGCCATCTCAGCTTGAATTACCTGTCGATTTCCGACACCGAACGCAGCAATGGGGCTGCGGCCCTACGCGAATTGCTGGGCCTTTACGCACCACTTGGTGACCGGGTGGTCGAAAAACAGATGGAAGGCATCCATTCCGTAACCAGCCGCCCCATCGTGCGCCGTATGGCGGACGAGGTGCTGTCCACCGCCGTGCGCGGTCTGGAGATCAAGCTGGAATTTGACGAGAGCTTTTTTGAAGGGACCAGCGTTTATGCGCTGGGCTCTGTGCTGGAGCGGTTTTTCCGCCGCTACACAACCATGAACAGTTTCACTGAAACCGTCCTTGCCACGCAAAACCGCGGGGAAATTACCAGATGGCGACCGGAAAAGGGTCTGGGCCGGATTATCTGAGCCTCTTCGAGGCGCTGAGCGACAAGCCTGAAGAGCATCATGTTTTTCAGGCCCTGCGCATTATCGAGGCGCATTTTGCCGAAAACCCGCGTCTGGGAGAAAGCCGCCGGTCCCGTCAGGATGCGGTGCGTCTGGCGCAGATCCCCGAAATGGCATTCCCGCCGTCAACGCTTTCGGACTTCACACAGGGCAAGGATGGGCAGCCCGCGCGCCTGACCAACCGCTTCTTCGGCTTCTTCGGTCCGCATGGGCCCATGCCGCTGCATCTGACGGAATTTGCGCGGGACCGCTTGCGCAACTTCCGCGATCCGACCTTTGTCGAATTTGCCAACATGTTCACGCACCGGTTCATGAGCCTGCTCTACCGGGCGTGGGCCGCAGCGGAACCGGCCCCGAACTTTGACCGGGGCGACGACCCGCTTGCGCGCAAGGTTGCCTCGCTGGCTGGCTACAACGGCAAGGAACTGCAAAACCGGGACGCGATGCCGGATCTGACCCGGAACAGCTTTGCCGGGTTGCTGTCACAGGGTCCGAAAAACGCAGATGGTCTGGTGGCGATCCTGTCGACCTTCTTTGGTGTGCCGGTGCGTATTCAACAATTTGTCGGCTGCTGGCTGCAACTGGAACCGGACGATCAATGGGTGATGGGCCGCCCGGCGGCGCTGGGCCAATCCACCAGCGTCGGCGACCGGGTGTGGAGCCGCGCGTCAAAGTTCCGGATTTTTGTCGGGCCACTGGAACTGGATGACTACAAACGCCTGCTACCGGGCGAAGAGTCGCTGGACCGGTTCCAGGCGATTGTACGGACTTATGCCGGGGACACGCTGGAATGGGACATCAACCTCATCCTGGCCGGAGATTCCGTGCCCCGCGCCAGTCTGGGTAAAACGGTGAAGTTGGGGCATGTCAGCTGGATCGGAACGCGACCCGACCCGGATGACGTGCGACCGGATGCAGAGGATCTGTACCTCTATCCGCAATTGGGGACACAAACACATGCGGCCTAAAGCGTCGCTGGGACAGGGAAGGAAAAAAAGATGACGGAAATCAGCCGCGTTGCGCTTTTTGGAAAACTGAACAAGCTGGGGTATCAGGCTGTCGAAAGTGCGACAGTCTTCTGCAAGATGCGGGGCAACCCGTATGTGGAGGTCGTGCACTGGATGCATCAGATCCTGAACGGTCAGGACAGCGACATTCACCGTATCATCCAGCACTACAAACTGGACCCCGGCGCGATTGCGACGGAAATGACGCGAGCGCTGGACATGCTGCCGCGCGGGGCGACAACGATTTCCGACCTCAGCGAACATCTGATGGACTCGATGGAACGCGGTTGGGTCTGGGGTTCGCTGCTCTATTCCGACAGCAAGGTGCGCACCGGATATTTGCTGCTGGGCATGTTGAAGACGCCCGCGCTGCGCAACATCCTATCCACCATGTCCCCGGAACTGGGCAAGATCGGGCCAGACGATCTGGCCGACAACTTCCAGACCGCCACGGATGGCTCGCCCGAGGAAACGCTGGGCGCGCAGGACGGCAGCAGTGTCGGTGGAGGCGCGGTCCCGGGCGAAGCATCCGGCGCGATGAACCCGGAAATGGCTGGCGGTGAGGCGCTGGAGCAGTTCTGCACCGACCTCACCGAACAAGCGCGAAATGGCGAAATTGACCCGATTGTCGGACGAGACGAGGAAATCCGTCAAATCGTCGACGTTCTGATGCGGCGGCGGCAGAACAACCCGATCCTGACCGGCGAGGCGGGCGTTGGTAAGACAGCGGTGGTCGAAGGCTTCGCCCTGCGCATCGCGCGTGGCGACGTTCCTCCGGCGCTGCAAAACGTGCGCCTGTTGGTGCTGGACGTGG
>JBFOMB010000050.1:0-9844 GCA_040830545.1 Paracoccaceae bacterium | reverse complement strand
GCCCGCCGAAGCGCGCCGGACGCTTGAGCAATTTGAGGGCTCCGCGCCCGGCGCGCTTGCCCAAAACGACGACGAAGAATATGAAAATCAGACCCGCAAACTCTCGTTATGAATGAGGGAGCATCGGGGGGCAGGTCATTGCTTCTACCCCCGCAGGAGGGTCCGGAACGGCGCGAGGGTTGCAATCCTGGATCCTCCTGCGTCATCAGGCAAACACAAACACGATGTCCGTTTCATCCAGATCCGGGCCCAAATTTGCGAGGATTACCGCGTCTCCGCCAATGCCATAGTCGATCTGCAGGTTTGTCCCGTCGTTGAACGCTGTGATCTCGGAAATGTCGGACAGGCCGGTCTGGCTCAGGTCAATCTGATCTTCGAGCGCGTCGAAATCGGTGATCGTGTCCAGACCATCACCAAGATTGAAAAGGAACGTGTCGGCCCCGCTGCCACCGGACAGGGTGTCATCGCCTAAACCACCCAACAGCGTGTCGTTCCCGCTTTCCCCTTCCAGTCGGTCATTCCCGGCGCCACCGTCAATCCCGTCGTCACCAGAGCGCCCGCGCAACCGGTTCTCCGCTCCGTCACCGATCAGGGTGTCATTGCCGTTCAGTTCGACCCCGTTTTGAACCCGAATGGACCCATCACTGGCAAAGTCGCGGTTTGACCCGCGAATATCCTCGATATTCGCGAGGGATTGCGTGAATACGGTACCGTTTTTGCTGCCATTGGCCGTACCCGCCTGCAGATCAACCTCCATAGGTCCCAAACCGCTCCGATCATAGCGCACAAGGTCGATCCCATCGCCACCGTCAACGGTGTCGTTCCCCCCTTCGGGCAGGAATGTTTCATTGCCCAAGCCGCCCTGGAACAGGTCATCCACATCAGTTCCGCGCACCTGACTGACATTCACCAGTGTATCGGTGCCAACCGGATCTTCCGGCAGGCCGCTGTCCCCACCAAGGCGGGTCACCGTGCCGCTGACGCGGACGCCGTCGTCGCTGATATAGGCAATCCCAACCGGCAGATTGGGGCCACCGGGATTGGCCGGGTCCGGTTCTGACGTACCCAGGTAGTCCGCCCGTCCAGCTCCATTGATAATCTCCACTGTGTCGTCGCCTGCCGACAAATAGAAGATCCCAAAGAAGTTCTGGCTGTTGTCAACCTCAACAACGTCATTCCCGGCGCCGGAGCGCACCAAGATGGCGCCTTCGTCATAGTTGATATTGTCCAGCCCCAGCAGGGTGTCGATCCCGGCAAAGTCTTTGTCGATGGTGCCGGTGCTGTCCCCGAAGGTAAAGGTGATCGACAAACTGCCCGGCGCGTCCTCCACGTTCAGCTCGCCCCCAAGGCTCCCGCCCAGATCCAGCGTGTCCTGACCTTCGGACAGGCGGAACCCATTGAAACCTGCACCGCCTTCGAGGATGTCGTTGCCGTCGCCCCCGTCCAGCAGGTCGTCACCGTTTCCGCCGCGCAACGTGTCGTCACCCAAGGATCCGGACAATTCGTCATTGCCATCTTCGCCGTCCAGACGGTCATTTCCGTCGTCCCCGTCCAGCGTGTCGTCACCTGACCGGCCTCGCAACCTGTTGTCAGCGGCGTCCCCTGTGATCACGTCATCGCCAGACAGTGCAATCCCGTTAACTTCGATGATGTCGCCGAACTCATCGACCCGACGCAGGCTGCCACGCACGTCCTCGATATTCTGAAGTGTCTGCTGGAAATTCTGGCCGCTCTTGCTGCCAAAGGCATTGGCAGAGCCGTCCTGAATGCGCAGGTCCACAAACACCGGGCCAATATCGGTGCGGTCATAGCGCACCAGATCAACACCGTCACCGCCATCAACCGTGTCGTCGCCGCCTTCTGGCAAAAACCGCTCGTCTCCAGTGCCGCCGATGTAGGTGTCTTCCGCGTTCGTGCCGCGGATTTCATGCACGCCGAACAGCGTGTCCGTTCCAACCTCGTCGTTGAAGGCCGCGTCTGTGCTGGTCACTGTGCCCGTCACGCGCGGTCCGGACCCGCCAACAAACGTGATTGGGCCTCCGCTGACCAGATAATCCGCTCGTACAAATCCGGCATCCAGCACCGACAGCGTGTCATCCCCCAGCGACGCCTGCACCAGAAAAAACGTGTTTGCCGTTGTATCAACGGTCACGTCATCGTTGCCCGCTGCAAAGCTGACTGACACACCATTGGCGTTGGGATCCAGCGTCTCCAACCCCGTGAAGGTATCAGTTCCAAAAGCGCCGCCCGGCGTGCCGTCATCGCCTTTGATAACCGTACCGGTCGTGTCCCCGAAAGTGGCGGTGAAGTCGATCGCGGCGCCGGAAGAGCCTGGTGCCAACTGATAGGCCGCGCCATCCGAACCGGTTACGTCTATCGTGTCATTACCGTCGGAAATCTCGAACGTGTTGGTCCCGCCGCCACCGATCAGCAGGTCGTTGCCTGCATCGCCGGCCAGAACGTCATCATCTGCCCCGCCATCGAGCGTATCGTCATCGTCCCCGCCCAGCAGAGTGTCGCGCCCCTCGAAACCGTTGATGGTGTCATTTCCGCCAAACCCGTCCAGCAGGTCGTCGCCCGGGGTGCCATTGATCAGGTCATCCCCCGACATATCCGGAGTATCGGTGATCCCCGTCACCACGAAACTGATGGTGTTCTGGACCGTCACCAACCCGTCGTTGACCTCGTAAGTCACGGTCACATTTGCCGTCTCGCCATCGTTTAACGTGTTGAACGTCTCCAGATCAAAACTGGCCGTGCCATCGAAATTGTCCTGAATGGGCAGCGCGTCGCCATTGCCATCTTCGGCCCGCAGCGAGGCCGCAACCACAGTCAACGTGTCCGAGGCGTCCGCATCGGCGATGGGCTGCAACAGGTCCAGCAGCAAGATGCCGTCATCCTCGCTCTGCGCGCCCAGATCAACCGGCGTTGCCACCGGCACATCGTTCTGGCCAATCACGCGGAACGTCACTGTCTGGCTGGCCTGCGCCCCCCGCGCATCGGTGACCCGCACGTCAAAGCTGATGTCGCGCGTGTCTCCGTCACTCAGATCCTGAAACCCGCCTGCGGGGTCAAAAGTCAGATCCCCTGCTGCAACCGAGGCGTTGCCTTGCGGCACGGCACCCACGATTTCGTAGGTTAAAGAGGCCGGATCCTGGTTTTCAGCATCCGCATCCCCGAACTGGGCGCCGATGAAGGTGCTTTCCGGCGCGCCATCCTCGGACGCAAAGAAAAACTGGGGCCCGCCGACAACAAAGGGCGCATCATTCTGGCCGGTAACAGTCAGGTCAATGGTGTTCTGCGCCGTCAAACCGCCACTGTCTGTCGCCTGAACCGAGATAGAGAATGTCTGCGCCTGACCCTCGTTCAGACCCTGAAAGTCCGGGCCCGGATCAAAGCGCAGGGTGAAGCCGTCGGGATCCAGCGTCGTGCTGCCCTCAAAAGGCGCGCTGAGGATCGTGAATGTCAGCCCCACTGCCCCATCTTCGGCATCGCTGGCCAGCGTCCGCAAATCAAGCGTCACAGCGGCGCCGTCTTCGTCCGCGGCCAACGTCCCCATTGTCACTTGTGGCGGCGAATTTGGATCCGGCGCAGCGGTGACGGTCACCGTGTATGTTTGTACGGCTGTTGCGTTTTGAGTGTCTGTTGCCGTCACCTCGATGGTCACGTCCCGCGTGGCACCGCCCGACAGATCGTCAAAGTCGGAGCCCGGCGCGAAGAACAGTTGCCCATTCTCGATCCGCGCGCTCCCCTCGGCGGGGGCGCCGGTGATCGCGTAGCCCATCGCATCATTCGCATCCAGATCCGCCGCCAGCGCCGTGAGGTCCAGCCCCACCTCCGGACCGGCTTCTTCCGCCTGCAAGGTGGCTGCACCTGCCAAAGTCGGCTCGTCATTGGTACCGTTGATCACAAAGGCCAGATCTGTGCTGGCCGATGCACCCTGCGCGTCCGTGGCCTGCAGCGTCACGGTCCATTGGATGGTTTCCCCGGCTCCCAGGAAGTCCAGATCCAGCCCGTTGGCAACGAAATTCCACGGCGTCGTTCCCGGGGCGGCCGCGTTTGCGACACTGGATGAGAAACCGGCCTGCAACGCCGCGGCCAACCCGGCAGGTAGCGCACCGCCGCTCCAGACCGGGGTGGTGACGTTGCGGACCGCAACGCTGACCAGGTCACCCACATTCGCGTCGTTGAAGCTAACCACACCCGACTCTGCCAGGTCTTGTGCCGAGGCGTCTGGCGCCTCGGCAAACCCGGCGGAGGGGGTGGCAGAAATGGTCGGTGCGACATTTGGGGGCGTGGTGTTCTGAACCGTGACGCGGACTGATCCTGACGTCGCATCCACACCATCCGAAACTGTGTAAGACACTGTCACCACGAGGCTTTCCCCAGGATCGAGTGTGCTGAATTGCCCCGGGTCGAGGCTGATTGTACCGTCTCCGTTGTCTGTGATGGCCACCGGCGCGCCGAAGTTATCCAAGGCAAAAACAGACACGACGGTCACCGGATCCGCATCCGGGTCACTGGCCTGCGCGAGCAGGTCAATTGTCTCGACCGGATCGCTGACGGCCAGATCGGGCGCGTTCACCGGTTCGGTCACAGGAGCACCGTTGGTGCCGTTCACAGCAAAGGTCACAACGGTCTGCGTTGTGCCGCCCTGACCGTCGCTGATGGTCACCGTGACCGTATCCTGCACAATCGCATTACGCGAAAAATCACTCAGCCCCGCAGCGCTTGTCGGATCGTAGGCGACCGTCCCGTCTGGGGTCAGAGTGATGGTAGCGCCCAAAGCGCTCAATGGCTCCACCGCTAGAATGTTCAACCCGTCATTGGCCGGATCTCCATCCGTGACCAAAAGCTCGGCCGCCGTGAAAATCAACGCCTCCGCCGGCAAAGTAATCGCCTGGCCTGTGCTGTCGAAGATCCGGGATTTGATCGCAGACGCGCTGCCATCCTGTGTGGGATCATCGGTGCGCCACATGACGCTGAACCCACCATTGGGCAGCGCAGTCACAAAGGACGCAACCTGTGTAGCGCTCTCCTCGATGTTTACGTCAATCTCATCCGACACGGGATTGCCGAAGTTGTCGATCACCCGCGCCTTGACGTTGTAATCCCGCCCGTCGGGCGTCTCTTCATAGGCCGACCACACCGCCACAAACCGATCATTGGTCAGCTGGGCCAGATCAACGGTGGCCGCACTTACATACGGCGCTTCGTTGAGCAGTGTTACATCCACAACGGTGTTGCCGCTCGGATCTATGATTTTCGTCTCTATGACGCGCTGCGCCAGGGGCCCGACCAACGCAATCCACGCCACGGCGATGTTTCCGTTGGACAATTCGACCAATTGCAAATCCGTGCCGGAATTGCGGTCAGCGGTTGGCGTAATCTCGATTTCATCCGTTCGCGGCGACCCGTCTGCGTTGAATACCCGCAACGTGCCGTCAATATCACGGCTCACGCTCTGCGCATCTATGTTGGAAAAGCTGATCGCAAAGCCACCGGACGAGAGCGACGTGATCTCCGGATATCCCTGGAACCCCGTTTGGGTCTGGTTGACATCCAGAACATCCGTGACCGGCGTACCATCCGGCGCAACAACCCGGGCGCGGACCCAGGTGTCGAATGTGTCGGACGCGTCCCGCTCGAACCACGTCACGGCATAGTTGCCATCGGCCAGGGTTGTCACTCGCGGGCCGCTGAAGCCGGCGATCGTCGGCTGATTGTCGACAACAATGATGCCGCCCTGGTCTAGCGCGCCATCCTCGGTCAGCGAGATCAGGTTGATGCTGCCGCCCAGGGCATAGGCCACAACCACGCCGCCGGTGCCGGACGCTGCAAAATCCGCGGTCCCGCGCACGCCGAAGTCCCGCAGCAGGATATCACCAGTGACCGGTGTGCCCGTCGTGTCGAAGATGCGGCCACTCGGGTTTCCGAACGTTCCTTCAAACCCATAAAAGATGTTGCCGTTGCCCAGGGTGACCACCCCATAGGGCTGCTGGTTGCCGGACACGAATTCGTTGACCAGGAACTCCGAAGCCGGGCCACCGGCATCGCCATCCACGTCGCCCACCTGCCCTGCGGCATCCTCCACCGCTGAGGTGAAATCGGCGTTCAGATCCGCCAGTTCGAACGAAACGGCACCGCTTTCCGCAGAGGCTTCCAGCTGCTCGACGCCCTCGGTTTGCGACACGATGGCCACCTGGGCAATCTCGGTCAGTGCCTCAATCGGGTTGGATGCACCTTCGATGAATTCCACATCATCGATGGCCACGTTCGATTGCGTGATAACACTGACCGAAGCATCCAAAACAGCCGCGTCAATCACCGCAGGCGTGCCGCCGGAATTTGCCGCCGACTGGGTCGCCGTGTTCTGGACAACCTCCTGAATGCTGCCGCTATCTGACAGGGAAAACCCCGGATCTGTCGCAATCGCTTCTGCCAGGCCCGCAAATGCCGATTGCACACCGGTCGCGTTGTCGATTGGGTCGGTCGTGGCCCCATCCACCACAGCCGCCGCCTGCAGTACCGTGTTTTGCACCTGAACCTGGGCGGCCAACAGCGCAACCCCGTCCGCGCTGCCATCCACCGCCAGCGCAATCGGATCCACCGTGCTCAGATCAACATCCGGCAGGCCCAACGCGGATTTCAGATCCGCCTCTGCCTGCGCAAAATCCGGATTGGCCGCGTTTTGCGTCTCTGCGAAGCTGAGGACCAGAGTGGTCAGCGGCGTCACCACGGTTGCCCCTTCCGGCGCGCGCAGCGTCCCATCGAACGCCAGCCCGGTAGAGATGTCGACACCGCCCAGCAGCACCAGATCGCCAGTGGCGCCGATCAGGCTGAATTCGCCGTTTGCGTCCGTCAGGGTCGAGACTTCGCCCGCGTCCAAAATCCCGTTCCCGTTGGCATCCCCAAACACAACAGCGCCCGCGATGTACCCGTCCACGGCAGTCCCGTCCAAACGGTTCAACACGTTGACAACCAACGGAATACTGGCCGTGGCGCCCTGATTGTCGGTGACCACGACCGACAACTCGTAAACGCCCGCATCTTCTGCGCCCGGCAACCCATCAATCTGCCCGGTGAAGGGATCAATGGTCAGCCAGGCCGGCGCGGGCTGACCATCCGCCAGCGTGACCGAATAGGTCAGGGCGTCCCCCATGTCCGCGTCCTGAAACAGCCCATTGGCGCTCAGGTCCAGCGCCTCCAGCTCTGCCAGATCAACGATGTCAAAGGATCCGATTGCCTCTGGCGCGGTGTTCTGATCCACGTTTTTGAGGCCACGAATGGTGATCGTCAGCGTCGCCTTGGACACCGACCCACGACCATCCGTGACAAAGTACGTCACGGTATCCGTTGCGGTTTCCCCAAGCTCCAGATCCGCAAAGAGATCGCCAGGGTCGTAGCTCAGCACCCCATCCTGAAGAGAGACCTGCGCCCCCAATTCGCTGGTGTCTCGGACCTTTTTGATACTCAACACGTCGCCATCGAAATCAAAATCGTTGGCGACAAGGTCCGCCGTTGAAATCTCTAGCGCTTCGTCTTCGTCAATGGCTGCGCTGTCATCTGCGGTCAGAACCTTGTTGTTTTCGCCAGTCAGGCGGGCGCGATAGTCGCTGAATTTCAGGACTTCGATGCCATGAAACGTGTCCAACTCGGCTCCGTCCAACCGCATCACCGTCCCGCTGGACCCCAGGAAAGACTGGCTGTCTACAGAGATCAGAAAATCGCGGATTGATCCTTTGAAAACAGCCGTGTCCGTTCCAAAACCGCCGATCAGCGTGTCATCGCCGTCGCCGCCTTTCAGACGGTCATCGCCAAACCCACCCAGCAGGATATCATTACCCGAGCCGCCCCTTAGCGTGTCATCGCCAAATCCACCAAACAACGTGTCGTTCCCAGCGCCGCCCTTGAGTTTGTCCTCTCCAAAGCCGCCCCTCAAAACGTCGTCGCCCTTGCCACCTTTCAGTGTGTCGTCGCCAAACCCGCCAAACAGCGCGTCATTGCCTTTGCCACCCTTCAAAACGTCGTTCCCAAACCCACCAAACAGCGCGTCATTCCCGGCTTTGCCGTCCAGCACATCATCGCCGAAGGTCCCACCCAACACATTGCTTTGCCGATCACCGGCGATCTTGCCATTCGGGGCAGATGGGTTTGATGGGGTCCCGCTGTTTGAACGATTCGACATGTCAGCAAATTTCCTTCGGTTTTCGTCTTCAATTCCTGACAACGACGCGGGTGTTTTCAGCCGCGCTGTAGTAGTCGGCCACCAAAACCAGTGGCACGCCAAAAATCAGCTGGCCCTGCGATCCAAAAACTTCGCAGGCTCCGGCCGTCTTTGATTTTTGTACACGGACTGGTCTACACGCAGTTGTCCGTTGAAATGTAACCATTTAACGAATTTAACAGAACCTATCGAAACCGATAGGTTCCCTGCAATGGCGCGGGATAATCAGCACTGATCAGCAGTCTGTACAGGCAATTTCTGCAAAGCAGGGTATGCGCGTTGAAGTCAGAGCGGACGATCAGCCCTGAATCAGCCCGCGCGACAGGGCCAGCGCAATGGCCTGAGCCCGTGTGGTCGCATTCATCTTCTTTCGTGCGTTGGACGAATGCATGCGAACGGTCACCTCGGAAATACCCAGGTGGTGCGCGATTTGTTCGTTGTGCATCCCGCGCGCGAGGCAGTTCAGCACATTCTTTTCGCGGTCTGACAGAAACTCATAAAGTAGCGGAACCTTGCCTTCCGGTTGCTGCGGCGTTGGCGGCACAGCATGCAGGGCAAACAGGTTCGCAATGATATTCAGCTGATCTAGCAGCTGGGATTTCAGCGTTTCCGCCACCAAGGCGGTACAGGAAAATACAACGAGCGTTTCCCCTTCGTCATCCTGATCGCGCAAGAGGAACGTGATGTAATCCGATTGCCCGTAGGTCATCAGATGATCATAGCATTCCAGTTCCTTTTCAGACAGACCGCCCGCCGCGATGTTGCGGTGCAGCGAGATGTGGTCCACCTCTTTCATCACGCCCTTGGCCCGCGGCACCAGAACCGGATCCACGCTCATGTAGTCGTTGGCGACATACTCTTCCAAACCTCCCCTTTCGTGGGTCGAAACCCGCATCCAAACGGGTGCCGGGCTCGCATCCTTGAATTTGGCGATGTTCAGCGCATCCGCCCCCAGCTCCCGCGCGATTTCCACGCAGATGTCCCAAGTCTCGCCCGCGGACTCGCTGTTTTGAAGGCGTATGAAAATGCCGGCAATAGAGTGACCATCTTGGCGCGTCATACTGTCTTTCGCGATCTTTGCTAGGAACGGCTTGGGTCTCGTTTCTAGAGGACAAGTTAACGGGTAGATGATCCGAAAAAAACGAAACGATATCAACGCAAAATGATGCGAGAGCATCATGTCACGGGCGTGCCGCCGCCCGAAAACGTGCTCAAAGTTTTAGCAGAACTGCCATTGTGATGCAAAAATGCGCAGATCGACCTGACCAGCACATACCACGCACTCCGCCGCGCGCTGCATCGGTGCACGTAGTTGCATCAGAGGGGTGACACTTGGAAAACCGAATGGCAACTTTGTCCGCCCGGTTCCAGTATGCTACTCGCCAAATCTCGCCGTCGCAGCGAATTGCGGGCCTGGTGAAGCCGCACTGCGGCACCGATGTCAGCAACGAAGGTCTCTTATGGGCCGCCCTTGATCGCTATCGATCACGGTTACTTTCTGCGGTACTTTCAGCCAGAAAATCGATCATGCGACGGGTTAGGTTCTTTTGTTGTCCTGCATCTGGCCAGACGGCAAACACGCCCAATGTCGGCAGTTGCCACTGCGGAAGTACTTCG
>JBFOMB010000049.1:0-4411 GCA_040830545.1 Paracoccaceae bacterium | reverse complement strand
CGGGCCCGGCTGCGGGGAGGTTTGCGGGCCCGACGGCAATGTCGATCGCGGTCCAATCCTCCCCAAGATACGAGAACCCCGTCAAATGCAGTATGTCTGAAAAGCCAAATTGCGTTGCCCGCCCATCGAGGCTGGCCAATGCCTCGACAAGCGTGGATTTGCCTGACTGGGACGGTCCGAGAACTGAGAATACCCGCATTGTTGGTCTCCTTTCATGCGTGCGCGATGCGCCGTTGCGGCTGCACGAAGGAAAGGGGCGGATCGGTTCGGGTCCGCTTGCAATGCCTGTAGATCAGTCCTGCCCTTGGCCAACCGGTGAGCGGTCCGGCCAGTGGATCAACTGTCGGCAATTCACACCCAATCCGTCAAGCGTCATGTCCAAACGGGGGCGTGGGCGCATTGACCTTGCCGACAATAGGGTCGTAACTGTGCAGGACGCCGCCACCTGGCCCCGGCACAGCCGATTGATTTTCATGAGCTTCAGACTGACGGACCTTCGCTGGGACGCAATTGTCCTGCAACTTGCCCTCGGCGCGGTGGGGGGAACGCTGGCGTGGTATGCGGGCGCGCCAATGCCGTTTCTGGTGGGCGGCTTGCTGGCGGTGGCCGCCGCATCGATTCGGTCGGACGGGCACGGGGTCTTTGCCTATCGGTTTCCGGCCCCGTTTCGGCGATACTTCACAGCGATCATCGGTGTGATGATCGGGCAGAGCTTTACGCCCGGGCTGATCCAGGGGGTATCTGCCTATTGGGTGACCCTGTTGGGCGTGGCCGTGTTTGTGATCGCGGCGCAGGGTCTGGGCTATCTACTGTTTCGGCGATTGGGGGGCTACGACCCGAAAACCGCGTTTTTCGCGGCCATGCCCGGCGGGTTGATTGAGGCAGTGACGTTCAGTGAGAAGTTCGGTGCGGATGTGCAGGCCATCACGGTTCAGCATTTTGCGCGGGTGATCCTTGTCGTCGTGATCGTGCCGTTCATGTTCCTGATCTGGACGGGTGTGACCGTAGGCAGCGCCAGCGGTGCTTCGATGGGGGACGGGCATGCGCACACGGTGTCCGATGTGCTGTGGACACTTGTCATCGCGGGCGGGGGCATTGTGCTGGGTCAGTTCATGCGCCTGCCCGCCAGCATCCTGATCGGGCCGCTGTTGCTGAGCGCGGTTATCACGGGCACTGGGGTGCTAAGCGTCTCTGAACCTTTGTGGATGCTCTACACAGCCCAGCTGGTGGTTGGTGTGGGGCTTGGCAGTTCCTTTGCCGGTATCGAGCGTGCCCGGCTGATCCGCGCGTTCGGGCTGAGCCTTGTGTCCGTGATCGTGTTCCTTTGTGTCGGAGTGGTGTTTGCGCTGGTGCTGCACCGGTTGACGGGTCTGAACCTGCCTGCGTTGATCGTCAGCTTTACCCCGGGCGGTGTGACGGAAATGAGCCTGATCGCGCTGAGCTTGAACCTCAGCCCGATCATCGTGGCGACCCATCACGTGTTTCGGATTTTGTTTACGGTGTTTGTCGCGTCATTTGTTGCGCGGCGGATGGATCGGTGGGGCTAAGCATCCGCCCTTTTGCCTCAAGCTTTCCACGATCGCAAATGTTGCGCCGCCCCGTGGGGGCGGAACGGCGCGGCCAAACAATTCATGTCGGGCGGGACTTTGCTGGATAGCACGAGGCCAAGGCGGTTCTTTTGACGATGTGGATCGACCGAACCGCTACTTGCTCAGTTTCGCATTCGCGAACCCTGCCCCACGCACCTTTGCCATGGCGGATTGCGCACTGGCATCGGTGGTGAACGGCCCGGCCATGACCACGCGATAGGTCTTGCCCTTGCGATGCAATGTGCCCAAGCGGATCGACAAGCCTGTGCGCCGTGCCAGGGCCTGCGCCGATGCACGCGCATCCGCGTCCGTGTTGTAGGCAGCTACGCGGATAAAGCGGCGCTTGCCCGGCTGAGTCGCAACAGGCTGGGTGCGTGCAGGCTGCTGAACAGTGGCCTGTTCGCTCCGCGATGGGTTCCGCGCACGAGGCAGACCCGGGTTCTGCGGGTTCGGATTGCGCACGATCTGGCGGTCGGTCGGCACCCGCTGCAACTGGCGCGGCAGGGTGTTGGTCCAAATTTGTTGCGTTTGCGCGTTGCCCGCCGCTGTCCCCTGCCCCCGGTTCGGGTTCAGACGACCGTCTTCCCACGCGATACGGTAACCCGGCGGAAGCGTACTGCGTTCCTCAGGCTGATAAGGGGCCAAAGTCCGCTCGGCCCGTTTCGGGTTCAAACGTCCATCTTCCCAGACGGTCTGATACCCCTTGGGCACGGCGACGTTTTGCGTGTTTTGCCGGTTGTCATAGACGTGGCGCGGCACCACGCGGGTGGAGTTCGAGACCGCAGCCACTTGCGTGCCGGTGCCTGTAGCCACCGGAACTGTTGCGGCAGTCGGAGCCGTCGCAAC
The DNA here is from genome assembly GCA_040830545.1 of Paracoccaceae bacterium. Lineage (GTDB taxonomy): Bacteria > Pseudomonadota > Alphaproteobacteria > Rhodobacterales > Rhodobacteraceae > HXMU1420-2. Next base: position 1,976 of record JBFOMB010000049.1, on the reverse strand, counting down.
CGTGGTGGTTTGCGGAACCTGTGCGGCTGCAGTGGTACGATAGGTTACCGGCGCCTCGGACTGCGGGCCGCACCGAACCGGATGGCGGCTGCCATCGTTGATATAGCGCTGGCTGAGGGCTGAGGCGTTGGTACAGGCCGGGTTGGCCGTGGCAACCGCTTGCGGCTGGGGGGCCGGTGTCGGCGCGGGGCTGGGCGCAGGATCGTTGTTGAACACAGTCGGCTCTGGCCCGGGCGACGGCGTCCGGGTCGTGCGAACGCGTGCAGGGCGCGTGGTGGTTGCCGTCGCAACGGCGACAGGGGCGGGCGCGGCAACGGGTTCCGGCGCAGTGTTGAACACCGTGGGTTCCGGCCCGGGCGATGGCGCGCGCGGCGGTGTCGTGCGTACGCTTGCGGTCTGAACCGGGGCTGGCTGCGGGGCTGGTTTGGTTTCAACCGGAGGATTTTCAAACACGGTCGGTTCCGGACCCGGCGATGGCGGCGGCGCGTTCAAACCCAGCAGTGCCGACAGTTGATTGTTGCGTCCCGCTCCGGACGCCGGGGGTGTTGAAGGGGCTGTCGGGGCTGTTGTCGCGCTGGCCGTTGCACGAGGCTGCGCCGAAGGGGCGGTGGCGGTTGGCTGCGACTCGGGGGGGAGCGTGATCTGTTCCACACCTTGCGTGCGAGGCGGCGCGGTCGCAACCTGCGTGCCCGGCGGTAGCGAGGGTTTGTACCCACACACAACCTTGCGATTGCGGGTCACGCGGGGCACCCAGGTGGTATATCCGTCGATCCCTGCGCGGATATAGATACACCCGCGACTATCAACGTATTGATTGCCCTTGAAACTCTCTGGCGGGAATTCCGCCGGAGGTCCCGCATTGCGCAGATTCTGCGCCTGCACCATTGTAAAGGCGCTGAGCGCCATGGACGACGCCATCACGCCGATTGCAATAACTCTAGTCAACCGCATACTTGCCCCCACAAGATGTTGAGCAATGATGCCGCAGATTGCTGCCTGAGTAAAGCGCCACGTTGGGCTATTTCGTGCCGAACATGCGATCCCCGGCATCGCCGAGACCGGGCATGATGTAGCCCTTTTCGTTCAACCCGCGATCAACCGCTGCTGTTACGATTTCCACGTCCGGATGTGCCTCTTGCATGCGGGCGATCCCCTCGGGCGCAGCCAGCAGGCAGAGGAAGCGGATGTCCTTGGCCCCGGACTCTTTGAGCAGATCAATGGCCGCCGCGCTGGAGTTGCCTGTGGCCAGCATCGGATCAACGGCAATGACCAACCGATCTTCCAACGCATCGGGCACCTTGAAGTAATACTGAACCGGTTGCAGCGTTTCGTGATCACGGTAAAGCCCGATGAACCCCACCCGCGCAGACGGGACCAGTTCCAGCACGCCGTCCAGCATCCCGTTGCCGGCCCGCAGGATCGACACCAGCGCCAGTTTCTTGCCCGACAGCGTCGGCGCATCCATGTCTTCCATCGGCGTCGCGATGGACTTGGTCGTCATCGGCAGTTCGCGGGTGATTTCATAGGCCAGCAGCAGCGTGATTTCGCGCAGCAACTGGCGGAAGACCGCCGTTGGCGTGCCTTTGTCCCGCATCAGTGTCAGCTTGTGCTGTACCAGCGGATGATCGACAACCGTCACGTTTGCAGCCATGGCCCGTCTCCTTATGCGTGGGATGGCCTTCCTTTACGGCGCGGGACGGGCCAGAGGCAAGCCCGCGTCAGCCAAACTTTGGCTTGCGACCCTGCATTTGTGCGGCGATCACCTCCATCTGGTCGGCCTGGCCGATCAGTTCGACCTGTTCTTCGGTTTCGCGCATCAGAACCTCGGTGCGATCATTGCGCTCGGCATAGTCGATCAGCCGTTTTGCTGCGCGGGTGGCCGAGGGGCTTTTGTTTGCGATGGTTTCTGCAAGTTCCATGGCGCGGGCCAGCGGTTCGTCATGCAATTCGGTGGCCAGCCCCCAGCGTTCGGCCTG
>JBFOMB010000048.1:0-30768 GCA_040830545.1 Paracoccaceae bacterium | reverse complement strand
TAGGATTTGGAGAAGGAATAAAGGTGTACCAGCGTAGCGTCCCAGTCGGGTACGGCAAACAGCCCATGCGGCGCGCCCTCGGTCGACAGGAAATCGCGATAGGTTTCGTCCAGGATCAGGCGGATGCCGTGGGTTTGCGCCAGCCGAAAGAATGCGGTCAGCACCTCTGCTGGATATTCGACACCAGCCGGGTTGTTTGGGCTGACCAATGCGATGGCCCTCGTTCGGGGTGTGATCAGGCGCGCGGCGGTGTCCGGATCAGGCAGCATATCCGGCCCGGTGGCCAACGGCGCAGCCGTCACGCCGTTCATATCCATGAACATTTTATGGTTGAAATACCATGGCGTTGGCAAGATGACCTCATCCCCCTGACCGGTCAGCGCGGCAATGGTCGCGGCAAAGGCCTCGTTGCAGCCACAAGTTATGGCAACGTTGCCCGCGGCGACTGTCCCAACGTAGATGCCAGAGATCTCGTGGGCCAGTTCAGCGCGCAGGTCGTCATTGCCCAGCACGGGCCCATAGAGGTGCACACTGGGGTCATCCAGAATGATCTGGGCCAAATGTTCCCGCAAGGGGGCCGGGGGCGGCGCAACCGGCGCGGCCTGGCTGAGGTTGATCAGCGGGCGATTCACAGGGAATGTGACACCGCGCAGCCAACTTTGGGCCTCCACAATCGGGGCGGAAAAGGTGGATTGCGTGCGGGATTGGGTCATGGCTCTCCCCAATGGGTCTCGGTTGCAGATCGCAGTGGATGCTCGCCACGCGCGGACCCGTTTTCGTCAACGAATACGGACCGAAAAATTGATTTTTCGGTTATGCCCTGATGGCTGTTAGCGTCAGTCCTTGCCGCGATAGGGCTCGACATATTGCAGCGCCATGTCCCAAGGGAAGAAAATCCACGTGTCCTGGCTGACCTCGGTGATGAACGTGTCCACCTGCGGACGGCCTTTGGGTTTGGCATAGACCGTTGCGAAATGGGCGTTCGGGTACATCTCGCGCACAACTTCCAGCGTTTTTCCGGTGTCGACGAGGTCATCGACGATCAGGATACCGGTTCCGTCACCCATCAGGCTCTTGTCCGGTTCTTTCAGAACCGTCGCATCGGCCTGCGTCTGGTGATCGTAGGATTTGATGCTGATCGTATCCACGGTGCGAATGTCCAATTCGCGGCTGACAATCATCGCGGGCGCCATTCCGCCACGGGTCACAGCCACCACCGCGCGCCAGGCCCCGTCATCTGGCCCCTGACCATCCAGCCGCCACGCCAGCGCGCGGCTGTCGCGATGGATCTGGTCCCAGCTGATGTGAAAGCCCTTTTCGTGTGGCAGGCGGTCGGTCATGGCAGTCCCCGAGGTCGATATTGTTCACGCCTGATACAACGTGGTGGGAGGGGAGGGAAGCCCGTTAGGGCTGCGCCAGCACGTATTGACCGCCTCTCACGCGCATGGGCGGCGGTCGGTGTGTGGCCTCGAACGCAGCATAGGCCGGTTGCAGGCCCTCCCAGAAGTTAAACCAATGGTGCCCTGCCGCCTGTGCCATCCGTGTATCAGTCATGTGAAAAGGGAAAGCATGAACCGGCACCGCACGTTGCCCACCGCTCAACGCCTGTTCCGCGAGCAGATAGATTTCCTCAATCGCCGGGTCAGTCATGGCGTAACACCCCACAGACCGGCAATCGCCATGGACCATAAGGTAGCTGCCGGTGCGCTCATGGGCGCGATCATAGGCATTGGGAAAGCCCAGGTTGAACGACAGGTGAAACCTGGAGTTTGGGTTCAGTGCGCCACGCGGCACCGCATAAAACCCTTCGGGCGACTGATAGTCCCCCTCGGCCAGTTTGGGTCCAAGATGGCCAGAGTAGTTGCAGATCGGATAGCTGCGGAACAGGCGATAGGAGGTGTCGTCCTGCACCCAGACCTCCAATTCTGCCTCTTCTTTGAATATGCGGATATAGATGGGCGCGCCGAGCGTCATCCCTTGCTGCGCCATGGCCTGTTCCAATTGAGGCAGGACGCGGGTCCGGATTTCACCAATGTCGCGGGGCCGATTCAGTGGGGCGATGACCCGGTCGTGCAATGTGTCGCGATAGAGGAGCGTGCCCGTTGTGGCGATCATCGCCAGCGCCACGATGGTGAGTAAGGTGTTCATGATGCGCCGCACGGGGCCGCCATCAGGTCCGCGACAGCAACAAGCGCAGACCTAGCAAACCCAGAACGCCCGCCGCGATACGATCCAGAACCGGCTTTGCCTTCAGGTACCCCACACGCAAGGGCGCGGTGCTCATCGCCAACGCGATCAGCGGCTGTACTGTCAGCTCGACCGCCAGATGGTTGAGAAATATCAATCCCTTATCAGTCGGGGTTAAACCATTTGGAAAGATCACAAGGATCACTGCTGCGGCAAACAACACGGATTTTGGATTGGCCAGATTGATCAGCAGGCCCCCGACAAAGGCACTGCGCGAGGATGGTGCATGGGCCTCGCCAATCGGATCATCCGCACTGCGCCACATCTTGTAGGCCAGCCACAGCAGATACGCCGCGCCAGCGGTCTTCATCACCCCAAAGGCCCACGGAAACAGTCGGAACAGCACGTCCAACCCCAACAGCGCCGCCAAAGTCCAAAGCGCCGCCATGACCCCCAGCCCAGCAGCCGCCGCAAACCCCGTCGCCCGGCCATGCACCAGTGTTGTACGCACGAGATACAATAGCGACGGACCCGGGCTCGCAATCGCCGCCAGCAGCGTCAGGTTGAAGACAAGAAGCGCTGCCAGGTCCATGCCGGATCAGCCCTTGGTAATATCCGGCGCATCCACCGCTTTCATCCCGACCACGTGATAGCCCGCATCCACGTGCAGGTTCTCTCCAGTCACGCCCGATCCCAGATCGCTCAACAGATAAAGCGCGGATTTGCCCACATCCTTGGTTGTTACATTGCGGCGCAGGGGCGAGTTATACTCGTTCCACTTCATGATGTAGCGAAAATCGCCAATGCCAGAAGCCGCCAGCGTCTTGATCGGCCCGGCGGAGATCGCGTTCACGCGGATGCCGTCCTTGCCCAGATCCTCGGCAAGATAGCGCACGGATGCCTCCAGCGCCGCTTTGGCCACGCCCATCACGTTGTAATGCGGCATGACCTGTTCAGCACCATAGTAGGTCAGCGTCAGCATGGAGCCGCCCGCATTCATCATCTTCTCCGCCCGTTGCGCGACCGCAGTGAACGAATAGACCGAGATATCCATGGTCATCGTGAAATTGTCGCGCGAGGTGTCCACATAACGCCCGCGCAGCTCGTTTTTGTCTGAAAACCCAATGGCGTGAACGATGAAGTCCAGTTTGTCCCAGCGCGTTTTCAGGTCGGCAAACAGCCCGTCGATGGATGCTTCGTCGCTGACATCGCAGGGCAGAACAATATCGCTGCCCAGTTGTTCGGCCAGCGGACCAACCCGCTTTTTCAGCGCTTCACCCTGATAGGAAAAGGCCAACTCGGCCCCCGCTCCGGCACAGGCCTGCGCAATCCCCCAAGCAATGGATTTGTCGTTGGCGAGCCCCATGATCAGACCGCGTTTCCCAGCCATCAACGTCCCGGACATAGCGCACCTCATCTGCTTTCTCTTCCGCGCGACCTTTAGGCGATTGGCGGGTCAGCATCAAGTCAGGCATTGCCGGGCTGCGCTGTGCCAACTAGGTCAGGATGAAGGAATTCAGATGGACTCACAGGAGGCTGGGATGAGCGAGCGAAGTGGAATTTTTGCAGGGGACGACCCGTTTGCCATCGCACGATCATGGTTGGCCGAGGCCGAAGCGTCAGAGCCGAACGACCCCAATGCAATTGCCTTGGCGACAGTAGATGCAAACGGTCTGCCGAATGCACGTATGGTGCTGCTGAAGGAAATCGAGGACAACGGGTTTGTCTTCTACACCAACTACGAAAGCGCCAAGGCGTCTGAACTGGCGGCATCTGGAACGGCAGCCTTTGTGATGCACTGGAAATCGCTGCGGCGGCAGGTGCGGGTTCGCGGTGAGATCAGCAAAGAGGACGGGCCGCAGGCGGATGCCTATTACGCGTCCCGTTCACTGAAAAGCCGTTTGGGGGCCTGGGCGTCAAAACAATCCCAACCTCTGGACAGTCGCGCGACCCTGATGGCAGAGGTCGCGCGCCAGACCGCGCGTCACGGAACCAACCCGGATCGTCCGCCGTTTTGGGGTGGATACCGGATCACACCGGTGGAGATTGAATTTTGGGCAGACGGCGCATTTCGGCTGCATGATCGCTTTGTTTGGCGGCGAAAAACCGCTGATGCGTCATGGGTGGTAGAACGGCTTTCACCATGATTCTGACGGTCATTCACGTGTCGCAAGTTGCATCAGCCTTGAAAACAAAGGATAAAATATTCAATTTTCTGCTTGCGTAGAAACGTGTGCCGTTGGATTCTGTAAACGAGGGTTACGCAACGTTTACGGGACAAAACTTGGCGGACGATCTGGGCAATATGCATCAAGTGAAGGGGCACGTGAAATGGTTCGATCCCGGAAAAGGGTTCGGATTTGTTGTAGCAGAATCGGGGGGGCCGGATATCCTGCTGCATGTGAACGTGCTGAGAAACTTCGGACAAAGTTCGGTGGCGGACGGGTCAGAGATCGAGGTCGTGACCCATCGTACCGAACGCGGCGTTCAGGCGATCGAGGTTGTGTCAATCACGCCTCCGAACCGGGACGCAGATATCCCATTGCAGGACATTGCGGACATGGACATGGACGCAATCCGAGCTGCGCCTCTGACGCCGGCACGTGTCAAATGGTTCGACAAGGGCAAAGGTTTCGGATTTGCCAATGTGTTTGGCCTGAGCGAAGACATCTTTCTGCATATCGAGGTTCTGCGCCAGTCCGGCCTGGCGGACCTGCAACCGGGCGAAGCCTTGGCGCTGCGGGTGATTGATGGTAAACGCGGCCGCATGGCGGCAGAGGTTCACGCCTGGGAAGCAGCGAACAACCTGAATGACGAGTAATCTGGTGCAGCGGATGCTGCGTGTATTGGCGATGGCAGTCCTGTTGGGCGCGCCTGGTTTGGCGCAGGCTGGGTGTCGCATGGACGAAGTACAGCTTCGCGGCGATTGGGGACAATTGCGGTTCGTGGTGGAATTGGCTCAAACTGACGAAACCCGCGCGCAGGGCCTCATGTTTCGCGAAGAAATGGCGCAATCGGCGGGCATGCTGTTTGTGTATGATGCACCGCAGCGCGCGGTCTTCTGGATGAAGAACACGCTGATCCCTCTGGACATGATTTTTGTCGACCGGGCAGGGACAGTAACCAAAGTTCATTCCAATGCGATCCCCGGCGATCTGACCGGGATCGACGGCGGCAATGACGTCTTTGCGGTGTTGGAAGTGAACGGTGGCCTGGCTGAACGATATGGGGTTGAGGCAGGTAGCCAGATGCAGCACCCCGTCTTTGCGGGCGGCCCTGCAATTTGGCCCTGCGAATAGGTGCGATAGGGCTTTTCATTCCCGATCATGAACGCTAAGGAGCGGTGTGGTCCGGGGCGTGGCGCAGTCTGGTAGCGCACCTGTTTTGGGTACAGGGGGTCGTGAGTTCGAATCTCGCCGCCCCGACCATCTTCCTAGCGGTTGCTTACTCTAGGTCGTGTTCGTGCGGGTACGCCAACAACAGGCTGTGCATGACTTGCCGTTCAGCTTGGGCTGGGCACACCACCTGCGCGCTCATAAAGCTTGTCCAGCGTGCGCATCAGCTTGTGATCTTCACGCCGAACCTGAACCCTGCGGCCGTCTTTTTGCGGAACGCTGACAAACACATCATTCTCAACCAGGTATCCTGCGTCCGCGGCCTGGGCCTGAAACCGGATGACAAGTTCTGGCAAATCTTCGGTTGTACCATCAAAGCTGAGGATCAGGGCGGCCGTTGCCTCGGGCGGCAGATACTCGCGACACTCTACAACATCCGGATTGGGGCGGTTAAAGGTTTGTGCCGGGCCGCCACAGGCCGATTCGAACGCTTCAAACAGCGCGTCTGGGTAGGACTGAAACATCGCCCTGCCGGTCGGTTGTGCCACATCTTGTGTGGTACACCCGGCAATAACCACCACTGGTAGTAGTCGAAAGAGGCGCATTCAGGGGCTCCGGTGCTGCGAATCTGTCACGATCAGTGTCAAACGAATATGGCAAATCTGGGGCATCACCGAGAAGACACAAAGGTTTTTAGGCAGGGATTCGCCCGTGCCGCGACGGCAGACTTACCTACGGTTCCGCCAGCAATTGCCTGCATCTGCTGAGGAATCCGTTTTTTGGACCAAAACAATCCACAGCCTTAGGGAGAATAGCGGATCAACCTCCGGCAGAGTTGAGGGTGCCGGTCAATAGAAAAGTTATCACAAATCGGACAAAAAATCCGTTGCCTTCTATGGTCGAATACGCCACCTTGTGTGGGCCGGTTGCTGAGCCACTAAATCTGGTAGAAATAACCAGGGGGCGGTGACAGGGTTGGGACGGACAAACACTCACGGATGAAGAGCGGCAAAGCTCGAGTTGGCAGGCTGACGACAGTCTGCGCGTGTCACTGTTTTGCCTCCAGATCCGACAAGCGCACGGCATCACACAGGGCGGGTCCACCGACCGAATTTGAAAATGCTGAAGATCAGAGGCAGCAAACATGAAAATCGACCGCAAATTCACCAAGGCAGGCCAGGACGCGTATGAGGGCGTGGACTTTGTGTCGGCCACGTCGGAAATCCGCAATCCGGACGGCTCTATCGTGTTCCGGCTCGAGGGCATCGAAGTCCCCGCAAGCTGGAGCCAGGTGGCCAGCGACGTGATCGCACAGAAGTATTTCCGCAAGGCAGGTGTGCCCGCGCGATTGAAGAAAGTACGTGAACGGGGTGTGCCGGAATTCCTGTGGCGGTCGGTTGCGGACGGCGATGATGTGGAGATTGGCGGCGAAACGTCGTCCAAGCAGGTATTCGACCGTCTGGCAGGTGCCTGGGCCTACTGGGGCTGGAAGGGTGGCTACTTCACCACCGAAGAGGACGCACAGGCCTATTTTGACGAAATGCGCCACATGCTGGCCACGCAGCGCGCTGCGCCGAATTCGCCGCAATGGTTTAACACAGGCCTGCACTGGGCCTATGGGATCGACGGCCCGGCGCAGGGGCACCACTATGTCGATTACAAGACCGGCAAACTGACGAAATCCAAATCCTCTTACGAGCACCCCCAGCCGCATGCCTGCTTTATCCAAGGCGTGCAGGATGATCTGGTGAACGAAGGCGGGATCATGGACCTCTGGGTCCGCGAGGCGCGCCTGTTCAAATATGGCTCGGGCACGGGCACCAACTTCTCCGCCCTTCGCGGCGAGGGTGAGAAGTTGTCGGGCGGTGGTAAATCCTCTGGCCTGATGGGCTTCCTCAAGATCGGCGACCGCGCGGCAGGCGCGATCAAATCCGGCGGCACCACGCGCCGTGCGGCGAAGATGGTTATCGTCGATGCGGATCACCCTGACATCGAGGATTTCATCGAATGGAAGGTGCTGGAAGAGCAGAAGGTTGCCAGCATCGTCGCCGGGTCCAAGATGCACGAGCAGAAGCTGAACGTGATCTTTGAGGCGATCGGCAAATGGGACGGCACGGCCGAGGATGCCTATGACCCGGCCAAAAACGGCGCTCTGAAATCCGCGATCCGCGATGCCAAGAAATCGGCGATCCCGGAGACATACATCAAGCGCGTGCTGGATTATGCCAAACAGGGCCACACCGGCATCGAATTCCCCACGTACGATACGGATTGGGATAGCGAGGCCTATAACACCGTATCAGGCCAGAACTCCAACAACTCCATCCGCGTGACCAACGCCTTCCTTAAGGCGATTGAAAAGGACGCGGATTGGGAACTGATCAACCGAGTGGATGGCACGGTTGCCCGCACCGTGAAGGCACGTGACCTGTGGGAAAAAGTCGGCCATGCCGCATGGGCCTGCGCTGATCCCGGCATTCAGTTCCACGACACCGTGAACGAGTGGCATACGTGCCCCGAAGACGGTGAAATTCGTGGCTCAAACCCTTGTTCAGAATACATGTTCCTGGACGACACCGCATGTAACCTGGCGTCCATGAACCTGCTGACCTTCCTGCAGGATGGCCGGTTCCAGGCAGACGACTACATGCACGCCACGCGGCTGTGGACCCTGACGCTGGAAATCAGCGTGACCATGGCGCAATTCCCATCGAAGGAAATCGCACAGCTCAGCTATGATTTCCGCACGCTGGGTCTGGGATATGCCAATATCGGCGGCCTGTTGATGAACCTTGGCTACGGCTATGACTCGGTTGAAGGCCGCGCGATGTGTGGTGCGCTGACCGCGATCATGACCGGTGTGGCCTATGCCACCAGCGCTGAAATCGCGGGAGAGCTGGGGCCCTTTGCCAAGTTCGAAAAGAACCGCGATCACATGCTGCGTGTCATGCGCAACCACCGCACGGCGGCACATGGCCTGACCGAAGGCTACGAAGAACTGGCGGTGAAACCTGTCGCGTTGGACCATGCGGGCTGCCCCGATGCGCGTTTGGTCGAGCTGGCACAATCCGCCTGGGACGAGGCGCTGCGTCTGGGCGAAGCCAACGGCTATCGCAACGCGCAGGCCACGGTGATCGCGCCGACCGGCACCATTGGTCTAGTCATGGACTGCGATACAACCGGGATCGAGCCTGACTTTGCCTTGGTGAAGTTCAAGAAGCTGGCTGGTGGTGGTTACTTCAAGATCATCAACCGGTCTGTGCCGGCGGCCTTGGAAAACCTCGGTTACTCATCTTCGCAGATCGAAGAAATCGTGTCCTATGCAGTGGGCCACGGCACCATCGGCAACGCGCCGGGTGTCAACCACACCACGCTCGTCGGTCACGGCTTTGGCCCCGATGAACTGACCAAGGTCGACGGCGCGCTGGCGCAGGCCTTCGACATCCGCTTTGTCTTCAACCAGTGGACGCTGGGTGAAGAATTCTGCCGCGATACGCTGGGCATCCCGGCAGAGAAGCTGGCAGATCCGACCTTTGATCTGCTGCGGCACCTGGGCTACTCCAAGGCCGAGATCGAGGCGGCCAACGACCATGTCTGCGGGACCATGACGCTGGAAGGTGCGCCGCATTTGAAAGAAGAGCATCTGGGCATCTTCGACTGCGCCAATCCCTGCGGTAAAAAGGGCAAGCGCTTCCTCAGCGTGAACAGCCACATTCACATGATGGCGGCAGCGCAAAGCTTCATCTCGGGCGCGATCTCCAAAACGATCAACAGGCCCAATGACGCCACCAGCGAGGATTGCCAGAAGGCCTATGACCTCAGCTGGTCGCTGGGGGTGAAGGCCAACGCGCTGTATCGCGATGGCTCCAAACTCAGCCAGCCGCTGGCCGCCGCGCTTGTCGAGGACGATGACGAGGCCGCTGAGGTTCTGGAAACCGGCACGCCGCAGGAAAAGGCGCAGGTTCTGGCCGAGAAGGTGATCGAAAAGGTTGTGGTCAAGGAAGTGATCCGCAGCCAGCGCGAAAAGATGCCGCAACGGCGCAAAGGCTACACGCAAAAGGCCATTGTCGGCGGGCACAAGGTTTACCTGCGCACCGGTGAATACTCGGACGGGAACCTGGGCGAGATCTTCATTGACATGCACAAGGAAGGCGCGGGCTTCCGGGCGATGATGAACAACTTTGCCATCGCCGTGTCCGTGGGCCTGCAATACGGTGTGCCGCTGGAAGAGTTTGTGGATGCCTTCACCTTCACCAAGTTCGAACCGGCAGGGATGGTGCAGGGCAACGACTCGATCAAGAACGCGACTTCGATCCTGGACTACGTGTTCCGCGAACTGGCCGTGTCTTATCTGGACCGCACCGATCTGGCGCATGTGAAGCCGGAAGGGGCAACGTTCGACGACATCGGGCGTGGCGAAGAAGAGGGCGTATCCAACGTCTCGGAACTCAGCGAAACTGCGGCGACCAAGTCATTGGAAGTGCTGAAACAAATCTCCTCGACCGGGTATCTCCGCAAGCGTCTGCCACAGGAACTGGTGGTTCTAAACGGTGGCGGGCAGGGCCAGAACGTGGGCGCAACCGCGTTTGCCGGGTCCGACCCGCAAAGCGCGCTGCAAACGCTGGTCCCGGAAACCGCGACGGCGACCATTTCGTCCGGCGCGCTGGAGGTCGATGCACGGACCAAGGCCAAGATGCAGGGGTACGAGGGCGACCCGTGCGGCGAATGTGGAAACTATACGCTGGTGCGCAACGGCACCTGCATGAAATGCAACACCTGTGGCTCGACGTCCGGGTGTAGCTGACGGAACAGCGTCTTAGCCAGGCGCTCAGGGGTTCGTGGCCAACTCCCCCCAAGGCTTTGGTCAGGACCCCGACGAATAACGGCGCGGCCATTCAGGTGGCCCGCCGGGTACGGGGTGGGACGGAATATCAGTCCTTCCCACTCTTTCTCGGGGCGGGTGCGCTCGCCCCTGACGACGCTCAGGCCGCAGGCAAAAAACACCGGGCGGTAAACTAGATGAGCCTGAGTGGCGAAACTTTCGGGAGGGCCTAGGCCCTCCCTTTTTCTTTTGGGCTAACCAGCGTTGCTGACTAAGCTAATGTGGCAGGCATCGGAGCGAGCCAACGGCTTCATGAGGCTGGAACCTGCCGAGATTTCCTTGAACGTTTGCTTTGGTTACAAGAAGCTGGATCCATGACCTCATCCACTCAAATTCCCACACTCGAAACCAACCGCTTGCTGCTGCGCGGCCACGAACTGTCGGATTTCCCGGACAGCGCAGCGATGTGGGCAGACCCGGTTGTGGTGAAACACATCTCTGGCGTGCCTACTCCTCCGGAACTGGCATGGGCGCGGTTCCTACGCTATGCGGGACATTGGCAGCATCTGGGGTTTGGCTATTGGGTTGTGACATCCAAGGCAGACGGGACGTTTCTGGGCGAGGTCGGGTTTGCCGATTATCACCGCGACACCACGCCCAGCCTCAAAGGCAAGCCCGAGGCGGGATGGGTGTTGGCGACGGCCGCGCATGGGCAAGGGTACGCGACCGAGGCGGTCGCTGCGATTCTGGCCTGGGCGGACGACAATCTGGAGTGCAGCCATACCTGTGCCATGTTCGACCCCACGCACGCTGCGTCGATCCACGTGGCCCGAAAACTCGGGTTCGGCGGCGATGTCATGGGCCGATACGGTGATCACGAGGCGCTGTTTCTGGAACGGCCACGTAGGGGACCCTAGACACGCCTGTCGGCCCAAATTCGCGCAAAACGGTTGCTTGTTTGATGCAGCGCAAGGAAAGGCGGTTTTCCGGGCTATACTCCTGACCACAGGTTGATCGGTTTGACCTGTTGGCGTGACGCGCATTGGTACAGGAGGTACACATGCACAGATTTCTATTGCCCATCGGATGTTCGTTGGGGCTGGCGCTGCCCGCAATCGCGCAGGAACTGAATATCGCACCGCCTCAGCGCAGCATCGAATATTCACCCTATCTGGACACGGACTATCCCAATCAGGTGTTGTTCGGCGACACGCATCTGCACACGGCCTATTCCTCGGACGCAGGTCTGATCGGCGCGACCACAACGCCCGATGATGCCTACCGTTTTGCCAAGGGCGAGCGGGTCGTGTCCTCCAACGGCATCCCCGCGCGGTTGGAACGCCCGCTGGATTTCCTGGTTGTTTCGGACCACGCCGAAAACCTTGGCCTGCCCATCGCATTGGAAGAAGGCGACCCGGCGCTGACCGAAAACGATTGGGGCAGGGGGATTGCCAACCTGTATGCGCCAAGAACCGAAGAGGCCCGGCTGGCGGCTTATGAATACTGGTTCTCGGCTGTGAATGAACCGGGTGGGGACGACCCGCTGTCAGGCACCGCCTTCAACCGAACCATGTGGGAACGGATGACTGAAGCGGCAGAGCAGCACAATGAACCGGGCGCGTTTTCTGCGATGATCGGCTATGAATGGACCTCTGGCCCCGATGGCAACAACCTGCACCGGGTTGTTGTCTACCGCGATGGCAAGGACAAGGCCGACCGCTACGTTCCGTTTTCCGCCTATGACAGTGACGATCCCGAGGACCTGTGGGATTGGATGGCGAACTATGAAACGGAAACCGGCGGGCAAATGCTGGCGATCCCGCATAACGGCAACCTGTCCAACGGGTTGATGTTCAACGACGTGACCCAATCTGGCACAGCCCTGACCACTGCCTACGCGGAAACCCGGATGCGGTGGGAACCGATTTACGAGGTCTCCCAGATCAAGGGGGACGGCGAAGCGCACCCGATGCTGTCGCCGGAAGACGCGTTCGCGGATTACTACACCTGGGACAGGGGCAGTTTTGGACCACAGCCGAAAACGCCGGATATGCTGCCGAAAGAATACGCGCGGTCGGCCCTGAAACGGGGGCTTAGTTTTGAGACCGAACTGGGCGTGAACCCATTCAAATTCGGCATGATCGGCTCGACCGATTCCCACACGGCTTTCGCCACATCGCAGGAGGACAACTACTTCGGCAAGGTGGTGATGGTGGAGCCGACCTCGGATTCGATCCGCTACGACGAGGCGGTGACCGGGCGCTTCACTCCGGACGATCCGACCGATGACCAGTTGCATTCGGACGCGCTGGCCTCTGGGCTGGCTGCGGTTTGGGCGCGGGAAAACACGCGCGAGGCGATCTGGGACGCGATGAAGCGCAAGGAGGTGTTTGCCACCACAGGCACACGGATACGCGTGCGGGTGTTCGGCGGCTGGGATTTTGAACAGGATGACCTGACCCGCTCGGATTTTGCCGCGCAGGGTTATGCGCGCGGTGTGCCCATGGGCGGGGATTTGACCGCCGCGCCCGAGGGCGGTGTGCCTCGGCTTCTGATCCGGGCCATTCGCGATCCCGACGGGGCCAATCTGGACCGGATACAGGTAGTGAAGGGATGGACGACCGACAACGGCGAAGCACAGGAACGGGTTTACAACGTTGTCTGGTCCGGGGACCGCGTGCTGTCGGCTGACGGAACGCTGCCGCCCGTCGGCAGCACCGCGAATGTCGAAACCGGGACCTATACCAACGCCATTGGTGCACCGATGCTGGAAACCCACTGGCAAGACCCGGAATTCGACCCGGCACAGCGGGCATTCTACTATGTACGCGTGCTGGAAATTCCGACACCATCCTGGTTGGTTTATGATCGCGTCGCGCTCGGGGTTGAGATCCCCGAAGACAAGGCATTGGAGCAACAGGAACGCGCGTATACTTCGCCGATTTGGTACACACCCGGCGGGGGTTAACCATCTTGGGGCGTTATCCGGTTGCCTGCCTCAGAGTGGCCCGCGCACGGCTGAGGCGGGACATCACCGTGCCCAACGGCTGACCGGTTTCGCGTGCCAGCGCGGCAGGGCTGGTTTCCCCATATGCGATCAGCGTCATCAACCGCGCCTGCTGCGGTGGCAAATGGGTGATCGCTTGGCGCAGTTCGGCCAATTCAATGCGGCTGGGGGCGTCAGGTTGGGTTACCGCGACGTCCTCGGTCAGCTCATCGGTCGGGTATTGCGCCCGCCAACGCGACCGCGCCACGTTGCGCAATGTCGTTAGCGCATAGGCCCGCAGGTTTTCGGGTTCCGGCCCTTTTGACAACCGTTGAAGCAGCTTCAGAATCGTATCTTGTGCCATGTCCTCGGCATTGTACGGACAACGCGTCATGCGCATCGCCGAGCGGCGTAACACGGGTGAAAGCGCACACAAGCGCTGGGTCAAACTGGGATCATTCACGGCGGCAGCTCCGTATATCACATGATCCAAAGCTTGCCCTGAATTGCGGCAGCACAGTGACAGAGCGGCCTGGCAGGCAAGGATGAGCAATTTTCGGCAAAGACCCGCACAGCGTGTGAGGGCAACTCGGCAAAGATTGGCCGGTTTTACGTATTCGGACAAAATGAGGGGACGCAAAGCGCGAATTCTGGCGTCTATGGGATAGGGCGGCTCAACCACCTCCGTCTGCCGCAGGGCGGTCCATGTCCCGAGACCGACTTGCAGCTACGCCCAGATGCAGGCGGACGCGTCCGGTTCCATCCCCCGGGGACCGGACGCAGCCCTCTCTTTGATGATCTACGCGGGCAGGTAGATGTTGAACCGCTCGCGCAGCGCGGCGTCGACCTGCGGGTCCAGCCGGGCCGAGGGGCGCTCGGACAGGATCTGGTCCTTGCGGGCCCGGGCGCGGTCGATCAGGTCGGGTTTCCCCAGCTCGGCCCATTCCTTGGGCGAGGTGCGGTCACCATAGGTCGGGTAGACGTGATCGCTCTGCATCCGGCCCAGCGTCTGCTCGGTGCCCAGATAGTGGCCCGAACCGCCCAGGCAGACCTCGGCGATCTGATCGACCGCCAGGGTTTCATCCGTCACCTCGATCCCGCGTACGCAGCGCAGGGCCTGACCGATGATGTCATCGCCCAGAATCAGCGATTCATGGCAGAAGCCCAAGAGCGAGGCATGCATACCCGCCGCCTCATAAACCATATTCAGCCCCGCCAGGCCTGCCATAACATTGGAACACATCTGCTCCCACCCGGCCTGCATATCCGGCATCTTGCTATCGCTTGCGCCAGCGGCTGCCCCGCCCGGAACGCCGTAGAATTGATGCATCTGCGCGCAGCCTGCGGTCAGCAGCGCCTGTTCGCCCGACCCGATGGACATGGCCCCCGTGCGCAGGTCCAGACCAAAGGGCCAGGTGCCAAAGATGGCGGGGTGCCCCGGCGACAGGGCATTCACATAGACCAGCCCGGCCAGACATTCCGCGACTGCCTGCACAATTGCCCCGGCAATGGTGGAGGGTGCAGTGGCACCCGCCATCCCTGCAGACAACAACAACACCGGCATACCGCCGCGAATGCAGGCCTCCATCACCTCGCAACTTTCGGTCGCGAACTTCATCGGTGGCACAACAAAGCAGTTGGAGTTGGACATGAAGGGCCGTTCGCGCCACTTGTCTTCGCCACCGGCGATCATGTGCAACATTTCCAGCGCTTCGGGAACATAAGACGGATCGGTAAAGGAGGTGCCGATATGTTTCGTCGTGCCCGACACGGTCGCATAAACCGTGTTCAAATCCATCTCGCGGTTATCGGCGATGTCCCGCGCCACCATGGGACGCTGCAGGAAATGCACGTTTTCCAGCTGATCGGTGATCCGCGCCGCATCGTAAAGGTCCTGTAGTGTGGATTCACGATAGTCGTGGCCTTCGATGTCGACCATGTGCACGGCAGCACCAGCGGTGCCAAAATGCACGCGCGTGCCGCCGAGTGTCATGTCGTTTGCCGGGTCACGCCCACACAGGGTGATCGACCGGTTCGCCTTGGCCAGCATGTCCTCGACCAAGGAACGAGGGAAGCGGATGCGGCCATCATCGCCTTGGACTGCGCCTGCACCTGTCAGGAGTTCAACGCCGCTGTCGGGCGCATCGGCCAGGCCGATCTGTTCCAGCGCGTCGAGCGCGGCGCCGTGGATGCGCAGCACTTCGGCGTCACTCAGGGCTTTAAGTGAGCCGCCTTCCATGCCGGCGCGGACGGGTCGCAAGTGGTCGGGCAGGGCGGTGGCGCGGGCTGCACGACGGGCCGAGCGGCCTCCGGTACGGGCGGCGGATCGGTTGGGTTTGTTCATGTCGTTTTTCCGATTGGGTATTGAGAGCGTGTGAAGGGACCTCAACCCAATAAAGGCCGCCCGCGCGCTGCGCGGCCCCGTTCCGCGCCAATAGTGCGGACAATCAGCGTCAATATGCAGAAGTCGGTTTGCATGGTGCGGGACGGTACAAAACCCGCGCACCCGCGCTTGCCTGTTTGCGACCGGTGTCGTTTTTGGACAACGAAAAACCGTGATCACGCGTTTTTCCGCAATTCGTCAACGAATTACTCGCGAATTTGTGAAAATTCGCTGCCCCGGTTCAGGCGGCATGCTGCTCCGCAAACTGGCACAGGGTTTCCAACGCGGCGATGAATCGATCGTCTTCCACGGTCATCGCGACTCGAAGGAACCCGGCAGCCGCCTTGCCAAAACTTTCGCCCGGCATCACCGCCACCTTGTGTTCGTCCAGCAGCGCATTGGCAAAGGCCTCGCCCGTCAGCCCCGTCGCACGGATGTCCAGCATCAGGTACATCGCCCCATCCGGAGGCACGTAACCCACCACATTCTGTTGGGCCAGCGCCTCCAAAGCTTTGTCCCGACGTCGGCGGAACGGTTCGCTGATCTGCGCCTCCAGCCCCGGCCCCTGGTTCAGTGCAAACAGCCCAGCGTCCTGAATGAACCCCGACACGCCATAGTTGGTGCAGGTGGACAGGTTAATCATGTGGGCAATTGCCTCTTCCGGTCCCACGATCCAGCCGCAGCGCGAACCGGTCATCGCATGGGATTTGGACAGTGATCCGATCACCAGCGTTCGTTCGGCCATGCCGGGCAAGGTTCGCGGTGACAGATGAGTGCCATCCCAGATTTGCGTGTCATAGACCTCGTCCGAGATCAGCCAAAGGTCGTGATCCTGACAGACTTTCGCAATCCCCTCGAACGTCTCACGGGAGTAAACCGCGCCGGTCGGATTGTTGGGTGAATTCACCAGCAGGGACTTTGCGCCCGAAGCCACTGCCGCCAGATCATCGGCACGCGGCTGAAACCCGGTATCGGGAGAGGCCTGAACCGGCACCGCCTGCGCGCCAATCGCGCGGATGGTGCCGGGGTATGTGGCATAATAGGGATCAATGAACAGCGCCCGGTCACCCTCATCGCAGACCGCAGAATGCGCCGCAAACAGCGCCGCCTGACCACCAGCCGTGATCAGCACATTATCCCGCGTTGTCGGCACGCCAGTCCGCTCGCTGACCCGCGCAGCAACCGCATCGCGCAGCTCGTCCGTGCCGGGGATCAGCGCGTATCCCGTATGTCCGGCCGCGGCCGCGTCATACATGGCGCGCAGGATCGTGGGATCGGTGCGAACATCATGTTCCCCGATGGTCAATTCAGTCACGGGCGTGCCCGAGGCGATCATCCGACGGGCGCGGACAAAGACTTCCCAGCCGTCCGAGCCACCTTCGTTGATATGTGTGATGCGATGCGACAGTTTCATGCGGCGCAGAGGCCAGAACCGCCCGCCCTTGTCAATTCGATTTCCCGTTGCTCCATGCTGCGCCCCGTGATTTCCTGCCTGACGAGCAGAGAGGAGCAGCGCACATGTTCACCAAAACCGAACTTCACGAGGCCGCAGAGCTGGTGCATGCGTCTGTGCCACCTTCGCTGGAATACGCCTGGCCGCTGCTCAGCCAGCAGGTCGGCGCAGAGGTCTGGGTCAAACACGAGAATCACAACCCGACCGGTGCCTTCAAGGTGCGCGGCGGTGTGACTTATATCGACTGGTTGCGCCGGGCCCATCCTGAAAAAAGCGGCATCTGTACAGCGACCCGCGGCAATCATGGTCAAAGCCAGGCCCGCGCGGCGGTTGCGGCAGGGATGACGGCGAAAATCTACGTGCCTCATGGCAACTCGGTCGAAAAAAACGCGGCCATGCAGGCCTTTGGCGGCGAGCTGATCGAATTCGGCGCGGATTTCGATGTCGCCAAGGAGGAAGCGATCCGCGTCGCCGAGGCCGAGGATCTGGCCATCGTCCCGCCTTTCCACCGCGAACTGGTGCGCGGGGTCGCGACCTATGGGCTGGAGCTGTTCACCGCCGCGCCCGATCTGCACACCGTCTATGTGCCCATCGGCTGCGGGTCGGGCATTTGCGGCGTGATCTCTGCCCGCGATGCGCTGGGGCTTTCGACACGGATTGTTGGTGTTGTGGCCGAAAACGCGGATTGCGTGAAGAAAAGCTTTGAGGCTGGTCGACTGATCGAGACTAACAGCGCGCAGACCTTTGCGGATGGGGCTGCCGTGCGCATCCCGGTGCAAGAGGCGTTTGACATCTACTCCAAAGGCGCTGACCGCATTGTCAGTCTCAGCGAGGATGAGATCGCAGCAGCCATGCGGCTCTACTATCGCACCACACACAATCTGGCCGAAGGGGCAGGGGCGGCGGCGCTGGCAGCGCTCTGGCAGGAACGCGAGGCCATGGCCGGGCGCAAGGTGGGTGTGATCCTGTCGGGCGGGAACGTGGATGCGGATGTGTATCTGAAAGTGTTGAGCGGCCAGACACCGGTGCTCTGAGCCATGGCTGGCCCTGGTTCCGACCCCTCACCGCGCACCCGCCGACGCGCTCGGCACATTTTGGACAATTACTACATCCGCCCGGACCCGGATGGGCGTGCGCTGGAAATCTGGGGGTATACCAGCCAGCTCAGCTATCGCCCCGGCGACCGGGTGGACCTGCGCGTATCTACGACCGGAACGCATTGGGGCTACGAAGTCGGCCGGGATGGCGCGACCTGCGACCCGATGCTGCGCCAGGATGGGCTGACAGGTGTGCGACAGGACACGCCCGAGGAATGTTCGGTCAAGGGGTGTGGTTGGGCGGTCAGTGCTGGCTTTGACATTCCGATGGATTGGCAGCCCGGTGCGTATCTGATCACCCTCTGGGCGGATCTTGATGATGAACGGGTCGAGGAACACCACATCTTCTTCCTGCGCCGCGCTATAGGGTCCGAGCCGTCGCGTTACCTGCTGCTTTGCGCCACACCCACATGGCTCGCCTATAATTGCTGGGGCGGGTCCAGCGCTTATGAAGGCGTCACTGGCCCGGACGGGCGGCAGTTTTCACCGATTTTGTCGATGGACCGGCCGTGGTCGCGGGGGTTCTGCAAACTGCCCGAAGGCGCACCCCGCGCCTTGCCGGATCAATCAACGGTCCCGGGTGACATGGCGCGCTATCCCTACATGGAATGGGCCTATTCCTATGGATATTCCAAGAAATACGCCTCTGCCGGTTGGGCCAGCTACGAGCGGCATTTTGTGCGTTGGGCGGAGGCGGAAGGGTACGATCTGGAAATCGCCACGCTGCATGATCTGGAGGCAGACCCGGACCTACTGGACGGGCATGCCTGCGTGATCTTTGTCGGCCATGACGAATACTGGTCCGCGAACATGCGCCATCACTTGGACACCTGGGTTGATGCAGGCGGGCGAGTGGCGAGGTTTGCGGGAAACTTCCTGTGGCAGGTGCGGATTGGTGACGCGGGCCGGTTGATGGAGTGCCACAAATACATGGCCACGCTGACCGATCCGGTGATGGGGACGGATGATCAATCTCTTCTGACGGGGGCTTGGGAACAGCCCGAGGTCGGGTGGCCGGGGGCTGAGACCTTTGGCGTGAACGGCTTGCGTGGGGTCTATGCGGGGCTGGGGAAATGCGCGGGCGGTGGTCCGGGTGGGTTTACAGTGTATCAGCCAGGTCACTGGGCCTTTGCAGACGCACATCTGGGATTTGGCGACGTACTGGGCGCGCAGTCGCGGGTGTTTGGCTACGAGGTGGACGGGCTGGACTATGAAATCCGCAACGGAGTCCCGGTGCCTTTGGGCACGGATGGCGGGACGGATGACATGCACATCCTCGCTATGGGGCTCGCCAGCAACATCGAGGACAATCACGGTGTCTGGGGCGAAACGCTCTATATCGGGTCAGCGGACGCGGAATGGGCGGCGCAGGCGCTGTTTGGTGAGGTGACGGAACAGACACTGGATCGTGCGCGGCGTGGATCGGGGATGATTGTGCATTGGCCAAAAGGGCGGGGTGAGGTGTTCACAGCGGCCACGTGTGAATGGGTCATGGGGCTCAGTCGTAGGGACAGGCAGATCGAACAGGTGACGCACAATGTACTGCAACGGTTTGGAGGTCAGCCAAGCTAACTTGCTTTCAGCTCCGAGGGGCCAAAGTGGCCTGCACTTTCTTGGTTAGGCTGGCACGCACGATGTCATAAGACTGCTCCAGCCGATGCCGCATCTCTTCCCGGTCGCACTCCCATCCCAGCCTGATCCAGCTGCGATGAAAATAGGGCGCCTTCACCCCAACACCTGCCTCGATCAACATCGTGGCCGTCTCAATATCCGGCGTCTTCACCGACACGCCATCCCCCACGGACCCAACACAGGCAAACATCTTGCCCCCCACTTTCCACGCGTCATGGCCACCACCCCAGGGATCGGACAGCTCCGCCCCGGGGAAGGTCTCACAAATCGAATTCACAGTTTCACGGGTCATGTCCGCAGGCTGACGCAAGCCCCGGCCAAAAACAAGGCTTGGCGAAATCCCTGCGCCATGTTACCCCTCGGCCCATGGATCGGATTTGCATCATCATTTGCTGCATTACCAACTGACATCGTCAGGCGGGCCGGTCTTCTGTTTTATCTCTGAGTTGAAGTTGCTAAGCCCGCCGCGAACGCGCGCGCGAGGACATTTGCCATGACCGAGATCAGGCTGCACAACACCAAGACCCGCAAGAAAGAGGTCTTTACCCCGATCGACCCGGACAATGTGCGGATGTATGTCTGCGGGCCCACCGTTTATGACCGCGCCCATCTGGGCAACGCGCGTCCCGTCGTGGTGTTTGATGTGCTCTACCGCCTGCTGCGCCATGTTTATGGGGCCGCGCATGTCACCTATGCACGCAACTTCACCGACGTGGATGACAAGATCAACGCGCGGGCGGCGGAAAGCGGACGACCGATTTCCGACATCACGGCAGAAACGACGCAGTGGTTTCTGGACGACATGGGCACGCTGGGCGCTTTGGAGCCGGATCACATGCCGCGCGCTACGCAATACATCCCCCAGATGGTCACGATGATCGAGGACTTGATTGCCAAGGGCCACGCCTATGCCGCTGAAGGCCATGTGCTGTTCGCGGTGGACAGTTGGCGCGAGCATTACGGCAAACTGTCGGGCCGATCTGTCGACGACATGATCGCAGGCGCTCGGGTTGAGGTTGCGCCCTACAAGAAGAACCCGATGGATTTCGTGCTTTGGAAGCCCTCGTCCGACGATCTGCCGGGATGGGACAGCCCATGGGGCCGGGGGCGTCCGGGCTGGCACATCGAATGCTCAGCCATGGCGCTGGATCTGCTGGGCGAGACATTCGACATCCACGGTGGCGGCAACGACCTGATGTTCCCGCATCACGAAAACGAGGTGGCACAAAGCTGCTGCGCCCATGGGACGGACAGCTTTGCGCAATACTGGATGCACAACGAGATGCTGCAAGTCGAGGGCAAGAAGATGTCCAAATCGCTTGGCAACTTTTTCACCGTGCGCGATCTGCTGGATCAGGGCGTCCCGGGCGAGGTGATCCGGTTTGTCTTCCTCTCGACGCATTACCGCAAGCCGATGGACTGGACGGCGGAAAAGGCGCGGGAGGCCGAGGCGGTTTTGCGTAAGTGGTACGGGCAGGTTGTTGACGGCGGCGACGTGGCTGAGGCGGTTATCGAAGCATTGGCGGACGATCTGAACACGCATGGCGCCCTTGCTGAATTGCACAGGCGCTCGGCCACAGGCGATGGTGCAGCGCTTAAGGCAGGGATGCAGATGCTTGGGTTGATTGGCACCGCGCCTCCAGCGTGGGCGGACGCCCCGCTGGTCGATCTGTCCGCGCAGACGCAGGCCTTGATTGACGCGCGTGCGACGGCGATGGAAACCAAGGATTTCGCGAAAGTGGATGCGATGAAGAAAATGCTGATCGCCGCCGGGGTCGAAGTGCGGATGTCAAAGGCGAGCATCGAACTGGTGCCGGGCCCTGACTTTGATGCTGCGAAGTTGGAGGGCGTCGAATGACCGCCCAAAGCGAGGTTCTTTGTCCGGCAACGCCGGACCGCGCCCGACCCTCCCCCCGGGAGGGCGCTTTGGCGAGCGGTTTGCCCGGAAGCTCAGTGGTGTGTTTGGAGAGGCAATGGCTCGCGACGTATCAAGGAAGCGCCCACCCAGGGTCGTGCGCGGTCCTTGTCGCAGGAGGCCGCCTATGAAAACCCGCCTCTACCTCTATGACACCACCCTGCGCGACGGGCAGCAAACCCAAGGTGTTCAATTCTCCACCACCGAGAAACAGCAAATATCGCAAGCGCTCGATGCCCTTGGCCTCGACTACATCGAAGGCGGCTGGCCCGGCGCGAACCCCACTGACAGCGCGTTTTTCGACGCCGCGCCCAAAACCCGTGCCCGCATGACGGCCTTTGGGATGACCAAACGCTCGGGCCGGTCAGCCGCCAATGACGAAGTGTTGGCAAGCGTCATGAACGCAGGCACCGGCGCCGTCTGTCTGGTCGGGAAAAGCCATGACTACCACGTAACCAAGGCGCTCGGCATTTCGCTAGACGAAAACCTCGACAACATCCGCGCCTCCATGGCCCACATCGTGGCTGAGGGCCGCGAAGCCCTGTTTGACGCGGAACATTTCTTTGACGGTTACAAGGACAATCCGACCTATGCCGTTGACGCGCTAAAGGCCGCACTGGACGGCGGCGCGCGCTGGGTTGTGTTGTGTGACACCAATGGCGGCGCACTACCGGGCGAAATCGGTGACATAACCCGTGGGGTGATTGCCGCCGGTGTGCCAGGTGAGAAACTGGCCATACACACACACAATGACACAGAAAACGCCGTGGCAGGCACACTCGCAGCCGTGGACGCAGGCGCGCGCCAGATCCAGGGAACGCTCAACGGTCTGGGCGAGCGGTGCGGCAATGCCAATCTGACCTCGATCATCCCCACGCTGCTTTTGAAAGAACCCTACCGCAGCCAGTTCGAAACCGGCGTGCCCGAGACGGCGCTGACTGACCTACTGAAAACCAGCCGTATGCTGGACGACATCCTGAACCGTGTGCCGAACAAACAGGCAGCTTACGTCGGTGCCAGCGCGTTCGCACACAAGGCAGGCCTCCACGCCAGCGCGATCCTCAAAGATCCAAGCACCTATGAACACGTCGACCCGGCCTCGGTCGGCAACCAGCGTGTCATTCCAATGTCAAATCAGGCAGGTCAGTCAAACCTGCGCAAACGTCTGGTTGATGCCGGGCTGCAGGTGGACAAGGGCGAACCTGCTTTGGGTCGCATTCTGGAGCGGGTGAAGGAAAAGGAGGGGCAGGGCTACGCCTATGACAGCGCACAAGCCAGTTTCGAGCTGCTGGCACGCGAAGAATTGAACCTGCTCTCCGAACCCTTTGAGGTCGAGCGTTATCGTGTGATCTCCGAACGCAGGCGCAATGCACGCGGTGACATCGTTGTGGAATCCGAGGCCGTGGTCACGATCCAGTTCCCCGACGGCACAAAACGCACAGGTTACTTCAAGAACGAACACGCACAGGAGATGCAGGACGCGGGCCCGGTCAACGCCCTGTGGCAGGCGATCCGGGCCGATCTGGGGCCGGTGCAGGCGCGGGTCGATGACACGAAGCTCACCGATTTCCGCGTCCGCATCACCAATGGCGGGACCGAGGCGGTGACACGCGTCATCATAGATTTCGAAGACGGGCAGGGGCTGCGTTGGTCCACGGTCGGCGTGTCCTCAAACATCGTGGACGCCTCGTTCGAGGCTCTGGTGGACGCGATCCGTTGGAAACTGACCTGCGCGGGGGCCGCGTAAGATGGACGCAGAAAGCTTCTTTGCCGTGCACCGTGACTTGCCCCGTGAAGGGCCGGGACTGCCCGAAGATGTGCATTGGGCGCTGGCGCAGTTGGATACGACCCCAGCGCGGGTTCTGGACACCGCCTGCGGACCGGGCGCGGATGCGGAAACGTTGGCACGGGCATTGCCCGAGGCGCGGATCGACGCGGTGGACAAGGTCGACCACTTCGTTGACGCGGCCAACGCACGGCTCGCGCCTTTCGGTGACCGCGCTTCGGTCTGGCGCGACGACATGCTCAGCGTGCCGGGGCCTTATGACCTGATCTGGTGCGCTGGGGCTGTCTATTTTGTTGGCATTCGCGTTGCGTTAACAGCGTGGCGACGGGCACTGGCCCCCGGCGGTTCGGTGGCTTTCAGCGAACCCATGATGCCCAAGGACGCCAGCCCCGCCGTGCGCAAATTCTGGGACGACGAAGGCGGCGCAAAGGACGAAGCCACGATCCTGTCAGAGGTAGCTGGCGCAGGCTATCGTGTCCGGGCCACCCGCCCAATCATCGGCGACGGGTGGGAGGCTTACTACACACCCATGGAAGCCCGCATTGCTCACCTGCGCGCCAACGACCCGTCCCCCGGCGTGATCTTCGCCTGCGACGATGCCGAGGCGGAAATCGCCAAATGGCGCGCCGCCCGCGATGAGGTCGCTTACCTTCTGGTGGTCGCGGATCCGCTGCCGGGATGAGCGAGTCTGACATCGCCGCCTGCGCCGCCATTGTCGAACGCGCCGATCCCGATCGCTTCCGTGCCGCCATGGCGTCCCCGGTCGCAACCCGCAAGGTGCTGTTCCCGCTCTACGCGTTCAACGTTGAGGTTTCCCGCGCCCCCTGGGTCACCGCAGAACCCCTGATCGCGGAAATGCGCCTGCAGTGGTGGCGGGACGCTCTTGGCGAAATCAGGGCAGGTGGTTCGGTAAGGCGCCACGAAGCCGTCACGCCCCTGGCAAACCTCCTGAGCGCCGAGGATGCCCGCCTTCTGGATGAGCTCGTCGCCGCGCGGTCCTGGGACATTTACGATGACCCATTCCCGGATCAGGTCGCCCTTGACCAACATCTTGCCCGTACCTCCGGAAACCTCATTGTCACCGCCGCACGGCTTCTGGGCGCGCAAACACTAGAACCCATCCGCGATTTTGCCTGGGCCACCGGCCTCGCCAACGGGTTTCTTGCCGTCCCAGATTGGACCGCACGCGGCCGGCATCCGCTGCCGGACACATCTCCCACGGCCCTCACAAACCTCGCGCAACAGGGCCTGGACCGCCTCAAACGCGCCCGCCGCGCCCGCCCACGTGGACCTGCCGCCGCTGCGATCTTGCCCGGCTGGCAAACCCATCACATCCTGACACGTGCCGCCAAAGACCCCGCCCGCATCACCTTAGGTCAACTCATCCCCAGCCTGGCGAGGTCCCAGATCGCCCTGATGTGGCAGGCCGCCACGGGCCGCTTCTGACCCTTCATTGTTCTGCAAATACTTAAAAAAGCGACCGCTCCAAACGCTGCACCGTTGTAACACCAATCGCAACGCAGTCCCGGGCTTGACCCGGGACCTCAAAACAAAAGCCCCGGGAATCCCCGAGGCTTTTCAATCGACATCGCTGACCTCTCTCAGCCAACAAATGCCTTCTCAACCACATACTCCGCCGGATCAGAATTCGCTCCTTCGCGCAGGCCGAACCCTTCCAACACGTCCTTCATATCCGTGTTGAACGCCAGAGAGCCACAGACCATTCCGCGGTCGGTTTTGGGTGAAATCCCTTCGATCCCAAGATCGGAGAACACAGTCCCATCCTGCAACAGGGTCGTGACACGCCCCATCTTCGGGCTCTCTTCGCGGGTTGTGGTGGGGTAATACCGGATCTTGTCCGCAAAACCCTCGCCCATCAGTTCCGCCAGCATCTCGTCCTGGCGAATGTCCTCGATCAAACGGCGGCCGTATTCCAGTTCAGCTACATCACGGCAGGTATGGGTGATGATCACCTGATCGTAGTTCTCATAGGTCTCAGGCTCCCGCAGCAGCGACGCAAATGGCGCAAACCCGGTGCCGGTGGCAAAGAACCACAGCCGTTTGCCCGGCAACAGCGCGTCATGCACCAGCGTCCCCACGGGCTTGGGCCGCAGGATGATCTGATCCCCTGGCTGGATATGCTGCAGCTTGGACGTCAACGGCCCATCCGGCACCTTGATCGAATAGAACTCCAGCTCTTCATCCCAGGCAGGCGAGGCTATGGAATAGGCGCGCAGCAACGGGCGTTGTTTGCCCGTCTTCGGGTCAGGATCGCCCATCAGGCCGATCATCACGAATTCGCCCGAGCGGAACCGCAACGAGGCGGGCCGCGTCACGCGGAAGGAAAACAGGCGGTCGGTCCAGTGCTGAACGCTGGTGACGGTTTGTGCGTCAGGCAGCGTCGGAACTTTCCGGGCGGGTGCGTCGGTCACGGGAAGCATCTCGGTCATGGTCATGTGCCGGGGTATAGCCCCGGTCCTCTCCTTACGCGTTGATCTGGGTCAGGTGAAGTGGACTTACCCGCGCAGGCGGGATTGATAGTCGTGCGATTGCCAGTTGGCCCGCGTGATCCACTGATCTTCAGGCTGGCGGGCGGCTAGCGCATCGTCGATTTCCACATCGTCAAAGCCCGAGCGGCGCGCCATCGCGTATTGATCCGCCAGCACATGACCATGGGCGCGCAGGTGGCCGGTAAAGCCACGCAGCCGCAACCGACGGGCCAGTGTGAACCCGCGCCCATCCGCAAAGCTGGGGAAATGGATGCGGATCACATCCACGCCCGGTGCAATCACCAGGGTTTCGATGTTTGTTTCGGGTTCCAGATCCAGAACCTGCGTTCCGGTCTGCGCATCCGGGCCAAACCCGGTATCGGTCACGATCACGGTCATGCCGTTTCTCCTATACGTACCATGCGGCCATTTACGAAATGGATGCCGCATTCTTCCTTGTTTGCGCCGCGCCAGCGTCCGGCACGGGGATCTTCGCCCTCGGCCACCGGGGATGTGCAGGGCGCACAGCCGATGGAGGGATAGCCCTGCGCCACCAGCGGATGCCGGGGCAGGCGGTTTTCGTCCATGTAGGTGCGGACATCCTCCGGGTCCCAATGGGCCAACGGGTTGACCTTGATCCGGCCCGAGTCGTCCTCGACCTCGAAAAACTCCAGCGTCTGCCGCGTTCCGCTTTGGAACCGTTTGCGACCGGTGATCCAGCCGTCAAACCCGGCCAGCGCGTTTTGCAATGGCTCCACCTTGCGCAGGGCACAGCAGGCATCCGTGTCACGCTGATGCAGCGTCCCGTCCCGGTCCCGCGAGGCCACGTCCAGATGCCGCGCCCGCACGATCTGAATGTTGCTGAGGTTCAACCGCTCAGCCAGCTCCTGCTGATAGACCAGCGTTTCGGTGAACAGCATTTGCGTGTCCACAAACAACACCGGCGTTTCCGGGCGGCTGACCGCCATCATGTGCAGCAATACCACCGATTCCGCGCCAAAGCTCGATACCAACGCAACCTTGCCCAGGTGGCTCACTGTGTGGCGCATCACCTCGGTTGCCGAATGGTGGCGGAACTGCGTATTTAGTTCCGCCACGCGCTGATGCACCGGGCTGGGGTTTGGGCCTGACTGGCACATCGGTCCGTTACTCAGCCGCGATCGACTGTTTTTCGGGATAAAGTGCGGCCTTGAACGGAGCCGCTCCCAGACGACGATAGGTGGCAAGGAAAGTCTCCTCGCGATCCTCGCGCAGGTCGATATAGGCCAGAACCAGACGTTCAATCGCCGGAATAATGTCATCGGCTGAAAACCCTGGACCCGCGCGTTCGCCTACTGCCGCATGTTCGTTTGCGGAGCCGCCCAGCGTGATCTGGTAGTTTTCCACACCGGCGCGATCCAGACCCAGAATGCCGATATGGCCTACATGGTGGTGCCCGCAGGCGTTGATGCAGCCGGAAATCTTGATCTGCAGTGGGCCTACGTCATGCTCCAGCTTCAATTCGTCAAAGCGCGTCGCAATTTCCTGCGCAATCGGGATCGACCGGGCGGTAGCCAGCGCGCAGTAATCCATGCCCGGGCAGGCAATGATGTCCGAGATCAGGCCGATATTCGCCGTCGCCAAGCCCGCCGCCTTCAGTCGGGCGTGGATTTCAGGCAGGTGACGTTTGTGCACGTGCGGCAGGATCACGTTCTGTTCGTGGCTGATGCGCAGCTCGTCATGGCCGAATTCCTGCGCGAGGTCTGCCAGCACGCGCATCTGCTCCGCCGTGGCATCGCCCGGGGTTGCACCATGCGCCTTGGTTGACACGGTCACAATGGCATAGCCCGGCGCGCGGTGCTCGGACAGGTTGGTGTCGCTCCATGCGCGGAACACCGGGTCGGTGTCATACTGTGCCTGGAAACCACCCGTGTCAGCCACATCAAATGCAGGGGCTGCAAACATGGTTTCGATCTGGGCCAGCAACGCCTGATCGGTGCCGGTGAACTGGGCTTTGCGCAGGGCGAATTCCTTCTCGACCTCGGCGCGCAGGTTCTCCAGCCCGAATTCATGCACCAGGATCTTGATCCGTGCCTTGTACTTGTTGTCACGCCGCCCGATCACGTTCCAGACGGCCACCGTGGCCTCCAGATAGGGCAGCAGGTTGTCGCCGGTGATGAAATCGGCCAGAACCTTGCCGATCATCGGGGTACGGCCCATGCCCCCACCGACCAGCACCTGATAGCCAATCTGCCCGTCTCGCTCGACGATGCGCAGGCCGATATCGTGCGCGGCGGTCACCGCACGGTCGTTGGGTGCACCGGTGATCGCGATCTTGAACTTACGCGGCATAAACTGGAATTCCGGGTGGTCCGTGGACCACTGGCGCAGCAGTTCTGCCACCGGGCGCGGGTCAGCAACCTCATCTGCCGCAGCGCCTGCGAAATGGTCAGCGGTCACGTTGCGGATCGTGTTGCCGGAGGTCTGGATGGCGTGCATCCCAACCTCAGCCAGCGCGTCCAGCATGTCTGGTACGTCGCGCAGTTTGGGCCAGTTGTACTGGATGTTTTGCCGCGTGGTGAAATGGCCATAGCCCTTGTCCCACTTCTCGGCCAGCAGGGCGAGCTGGCGCATTTGGGCGCTGTTCAGCGTGCCATAGGGGATTGCGACCCGCAGCATGTAGGCATGCAGTTGCAGGTAGAGCCCGTTCATCAGGCGCAGCGGCTTGAACTCGTCCTCGGTCAGCGATCCGTCGATGCGGCGTTCGACCTGGGCGCGGAACTGGGCATTGCGCTCGGCCAGGAACGCGCGGTCAAATTCGGAATATTGGTACATTGGGGAACCTCTGGGTATGCGCGCGCGGCGCGATCCTGGATCAGACTACGGCCTGTTTGCCGTGGTTGTAGTTGGACGGACCGGTCCGGCGGAACGCTTCGCGGAAATGCACGGGTTCGGGCCCGTCGGGGCCAGCGGCCATATCGGCCAGATAGGGACCGATCAGTTTTTCGGGCTGACCTTCGGCAAACAACAGGCGCAGCTGCGCATGGGCCTCATCCTCGATCAGTTCCGCGTCGGACAGCGTCCGGCTCCACTGATCATCCGCGGTCAGGTAGACAACATCGCCTTCCAGCAGGTCGGTGGCGGTGACAACTTTGGGGGTGAAGGGTTTGGGCATCAGAGTGCTCCTTCTTCGATAAGCGAGGCGGAAATGGCCGGGGCCGCGTGGGGCTTCAGGCCATACAGAATGAGGGCGGGGCCGGTGATCTCTACATGCATCAGGTCACGGTCCAGACCACCAAGGCTGGAGGCGATCACATGCTGATCCGGCAAAGAGGCATTGGCGACCACCGAAACCGGTGTGCGCGCGTCCGCGCCGAACATCATCAAACGGCCCTGAATGAAGCGCGCGGCCTTCTTGCCCATATAGATCGCGGCCACCTGACCCGGGCGGGCCAGATCGCGCCAGTCATGGTCGGCAAAGCCGCGCACATCGTGGCCGGTCAGAACACGCAGCGCGCTGTTGCGGCCCCTTTGCGTCAGGGACTGACCAATAGCTGCTGCAGCGGCAGAGGCTGCCGTGATGCCCGGCACCACGTGCCAGCCAATGCCAGCGGCGTCACAGGCGTCAGTTTCTTCGCTGAGGCGGGCAAACACAGACGGGTCACCGCCCTTCAGCCGCACCACCTGCGCGCCATTTGCGGCGTGTTCGACAATCGCTGCGTTGATGTCCTCTTGCGGGGTTGAACGGGCGAAACCGCGTTTGCCCACATGGATCATTTTCGCTTCGCGCCGGGCCAGTTCCAGGATCGGCTGCGGCACCAAGCCATCGTGGATCACCACATCCGCCTCATCCAGCGCCTTGCGGGCCTTGAGCGTCAGTAGTTCCGCATCACCCGGACCCGCACCAACAAAGGCCACATGCCCTGCGCGGGTTTCGCGGGCCAGATGCTGCGACAGCAGATCGTTTAGCGCGTCATCCACTGCCTCAGGCCCATCACCAATCGCGCGCGGGCCTGCGTCGAAATAGTAGTCACGCCAGAAATCCCGACGTGCGCGACCAAAGGGCAGCGCCTCAACGGCAGACCGGAAAGCCTTGCCGATGCGCGCCAGCGGCCCCAGCGTTGTGGGCAGGCGTGCCTCAAGGTCGGCCTTGATCGCACGCGCCAGCACAGGGGCGGCGCCTTCGGTGCCAATGGCGACCGTCACCGGGTCACGGTCCACGATGGCGGGCGTGATAAAGGCGCTGTCATGCAGATTGTCGACGATGTTGACCAATGCGCCCTCAGCCCTTGCAATGGCAGCGGTTCGGTCGTCTTCGACCTTTTCTTCGTCTGCTGCGTAAAACAGCGCCGCCCCGGACACGTCCCCGGCCTCCAACGCGCGGCGGTTCAGGTCGATCTTACCCGCCTTGGCCCAAGTGATGATGTCGCTGGCCGGTTCTTCGGCAAAAACCTCGATCTGCGCTTCGGTCTTCAAGAGCAGCCGTAGCTTTGCCAACGCGGCCTCACCGCCGCCCGACAGCACGACGCGTGCATCTCGCGTGGACAGAAAAATCGGAAAGTGCTGCATGGCGGGCTCCGGTGTTCCGCGGTTGACTTTCCTCAGATATAGGAAAATGTTCTGCATGAGCGCCAGATGGTGGCGGAAATAAGGAACATTGTTCCGCATTGCCGTGAATTCGGAACGCTGGGACCAGAAAACGGG
>JBFOMB010000047.1:0-92087 GCA_040830545.1 Paracoccaceae bacterium | reverse complement strand
CGCAACGGCGCCCGACCTCGGGTGGGCGAATTTCCGCTTCAGCTGAACACTTTAAGGTGCCGAGTTCTGCAACTATAGTGGAGTGTGCGACCTCGCCAGAGCGCCCTCCCCGTGGGTAGGTCGGGCGCTGGCGCGGCGGGCTTGCAGCCCTTGATTCCGCGCCAAGACAAACAATAGTTCAGCCTACCTTCTCGGCACCCGTGGCACGCTGGACCGGGCAAATTTGTATTGCGCATCCGGGTGTGGCGGGTGCCCCAGTGTCTGTGACCAGAACCCCGTGCCCCCCAACCGCAACCACAGCGGAATGGTCAGCACCAGCCCGACGATGAACCCGCCTGCGTGGGCCCAATAGGCGACACCGCCTTCGTCCGGGTTGGAGCCAACACCGCCAATGAACTGCATGCCCAGCCACAACCCCAGCATGACCCAGGCCGGGATCGGGAAGATTTTGAAGAACACGATCAGGATCAGCAGGATGTCGACCTTGGCCTTGGGGAACAGCAGCAGGTAGCCGCCCATCACCCCGGCAATTGCGCCGGACGCGCCGATGGTGGGCACATTGGACCACGGCGCGGCAAACACGTGGATCAGGCCCGCGCCGATCCCGCTGGCGAGGTAGAACAGAAGGAACCAGACATGGCCCATCTCGTCCTCCAGATTGTCGCCGAAAATCCACAGGAACAGCATGTTGCCCGCCAGATGCATGAACCCGCCATGCAGGAACATGGAGGTGATGATCGTGTGCAGATCGATGCCCTGATTGATCTCGGCCGGGACAATCGCATAGGCGTCATAGAGCGCCCAGAGCGCGCGGTCGTCGTTCATGCTGGGGAGGCCCAGCAGGAACACGAGGATATTGGCCGCCATCAGCGTGTAGACGACATAGGGCGTGCGCCCCGACGGGTTGTGATCGCGGATCGGAAACATGTCCCACGCTCACTACATCATCAGGCCGGGGTCAAGCCCCTCCGCTAAGCAGGGAGGTATTGCCGCCCGACGCGGTTGTGTCCACACACAGATGCCGTTCGGAGAAGACGTGCCCAACATCCGGCACGCCGGTGATCAGCGGCAGGATGGGACCATCGCGGTCTGCCAGCGCGGTGGCGATGCCGCGCGCGCTGCCCTCGTCGCCCCACCAGATCACGCCAGACACACTTGTCATCGAGCGCAGCATCTTTGCGTCCGCCATGCCATTCGCGACGATGGCCGTGCCGCCCTTATCCTGCACCAACTGCGCCTGTTCCCTTGCGGCCTGCGCGCCGGGGCCGAGGCAGAGGAGCGGCGCGCGCAGGTCGAGCGTCAAGAGGTTCGATTCACCCGTGGGTCCGGGGAGCGGGATGGGATCAGCTGGGTCCCGACCCTGCACCGATGCGGGCAAGGTTGTCATGTCCTGCGCCCATGAAGCAGCATCCTGCCGCGCCGGGTTTGCGCCAAATCGGGGCAGATAGTGCGGCCCGCCCGCCTTGGGACCGGTGCCCGACAGCCCCTCGCCGCCAAAGGGCTGGCTGCCGACGATGGCGCCGATCTGGTTGCGGTTTACATACATGTTCCCGGCATGCACGCGTTCGGCCACGTTTTGCACCCGGTCGTCGATGCGGGTTTGCAGACCGAAGGTCAGGCCGTAACCGGTCGCATTGATCTCGTCGATCACGCGGTCCAGATCCTCGGACCGGAAGCGGGCGACATGCAGGACGGGGCCGAAAATCTCGCGGTCCAACTGGACGATGCCGGACACTTCGATCAAGGCGGGGGCAACGAAGGTGCCGCCATCGGGGCGACGCAGTTCATGCAGAACGCGGCCTTCGGCGCGGGCGGTGTTGATGTAATCGCGGATGCCCTGCTGAGCCTCGGCATCAATGACAGGGCCGGAATCCGTGGCCAACGCCCAGGGATCGCCGAGGGTCAGCATGTCCATGGCACCGGTCAGCATGGTCAGCAAGTCGTCGGCAATGTCTTCCTGCACGTAAAGGCACCGCAGGGCAGAGCATCGCTGGCCAGCGGATTGGAATGCGCTTTCCATGATCGCCTGCACCGCCTGTTCGGGCAGCGCGGTGCTGTCGACCAGCATGGCGTTCAACCCGCCGGTTTCTGCGATCAGCGGCGCACCGGGGGCGAGGTGTGCGGCCATGGATTTGCGGATCAGCAGCGCGGTTTCGGTGGAGCCTGTGAAAGCCACGCCGGTTACGCGCGGGTCCGAGGTGAGCGCAGCACCGGTGGCCCCGTCCCCCGGCAGCAGTTGCAGCGCCCGTTTCGGTACACCCGCCTGCTGCAGAAGCGAAACGGCCAGATGTGCGATCAACGGGGTTTGTTCCGCGGGTTTGGCCAGCACGGCATTGCCCGCAGACAGGGCCGCCGCGATCTGGCCGGAGAAGATGGCCAGTGGGAAGTTCCAGGGCGAGATGCAGGTGAACATGCCCAAGGCCGGTTGATCCGGGCTGTGCGCTGCGTAGTAGCGCAGGAAATCCACCGCCTCGCGCAATTCGGCCACGGCATCCATCCAGCTTTTGCCGGCCTCGCGGGCGAGCAGGGCAAAGATCTGACCGAAATTCTGTTCATAAAGGTCAGCGGCACGGTTCAAGACAGCCCGGCGGATGTCGGGATAAGCGTCCCACGGCTGTGCCTCGGCCAATGCGGTTTCCACGTCTGCAGCAGAGGACCAATGCACGTTCCCCACATGGTCCGACGAACGGGCCGGGTTGCGGACCTCCTTCAACGCGCCGCCGCTGGGTTCGCCTGCCAGCAGTGGTCCGGCGTCCCAGACATGGATGGTCCATGGCGCACGAGCCTCTTCGATTTCGGCCAGCGTCGGGGTGTGGGTCAGGTCGAACCCTTTGGAGTTCCGACGTTCCGGCGCGAACAGTTCCGGCCCCTGCGCGATAAAGGACGGCGTATCCACCGCATCAAACGGGTCGGTCACGACCTGTGCTGCGGGGATGGAATGATCAACGATCTGGTTGACGAAGGAACTGTTCGCGCCGTTTTCCAGCAAGCGCCGCACGAGATACGCCAGCAGATCGCGATGCGCGCCAACCGGGGCATAGATGCGGCAGCGGTTGTTGTTCAGTTCCTTCACGATGTCATGCAGGCTTTCCCCCATGCCATGCAAGCGCTGGAACTCGAACGGGCGGTCCCCGGCCATGTGCAGGATGGCGGCCACAGTGTGGGCGTTATGCGTGGCGAATTGCGGATAGATCCGGTCCGTCCGGTCCAGCAGTTTGCGCGCGTTTGCAATATAGGACACATCGGTCGCGGCCTTGTTGGTGAAGACGGGGAAGCCCGGCACGCCTGCGACCTGCGCGCGCTTGATCTCGGTATCCCAATAGGCGCCTTTGACCAGCCGCACCATGAGCCGCCGGTCGTGCCGGTCCGCCATATCGCACAGCGCGTCGATCACGGATCCTGCGCGCGGACCATAGGCCTGCACCACGACGCCGAACCCGTCCCAGCCCGCCAGCGCGGGTTCCGCCAACACGCGGTCGATGACCTCCAGCGACAGGGACAGGCGGTCGGCCTCTTCCGCATCCACGTTCAGGCCCATGTTGGCCGATTTCGCCAGCAGCGCCAGCGAGCGCAGGCGTGGGACCAGTTCGGTCAGCGTGCGGTCGCGTTGGGCGACCTCGTAACGCGGGAACAGGGCGGAGAGTTTGACCGAGATGCCGGGATTCTGGCGGATGTCTGCGGACGAACAGGCCTCGGCAATCGCGGAAATCGCGCGGGAATAGGACAGGTGATAGCGGGCGGCGTCAGCCTCGGTCCGGGCGGCTTCGCCCAACATGTCATAGCTGTAGGTATAACCCTTGGCCTCCATCCCTGCGGCTCGGTCCATCGCCTTTGCAATGGTTTCACCCAGCACGAACTGGCGACCCATTTCACGCATGGCGCGGCCCACGGCGGTGCGGATGACCGGTTCGCCCAGCCGCTTGATCGCGCTGCGGATGGCACTGGCGGGGCCCGGTGCATCGTCGTCCAGCACTTTACCCGTCAACATCAGCGCCCAGGTGGAGGCATTCACAAGAGGCGAGGTGGAGTGGCCCAGGTGGCGGCTCCAGTTGCTTGGTGCGATCTTGTCCTCGATCAGGGCATCAATCGTGTCGGCATCAGGCACACGCAACAGCGCCTCTGCCAAACACATCAGCGCGACACCTTCGTCGGTGGAGAGGCCGTATTCAGACAAGAACACCTCCATCAAGCCAGGAGAGGCATGGCCCCGCACCTGTTCGACCAATGTTGCGGCGCTGGCGCAGATGGCTGCCCGGTCCTGCGCTGACAAGTTCGCGCGGGTGACAAGATCGCGGACGATCTCGCTTTGGTCGGCATAGGTGCCTGCGTCGATGGACAGCGTGAGGGGATCGAATGCAGCGGTCATGTCTGGCCTCCGGATGTTTTGGCCGGTATATCGCAAAACCGGCAGGCGGATGGACTGATTTTCACAAAATTGCGGGCCGTTGGGTTGAATTTTTGGGAGAGCACAATGCAAAACGACTGGACCAGGCTCGATAGTTTTGACCGGGCGATCCTGTCCATCCTCAGCCAGGAGGGCCGGATCAGCATTGCCGATCTGGCGCGGCGCATCGGGCTGTCGAAATCCCCGACGCAAGCGCGGCTGCGGCGGCTGGAGGCAGAGGGCGTGATCACCGGCTACCGCGCGTTGACCGATCCGATCCGGCTGGGACTGGATCACGTGGCCTTTGTCGAGGTGCGCCTGACCGACACGCGCGAGGCCGCATTGGCCGCGTTCAACGCCGCGGTGCGCAGTATCGGGGAAATCGAACAGGCGCATATGATTGCGGGCAATTTCGACTATCTGCTGAAGGTACGCACCGGCAGCATGACTGATTACCGCACTGTTCTGGCAGAGAAAATCTCGACCCTACCGCATGTGGCCAACACCTCGACCTATGTGGCGATGCAGGCGGTGAAAGAGGACGGGGCGACAGGTTTGGCAAATATGTGATTTGACCTGCGGGCGCATCCCGCTTTCCTTTTTGACATGAAACGCCTTGCTCCTCTGTTCCCCGCCCTTCTGGCTGCGCCGGTTTTTGCCGCTGATTGCCCCCCTGCCCCGGACCATTCCGCTGCATTGGACGACCTTTACCTATCGGTACAGGCGGCCAGTTCGCAAAACGAAGCGCGGGCGATTTCCAACCAGATGTGGGAGTTCTGGGCGGACGCCCCGGACGAGGCGGCGCAGGAGTTGCTGGACAGCGGCATGCAGAAGCGGGCGAGTTATGATTTCCTGGGCGCTTTGGAGGATTTCGACCGCCTGATCGCCTATTGCCCGGATTATGCCGAGGGGTACAATCAGCGGGCTTTCGTGAATTACCTGCGGCAGGACTATGCCAGCGCGTTGCCGGACCTGGATGAGGCGCTGAAACGGTCGCCGCGCCATGTGGCGGCCATGTCAGGGCGGGCGCTGACACTGTTGGGGCTGGGGCGGCCGAATGATGCGAGGGTGCAGCTGGAGGCGGCGCTGGAGATCAATCCATGGCTGACCGAACGCAGCCTGCTGCCGGGGCTGAAAAGCCTGGGGCAGGATATTTGAGAGCGGATTTGCGGGTTCGAGCCCTGCAATAGGCCGTAACGCCCGTATTGGCTTTCTAGGCCACTGGCACACGCGTGTTTACCAAAAGTTGACTTGGGTTTGATCAGGATCGCATGCGAACCTGCGGTCAACGCAATCAATGGGAGGGTCGCGACATGCGATGGGGTTTAAAAGGCACGTTGGCGGCAATGGCCGTGGCGTGCAGCGGTGTATCGGCCTATGCTGCGGAGGGCGAGCGCGTCCAGATCACCGGCGAAATCATTGATACCTGGTGTTACTTCTCGGGCGTCATGGGCGGCCCGGACGCGGTTGTCGGCAGCGCGCATCATACTTGCGCCCTCTGGTGTTCCGCCGGTGGTATTCCGGTTGGCCTGCTGGGCGAAGATGGCGAGGTCTACATGGTCCTCAAGATCGGAAATGACGACGGATCGGCCAGTGGTGACACACAGCTGAGCCTGGCCAGCCATGAAATCGTGGCGGACGGGCTGCTCTATAAGCGGGACGGGCTGAACTACATCGTGGTGGAAAATGTGGTGACGGACAATGGGATCACCAACCTCAACCACGAAGATTACGGCGTTGTGCCGCCCTTCGCCATCCCGAAACCGAAGAAGTGAGGTGACGCCATGAAACGTGTGATTGCAGCACTGTGCATGTTGGCCGCCGGACCGGTCGCGGCGCAGGATTTTTCCGAAGGGTCCACCGCGCGCAGCTGGAACCTTTACGCCGAACAGCCCGCCATGTTCGAGGCGAAGGTGGTCGATCTGCTGTGCGAACTGACCGGCGATTGCCCGGACAATTGCGGCGACGGGCGGCGACAGTTGGGTCTGCTCAGGGCGGCAGATGATGTGCTTGTCTATCCGAACAAGAACAGCCAACCGGCCTTTACCGGCGCGGCGGTCGAATTGCTGGCCTATTGCGGGCAACAGGTTGAGGTCGATGGTCTGATGATCGAGGACCCGGACATCGGGGCGACCAATGTCTATCTGATCCAGAAAATTCGCAATGTCGGCGAGGAAGAATGGACCAAGGCCAACCGTTGGACCAAGGAATGGGCCAAGGATCAACCCAAAGGCAAAGGACCCTGGTTCCGTCGTGACCCTCGTGTGAACGCGGCGATTGAGGCCGAGGGGTATCTGGGTCTGGGGGTCGAACAGGAACAGACCTTCGTCAAGGAGTGGCACGAAGAATGAGGACGGCGCTAGCGGTAGCTTTCTGTGCCCTGGCCGGGATGGCCGGGGCGCATGACGGGGTGGTCCACAAGGACGCGGTAGAGGCGGCACGCCACCGGGCTGAAACCGCCCTTCCACCGCTCGGGCCACCGACAGCGCTGCCGTTTGACGTTGGTGGAGCTTACGCTCTGACCGATCAATGGGGCGCGGCGCGGGATCAGGCGGACCCGGACGGGCGGTATCAACTGCTGTTCTTCGGGTATGCCAACTGCCCTTCCATCTGTGCAGTGGCGATGCCGCTGATGGCGGATGTAACAACCGAATTGTCAGAGCGGGGGGTCGCCGTGCGGCCCGTGATGATCACGGTCGATCCCAAGAGGGATACTGTGGACAACATGGATGCGCCTTTGGCCGATCTGCATCCGGAATTTGTGGGTCTGACAGGGTCGGAAGCCGAGCTGCAGGTTGCCTATGATGCGTTCGGAGTGGAGATCGAACTGGCCTTTACCGACCCGGAATATGGCGATGTGTTTGCCCATGGCAGCCATATCTACCTGATGGACGGCACGGGTGAGGTTCTGACCATTATCCCGCCGATCCTGGATGCCGGGCGCGTGTCCGACATCGTGGCCAATTACGCGCTGAACGGCGGTACCTGATCGGCGCGCCTGTTCGATCCGGAGTATACGAGACCTGCGGCGTCGAGGTGCGCGGCCTCAGCGCAGACGCGGGGGCGTTTCCGGGTCCATGCCCGGGGCGGTGACCTGCTTGGAGGTCTCCGGCACCGGCAGGTCGAACCGCAGCCCGACGGCCTGCAACTGCGCCACAACAGGGTCGCCTTCGGCGAAAAACCCGACATCCAGCACACCGGCCTCCAGCCCCGAAAACACCAGCGCCTCGCTGACCGCACCGGCCAGCGCGCCCTGGGCCAGTTCCGCCGCGTTGACGAAGCCCAGCACATGCCCGGCCCCGCCCGCCCCGTCGCGAAACGCACAAAGATACGCCTGTTCGGCCAGTCCTATGGCCGTGGCCAGCTTCGCGTCCAGCGCGCTCAACAACGTTTCGGGCAGGCCCTTGGGCGGCAACAGTTCGGCAATGTCGACATCAACCTGCCCCGGCCCCTCGGCCAGCAGGTCGCTTAGCCAGACCAGCGCATCGGGCGGCACCAGATATTCGCCCCCTTCGACCCCAAGGTTCAGCGCCAGACCGACTCCCTCGGCCCCCAGCATCCGCGCCAGCGACCGCCCGCTGAGCGCCAGATAAGGCGACACCGCGCCGGTGAACCCGGTCAGCCGATCTTCACGATCAAAGGCCAGGACAAATGGCCCGTCCGAGGTTTCAAAGGTCTGCGGATCGGCGATATCGCCTTCTGCCTCCGCCGTCAGCAGCAGCATAAGCTCGCTATCGGCGAGCCGGTTATAGAAACCTAGGCGTAGGGCTTCGTCTTCGGGTTCGATCAGCATCTGCGCCAAAGCGGTGTCCAAGGGGGTCATCTCAGTCATTCAGAACGTCCTGTACGGCCCGGCGCAGCACGGGCAATAGGTCGGCTTCAAACCACGGATTTTTCCGCAGCCAGCCGGTGTTGCGCCAAGAAGGATGCGGCAGTGGGAATAGGGTTGGGGCATGATTACGCCAGGTTCGCACGGTTTCGGTCACACCTGCCCGCGTTCCCATATGCCAGCGATGCGCGTGGCCACCGACCAACACTGTCAGCCGGATGTCTGACAGGTGCTCCATAACCTGTTGATGCCAGGTGTCTGCGCAGATCCGAGGCGGTGGGAGATCCGACCCCTTGGCGTCATAACCGGGAAAGCAGAAAGCCATCGGCACAATGGCCACGCGCGATGTATCATAGAACTGATCCTCTCCAATCCCCAGCCATTCGCGCAAACGGTCGCCGGACGGATCGGTAAAGGGCTGGCCAGAGGCATGGACCCGAGCGCCCGGAGCCTGGCCTGCGATCAGCAGCCGCGCGCCAGGCTGAAACCACACCACAGGGCGCGGCGCATGTGCGGTTTCAGTGGCGGCAAAGCGATCCGCGCAGAGCGTGCAATCGGCAATACGTGCCGTCAGGTCAGAAGTCGCACCAGCCATGGTTAACCGAATTTGATTGTTTCGCATCCCGGAACGTTGGGCGATCTGGCCCCGTTCTGGAAAACGCACGCGAACACCGGGGGATTTATGGCGAAATCCTTTCCAAGGTGTTGGCAATTTGTTTCGAGATTCGACATAATATGGCCCAAATCGGTGTGTAAGCCGTTAATACACCTCTGGTAAAGAGGGGACGAGAGGCATCGGGCAACCTACTTCAAATCCGCACGGGACCCCGACCTGTGCCGGGAAGTCGAATGATTGAGTTTCGAAACGTCAGCAAGTCGTTCTGGACCGGAACGCAGCGCAAGGTGATCCTGGATCAGGTCTCGTTCCGCGTGGAACTGGGCAAATCCATGGGCATTCTCGCGCCGAACGGAACCGGCAAGACGACGCTGATCAACATGATGGCAGGTCTGGAAAAGCCCGACGAGGGTGAGATCACGCGCACCTGCAATGTGTCGTTTCCACTCGGCTTCATGGGGGGCGTCGCGAACAAGCTTTCAGCGCTGGAGAACAGTCGCTACATCGCGAATCTCTATGGTCTGGACCCAGACTATGTTGAGGCCTATTGCCGGTGGCTCTGCGGTCTGGACGAGTATTTCGATCAGCCACTGGGCACCTATTCCTCTGGTATGCGGTCCCGGTTTGCATTTTCTTTGATGCTTGCACTGGAATTCGACATCTACCTGATTGACGAAGGCATGCCAGGTTCAACAGACGTCGAATTCAATCGCAAGGCCGGGAGCATTCTGCAGGAACGACTGGCGACAACAACCATTGTGATTGTGTCACATTCGCCCGAGATTCTTGAAAAATTCGCCCAGACGGCGTCCGTTCTGCTACACGGGCAACTCTATCAATTCGAAACCTTGGAAGAAGCGAAACAGCTCTATGACTACCAAACCCAAGGCTAAGAAATTCCGCATTCGGCGGAGCATGTCCCCGGCCCCGCGTGGCCCTGCAGAGAACGCCGCGCCTACAGGCATGGCCGAACCCGCGCCGCAACAGCCGCAACCCCCTGCACAACCGCAAATTCCTGCACCGCAGGAAAACGTGGCCCCGCAGGATGCTGAGATGGCACCGCAGGCGCAGACCGGTCAGGTGGACACAGCCCGACAAGTGCAGGGTGAAACCGAGTTGGACGCGATCCGCCGCGAAGGTTTGACCGGTCGCCAGTTGCGCATGGCACGACGTGTCGCCCAGCAGCACAAACTGCCTGCGACGTCCGATTTCGACGCGGTGCGCCTGTTGCGGGAACGTGGAATCGACCCGTTCCAACGGTCTAACATGCTGGAACTTGTGGTGCCGCAAAACACGGCAAACGCGGGGAACGAGGAACCGCAAACGCGCGTGCAGCTGCCACAGACGGTTCCGGTTCAAAAACAGAATCTGCCCTCGACGGAATTGAGCCCGTCAGAACAGCGCCAGCGAGACATCAGCGAGATTCAGCGCGACATCATGCGCCGCCGCCGTCACAAGCTGATGATGCTGGGCGCGCGCCTGGCGTTTTTTGTCCTGTTGCCGACATTTGTGGCAGGCTGGTATTTCTATCGTATCGCCACGCCGATGTATGCGACAAAGTCCGAGTTTCTAATCCTGCAAGCAGACAATGCTGGTGGGGCCGGGATCGGCGGTCTGTTGAGTGGCACGCAGTTTGCCACCAGCCAGGATTCCATCGCGGTGCAATCCTTCCTTGAATCCAAAGAGGTGATGCTGAGGCTGGATGCGGACGAAGGGTTCAAGGATCATTTCACGCAGGAATGGCTGGATCCGATCCAACGCCTCGAACCCGGGGCATCAAACGAGGACGCCTACAAAATCTACAAGAAAAACGTGAAACTTGGCTATGATCCGACCGAAGGCGTGATCCGCATGGAAGTGTCCGCCGCTGACCCGGAGTTTGCGACACGGATTTCCGACCAGTTGATTACCTATGCCGAAGAACGCGTAAACGGGCTGAGCCAGAAAAAACGTGGCGACCAGATGAAAGACGCGTTGTCCGGGTTCGAAGAAGCCGAAGAACAGCGGCGCTTGGCGCAGCAACGTCTGGTCGAATTGCAGCAGGAAGGCGAATTGCTGGACCCGCTCGCGGCAATCGCCGCGTTGCGGTCACAGATTACCAATGTCGAAGTGCTGCTGCAGGAAAAGGAACTGGAACTAGCCGCGTTGCAGGACAACCTGCGCCCGAACAAGGCCAAGGTTCAGGGTGTTGAAGGTGACATTCGTCGGCTAAAGGCCCTGCTGGCGGACCTGAACGATCGGATGACAGATGCCAGCCGTGGCAAGAATTCGCTGGCTCAACTGGCCGTTCGCATCCAAATGGCCGAGGCTGATCTGGCGACCAGGGACCTGATGCTGCAATCTGCTTTGCAACAGGTGGAGCAGACTCGGATGGAAGCAAACCGGCAAGTGCGGTATCTCACGACTTCGGTTGTGCCGGTGCCCAGCGAAACGCCAAGTTACCCGC
Organism: Paracoccaceae bacterium; assembly: GCA_040830545.1. Lineage (GTDB taxonomy): Bacteria > Pseudomonadota > Alphaproteobacteria > Rhodobacterales > Rhodobacteraceae > HXMU1420-2. The sequence goes on along the minus strand of JBFOMB010000047.1, from coordinate 80,812 downwards.
GCAAGTTTGAAAACACGATTCTGGCTTTCCTGATCTTTTCTGGGGCGTATCTGATGATTTCGCTGACGGCCTCTATCCTTCGTGAACAGGTGACCTCCTGATGAAACACGTCTCTGTCGCCGATCTGACGATCGGCAACGACCGGCCCCTCACGATCATCGCGGGGCCGTGCCAGCTGGAAACCGCCGATCATGCCCGCATGATCGCGGAGCATATGCAGGCCGCCTGCGCCGCAGCCGGAGCGCAATATGTGTTCAAGGCCAGCTACGACAAGGCAAATCGGACGTCTCTGGACGGCGCGCGGGGGCTGGGGATCGACGAAGGGCTAAGGGTGCTGGACGACATCCGCCGGGACTTGGGCATTCCGGTTCTGACCGATGTGCATACAGAAGCACAATGCGCCCTTGCCGCCGAGGCCGTGGACATCATCCAAATCCCGGCGTTCCTGTGCCGCCAAACTGATATGCTGCTGGCTGCGGGTCACACCGGTGCGGTGATCAACGTGAAGAAAGGCCAATTCCTGGCACCTTGGGAAATGGGCAATATCGTCACGAAAATCGAAAGTACAGGCAATGATCGCATCCTGCTGACCGAACGAGGCGCGTCGTTCGGCTACAACACGCTGGTGGCGGACATGCGGTCGCTGCCGATCATGGCGCAGACCGGATACCCAGTGGTGATGGACGCGACGCATTCTGTGCAACAGCCCGGCGGGCGCGGCGGATCTTCGGGTGGGCAGCGTGAATTTGCACCCGTCATGGCGCGTGCGGCAGTCGCCGTCGGCGCAGCAGCTGTGTTCATGGAGACGCATCAGGACCCGGACAATGCCCCCTGCGACGGTCCGAACATGATCTACCTTGATCAGATGCCTGCATTGGTTGATACGCTGATGAAGATGGACGCATTGTCCAAAGCTCACCCAATAGAAATCTGACAATAAAGAGTTTTTTGATGACCAAACCCGCAGCTACCGTCACTCAGAACTGCTGGTCGTTTCTGCGCGACCCGATGATCACACCAACGGGCTTCCGGGAATATGACGCCCGCTGGAAGTACCCGGATGAGATCAACCTGCCAGGGATTACAGCTCTGGGTTTGGGTCTGGGCACACAAATGCATGCGCGTGGGATCGACCCTGTGATTGCGGTTGGCAACGACTATCGCGACTATTCCCTGAGTATCAAGAATGCGCTGATTGTGGGACTGATGCAGGCAGGCATTCAGGTGAAGGATATCGGCCCAGCGCTGTCGCCCATGGCCTATTTCAGCCAGTTTCATCTGGATGTGCCTGCGGTCGCGATGGTGACGGCATCCCACAACCCGAATGGCTGGACCGGGGTCAAGATGGGCTTTGACCGCCCGCTGACACATGGGCCGGACGAGATGAGCGAATTGAAGGGTATCGTGCTGGAAGGTCGCGGCGAGCCGCGCCCGGGCGGCGGCTATGAATTCGTTGATGGCGTGCACGAGGCTTATCTTGACGATTTGGTGGGTGACTTCAAAATGACCCGCAAGCTGAAGGTGGTCTGTGCCACTGGCAACGGCACCGCGTCAGCCTTTGCCCCTGCGCTGTTCGAGCGGCTGGGCGTAGATGTCGTGCCGTCGCATAACGCGCTGGATTATACCTTCCCGCACTACAACCCGAACCCTGAAGCCATGGAAATGCTGCACGACATGGCGGCAAGTGTGAAAGCCTCGGGCGCGGATTTCGCGTTGGGCTTTGATGGGGACGGCGACCGCTGCGGCGTGGTCGATGATGAGGGCGAGGAAATTTTTGCCGACAAGGTGGGGGTGATCATGGCCCGCGACCTGGCGAAGATTTATCCGGGCTCGACCTTTGTGGCCGACGTGAAATCCACGGGACTTTTTGCGTCGGATCCGGAGCTGCAGGCCCATGGGGTGAAGGCGGATTACTGGAAAACCGGGCATTCGCACATGAAGCGGCGGGTGAAAGAGATTGGCGCGCTGGCGGGGTTCGAAAAATCGGGCCACTACTTTCTGGCCGAGCCGATTGGCCGTGGATACGATTGCGGAATGCGGGTCGCGGTAGAGATCTGCAAGCTGATGGACCGCAACCCGGACATGTCCATGTCCGACTTGCGCAAGGCGCTGCCGCAAACCTTTTCAACGCCTACCATGTCGCCTTACTGCGCAGACACGGAGAAATACGATGTGCTAAAGCGTATCGTGGGTAAGCTGGAAACATTGGCCAGTGATGGCGGCAAGGTTGCCGGGCGCGCGATTGAGCGTGTGGTGACGGTGAATGGTGCGCGGGTTATTTTGGACAACGGGGCCTGGGGCCTGGTGCGTGCGTCGTCGAACACGCCGAACCTGGTGGTGGTCTGCGAAAGCCCCGAAAGTGATGCCGAGATGCGCGCGATATTCGCTGACATTGACGCAGTGATCCGGACAGAACCGGCTGTCGGGGACTACGATCAGACGATTTGAAGCGGCGTCGCCTGAAGGCGCGCCTTGCGGCGCTCAGGTTGGTCGGCGTTCAGGCCACGGTGAGGCGCGAACCGGTTTCCACCCGGCGATCCGTCCAGTGGACGGATCGAGCGTCGAACGGTCGGAGACCTCATGGGGGATTTCATCCCCCATACCCCCTGAGAGTACTTTGACAAAGATGAAGACTGGGAATGTGGGTTCCCGTTGTCAGTCCCGTGTACCGGCGAAGCGGGATTGCCAGTCTTCGCGTTGCTCATCTGTGATTTTTGCGAAGAGCACGTCGGGCACCGTAAACGCGTGTCCGCCCGCGAGTGCCGCAAGTGCAGTTGGGACATCATCTGGCCACGTGCGGTCTTCGGTCTGCATGGCAGCCAGCATGGCGGCGCTGGCATCCGGGATGAAGGGTTCGGACAACACCGCATAGAGTCGGATGAGGTTCAGGCCCAGACGCACCTGTGCCGCTGCCGCGTCAGGGTCGGTTTTAAACGTAGTCCAAGGGGCCACGGATTGCAGGTATTCATTGCCCGCGACCCAGATCGCACGTAGTGCCGTAGCAGCTTTACGCACGTCGATCCCGTCCATATGGGCCTCGTATTCGCGGATCTTGGTGGTGAGATCGGCGATGAGCGCCTCTTCGGCAGGGCCGTAGCTGCCCGCCGAGGGTACGGCTTCGCTGAATTTCGAGCGGCAAAATTTGGTGATGCGGCTGACGAAATTGCCCAGAACGTCGGCGAGGTCTTTGTTCACCGACACCTGGAAATTGTCCCAGGTGAATTCACTGTCGGAGTTTTCCGGTGCATGACTGAGCAGCCACCAGCGCCAGTAGTCGGCTGGTAGAATGTCGAGCGCCTGGTCCATGAACACACCGCGCCCCTGCGAGGTGGAGAACTGGCCGCCATCGTAGTTCAGGTAGTTGAAGCTTTTGATGTAGTCGACCAGTTTCCAGGGCTCGCCCGATCCGAGGATGGTGGACGGGAAGCTGAGCGTGTGGAAGGGCACGTTGTCCTTCCCCATGAACTGGGTGTAGGTCACGTCATCAGCGCCTTTGTCGGTGCGCCACCAGCGTTCCCAATCATTGCCTTTGCCCGCATCGACCCATTCCTGGGCGCAGGCGATGTATTCGATGGGCGCATCGAACCAAACGTAGAAGACCTTGCCCTCCATTCCCGGCCAGTCCTGGTCACCGCGTTTCACCGGCACGCCCCAGTCGAGGTCGCGGGTGATGCCGCGATCCTGCAGGCCATCACCATCGTGCAGCCATTTCTTGGCGATGGAGGTGGTGAGCACCGGCCATGTGGTTTTGGAGGTGATCCAGGTGTCCAGCTGGTCCTTCATCGCGGATTGACGCAGATGCAGGTGTTTGGTTTCACGCACCTCCAGATCGGTTGAGCCGGAAATCGCGCTGCGTGGGTCAATCAGGTCGGTCGGGTCGAGCTGTTTTGTGCAGTTTTCGCACTGATCGCCACGGGCCCGTTCATAGCCGCAGTTGGGACAGGTGCCCTCGACATAACGGTCCGGCAGGAAGCGACCGTCAGCCTTGGAATAGACCTGGCTTTCGGTGACTTCCTCGATCAGGCCCGCATCCGCCAGACGACCCGCGAAATGCTGGGTCAGCTTGTGGTTTTGCGCGCTGGAAGAGCGGCCATAGTGATCAAAGCTCAGGCGGAAGCCCCGGGCCAGTTCGTCCTGAACCGCCCACATCTCGGCGCAATACTCATCCACCGGTTTGCCCGCCTTTGCAGCGGCCAGTTCGGCGGGTGTGCCGTGTTCGTCTGTGGCGCACAGAAACAGCACCTCGTGCCCGCGCATCCGCAGGTACCTGGCATAGAGGTCCGCAGGAAGCTGCGATCCCACGAGATTGCCCAGATGTTTGATCCCGTTGATGTAGGGAATCGCGGAGGTGATGAGGTGACGGGTCATTTTGGCGCCTTAATCGTCAGGTTCGGCGCGTCTTTAGCAGGGGGGGCGGGCGGTGGAAAGTCACTCCCGCCTGCGGTCGCGATCCTGCTTGGTCAACCGGCCAATCATGAAGGACGTGCGCGGGGAATAAGTGTAGGCGGTGCGGTCGGCTGGGGTTGTGCGGGCGCGCATGCGGAGAAGGCCGAACAGGACAAGGATCAGATGTGCGCCAGAAATCATGATAAACATGGCGGGTGGGCCGAATGTGTCGATCAGGACAGAGGCGATGTAGGGCGCAGCGATGGCCCCAAGCGCATAGAAAAACATAAGCGCGGCAGAGAGTTCGACCCGTTCTTCGGTTGTGGCGAAGTCATGGGCGTGGGCGGCGGCGACGGAGTAAATCGGGAAGGTTGTCAGCCCGAAGATCAGCGCACAGGACATCACAGCGACGGTGCCCGCGTTTTGGATACCGATAGTCAGTGCGGCGCTTCCGATGGCGGCGATGGAAAGCCAGATCAGAACCCAGCGACGGTCGAATTTGTCGGCGAGCCAGCCGACCGGGTATTGTGCAACTGCGCCGCCCAGGACAAAGGCCGCGAGGAACCATGCGATCTGACCGGAGTTCAACCCGACCTCTTGCCCATAGACCGGCCCGACCATCCGGAAGGACGCGCCGGACAGGGCGGCGACCACCACCCCGGCAGCGGCGAGCGGGGAGCGGTCCAGCGCGAGGCGGGGTCGCAGGCGCGGGGCATCGGGGGTTTCGGGTTGTTTCACCCGGGTCAAGGTCAGCGGTAACAGCGCGGCGCAGCAGAGGATGGCGAGCAGGTTGTAGGAGATGTAGCTGGCCGGTTCCAACACGCCGATCATGAGTTGGGCCAGTAGCGAACCGCTCATGTCCACGACCCGGTAGACGCCCATGGTTCGACCCCGGCTTTCATTGGTGACCTTGGCCTGCAACCACGCCTCGATCACGGTGTAACATCCGGCCACGCAAAGGCCGGTCATGATCCGCATGCCTGCCCAGGCATAGGGGTGAACAACCAGCATATGCGCCAGCAGGCCGATGGCCCCCGTTGCGGTAAATGCGGCAAAGGCGCGAGAATGGCCGACCGAGCCCATCAGGCGCGGGGCCCACCAGCAGCCGATGAAGAAGCCGAGGAAATGGGCCGACCCCAACAAACCGATCTGGTCCGTGGTAAAGTTGAGTTGCAGGCCGGACAGCGCGTCAAGTGGACCTACGCCACCGGAGGACAGTTGCAACAGCAGGACGGACAGGAACAGGGCCGCGAAAGAAATCATCATACGCATGGTGAAGGCAGGCTAGCGGAGGACATCGCAATGTCTGGTTGATATTCGACCACGCGCGGTCGTTTTTTGCCCCAGACGCCGCCGCGAGAGCCCAAGCCGTTTGGAAACGGCTTGGGCGCTACAGGGCAGGTGTGGGTGCTAACGACAGGGGCTGGCGCGCGCCGGTCTGTTCCGCAATCCACGCCTTCACTGGCTGGGTGCGGGCGCGGCGGCGTTCCAGTCGCCAGCGGCGGGCGCGGTCCTGATGCGCACCGGCCATGTGCCAGCGGCTTTCGATTCCCTGTGCGCCGCCCTCCCCCGGGGTCAGCAGCAGGCCCAACGGTGGATTGCCCAGTTCCGCCCCGGTTTCAGCGGCCAGATGCATACGTCGTACCGGGGTCAGCCCCGGCAGCCCCGGCACGTCCGCCACCACCAGTGGTACCACGCCCGAGCGCAACGCCTCTTCCATGCACCACAGCACGTCCTCGGGCCGTTTCGGATGTACGAAAAGGAACCGCGCCGGATCGGCCCAGGCCAGCATCCCGTCGGGGTTCAATTGTTCCGGTTCCCAAGCAGGCGCGATCCACAGAACGGTGTCCTGCATCTGTCCGGCCAGCCACATGGCAAAGGTTCGGCGTGCGGGCCCGCACGCCTCATGCACGCGGGCCAGTGTCAGGTGAATGTCGGCATGGGGGCGTAGCGCGGGTTTGTCCCGTTCGGCCTGGCGGGTGAGGAGGGGCTGGGTCATGTCAGCAGGATAATATGTTCCTCTTTTGTTCTCAACTATTCTTTAACGGGATTGCACATGGGGAAAGGTTCTGACAGCTTGCTGTTATGTCAGTCCTGATCCGCTCTGCCATCGTAGACGACGCCCCTGCACTGACGGCCTGTGTCACGCGGGCCTATGCGGCTTACGAAACTCGGATTCCCGACTTGCCGGACGTGGCTGCCGGATTGGAACAAGACATCGCTGATCACGTGGTCTGGGTTGCGGAGCGGGATGGGGCGATTCTGGGCGGTATTGTGTTGATCCTTGGGACAGAGACCGCAACGCTCGCCAATGTCGCGGTTGACCCGGATGCGCGGGGTCTGGGTGTGGGACGACACCTGATCACCACTGCTGAAGACACCTGCCGCCAGCGGGGCATCCCTGCCCTAATTCTCAGCACGCATGTGGAGATGCCGGAAAACCTGCGCCTCTATGAGCATCTGGGCTGGCAGGTCACCGGGCAGTCCGGCAACAAGGTCCATATGACAAAGAAACTGGGTGCGGAGAAGGACAACGCATGAAAATGAACTCCCTTGGCCGCACCGGCCTGATGGTCAGCGAACTGTGCCTGGGCACGATGACCTGGGGTACGCAGACGGGCGAGGCTGACGCCCATCAGCAGATCGATACGGCGCTGGCCGCGGGCGTGAACATCATCGACACGGCCGAAATGTACCCGACCACCCCACTGGCCCCGGAAACCATGGGGCGGACCGAGGAGATCCTGGGCACATGGAACGCCGCTAATCCCGCGCGGCGGGGAGACTACCTGCTGGCCACCAAAATCAGCGGCGCGGGGCAGAGCGCAATCCGCGAGGGTGCACCCAGCAGTGCGGCCACCGTTCCGGTCGCCGTCGAGGCGTCATTGAAGCGCTTGCAAACGGATTACATCGACCTCTATCAGCTACATTGGCCCAACCGGGGTACCTATAGCTTCCGGCGAAACTGGGACTACGACCCGACGGGGCAGGACACTGAAGCCGTGCTCGATAATATGGCTGAGACGCTGGAAGCGCTGGACCGTGAGGTGAAGCGGGGCACAATCCGTCATGTTGGACTGTCCAACGAAACCGCCTGGGGGACGATGCGGTGGTTGCGGCTGGCAGAAGAACGCAACTGGCCGCGCGTGCAGAGCATTCAGAATGAATACTCTCTGCTGTGTCGGCTATACGACACGGACCTCGCGGAACTGAGCCACCACGAGGATGTCGGGCTGCTGGCGTTTTCGCCGCTGGCCGTGGGGCTGCTGACAGGGAAGTATCAGTACGGCAACGTGCCCGAGGGCAGTCGCCGGTCGATTGGTCCGGAACTGTCGGGGCGGTTTACGACACGCGTTCAGGGGGCAGTCGATGCCTATCTGGCGATTGCTCAGAGGCATGGGCTACATCCCGTGCACATGGCGCTGGCCTGGTGCGGGACGCGGCCGTTCATGGCCTCTGCGATCTTTGGTGCGGCAACGCAGGCGCAGTTGGAGACAGCACTGGGCGCAGCGGATGTGACTTTGTCAGAGGCTGTGTTGGCCGAGATCGCGCAAGCGCATCGGACGCATCCAATGCCGTACTGAGCTTTTGCTTTACGCGAGACATGTGAATTGACGCCAGTGAGATGGGGGCGCTGCCCCCGTCCTCGCGGGACTCCCCCGGAGTATTTTGGGAACAATGAAGGGGAAGGTCAGCGCCTGTTGTTCAGGGCGTGGAAAATGTGGGTGAACGTGGCCGCGCCGAGGATCGGGATCACGAGGTTGATCAGCGGGATGGAGAGCGGCATAGCCATGAATGTACCTGCCAGCCAGATCGTGCCCGCATGTTTGCGGCGGAGCGCCTTGGCCGCGTCGCGTCCGATCCGGCGCATCGCGGCCAGCATGAAGTATTCGCGGCCCAGCAGGTAACCGTTGAGCGCCCAGAAGATGAAGATCGCGGCAAAAGGCAACAGGGCGTAGACGATGAGCGCCAGGATATTGGCGGCGATGATCACGCCGAGGAAGTTGATCGTATCGCGGAAGGCTTCGTAGAATGGAACACCTGGCACGGGGGGAAGCGTGGGGTAGTGGCGATCCTCGACCGCCTGGGCGACCTCGTCCAGGAACATGGATGTGATGGCTGAGGCCACTGGCACCATGAGGAAGATCGAGAGCGCCAGCATCAGGAATATCGACGAGAAGGTCAGGAGGTCATCAAGCCACAAGATCTCTCGCCCACCAGGAAGCGTGATGGATTCGCCAAGCCAGGCGTCGAGGATCCATAGGAACCCGGCATAGGCCGCGACCAGAAGTGCAATGGTCAGGACGATGCCCAGCCCCAGCACCCGGCGAAAGCGCGGGTCGCCGATCTGGCCCAGCGCCATCGCAAAGGAGGAGAAGATCATTCGGACATCCAGCGCGTAATTGCGTTCAGGTCCGGGCGGGGGCGGTCGGGTGGTGTGGAGGTTTCCGTTCCGAGGTAGATCAGGCCAGCGACCCGCTCGTTGTCGGCGAGGTCAAAGGCAGACTTGCAGAAATCACGGTCATGACTGACCCAGCCGGACAGCCAGTTGGCACCCCAGCCCGAAGCAAGCGCGGCGTTCAGCAGCGCAAGGCAAACTGCACCGGCGGAATAGGTCTGTTCAATGGCCGGGATTTTCTCGGACGGTTTTTGCACCTCCACCACCGCCACGGCAAGGTGGCCAAGATCAAACTGACTGCGACCCTTGGCAATGTCCTCGTCCGATTTGCCCAACACCCTGCCCTGCGCCTCGGCCAAATTTGCCAGGCGGTTCAGGGCAGGTTTTTCGATCACGATAAATCGGAACGGCTCCAGCTTGCCATGGTCCGGGCTGCGGGCGGCGGCGGTCAGGATGGTTGTGAGCGTTGCGCGATCCGGCACCGGTCCTGTCAGCGTCTTGGCTGGGCGCGAACGCCGCGTCAGCAGAAATTCTAGCGCGGCGGGGTTGGGTGCGGGCATGGACCACCTGTCTGGTTGTTTCCGCTCTATCTCTGATCACGTCCCCAAAGTTTCAAGGTCAAATTTTTTCAAATTTCCGAGGGTTACAGCGAGCACCAAAACCTGATGGCACCCTAAGATAGAAGATCACGTCGCAGGGTCGTGTCTGGGAATCCTGGGCCACAGGCCTTAGGTTGGAAGAAGAAACAACAGCTACCGAGGTCGTGCCATGCCCCGCCTATTCTGGTTCCTTCCGGCTGCAACATTGTCGTTGGCCGCATGTGATCCGATCACCGGTACGGATATTCGCGTCGGTGGCTCGGGTTCGGTCGGGATTTCGACCAGCGCGTCTTATGGCTACACCAGTGGGTTTGGCGGCGGCCCGCCGCCGGGCCGGACTGAGGCCGAGCGGCAGGCGCGCAAGGCCTATTATCGCGGGCCACGCGGTGGGGACGGGCCGCTCTGATCCGGTCAGTTTGACAGGAGCTCCGCCGCGATGTCGCGCACGGTTTCGCGCAGGAAGACATCGAAACGCGCCGATGGTTGGCGGATTTTCAATGCCTCGCCCAGCGGGTCGGGCGCAACAATCGAACTGCCCGACAGCGCTTCGAGTGTCGCGTGACCGCAAAACGGTACATATACCTCGGAGTAACCACCTTCGTGCGCCAGAACGAGCCGTCCACCGCACAGGTCCGCAGCCAGCGCCTTCATCCGTAGTGTCATTTGGCGGAATGTGTCGGCCGTTGCCAGCATCCGCGCCAACGGGTCGGTGGCCGCCGCGTCATAGCCACAGGCCACCACGATCAGGTCAGGCTGAAACCGTTCCAGCGCCGGACGCACGATTTCGTCGATACAGGCCAGATAGGCCGTGTGTCCCGCCCCAGCAGGTAAGGGGACGTTCATGTTAAACCCCTGCCCTGCACCTTCGCCACGGTCGGTGATGTAGCCGGAGTCCAGCGGATAGTTACCCTCCTGATGCAGGCTGATGGTTAGGGTGTCAGAGCGGTTGTAATAGATCGCCTCGGTTCCGTTACCGTGGTGCACATCCCAATCCAGTACAGCGACCTTGCCCAGCCCATGACGCGCACGAGCGGTTTCCACGGCAACCGCGATGTTGGCCAGCAGGCAGAACCCGTTAGGAAAATCCGGCAGACAGTGATGACCTGGCGGACGCGACAGGGCATAGGCGTTTTCCTGTTTGCCAGTCACGACCGCCTCAACGGCAGCAACAGACAGACCCGTAGAGAGCGCTGCGATTTCGAAACCACCCGTGGCAAATGGGGTGCGCTGGCCCAGTTCCCCGCCGCCTGCATCCGACAGGGTTTTGAATTCTTTGAGGTAGCTTGCCGGATGCACGCGCGCCAGGTCTTCCCAGGTGGCTTCAGGTGCTGAGCCAGCATCAAGTTCACCAATGAGCCCCGTGACCTGCATCAGATTGGTCAGCCGGCGCTTGGTTTCCGGGTTCTCTGGCAGCCCGCCGGCCGCCAGCGGCTGCACCAACCCTCCAATGGGCAAGGTGAACGCATAGTTGCCACCTGCATGCCAAAAACACCGCTCGTCCCAGAAAAATCCAGTTGCCATCAATCCCTCCTGTCGCTTGGGCGCACTATTTCGGGGGACTGGCCGTTTGTCTATGGCACTGTGACGGGTCGCGCGTCAGCTTTCTTCGCGCAGTTTGTAGACGCCTTCGGGCAGATCGAGCGCCGCAGCGAGGTCACGCACCTGTTCAGGCGATAGTGTAATCTTGTGCACCGTATCCGTGCGCGGATCGTACTGTTCAACTGTCACACATTCGGCAAAGCTGTTGACGGTCACGTCTTCTTGCAAGGGCGCGCTGCCTTGATCGACCAGAGTGATCACGGTGGCGTCAAATTCATGTTCGATGGTAAACATGGCGATAGAGTGCCGATCACAGGCGGCGTTTTCAACCCGGTATCGAACACGCTGGAAGACGCTGATGTCTGTGTTAAAACACAGCGCAGCATATCAAATGGGATCGGGGTTTGATGCGTCTTCTTGCAAGTTTGGCCTTTCTTGTACTGACGGCTTGTACCGTCGACGTCGTCCAGACAAGTGGCCCAACCGCACCCCCGCCAATTGCGACAACCGGCTTCACCTCTGCCGAGGAGGCCAGGCGCGGTTTTGGCCAAGTGGTGTCCCGGGTGGAACCAACAGCAGAAGGCCTTTGCCGCCAGTATTCACGGGGGCTGAACTGTGATTTCAAGATTGTGGTGGACACGCGGCGAAACCAGCCGCCGAATGCGTATCAGTCTTTGGAAGAAGGTGGCCGTCCGGTCATCACCTTTACTGAAGCCCTGATATTTGATGCGCGGAATACAGATGAGCTGGCGTTTGTGATGGGGCACGAGGCGGCGCACCATATTCAGAACCACCTGACCCGGCAGGCGCAAAACGCCGCGGCCGGGGCTGCGGTTTTCGCTGGGCTCGCCTCGCTCACCGGCGGGTCCACAGCAGACATCGCAACGGCGCAAGAGCTGGGTGAGTTTGTCGGATCGCGCAGTTACTCGAAAGAATTCGAATTGGAAGCAGATGAGCTGGGTACGCTGATTACCAAGCGGGCCGGTTACGACCCGCTAGTCGGCGCGCAGTTTTTCAACCGGATCCCGGACCCCGGCAACCAGTTTCTGGGCACACACCCGCCTAATGCGGACCGCTATCAGGCGGTGGTGAATACACTGGCCCGGATTGGTGGCTGAGCTGTCAGAGCTTGGAGTGGCTGCCGTCGCACATCGGTGACTTGCCGGTGGCCTTGCAACCGCAGAAGAACACCTTCTTGTCGGCGGTCGCTTCCCATTTCATCGGGGTGAAACTGGTGTCTTTGTGCGAGCCGTCGCAAAACGGCTGCTTCTCGGACTGCCCACAGGTGCACCAGAAATAGGTTTTCCCGGCCGTCACATCGACAGGATAAGGGGCTTTCTGGGCGACAACTGGCTTATCGGACATGGGGTATCTCCATCCTTTTGCTGAGATGGAGCCTAGCGTGTTTTCGGAGCGGGAAAAGTGCAGCCACGCAGATGTGTTGTGCTGTGCCCCTATCCGGCTTTACCTGGGGAGCAACCGCCCCCACAGATCGTAATCGCCCGCCTCTTCAACCTCGACCGTGACGATCTGGCCGGGCTTAAGACCCTCGAACCCTTCGTCGATAAACAGGTTCCCGTCGATCTCGGGCGCGTCGGCCTGCGTGCGGCAGGTGGCGGCCTCGTCATCCACCTCGTCCACTATAACTTCCATCTGCTGGCCTACCTTGGCCTCCAGCTTCTCCGCCGAAATTTGCTGAGCGACTGCCATGAAGCGTTCCCAACGGTCCTGCTTCACCTCTTCCGGTACATGGTCCGGCAGATCGTTGGACCGCGCGCCGTCCACGTTTTCATATTGAAAACAACCGACGCGATCCAACCGCGCCTCGCGCAACCAGTCCAGAAGGTGTGCAAACTCGGCTTCGGTCTCTCCCGGATACCCGACGATAAACGTCGAGCGCAACGTGATGTCCGGACAGATGTCCCGCCAGGCGTTGATCCGGTCCATCGTCCGCTCTGCCGCAGCAGGCCGCGCCATACGTTTCAGCGTGTCGGGATGGGCGTGTTGGAACGGAATATCCAGATAAGGCAGGATACCGCTCTGTGCGTCGGCCATCAGGGGGATAAGTCTGTCCACAAACGGATAGGGATAGACATAATGCAAGCGAACCCAGGCTCCTAGCTGGCCCAACTCGTTGGACAGGTCATGTATGGAATCCGCGATTTCGCGATCTTTCCACAGGCTCATGGCATTCTTTCGATCCGCACCATAAGCACTTGTATCTTGGGAGATCACCAACAGTTCCTGAACCCCTGCATCAACCAGGCGCTCTGCTTCGCGCAGGACAGCACCAGCAGGGCGCGACACCAACCGCCCGCGCATATCCGGGATGATGCAGAACTTGCACCGATGATTGCAGCCCTCGGAAATCTTGAGATACGCGTAGTGGCGCGGCGTCAGCTTGACGCCCGAAGCCGGCAGCAGATCCGCAAACGGGTCTGGATCAGGCGGAACAGCGGCATGCACGGCATCAAGGACCTGCTCGTATTGATGCGGTCCAGTTACGGCCAGCACCTTGGGATGCGCGCCAGTGATGTAATCCGGTTCCGCCCCCAGACAGCCCGTCACTATCACCCGCCCATTCTCGGCAAGTGCTTCACCAATCGCCTCCAGTGACTCGGCCTTGGCGGAATCTAGAAACCCGCAGGTGTTCACAATCACCGCATCCGCCCCGGCATAGTCTGCTGACACGCCATACCCTTCGGCTCGCAACCGGGTCAGGATACGTTCACTGTCTACCAAGGCCTTGGGACAGCCCAGCGACACCATGCCAACGGTCGGTTGTCCGGCACGGGGCGCGTCCCCCAAACGGGCACGGGGGGCCAAATCGGGGCGAAGATCAGGAGGATTGCTCATCGCGCGGCATATAGAGCCTCCGCCCCCGCGCGGCAATCACCCTGTCTTCAACTTTGCACAAATACTCTGGGGGTTTGGGGGCAAAGCCCCCAAGGCCTGCGTGGCCCAAACGCAAACCAACCTGCGCGCCGCAGGCGCACCGGTGGATCAGGTTCAGTTGATGCTGCGCGCCTGCCCGTCCCAGAACGGCTTGCGTAATTCTGTCTTCAGCACCTTGTTGGCCCCGGACAGCGGGAACGGTTCTTCCCGGAACGATATCGAGCGGGGACATTTGTACCCGGCAATCAGCGTGTGGCAGTGATCTTTCAGCTCCTGCTCACTCGCCTCCATCCCCGGTTTCAGGATGATGATGGCATGCACCCGCTCGCCCCATTTGTCGTCCGGCACCCCGATCACGGCACTGGTGGCCACGGCGGGGTGTTGCGACAGCGCGTTCTCAACCTCGGTAGAGTAGACATTTTCACCGCCGGACACGATCATGTCCTTCAACCGGTCCATCAGGAAGATGAACCCGTCTTGGTCCATGTAGCCCGCGTCCCCTGTATAGACCCAACCGTCCTTTATCGTGTCTGCCGTCACCTCGGGCTTGTTCCAGTAACCCAGCATCGTGATCGGCCCGCGCACAGTGATATGGCCCACTTCACCGCTTGCCACCTCCTGATCGTTTTCGTCTACGATCCGAATCTCGCAAACCCGGGTCGCCCGCCCGCAGGACCGCAGCTTGCCTGCCTTGAACCCTGCTTCCGAATGAAACTCGGTGCCCAAAATCGTTGCCACCGGGGCCAGCTCCGTCTGACCAAAGGCCTGCAGGAACTGCGCGTTCGGGAACTTCTCGAACGCGTCGTTCAGTACCGCTTCGGTGATGGGAGAGGCCCCATACGCAATCAATTCCAGCGACGATACATCCGTTTCGGCCAGTCTCTCCGACTGCAGCACCATCAGGATCATCACAGGCACCAACAGCAGATGTGTGGGTCGATATTTTTCGACCGCTTCCAACGTGCCTTCTGGTGTGAACATCGGTATCGACACATGGGTGCCGGACACAAACGTCACCGCCATGAACCACAGCAGGTCTGCGATGTGAAACATCGGAGCCGCGTGCAGGTAGACGCTGCCATCGCGGATGTTCAGCTCCTGCGCATTGGAAATCCCCCCGACATAGAAATTCTGATGGCTCAGCATCACACCCTTGGGGAAACCGGTGGTCCCGCCGGTGTAAAACACCCCCGCCAGTTCATCACCGCCGCGCCCGGCATCGTCGACCGGGTCAGCAGCCGCCAGAATCTCCTCGTAGTTCAGCATGCCCTCGGGCGTGTCACCATCTCCCGCGAACACGATGGTTTTCAACCCCGGGACATCCGCCTGAATGGCAGGCACCGCTGCGGCAAAGGCATCATCAACAATCAGGATTTCCGCGCCCGCATCGTTCAGGGCATAGGCGCATTCGGCAGGCGCCCAGCGGATGTTCATCGGCATCATCGCCCCACCCGCCCAAACGGTTGCAAAGAAGTACTCGATGAACCGGTCCGAATTCAGCGACAACAACGCAACGCGATCACCGGGCTCCACACCCAGCCCTTGCAAGGCCCCGGCCAGTTTCTGAACACGGGCCATAAACTCGCGCCATGTGTGCTGCCGGTCCAGATGAATGGTCGCGATACCATTTGGCGCAACCTGCACGGCGCGCCGCAAAACGGCAGAAATCTGCATGGTCATGTTTGTCCCCTCACCCCATTTGATCCCAAAGCGGATCGCACATCCGACCCACGCGTGTCTCGATTTCCGTAAGGGCATCCACGATCAGGTCCTCGCGCCACCGACGGCCCACCAGTTGCACGTTGATCGGTTGCTTGCCTTGCGGCAAGTCGGCCAGCCGCGTTGGAATGTTACCGGCAGGCAGCCCCATGTAGTTCATCGAATAAGACCACAGCGCGGTGCCCAGCGCCTCCAACGCGCCCTCCAGCCCTTCAGCATCGCGGTTGGGGGCAAAGAACGGGATCGGCAGGAACGGCGTCAGAACCAGCGGATAGTCCTCAAGGAACAGCGACCATTCGCGCGCAAAGTGGGTGCGCTGTGCCATCATCTGCAGCAGTTCCGCGCCTTCATAGGGCGGGAAATGGCCGTAGTAGTGCGAGAAGATACTGTTCAGTGTCTCAGAACCGTGATCCTTGATGGCGTCGCCCATCAACGCGCGCACCTCACCCATCAGCGTCCGATACCCCGCCAGCGCACAGGCCTCGATGTCCGGCGTGCCGACTTCTTCGACCACATAGCCCGCATCGACCAGCGCGTCCCGTGCCGCGTCCAATGCGGCGGATACGTCCGGGTGCAGATCAAAACCCGGCACCAGTTTGGTGAACCCGACCTTGATCGGCCCTTCCAAATCCGACCCGCGCCAGGGCAACGGCACGTGGAACGGATCGCGTGCGTCCGCTTCGATCATGGTCGGCATCGCATAGTGCAGGTCCGCCGCGCTACGTGTGATCAGACCCTGCACGCTCATGGATTGCGCCAGCATACCACGCTCTGCCGCCTGCGACGGGTTCCAGGCGGGCACACGACCCAACCCGGGCTTTACCGTCACGGCCCCATTGGCCGCCGCCGGGAACCGCAATGACCCGCCGATATCGTTGCCATGGGCCAGCTGCCCCATGCCGGCCATCACCGCAGACCCGGCGCCGCCAGACGACCCCCCGGCCGAGATATGCCGCCCCCAGGGGTTATGTGTGCGCCCGTGCAGCGGATTGTCCGTATCCGCGCGGAAGCTGAATTCCGGCGTATTCGTGCGCCCGATCACAACCGCACCTGCCCGCTGCAGGCTATCCACTAAAGGCGCGTTCGCAGGTGCAATCAGGTCCTTGAACACAGGCACACCGTTTGACGTGGCGTGTCCGGTCTGATCCACGTTGATCTTGATCGTCACCGGCACGCCATGCAGCGGCCCCGGTTCGGCCCCTGCCGCGCGATCCTTGTCCAGTTGCCGCGCCTGCTCCAGCGCCGCGCTGCTCAGATCCTCGACAACCGCATTCAGGTCCGGGTTCGTCGCGTTCATCCGGTCAATTGAAGAGGCAACCGCCGCCTCAGCCGTGATATCCCCGGCCCGTGTCTGTGCCGCCACTTCTGCGGCTGTTAGCCGCCAAATCTCTGTATCTGCCATGAAATTTCCTCTCTCGCGGGAACCCTAATTCCCGCCCTCCCGCTTGACCACCCCCGCAATGCGCCCGTTACGTCAGGTGCCACAAGGATGCCCAATTCTGATCAAACCGATATCCAGTTTCGCGATCAGATTGACCGCCATGAGTGAACCGGGACCCACAGCGATCGACATCCTCTTGGCCAGCGTGATGCTGGGCATTGCGGGATTTGCCTTCTATTCGGCAGCCGTGATCGTCTTTACCGCGCTCTGAGGCAGATCAGGCGATTTCAGTCAGGACCGCGCGCATGCCCGGCAACAACCGCAGCATCGCCCGCAGCAACACCTTGTTGGAATTGAGGGCCGCCGCGATCTTGGTATAGTGGTTGCCCTTTGAAGACGCCGACCGCAACAGGGTCGTTTCCGCCTCTTCAATGGCGCGTGTGGCCTTCGCCTTGATCTTTGGCGCAGCCTGCGGCGTGACGGGACGGAAGGTCTGCCCCCGTCGCTGGATTGCTGGCGCCTTTCGGTCCAGGTTGCGCGACACTTCACGGTTCAACAGGTTCGCCACCTTGGCCACGGCCTTGTAAGCCTCGGCATAGGCCGCTTTCCCTTCCATCTCGCGCGCGGCAAGCGTGTAAGCCACGCGGTAACAGTCATAGCGATACACCTTGTCCAGCCGCTGACATTGCGGCCCACTGCGCTGGATCAAACGCGCGACTCGGTTGGTCGTGCTGTTTGACAGCCCGGCAGGAGCCTTGTTGGAATAGCCCTTTCGCGTGCCGTACTCACCGCCACCGGCATCTTCCGCAAAAGCCATAACAGGCTGGATGAGACCCAAAATCAGACACAATCGAACAACAAATTTCAGCATAATCAGCCCTCCACGAAATATGCCCCGATCCTAGCATGGAGCCACGGCAGGTCCAAATCACACCTGCAGTTCAAGGGTCAGTCCGCGAAGACATGCAATTCTTCGAACCAAGTCATGTCCGCAAACCGGCAATAGGCTGGCTTGCTCAGTGGTAGAACTGGCATGGTCGCCGCCAAATCATCCAGGATTTGGCGCAACCCCGCTGTCCACACCGGCACCAACGCGTCCGGCAGCCAGTCCACAGGGTAGGAAAAAGTCATGTGAAATCGGTAGGCGTCATGATCCGCGTGCCGATACCCGAACGGCCCCGTCAGATCGTCCCGCCAGGTTCGCAGCACCCCGCCATCTGCCTCGGCGACCGGTTCCAACGCCAACCCACCCGGGGACAGACCGGCAACCTGCATCCTGAAAGGACCGGGCCCCGGTACGCCTCGCATGCGCCGCAACAAGTCATCCGTCACCTGATCTATCGGAGCGTCCGCAGCTTGATCCGCTGGCCAGGCATCCGCCCGTCGCCGCGTTTCAATTGCGCCCTCGAACACGGTCATATGCAGGCTTTGCGCTGGCGTGAACAAAAACCGCTCTGCCCCCTCCAGCGCCATGATCCGGTCCCGCGCGTCCAGAACCGCCAGGTGATCCGGGCGACTCGTATCCAGATGACACACAACAGTGTTCCCCGCCTCCGGCAGAAACCGCGCGGTGTCATACCGCTGCCCCAACCGCTTGGGTCGCTGAGCGTTGTGAGCCGAAAGATAGGACTCCAAGTGGATAGGAAGTGTCATGACACGCCTCTGGGCTTACCTGCAATTCTCACCAGATACCGCCCTTATGTGTCACTGCGCTGACAGCCTCATCATCTTCATTGTTCTGAAAGTACTCCGGGGGAGTCCCGCAGGGACGGGGGCAGCGCCCCTTACCAACGATCCAGCGCCGCTTCATCGTCGTCCTTGGCCGCGACCCAACCGTCACCGCTGCCGGTTTCTTCCTTCTTCCAGAAGGGCGCGCGCGATTTCAGAAAATCCATCAAGAACTCAGCCGCTTCAAACGCATCCTTGCGATGGCGCGCGGCTGTGGCGACCATCATGATCACTTCGCCTGCCTCAAGCCGACCATACCGATGGATCACCAGCGCATCGCCCAACGACCAACGTTGCATCGCCTCGGTTGCAATTTCGGTCAACGCCGCCTCGGTCATGCCGGGATAGTGCTCGATCTCCATCGCCTGTAACCCGCCCGCAACATCGCGCACCACCCCTGAAAAGCTGACCACCGCGCCCATTCCGTCCACGCCTGCGGTAAAGGCGTTCAACAAGGCACCGGGATCAAACGGGTCGGCCTGAACCAGCACTTGCATGTCAGCCGCCTGTCATCGGGGGAAAAAACGCGATCTCGCGCACGTCTGCCAGAGGCGCGTCAAAATCCGCCAACTTTTGGTCCACAGCCACGCGTAAAGCTGACAGGTCCGCGAACGCCGCCTCGTACCGTTCTTCACGTGCCTTCAATTCCTCAACCAGCCCCGCCACAGTCGCAGCCGTCGTCTCCACCGTTTCGCGCGGGATACCGATCCGTTCACGCACCCAGGCAAAATAGAGAACGTCCATGCCTAGTCTCCTTTCAGATGCGGCCAGGCCTTGGTGAAGTAGTCCAGCCCGGTCAGCAATGTCAGCACCGCAGCAATCCAAAGCAGGCCCAATCCGCCCCAACCGGTCCATTCCATACCAGCCAGCTTCCAGCTCAGGCCAACCTCATCGCTTTCCGCGCCGGTCAAAATCGCAGTCACCAGGCCGTGATCCATGCCCAGTATCGCCATACCGAACATATGTTCGAAAATCCCATGAGCAAACAGAACCGCAATCGCGACCATCTGTGCCGCCGTTTTCCACTTGGCTAACCCTGTGACTTTCAGCGTGCCTGCCGTATCCCCCAGATATTCCCGAAGGCCCGAAACAAACACCTCGCGGAACAGGATCAGCGCGGCGGGCATCAGGATGGCCAGCGCCAGCGATGAGTAAACACCCAGTAAAAACAGCGCGATCACAACCATTGCCTTGTCCGCGATGGGGTCCAGCATCGCACCCAGCTTGGTCACCTGTCCCCAGGCACGCGCCAGATAGCCATCCAGCCAATCCGTGATCGACGCGCCTGCAAACAGGACCAGCGCGCAGGCATCCGCATAGGGGCGGGGCAGGACCAGAAACGCCAACGGCAGGCCCAGCGCAGCCAGCAGGCGCAAAACGGTCAGAAAGGTGGGCAGATTCCACGTCATTGCGCCACCTAACCCGCCTGCCTGCCTCAGGGCAATTGCCCAATGCGTCCCACCCGGTCACGCGGGCGTGGGCGTGATTAATTTAACCCTTCAAACCGCGCTTTGAGATCGGCCTGTGCCCGGACATAGGCCATCGGACCAAAGCTGACCCGCCCGGCCCCCAACTCGGCGGCGGTCGTGATTGAGGTGAATCCCTTGGTCATCATCAGGTTCACCGGCAATTCGACCGCCTCGATCACGCGCGCGATAAAATCCGGTTGTGTCAAGCCCGGCACAAAGAAACTGCTGGCTCCGGCCTCGGCATAGGCGCCCGCGCGTTCGATGGCCTCGTCCACACTGCCTGCATGGGTGGCCGGATCGGTGCCCAAGAACAGGTCGGTGCGCGCATTGATCGCCAATGGCACGCCCGTAACTTCCCCCGCAGCACGGGCCGCCGCGATCCGCGTGGCCTGATCGGCAATGGAATGCAGACCTTCCCCCTTCACCACCCGGTCCTCGAAATTGATGCCGATGGCCCCGGCCTCGATCACCCGTCGGACGTTGGCCTGCACATCCGCGGGAGCAATTGCGTAGGCCCCTTCGAAATCGACCGACACGGGGATGTCGACGCTGGCCGTGATCCTAGACACGATCCACAGCAGCATATCCAGCGGCAGCGTTTCCGCGTCGGGATACCCGTGTGCTGCGGCGACCGACCAACTGCCCGTGGCACATGCCACCGCCCCTGCCTTTGCCACGGTCTGCGCGCTGCCCGCATCCCAAATGTTGTAGAGCACCAGCGGATCACCCTTTACATGCGCCGCCCGAAACGCGCGTGCCTTGTCAGCCTGTGTCATAACATTCTCCCTCATCAGGAACGGTATTGCCGCTCGATCTCCAACAGTTTCTGTTTCCGCCACAGCCCACCGCCATAGCCGGTCAGCGAACCATCGGCGCCCAGCACACGGTGGCAAGGCACCATGATGGCAAACTGGTTTGCCCCGTTTGCACGGGCCACCGCCCGCACGGCCTCGGGTCTGCCCAAATGTTGCGCCAATTCGCCGTAGCTGCGGGTTTGTCCCGCCGGGATGTCTCGCAGTAGGTCCCAGACCGATCGCGCGAAGGCAGAGCCGGGATAGGCCAGCGGCGTTTCGAAATGCGCACTGTACCCGTTGAAGTAGGCGTCCAATTCGACTCGCGCCTGATCGGAGGGGCCCGTTTTACCAATGCCGATGGCCCCTTTGGCCGACCTCTCCAACGCTGCAAGTTCGGTTTTCAACGCCTTGCGCTCCACAAACTCCAGCAGATGCAGATGCGAGCGGCTGCTGACCGCGATCATGTCGCCCAGTGGCGTTGTGATCCAGTCGGCAAGCAGCAAGGCGTCAGTCTGAAATGCCCCCGGCGCACGGCCCAACAAACGCGCGAATGCTGCACGAAACGCGCTGGGGCTGTCAAAGCCCGCTTCTTGTTGTGCTTCGATCACCTTCCCACCATTGGACAACGCCACGAACCCATCCCGCAACCGCCGCTGCCGCGCCATTTCAAGGAAGGTGATGCCGTATTCCCGTTTGAACGCCCGCCGCACGGTGGAGGGGTCCAGACCCATCTGCACGATGTCCTGTTCGCTCCACCGGTAGGCTGGTCGCTGATCCAAAGCCTCCAGCAGCGGCGCGATTACCGGGTCCGCCTGAGCCTGTGGCGTCAGGGGTTTACAGCGCTTGCAGGGGCGATATCCGGCCTCGATACAGGCCCCGACTGTCGGAAAAAACGTGCAATTTTCCCGTTTGGGTTTGCGCGCCGGGCAGGTCAGGCGGCAGAAGATGCCGGTGGAAGACACGCAGACATAGGCCTGACCGTCATAGGTGGGATCGCGCGCCAACAAGGCACGGTAGAGTGTGTCAGGATCAGGCAGAGTCAGCAGCATTAGGGGAGCGTATCAACAACGGTTTAGGAGCGCCGCCGGAAATCGGGCGTTGATTGCAAAAATCCGATCAAAACGATTGTGAAAGCTCGTCGCGACTCAAGAAAGGCTCACCCGCCGTCGTGGAAGAAATCATAAATCTTCTGCGCCAATCCTTCGGAAATACCCTCCACCGCTTTGAGGTCGGCAAGGTTGGCCCGGCTTACTGCCTTGGCCGATCCGAAATGGGTCAGCAGCGCACGTTTGCGGGTTGCGCCCACGCCAGGTACATCGTCCAGCGGGGTTGCCCCGACCGCCTTGGCCCGTTTGGCGCGGTGGGTGCCGATGGCGAAACGGTGAGCCTCGTCCCGCAGGCGCTGCACGAAGTAGAGCACCGGGTCGTTGCGGCGCAGGGCAAAGGAGTTTTGGTCTGGGCGGTAGAATTCTTCCTTGCCAGCGTCCCGGTCGATCCCTTTGGCGACACCAACAAAGGGTACGTCTGCAACACCATGTGCATCTAGTATTTCAGCTACGGCACTCACCTGCCCTGCCCCACCGTCGATCAGCAAAAGGTCCGGCCACATGCCTTTTTCCCGATCCGGATCTTCTTTTATCAGACGAGAGAAACGGCGGTTCAGCACCTCCTTCATCATGCCGAAATCATCGCCGGGGGTCAGGTCGTCACCGCGAATGTTGAACTTGCGATAACTGTTTTTCATGAACCCCTCGGGCCCCGCAACAATCATCGCACCTACCGCGTTCGTGCCCTGAATGTGGGAGTTGTCGTAAACCTCGATCCGTTGCGGCGGGCCGTCCAACCCGAAAGCATCCGCAAGGCCATTCAGCAACTTCGCCTGCGTCGCGCTTTCCGACATCTTCCGCGCCAGCGACTCGCGGGCATTGCGCAGCGCTCCGGAAACCAGTTCGGCCTTTTCGCCCCGCTGCGGGACGAGAATATCGACCTTACGCCCCACCTTTTCGCCCAATGCTTCAGCCATGAGGTCGGCGTTTTCGATCCCGTCGGACAGGATCAGCTGCCGGGGCGGTTCCTTGTTTTCGTAGAACTTACCCAGGAAGGCCTCCATCACCTCCGCCGGTGACATGTCTTCGGCAACACGAGGATAGAAATCACGGTTGCCCCAGTTCTGATTGGCCCGGATGAAAAAGACCTGCACGCAGGCCTGACCGCTGTCCATATGCAGCGCGATCACGTCGGCCTCGGTCACGCCGCGCGGGTTGATGCCTTGGGACGACTGCACCGCAGTCAGCGCCTTGATCCGGTCCCGCAGGGCTGCAGCGCGTTCGAACTCCATTGCGTCAGAAGCCTTCTGCATCTCTGCCGCCAGATCCTCCTGCACACGGGTCGACCGCCCGGACAAAAACCGTTCCGCGTCACGCACGCTTTCGGCATAGCCTTCGGGCGAGATCAGATCGACACAAGGCGCAGAGCAGCGTTTGATCTGGTAGAGCAGACAAGGCCGCGTTCGCCCATCGAACATGCTGTCCGAGCAGTTGCGCAGCAGGAATGCCTTTTGCAGCTGGTTTAGGGTGCGGTTCACAGCGCCGGCGCTGGCAAAGGGTCCAAAATACGCACCCTTTTCCTTCTTCGCACCACGGTGTTTTTTGATCTGCGGGAATGGGTGATCCTTGGCCACCAGAATATTGGGGAAGCTTTTGTCGTCCCGTAGCAGCACGTTGTATTTCGGCTTGAGCTGCTTGATCAGGTTCTGTTCCAGCAACAACGCTTCGGTTTCTGTTCGGGTCGTCAGAAACATCATCGATGCTGTGTCGCGGATCATCCGGTCTATGCGGGGCGAATGGCCGCCGGGCCGCGAATAGTTGGACACGCGCGCTTTCAGATTGCGCGCCTTGCCGACATACAAAACACGCGAACTGGCATCCAGCATCCGGTATACGCCGGGCTGTGCAGTCAACGATTTGAGGTAACCCTGGATGCAGGCATAAC
Organism: Paracoccaceae bacterium; assembly: GCA_040830545.1. Taxonomy (GTDB): domain Bacteria; phylum Pseudomonadota; class Alphaproteobacteria; order Rhodobacterales; family Rhodobacteraceae; genus HXMU1420-2. Next base: position 56,912 of record JBFOMB010000047.1, on the reverse strand, counting down.
CGGTCACTTGGGGAGCTTCGGAGTGGGACGCGTCGATCATGACACAGAGATATGATTCTCAGCGATCCGCTGCAATCTTGACGCGTCCTGTTCAACCCAAAACAAATCCACCAAACATGTGGATAAGTTTGCAGATAACTTATCGTGAGGTGGAAATTTTCGTTGTTTCACCGCGATTTCACCTAATTGCCTAATTTTTAGGCACTTGTGTAACGTATTGAATCTACTAGGAAGATTTTTCGTCGCAGGACAAGCGTATGAAAAATAAGACAAATTCGTAACGCTTTTTTAACAAAGGTTACCGACGTGCAAAACTTTCGCAGCGTCAACTATTCAACGCCCAAAACATCCGGCGTTTCCCATCCCAAATGCTGACCGCCATCGACGCAAAGCAACTGACCCGTCACAGCAGGTGCATCCAGGAAATATCCCAAGGCTCCGCAGATATCTTCGGGGTTTGAACCGCGCCCCGAAATGGTACGTGCGCGCTGTTTGGCAAAATGTTCCTCGGTTTGACGACCTCCACGCAGTGTTGGCCCGGGGCCGATGCCATTGACCCGAATAGCCGGAGTAAGAGCCTGCGCCGTGGTGCGGGTCATGGCCCACAGTCCCATCTTTGCAATCGAGTAGGTCATGAACTCTGGGGTCAACTTGCGCACGCGCATGTCGATCATGTTGACGATCAATCCGGTTGCTTGCGGTTCTTCGCGGTCGTCCATCACCGGCTTCAAACCCTGGGCCGCCATTGCCTGCGTTAGCAGCAGGGGCGCACGCAGGTTGGTGCCGATGTTGCGATCCCAGCTTTCCCGTGTGGCCGTATGAATGTTGTCATAGTCGAAAATGGAGGCATTGTTCACGAGGCAGGTGATCGGTCCACCCAATCGCTCCACCGCCTCGGGCAGCAGGGCCTCGACCCGCGTCTCATCCAAAAGGTCCGCTTGCAAGGCCACCGCCTTGTGGCCCATGCCCTCGATTTCCGCGACCACCTCGTCTGCACCCGCAGACGATGATGCGTAGTGCACAGCCACGTCGAACCCACGCCCTGCAAGGTACAACGCCATGGCGCGGCCCAGTCGTTTGCCTGCACCGGTTACAAGAGCTTTGGTCATGGGTGTCCTCCTGATCGCAAGCGGTCAGAAAATGACAGCCGCCAAATACACAACGTAGAGCCCTGTCAGGACCGCGCCAATGGGTCGTGTGATATCGAGCTTGAAGTAGACAAACGGGATCAGCAACAGCGACGCGCCCATCATCACCCAAATGTCAAACCGCAGCATATCTTCAGACACCGGGATCACGCCGAACAGCGACGCAACCCCCATGATACCCAACAGGTTGAACATGTTGGACCCGATCACGTTGCCCAACGCCACATCCGCCTGACGCCGCAGGGCCGCCATGAACGTGGTCGCCAATTCGGGCAGCGACGTTCCGACCGCGACAAGCGTCAGGCCAATCACCATGTCGCTCACGCCGTACCTGTAAGCAATAAGCGAAGCGTTATCGACCAGCAAAGACGCGCCTAGCGGCAAACCAATCAGACCCAGAACAAGATACAGCCCAATTCGCCAATAGGGCATATCCGGGTCGGCCTCTTCGAGGTCTTCCAGATCGTCAGGCTCACCCGCCGCACGATGCGCGCGCGCCTCCCGAAACGCCGAGGCAAGAATAATGACCAACACAGACAGCAGGGCGACTCCCGACACCCAATAAAGCGGCCCCATAAAGCAGATCGCAATGAACAGGACAGTCGCGACCATCATCTGCAGGTAACTACGCCGACTGTCGCACTCGCTGGTCCTGAATGCTGACACAAGGGCGGGAACCCCCAACACCATCAGGATATTGGCCGTGTTCGAACCAACGACATTCCCCATGGCAATACCCGGGGCGTTTTCCAAAACCGCCTTGATCCCGATCAGCAATTCCGGGGCAGACGTTCCAAAAGCCACTATGGTCAAGCTGACGATCAGTGCCGGGACACCTAGACGCAGGCTGAGGTTGACTGCACCTTTGACCAGTGCATCACCGGCCAACAGCAAGATGACAAGGCCCAGGAACGTCAGAAGCCACTCGGTCATGCACGCCCTCCACGTCCACAAGTACATGGCCCCTTGCCGATCCGGTAGCGCCCACAGGACGGGCATTTGGCAGATTGCAATCGCTTCTGTCCCGGGAATCGCAGCCGTCCGAACATCGCCAATACGGCGATGAAGGCAAGGAACAGAAAGACGATCTTTGCAATCACGTCAGAGGCCAAAACGCGCATAGGCCGCGCGCTCCTCAATCCCGGCTAATGCGTCCTGAACGGCCTGTGCGCCAAAGCGGGACCAGAGCGAGCGTTTCACACCGTAGCGTTTGAATTTGACTTTCTCACCGAACCGTTCGCGCAAAACCGGCCCTAGATGGCCAATGCCGTCGATCAGGCCCAGGTCGGTTGCCTCGGCCGCCAGCCAGACCTCGCCGGTAAACAGTTGTTTGTCATCTTTCAAACGTGATCCGCGGCGGGTTTGCACATGGTCGATGAAGGTCTTGTGAATGCCCTCCAGCAGGCCCTTCAGGCGCGCGATGTCTTCTTCCTTTTCCGGTTGAAACGGGTCCATCATGGATTTGGACTCACCCGCCGTGTGAACCCGGCGCTCCAGCCCCTGCCGGGCCAGAAAGACATGCGCCCCGAACCCCGAGGATATCACGCCGATGGAGCCGACGACCGAACTGGCATCCGCAAAAATCTCATCCGCCGCAGCCGCGAGCCAGTATCCACCGGAGGCTGCCACATCCTCGACAAAGGCGATAACGGGCACGTTTTTCTCTTCACTCAGCCGCCGGATCTGCGCGCCGATCAGCGAGGATTGCACCGGCGATCCCCCGGGCGAGCTGATCTCCAGCGCGACCGCGGCGGGCTTCCCGCGCCTGAACGCGCGGTCCAGTACGGGTGCCAATGTGGTCGCATTGAGCGACCCGCGACCGGGCATGCCGATGGCCCCGGACAGACGCACAACCGCAACCGTCGGTTCGGAATTCAGAAATGGCAGCTTAAACTTCATGGGAACGCATGTAGATTGACGGGCCGCTGCAAACAAGGACTGCCCGGGCGGCAATCCACAGTTGAGGTAAATTTGATACCTGTTTCAGCCCCCATTCCCGAGGATCAGTCCCTCAGCCGCCAGCCCGTGCGGAAAATCCATCCGATGATGATCAGGCACACGGCAGTGAAAGCGCCAATGGCCAGCAGGCTGATCCCGACCGATACGTCCGCCGCACCAAAGAACGACCAGCGAAAGCCCGAGATCAGGTAAACAACCGGGTTGAACAGACTGATCGCTTGCCAAACCGGTGGCAGCATCGTGATCGAGTAGAAAGAGCCGCCAAGGAACACCAGCGGTGTCACGATCAGAAGCGGGACAAGCTGCAGCTGCTCAAAGTTTCGCGCCCAGATGCCGATGATGAAACCCAGCAGAGCAAAGCTTACGCAGGTCAACAACAGGAAAGCGACCATCGCCAGCGGGTGCACGATTTGCAGATCGACGAAAAAGAACGAAGTGCACAGGATCAATGTGCCGATCAGCAACGCCTTGGTCGCCGCCGCGCCGACATAGCCCAGCAGGATTTCAGCCGAACTGATTGGGGCGGACAGGACTTCGTACATGGTGCCCAGAAACTTGGGGAAGTAGATGCCGAAAGAGGCGTTCGAAATCGCCTGTGTCATCACGCTGAGCATGATCAGCCCCGGCACGATGAACGCGCCATAGCTTACGCCCTCAACCTCGTTGATGCGGCTGCCGATAGCCGCGCCGAAGACAACGAAGTAGAGCGACGTGGAAAGGACCGGCGAAACGAGGCTCTGGATCAGCGACCGGCGAAACCGCGCCATTTCAAACCGGTAGATAGCTGCAACCGCATACCAGTTCATGCCGCATCCCCCGAAACCAACCCGACGAAAATCTCTTCCAGAGAGCTTTCGCGTGTTTTCACATCATTCAAAACCAGACCGGCGGCAGAGACATCCGTCAGCAACCGCGTGATCCCGGTCCGTTCCGCCCGCGTGTCATACGTGTAGATCAAGCTGCAACCATCTGCGCCCAATCGCAGGTCATGGGACGCCAGTGCCTCGGGAACCTCGGTCAGCGGGTCGGTCAACTGAACCTCCAACTGCTTCTGCCCCATACGTTGCATCAACGTCGCCTTTTCCTCGACCAACAGGATCTCTCCCCCGTTGATCACCGCCACGCGGTCCGATATCTCTTCGGCCTCTTCGATGTAGTGCGTGGTTAGGATGATCGTCACACCATCAGCCTTCAGCGTTTCGACGACCTCCCACATGCTTTTGCGTAGCTCGACGTCCACACCCGCCGTCGGTTCGTCCAGAAACAGGACCCGGGGTTCATGCGACAGAGCCTTGGCAATCAGCACCCGGCGTTTCATGCCGCCCGACAGTTCCTTGACCTGATTGTTCTTCTTGTCCCACAGCGACAGCTTCCGCAGGATGTCCTCCAGATACGCGTCATTGCGGCCCTTGCCGAACAACCCACGCGAAAACCGCACTGTGTTCCAGACAGTTTCAAACGGCTCCAGGTTGATTTCTTGTGGCACCAGACCAATCAGGTTCCGCGCGGCGCGGAAATCGGTGTAGATATCGTGCCCTGCCACTGTCACTGTACCGGATGTCGCGTTGGTTATCCCGCAGACCGTGGAGATCAACGTGGTTTTTCCCGCGCCGTTCGGGCCCAGCAAGGCGAGGATTTCACCCTGTTCGATGTCCAGCGATACGCCCTTGAGCGCCTCGAACCCGCCTTCGTAAGTTTTGCGCAGTGCCTTCACGGATAGAATGGCTGTCATTTCAGGCCCCTTGAAAGACTCGGCAAATCAGGCACCACCAGTCAGCCGACCTAGCCAACCTTTCTTTTCACTCTGTTCTTCACTGTCTTCTTCCTTCGGGCCTTCGATAGCTTCCTGAAGGTCATTGAAGAACTGGTCCGCCATCTTCTTGGCGAACCCGTCGATGATCCGACTGCCCAGTTGTGCCAGCTTGCCACCAACCTTGGCCTCAACATCATAACTCAGCCGCGTGCCGGTATCGATCGCCTCCAGCGTGACCTCGGCACCGCCTTTGGCAAATCCGGCAGCGCCGCCCTTGCCTTCGCCCGTGATCACCAGTTTCTGGTTTTCGACCAGATCGGACATGGTTACTTGGCCTTTGAACGTCGCCTTAACCGGCCCGACCTTCTGCACCACGGTGGCCTCGTAGCCATCGTCTACGTTGCCGGTGACCTCTTGTGCACCGGGCACCGCAGCCTTCAACACCTCGGGGTTCAGCAGTGCCGCATAAACGACTGCCGGTTCCGCATTGATATCCCGTGTATCGCTCATCTGCATGGGGCTGCTCCATTTTCAAGTGGCTTGCACGCTATCTAGTGCAGATTGTCGGGATACGAAATCCCTCGCCTCGCACAGGGCCAAAGGCCGCCGTGCACAGTTGGGACCTAACGCGTGCGATCCGCCATGGACACACGCGGTATTCGTGATACCGGTAGGTCAAGCACCCCACAGGAGTCCCCGATGACCGCGCCGCAGAATCGGTCAGCCGCTGGAATCGCTTTCATCCTCGCCGGGATGACGGCCATTTCGATCAATGACATGCTGATCAAGCAGTTGGCGGGTGGCTATCCGCTACACCAGATTGTGTTCACTCGGTCGCTGATCGGCCTCTTCTTTTCGTTGATCATGGTACATTTCGAAGGCGGGTTCGAGATTTTGAAAACGCGTCAACCGGGATTGCATATCGCCCGAGGTGCGTTGGTAGTTCTGTCCAACATGACGTTTTTCGTGGCGCTCGCGGCGCTGCCCTTGGCGGATGCAACGGCCCTTTTCTTTGTCGCGCCCCTGTTCATCACGCTGCTGTCCATCCCCATACTCGGCGAAAAGGTTGGGCCGCTTCGGATCGGCGCAGTTCTGGTGGGGTTTATCGGCGTGATCCTGATGCAACGCCCCTGGGCAAGCGCCGAGGCTTTGGGCGCTGATCGCCTGATCCTTCTGCTTCCGGTCATCGCCGCGTTTGCCTATGCCGCGATGCAGTTGCTGACCCGGAAATTGGGGGCAACGACCAAGGCATCTGCCCTCGCAGTCTATATTCAGGCCACGTTTGTTTTCGTGTCTGTCGTATTCTACCTGGTCGCCGGGGATGGCCGGTTTGCCGAAGGCCTTGAGTCACCCAGTTTGGTATTCCTGTTGCGTGCCTGGGTCTGGCCTGCCGAGTCTGACTGGTTGTTGTTCCTGGGTTTGGGCGTCAATTCCGCGATCATCGGCTATTGCCTGAGCGCTGCCTATAAATTGGCTGATGCGGCAACAATCGCACCATACGAATACATCCTGTTGCCGCTGGCCGTGTTCTGGGGCTGGTTGCTGTGGGCCGAGTTGCCAGTACCTGTGGTCTGGGCCGGGATGGGACTGATCATCGGTTCGGGATTGTTCGTTTTCTTCCGCGAGCAGCAAAAGGCAAGGACTGTGGCCCGGACCGAGGTAAAGGCGCGATATTGAAACGTCATTGTACTTTTTGAAGAAAGGATCAGACCTCATGCTCATTCGTTTCGCTTTTCTGGCGGCAACGTTCGCCATGTGTGCTCCGGTGGCCCAAGCAAACACGATCGTCGTCAATGGACGATTTGTCGTCGCCAAAGAAACCGTGCGCAGTATGTTTTATCGACAGAACAAGGGCAACAAACGCACCGTGTTTGATGTTCGGTGGTCCGATTAGTCCACGCGATATGGGTGCACGGATGCATATGACCAGGACCGGGTGTTGGCCGCGTCCCTGAATCTCTCACCGCAACTCGCCGAAGCGAAGTCAATAGATTTCAAGGAATTTTTGGAGACCGAAGGGTTTTCCGGTTGCGACGCGATTTGAAGCCTAGAACACCAGTTAAATTGGATTTCCGAATGCACTTTGACCTTTTGCAAACCATCAGCCTGAATGGGTCACCAAACACCGCTAATGATGACCGCGCCGGAGCATCGGGGGCATTGGCCTGGGTGATTGACGGCGCGACAGATCTGAGCGAGCCCGGCCTGCTTGGCCAACAGGGCGGTGCGGCATGGCTGTCCTCTGCCGCGAACACCGCTTTCGCGGGCAACACAGCACCGGGTTTATTGCAAACCTGCACGCAGGTGTTCGCGCAGGTCGAAACGCGATTTCACGCTGAAAAGCGGCGCGACGTGACCGCCATTTGGGAAGTACCCAGCGCCGCGTTCGCAGCGGTGCAACTGGTCGGCAACGCCATCGAAGTGGCCTGGGCTGCGGATTGCGCAGTTCTACTGGCCACTGCTGATGGCTGCCACTGGTGCACGCCCGAACCGAACACGGCGGACGAGGCCGCGGATGCGCTGGCCCTTGGCCCCGGCACCGGGACGCAGTCGGTGCGCACGCCAGAAGTTCTGGCAGACAGGCGAAAGTCGCGGTCACGCACAGACCGGCGGGTTCTAAACACGGATGCAAAAGCCTCAGGAGCGTCCTCCAGCTTCAATAGGTTTCCTGTGACCAATGGCGACCACGTTCTGCTGATGAGTGACGGGTTTTCGTGCCTGATCAACCCCTTCGCCCGCTATGATGCCGCCTCCCTTGTGCACGCCGTGCGAGAAAAAGGACTAGCAACACTGGCACAAGAAATTCGCCAGATCGAACGGGAAGACGCAGCTTGCGAACGCTATCCCCGCTTCAAGGTCAGCGATGATGCAACAGCACTGTGGCTCAGAATTTCTGATTGATTGAGGATATGTCAAAACGGTTTAGTGTTGGAAAGGTAGTCAGTCGCCAAGCGTGAGTTTCAGAGGACCCGATGAAAGGATCGCCCAATGCGCCCAAACCTTGTTCTTTGCATCACATGCATTTTGGGCGCACAATCTGCAGCCGCGCAATTGAAGGACGTGGATCTTGGCGGCGGCTATGTTCTAGCACCCTACGGCCATGTTCATGCGGCCTCTCAATCCTTTGACGATGGCGGTCAGACAACCCGTAACTTTGTCGACCCATCTACCAGCATCAGCCGGTTTGGATTTTATGTGGAACCACGTGACACCGACCGCGGCTTCTCCTTCCATTTTGAATCGAGCCTTGGTTTCCGCCCATCGGACAAAACCAGCCAAACGACGACCCCGGACGCATGGAACTGGTCGAAACTTAACCTGCGTAAAGTGCAGGTCGTCCACAAATCCGGACTTGGCACGCTGCGTTTGGGCCAAGGAAGCATGCCACTGGATTCCGCTGCTGAGGTCGATCCTGGTGGATACAATGATGTCGCCAAATCAAACATAACTGAAGGGTACGGATCCTACCGCCTGCGTGACAGCACGGGAGCACAGACAGGGCTGGATATTGGCGACACGTTCGACAGCTTTGATGGCGATCGACGGATGCGCATTCGGTTCGACACGCAGTCGATCGCCGGTTTCTCTTTGGCTGTGGGATACGGGATCGAAGTGCTGAAAGCCGGTGACGATAACAAGTACTTCGATGTCGCCTTGCGCTACAAACGTGACTTTGGTCGGGTGCACGTCACCGGCGCGGTTGGCAGCGCATGGTCCGACACGGCCACGTCCCTTGACCGCGTCTCGGTCGGTTCCGTCGCAATCATGGACAATGAAACAGGGCTGAATTTCACAGTTGCGGCAGGTCAGGATGCGACCGGTTCGAGGCCCGAGTATCTGTATCTGCGTGGCGGATGGAACCACGATTTTTGGGGGGTTGGGGACACAAAAATCGCGTTGGAGTATTTCAACGGTGCCGACTACCAAACCATCGGAGCGGAGTCGGAGATGTGGGGCATCGCGCTGCTCCAGGACTTCGACGATCTGCGATTGCAAGTTTACGCCGGATTCCGAGCATACAGCTACGCGGATTTGACGCCGGTGACATATCTGGATGCCACCGGGGTGCAAATCGGCGCGAAATGGAAGTTCTGAAACAGCGTTTCCTTATTCGGCGCCAGCGTCAGCCTTTGTGATGAACCTCCTGCAAACCGTAGACCGGCGTCGCGATCCCCTCCATCCGGGCTTTCAACTGTACGGTCAGGAACTGGGAATAGTGGCGCGACTGGTGCAGGTTGCCACCATGGAACCACAGCGCCTCTTGCTGGGTCGGTTTCCACATATTGCGCTGCTCACCTTCCCATGGACCGGGGTCCTTAGTGGTGTCTGAGCCCAGCCCCCAGACCTTTCCGACCTTATCGGCGACCTCCTGGCTGATCAGTTGCGCGGCCCACCCGTTCATTGACGAATAGCCAGTTGCAAAAACGATGACATCTGCATCCAATTCCGTCCCATCCTCCAGCTTGATCCCGGTTTCCGTCACCTCACTCACCTGTCCATGGGCCAGTTTGATTTCCCCGTCCGCGATCAGTTCAGACGCGCCGACGTCGATATAATAGCCGGACCCACGTCGCAGGTACTTCATGAACAGCCCGCTGCCATCGTCACCCCAGTCGAGCTTGAACCCTGCCTTTTCCAGACGCTCGTAAAAATCGGCATCACGTTCCTTCATCTGCTCATAAAGCGGGATCTGCACGGCAGGTAGAACGCGATAAGGGACGGAGGCAAAGATCAGGTCAGCCGTATGGTGGTCGATCCCGTTGGCAATCGCGTCCTCGGAATAGAGTTCGCCCAGACCAATATCCATCAGTGTCTCGGATTTCACGATATGGGTGGTCGAACGCTGAACCATTGTTACGCTTTCAACACCCGCCTCCCATAGCGCGGCACAGATGTCGTGGCTGGAGTTGTTGGAGCCGACAACAACCGCCTTCTTCCCGTTGTACCCATCGGGGCCCGGGTGTCTTGACGAATGGTGCAGATCCCCTTTGAAGCTGTCCATTCCTGGCAGGTCGGGCATGTTCGGCACGGCGGACATGCCGGTGGCAAGCACCAGATGCTTGGGCCGCAGGACAACCGTTTCACCGTCGCGGTCAACGGTGACCTCCCACTCTTTGTTCTCGTCATCATAACGCGCGGACTGGCAGGTGGTTTTGACCCAATAGTTCAGTTCCATGATCTTGGTATAGCTTTCCAGCCAGTCGCCGATCTTGTCCTTCGGACTGAACACCGGCCAGTGATCCGGGAAAGGCAGATAGGGCAGATGGTCGTACCAGACCGGGTCGTGCAGGCAGAGCGATTTGTACCGATTGCGCCAGCTGTCGCCGGGGCGTTCGTTCTTCTCGATGATGATCGTCGGTACGCCGTTGCGCCGCAGCCGCGCGCCCAGACCAATGCCCCCCTGCCCGCCGCCGATGATCACGACATAGGGTTGTTCGGAATAGCCAAGCTCTGCCGCCTCGCGTTCCCGCGCCTCTGCCCATGTCACGCGCGCCCGGTCAGCGCCGTGTTCAACACCGTGATCCCGGGATCTGCCGCGATGTTCCTCGTGGCCCTTCACCTCTTGCGCGGTTGTGAGCAACGTCCAGCAGCCTTCGGCATTCAAACGCACATGGCCCCGGCCATGAACGGCATCAGTCCCAAAGGTGATCCATGCCTCGGTGATACCGTCCGCCTCGGTCGCGTCTCCGTCGACTTGCCAGTCTCCTGGATTGACGTCATCCAGCACCGCCATCGCCATGTCGGCAATCGCGTCCCGCCCCTCCATCGTTTTGATATTCCACGTAAACGACACAAGGTCGCGCCAGTAGCAGTCTTCGGCAAACAGAGCTTTCAACGCGTCCACGTCCCGCGCGGTCAGCGCGTCGGCGAACTTGGCCAGCCAGGTGGAAACCCGGCCCTGTGGCGATGCAACATCCATGACAATCCTCCCAGACAAATGGGCGCACACGCCCACCCGGCGCGGCACCTGACGCAGATCATGATGCCCGCACCTCAGGATTCGGGCAAGGAATGTGGATCGCTGGCCTGCCCTACCCGGCAGCCAGTCGCGCAAAAACCCGCGCGACTGCCTCGGCCCCCGGGTCGATCTGGCCAGCCAAACTGTCAGCGCTGACATAGGCCGCACGCCCGGCCTTGGCTTGCGTAATGTTGGCGGTATGATTTGCACCTCCTCGTGCGGCAGCCGCAGCGGCAGCAAGGCCCGATGGCAGTGCCTCCAGTGCCGGATGCAGCGCGTCGATCATGGTGCGATGACCGGGGGCTGCACCGCCGACCTGCATGATGCGGTCCAACCCAGCGCGCAGCGCGGTCGCGTCGTCGGCCCCTGCAGCAAAGGCATCCCCAGCAGCGGCAAAGTAGATTGCCAGCAACACGCCCGACGATCCGCCCATGGTTTGGCTCAACTCCTGCGCCACAGCCCGACACAGCGCGGTCCGGTCTGCCATCGGTAGCGAATCCGCTGCAGCCATCAAGGCTCGCGCAGCCGTCGCCACGGTAGATCCGGTGTCCCCGTCGCCTGATTTTGCGTCCAGCGCGTTCAAATCCGTTTCCGCGCCAATCAGCGCATCACAACAGGTTTCCAACACTTTACGCACCGCACCATCCTCTGACGCGGTGAATTGCGCCGGTTCCAGCCCGTTTGGCATCGGCAACACGGCAGGTTCAGCCACCGCCGCACATCCCGGCCAGGCCTGTGGGGCCACGGCCAGCTGCAATGCGGGCAGGCGGGTTTCATCGACAGGCAGAACTGACAAAGACACGCCGTGCATGTCAAGCGAAGTCATCAGCGGCGCAGGGCCGACCAACCATTGAATGCGGTCCCCTATGGAAGACCGGCACAGCTCCTCTGCAAGCACGGACATTTCCAGTGGCATCGCGCTACCAAGGTTGTTCAGCAATGCAACATGCGGCCCGTCCCCCATTGTCGCCGCCAAACGCGCGACCATGGTTTGCATCGCCCCACGCGCACCGTCAAAGGCCACTTGCTCCACCCCCGGCTCCCCGTGGATGCCAAGGCCCAATTCCGCGTGACCGGCTGCAATCCGGTCCTCCTTGGGTGATCCCGGCACGGTGCACGTGTCCAGTGACATACCGATGGATGCCACATCATCAATCACCGATTGCGCAGCTTGCGTCACCGCATCCAAATCCGCGCCCGCCTCGGCCAGGGCCCCGGCGATTTTATGCACAAACAACGTGCCCGCCACGCCGCGCGGTTGCGGCAGGTCAGGCAAGGCGACGTCGTCATCCACCACAACCATCGACACGCGCAGCCCCATCGCCCGTGCCCGTTCAGCCGCCAATCCGAAATTCAACCGGTCGCCGGTGTAGTTTTTGACGATCAGCAAGCACCCTGCCTCTCCGGTCACGGCCAGAATACCCGCAAGCACCGCATCCACGGACGGGGATGCAAAAACCTCGCCACACACGGCGGCGGTCAGCATGCCGCGCCCGACAAACCCGGCATGCGAAGGTTCGTGACCCGATCCGCCACCCGAGACCAACGCGACCTGCGAACGATCCCAATCCGTCCGCACCACCACCTTGATATGCGGATAGCCATCCAGCCGGGCCAGCCTGTCACCCGCACCTCGTAAAAGGCCATCAATCGCTTCGGTCACAAGCGCGTCGCGCGCATTGATGAATTGGGTCATTTCGATCCTCCCCTCAGCCCAGCCTGCTGGCCAGTGCTTTGATCACCAGCACGGCAGAGGCCGCACCGGGGTCCATATGTCCGATGGTGCGGTCCCCCAACCGCGCCGCCCGGCCCAATTTGGCCGGCATGGTTTTTGTGTGCTCGGCCGCCGCTTCGGCGGCCTCAATCACAGCGGCCCATCCCTGCCCCGCGACGTCCGCCGCAGGTTGCCAGACATCCAGCATGGTCTTGTCACCGACAGACGCCTTGCCGCGATGCGCGATGCCCTCGGCCATGGCGGCCAGAAGTGAGGGCACATCGCTGGCGTCCAACACATCGCGCCCCTTTACGGACGCCGCCGCGCGCATCAGCGCAGTGGCATATAGCGGCCCGCAGGATGCTCCGACGCCGGACAAAAACGCCTTTGCGGCTGTGTTGAGTACGATGGTGGGCACCGCGTCCCCTGCAAGGTCCGCTAAAGCATCCCGAGCCGCATTGAAACCCAGCGCCATGGCCACGCCGTGATCACCATCACCAATCTCACCGTCCAGCGCACAAAGCGCATCGCGGTTTTCGTCCATACTGTCAGCAACGGCTCCAAGCGCTGCGATCAGGTCTGCTGATGTGATCTGCCCCATATTCACACCACCCGGAACATGGCGCAGTGACAGGGCCGGTCGATGAGGCGCTGTAGTTCGTCGTCCAGATGCATCACCGTCACGGATGCCCCAGCCATTTCAAGTGAAGTGCAGTAATTCCCAACCCAAGTCGCGTGGGTTTCCAACCCCGCCTCTGCTAGTCGCGCCTGCACCCGACGGTTCATGATATAGAGTTCCATCAAAGGTGTCGCGCCTAGCGAGTTCACCAGCACGGCAACCTTGTCGCCCGAAGCGGCACCCATTTCGTCGAGTATTCGGTCCATGATCTCATCCGTGATTTCGTCCGCGGACTTCAATGGCCCGCGTTCAATCCCCGGCTCCCCATGGATGCCCATGCCGATTTCCATCTCGTCCGGGCCGAGTTCGAAGTTGAATGTCCGTGTTTGCGGCAGCGAACAGGGTGACAGTGCAACACCCATCGTAAACGTACGCGCATTGGCGTGGCGGGCGACACGCTCGACCTCGTCCAGCGACATCATCTCGTCAGCCGCTGCACCCGCCGCTTTGAATATGAAGAAGTTCCCGGCCACGCCGCGCCGCTTCTCCATCTCGTCCCATGGAGCGGAGGCGACATCGTCCGTGGTCAACACTGTACGAACCTCGATATCGTCCATTGCGGCCATTTCTGCGGCCATGTCGAAATTCATCACGTCACCAGCGTAGTTGCCGTACATGAACAAGACGCCCGCGCCGCCATCAATTTCATTCACACATTCCAAAGCCGGATCGGGCGGAGGAGAGGCAAAGACGTTGCCAATCGCTGCCGCGTCCGCCAGCCCACGACCCACAAAGCCGACAAAGGTCGGTTCATGCCCGGACCCGCCACCAATCATCAAGCCGACCTTGCCCGGACGTGGACCGTCCTTTGCGATGATCGCGCGACCTGTTCCTCCGGCACGGCGCAACACGTCACCATGGGCCAGTATTATGCCGTCCAGCATCTCGTCTACGGCGTCGGCCCCGTCATTGATGATCTTCTTCGTCTTCACGTGTTGCTCCTCCCTCTGCGCGCAGGGCGATAGAACGCCGCCGGGCACGATCCGTCAATCGGGCCGTCAATCCGGCGGCACAATCCCTTTGGACAGGATGATGTTGCCGTAAAGCCGACTTTCAGACGTTTGGACCACGCAATAGGCCTTGCGTGCCTCAACGTAGAAAGCATGCCTTTCGACCCCTTTTACGTCACAGGGGTCACTGGCGCAGTCACGAATGATCTGCTGAAATTCGGCCACGATAGGCGGTACCGCTTCGGGGTCGCCAACAACTTCCATCGAGCGTGCCGGCGCCTCAACAAAGCTGTCCAGCGGCATGATCGACAGAATCGCCCGCAGCGCTTCGGTTGCGTTGATGCCCGGCAACCGCTCTATCCGTTGACCACAGGATTCGCCCGGAAAGTTGGCGTCTGCGATGACAATTTCATCACCGTGGCCCATGGCACGCAGGTGACGCAGCAAATCCGGAGTAAGGGCTGGATGAATTCCGATGAGCATGGCGATGTCCTCCCGTTCTTGAGGTGCGCGAATCTTGTTTTTGCTTGACGCACCTCATTTCATACCTCAAGATTTATCACATTGGGAGGATTTATGGCTCGCGTTACCGCTCAGGACGTTGCTGATGCCGCCGGCGTCAGCCTTGCAACCGTTGACCGCGTCCTGAACAACCGCAAGGGCGTTCGGGAAAGCACGGTCGAACGTGTGACGCGCGCCATGGAGCAATTGAACTTCGAACGGGACCATGCCGCAGCCACCCTGGCCCGGCGTCGCAACTACCGCTTCACCTTCCTCGTTCCATCTGGAGAAACTGCGTTTTTCGGGGATATTCGGGCAGAAATCGAAACAGCCCGCGCGCATTTCGCCAAGGACCGAATCGAGATCAATATGATCAAGGTTCCGCCACTGGACCCATTTGCAATCCAGTCCGAGGTTGAACGCCTGGGCGACGAAATTGGTGACGGTGTGGCCATGGTCGCTGTGGAAAGCCAGATCGTACGCGACACAATCAATGCCCTGCGGGAAAAGGGCGTGCACGTTGTCACGTTCATCTCGGATGCGCCGGCGTCTGCGCGCGAGCGGTTTGTGGGGATCGACAATGTGGCCGCCGGACGCGTTGCCGCCAGCCTTCTGAACCGGTTCATTCATGCGCCGAACGGGGACGTGGCCGTGGTTGCCGGGTCGGGCACTCTGCGAGATCACGTTGAGCGTCGTATGGGGTTCGAACAGGTGATGCGCGCGGAATGCCCGCACCTGACAGTCCTGCCGTGGATCGAGGGCGAGGAATTGGCCGATGTCGTCGAACCAAAACTAACCGCGTTGTTGGAAGAAAACCCGAACCTTGTAGGCCTTTACAGTATTGGCGGTGGGACGCGCGGGGTCAGCTAGGCGGTGGGCAAGGCGGATCGCGATCTGAAGGTCGTCACGACCGAGCTGTCCACACACGCCCGCGCCGCATTGCATTCCGGGACAGTAGACGCCGTGCTGGTGCAGGATCCCAGTCATGAGGTACGCAGCGCAATTCGCATCCTGAAATCGCTGACCGACCGCACACAGATCAACGAAAAGCAGGAACGCATTCGCATCGAAATTTTCGTCCGGGACAACCTGCCCTGACAGGCAGACCGACGACACGGGGAGGATAAAGGGTGAAGACGATCAAGGGACCCGCGCTGTTTCTGGCGCAATTTGCCGGGGACGAGGCGCCCTTCAACAGCTGGGACAGCATCACCAAATGGGCCGCTGACTGCGGCTACGCCGGCGTGCAGGTACCCAGCTGGGATGGCAGATTGATTGATTTGGCCAAGGCCGCGGAATCCAAGGACTATTGCGACGAGTTCAAAGGCGTCGCTGCCGCGAATGGGGTCGAAGTCACGGACCTGTCCACGCACTTGCAGGGTCAACTGGTGGCGGTGCATCCGGCATATGACGAACCCTTTGACGGGTTTGCGGCACCCGAAGTGCGCGGCAACCCCAAGGCCCGGCAGGAATGGGCCGTGGATCAGGTGAAGAAATGCATCAGTGCCTCGCTGAACATGGGCGTGGGGCAGATGGCGACCTTCTCGGGCGCTCTGGCCTGGCCGTTCATCTATCCTTGGCCGCAACGTCCGGCTGGCATGGTGGAAACTGCGTTTGACGAACTTGCGCGGCGTTGGAAGCCGATCTTGGACCATGCGGAAGAGTGCGGCGTGGATGTCTGTTATGAAATCCACCCGGGCGAAGACCTGCATGACGGCATCACTTACGAGATGTTCTTGGAGCGCACTGGAAACCATGACCGGGCCTGCATGCTCTATGACCCATCGCACTATGTGCTGCAGTGTCTGGATTATCTCTACAATATCGACATCTACAAGGACCGCATCCGGATGTTCCACGTCAAGGATGCCGAGTTCAACCCGACGGGTCGGCAGGGCGTTTATTCGGGCTACCAGTCCTGGGTGGATCGTGCCGGACGGTTCCGGTCGCTGGGGGATGGTCAGGTCGATTTCGGTGCGATCTTTTCGAAAATGGCGGCAAACGACTTTGACGGCTGGGCTGTGGTGGAATGGGAATGCTGCCTGAAACACCCCGAGGATGGCGCACGTGAGGGTGCACAGTTTGTGCGTGACCACATCATCCGCGTGACCGAGGTGGCGTTTGACGATTTCGCCTCTGGCGGCACAGACGAAGCGGCCAACAAACGCATTCTGGGGATCGACTGATGGGACGTATTCGACTGGGCATGGTCGGCGGTGGCCGGGACGCCTTTATCGGCGCTGTGCACCGCATCGCCGCGCGGCTGGATGACCGGTACGAGCTGGTTGCCGGGGCGCTGAGTTCGACGCCTGAGAAATCCATCGCATCCGCGCTCGACATCGGCATTGCCGAGGATCGAGCCTATGGCGACTACAAGGCCATGGCGATCCGCGAGGCACGTTTGAAGGAGGGGATCGAGGCGGTTGCCATCGTCACCCCCAATCACATGCACGCCGCTGTGGCCAAGGAGTTCCTGCGCCGGGGCATTCACGTCATCTGCGACAAACCCCTGACAGGCACGCTGGCCGAGGCAAAGTCACTGACCAAGGCAGCAGAGAAGGCTGATGCGCTGTTTGTGCTGACGCATAACTACACCGGTTACCCGATGGTGCGCCAAGCGCGGGACATGGTGGCCAAAGGTGATCTGGGCGACATCCGTCTGGTGCAAGTTGAATACCCACAGGATTGGCTGTCGACCAAGCTGGAAGATACCGGTCTGAAACAAGCAGAATGGCGCACGGACCCGGAACGCTCGGGCGCGGGTGGGGCCATCGGTGACATTGGCACGCACGCCTACAACATTGCGAGCTTCGTGTCCGGGCTGGAACTGGACTGCCTGTCTGCTGATCTGGACACCTTCGTGGACGGGCGGCAGTTGGACGACAACGCTCATGTGATGATGCGATTCAAGGGCGGGGCAAAGGGCATGCTTTGGGCCAGCCAGGTTGCGCCGGGCAACGAAAACGCCCTGTTCCTACGCGTCTATGGAACGAATGGCGGGCTGGAATGGCGTCAGGAAGATCCGAATTATCTGTGGCACACACCGCTGGGTGAACCCAAGCGCCTGCTGACACGTAATGGGTCAGGTGCGAACGACGCGGCGGGCCGGGTCAGCCGCGTGCCGCCTGGACATCCCGAGGGGTACCTTGAAGGGTTTGCAACAATCTATTCCGAGGCCGCAGACGCGATCGTGGCCTACCGCGATGGTAAGGATGCGCCAGCGGAGGTTGTGTATCCAACCGTGCAGGACGGGCTGGCCGGTGTCACGTTTGTGGACGCTTGTGTCCGATCCTCCAACCGGAATGGAGCCTGGGTGAATGTCTGATCTGCGGGTTCAAAACCTCAAACGCGAATTCGGGTCTGTTGTCGCGTTGGACGGCATGAGCTTTGACGTGGCCGAGGGCGAATACTTCTGCCTGCTGGGTCCGTCTTCGTCCGGCAAGACCACGACATTGCGTGCAATTGCCGGACTGGAAGAACTCTCAGGTGGGTCCGTGCACTTCGCCGGTCAGGACGTGACTGACGCCCCCGTGCAGGGACGCGGCATGTCCATGATTTTCCAGACCTTTGCGCTGTACCCGCATATGACCGTGCGTGCGAACCTCGCGCATCCCCTGTTGCGCGATGGGCAGGGTTCTGGCCCAGTGAAAAAGCGGGTCGAAGAGGTCGCGGAGCTGTTACGTGTGACGCATACACTGGACCGCAAGACAACAACCCTGTCCGGCGGCGAACAGCAACGCGTCGCCATTGGTCGCGCCATTGTCCGTCAGCCCAAGCTGCTGTTGCTGGACGAACCGTTGACCAATCTGGATGCCAAGCTTCGCCACGACATGCGGGCCGAATTCAAGCGCCTGCACCGCGAACTGGGCATGACCATGCTCTATGCCACGCCCGACCAGCTGGAAGCTCTCACCATGGGCGAACGTGTCGGCGTCATCAACGATGGCAAAGTGGTTGCCGTGGGTACGCCCCGCGACCTATACCAGCATCCCGGCGACCTTTACGTCGCGCAAATGGTGGGATCGCCGCCAATCAACTTCCTTCAGACCGAGGCGAGCGGTGACAATCAGATCACCCTGCCCTTCTTGCCGGGCCCCGTGCCCGTTCAAGGCGTTGGATCCGGCCAACCCGTCACTGTTGGCCTTCGCCCACACGACATTGAACTCGCACAAGACGGATCACCACGCAGCGCGCGGTTCCCGGCCAAAATTCACCTGACCGAACCTTTGGGCGACGTCACCGTGTTTGATGTGGCAACGCAGGAAGCGTCGATGAAAATGGTGCTGCGCGAAGAGATCGCCGCCGCCTATTCCGTCGGCCAGGACATCGAAATCGCCTTTGACCCGGCGGATTTGCACGTCTTTGACAGAAACACCGGTGCCCGGCTCGGCCCCGGTGCAACACAATAAAAACAGAGCAGAAAAGGGAATTAGAACTGCCCAAACCACAGTGGAGGAGAGAATGAAACAACGCAGTATTATGAGCGGATTGATGGGGGCAACCGTCCTCGCCGCCGGAATGGGATGGACGCCGGTTTCGGCCGCTGACATCACCATCACAATGGCCGCGCCGGACTGGCCGCCGACACGTTTCATGAAAGAAGCGTTCGACAGCACCTACAAGTCGCCAGCAGGCCACAACACCACGCTCGACATGGACTTCATCCCATGGCCCAGCTTTTACGAGCGTGTCGCGGCATCGCTGACATCGGGTGAGCAGAAGTACCAGATGATCGTGACCGACAGCCAGTGGCTGGGCGCGTTTGTCGAAGGCGGGTACTACATGAACCTGACCGACAAGATCGCCGCAGACCCAGAGCTGACCGCGATCCTGCAGGATCTGCATCCGGCGCTTGTGTCAGCCTATTCCACCTATCCGCACCGTACACGGGCGCAGTTGGAAGAAGCGGGCGAGGTTCCGGCACCGGGCGTCAACTACTATGGCTTCCCGCAATTCCCGGACACCTACGTGACCTTCTACCGCGAAGACATCTTCTGCCACGATGGCGAGATGGCGGCGTTCCAGGAAAAGTACGGCACCAACCTGCCCTGTTCCTATGAGGACTGGCAGGACACGGACTGGACCAAGTGGGGTCAGATCGGCGAGTTCTTCCAGCGTTCCGCGGGTGAAGAGCTGGCGGGTGAGACGCTGGACGATGATTTCTATGGCATCGCGTATCAGGCCGGTAAGGGCTATGACTTCTCGACCATGCAAATCAACGCCTTTGTCTGGCAGCAGGGCGGCGACATCTGGGACGAATCCAAGGCTCCCAGTGCGCAGGCCGAAGGTGTGGTAAACTCGGATGTGGCGGTTGCGGCGTTTGACGAATACCTCAGCTATCTGCAGTACATGCCTCCTGTTGCGAAGACCGGTCAGATGGACATCTTCGTGATCCAGGACCTGTACATGCAGGGCAAGGTTGGCGCGATCATCGACTGGGTTGGTCTGGGTGAACCCGTGCTGGACCCGAACGCGTCCAAGGTGCATGACAAGTCCGCCTTTGGCCCGGCTCCAGGTACGCGCAAGGACGACGGGTCTATCGACCGCACCGGCAATATCGGCGGTCAGCCCTTTGTTCTGACAACATGGAACAGCGACGAAGTGGTCGACGAGGCCCTGAACGTGGTGAAGTGGTGGCTGAGCCCCGACACCCAACTGGAAGCTGTGAAAAACGGTGGTCAGTCGGGCCGGATGAGCGTTATGGCTGATCCGTCGTACAACGATCTGCGTCCGTGGAACCGCGCGCATGTCGAAATGATCGACTGGCAGAAGGACGTCTGGCACATCCCGGAATTCTTCGAAATGCTGACACAGCAGCAGGAAGAATTCGACAAGGCGATCACCGGCCAGCAAGGCGCCAAAGAGGCCCTGGATGCCGTCGCCGAGTTCCAGCAGGAGCTGCTGGAAGACATCGACATGATCGAATGATCTGATCATTCCTCCCGGGGGTCCGGTTCAGGCCGGGCCCCTTTTTTGACCAATTCCTGAGATACAACGAGGCGAGTGATGGCAGACACAGCGGGCAGTCAGGGCGGGTTCGGAGCCTGGCTCCTTGATCCGAAAAGGCGAGGAGCGCTTTTGGTTGCGCCCGCGCTTACGATCCTGTTCGTCATGAACATTTTCCCGCTGTTGTGGTCCTTTGGCCTCAGCTTTTTCAACTACAAAGCCTCCAGCACCCGCGTGCCCAAGTTCAAGGGGCTGGATAACTATGCCGACGTACTGACGGACGAAAAGGTCTGGGAACGGTTCCAGACCACCGCGATCATCGTCGGGTCCTCGGTGCTGCTGCAACTGATCATCGGGTTCCTGCTGGCGTTGCTGTTTGCCAAGGAATTTCCCATGCGCCGGCTTGTCCTGATGCTGGTGCTGACGCCCATGATGCTGTCCTTTGTGTCGGTCGGCGTCTTCTTCAAACTGTTTTACGAGCCGACCTTCGGCATTGTGTCCTACGCCATGAATTTCTTCACCTCGGAGAAATTCGTGATGCTGGCAACACCTGCCGGGGCCATAGCCGGGATCGTTCTGGCCGATGCCTGGATGTGGTCGCCGTTTGTGATGCTGCTGGTGCTGGCCGGGCTCGTGTCGGTGCCGAAATACCTCTATGAGGCGGCGGAAATTGATCGGGCCTCCAGCTGGCGCACGTTCTGGACGATCACGTTCCCCTACATCAAATCACTGCTGCTGCTGGCGGTGCTGTTCCGGACGATTGAAACTTTCAAACTGTTCGACATCGTCTACATCATCACCGAAGGCGGACCGGGGTCGTCGACGGAAACCATTGCCGTCTACCTTTATCGCACCGGGTTCCAGTTCTTCAAAACCAGCCAATCCTCAGCACTGGCATACATCGTGCTGTTTATCGTGATCGTTCTCACCAACCTGTACCTGTATGCCGTGAACCGGCGTGAAGAGGAGGTCAGCTGATGGCCCGCAGACAACGAGAAATCGGCAAGGCCGGGTGGGGATACACAGCGATCACCGCCGTGGTTGGCTTCATCTACTTCTTCCCGGTTCTCTGGATCATCCTGACCGCGTTCAAGACGCGGACAGACGCGCTGGCGGTTCCGCCCAAGCTGTTTTTTACCCCAACTTTCGACAATTTCGTTTCGGTGTTCTACCGGTCGTCGATCACCACGGGCACCAGCCAGGCCACGGACATGGCGCTCTACTTCTTCAACTCGATCTTTATCGCGGGCGTGTCGGTTTCTGCGGCGATCATCGTGGGCACTTTGGCGGCCTATGCATTCTCGCGCTACCCGCTGCGGGGCAATGACACATATCTGTTCATCATCCTGACCACACGGATGTTGCCGCCCATCGTGGTGATTATCCCGATCTTCCTGATGTTCCGCCTGACCGGGTTGGCAGGCAGCTACTGGGGGATCATCTTACTCTACACCGCGTTCAACATCCCCTTCTCGGTTTGGCTGGTGAAATCCTTCTTTGACGAACTGAACCCCGAGATCGAGGATGCCGCCCGCATGGACGGGGCCAGCGAACGACGTGTGTTCTTCCGATTCTGCATCCCGCAGATCCTGGCAGGGCTTAGCGCGACATTCGTGTTTGGCCTGATCCTGACCTGGAATGAATTCCTGTTTGCGCTGCTGCTGACCGGGGTCGAAACCCGGACTGTGCCGGTGGCCATGGCCCGGACAATGGGTGGTGAGGTCGGCGTGGATTACGGCCTGCTGGCCGCCATTGTGACGCTGTTCCTGATCCCGATCTTCTTTGTCACCTTCCTGTTGCAAAACCAGCTGCTGCGCGGCGTTACCTTCGGAACCGTCAAAAAATGACAATCGAGCTGAAAAAACTGACTAAGCGTTTTGGCGCGCTGACGGCTGTCGATGCGATCGATCTGGATGTGGGCGATGGCGAGGTGCTGTGCCTGCTGGGCCCGTCGGGCTGCGGCAAAACGACGACCCTGCGTATGGTCGCCGGGCTGGAATGGGCAACGGAGGGCGACGTGTTCCTGCAGGGCAACCGGGTGAATAATCTGGCCCCGCGCGAACGCAACGTGGCGATGTCGTTCCAGTTCTACGCGCTCTATCCCTCGCTGACAGTGGCTGAAAACCTGGCCTTTCCCCTTCACGGCGAGGGGTTATCTACGACCGAGATCGAAAACCGCGTTCAGCGGATTTCGGATACATTGCAGTTGGGCGGCATTCTGGGGCGCACACCGGGGCAACTGGCTGAGGGTGAAAAACAGCGTGTGGCCGTGGGCCGGTCGATTATCCGCGATCCGAACTGCTTCCTGTTTGACGAACCACTTTCGCGTTTGGACGTGCAACTGCGCGAAGAAATGCGCGGCGAGATCAAGGAGGTGTTGCAGGACCTGTCCAAGCCCACCGTGATCGTGACGCACGACCAGTTGGAAGCGTTGACCATGGCAGACCGGATTGCCGTCATGCGCGATGGTCGGATCGAGCAGGTGGATACGCCTCACAACGTGTTCCAACGACCCTCCAACCTGTTTGTTGCTGGGTTCATCGGGACACCACAGATGAACCTGATCCCGGCCACCTTTACTGCCCTCCATGGCGAGGGGCTCGCCGACTTTTCTGTTGAAGGTGGGCAGAGCCTGACCATTCAGGTCGATCCGCGTGTCAGCGAATTGGGCCCCGGAACCAAGGTCACGCTGGGCATCCGACCGCGCAACCTTGAGATCAGTCAGGAGCCGGTGGCCGACGGCCTGTCCACCCGGATCGACATTGTCGAACCCATGGGGGCAGAAACGCTGGCGCATATGAATGACGGGCATCACGACCTGCGCCTGGTCACCGACTGGCGCGTGCCACTGGCCGAGGGCGACAATGTCCACACAAGGTTCCCGCCGGGCACCACCCACATCTTCACCGAAGACGAGCAAGTGTTGAGGACCACATGACCGCATCCCAGGCAAAATGGCTCGAACGGATCATCATCGGGCTTTGCGTGCTGTCGATCATCGCGATCTTTCAGCCGTTT
Source organism: Paracoccaceae bacterium (assembly GCA_040830545.1). Taxonomy (GTDB): domain Bacteria; phylum Pseudomonadota; class Alphaproteobacteria; order Rhodobacterales; family Rhodobacteraceae; genus HXMU1420-2. The sequence continues at coordinate 33,285 of JBFOMB010000047.1, read as the reverse complement.
TCGATCGCTCTGTTTTCCATCGGCTGCGTCACTGTTGTGATCGGCGCATTGGCCTTCAACCTTGTGCCCCTGGCGCGTGAAGGCACCGAATGGCGATTTGTGGTCAAAGTCTCCATCATCATCCTTGTCATTCTCGGCGTTGCCGCGTCTCTTGGGGTCGGAACCGCGTTCCTTTATGTTGATTACCTGGAGTCGATCAGATGACCCGCCGTTTCGATGTTTCCGTTGTTGGTCTCTATATTCTGGATGTACTCGGGCGGCCTGTCACAGCGATCCCAGACGGCGGAAATGTTGATTTTATCGAGGAAATCCGCCTGACGGTCGCCGGGACCGCAGGGGGCACCGTGGTCGATCTGGCCAAGCTGGGGTTGAACTGTCAGGCAGTTGGCGCAGTTGGGTCGGATGAAAAGGCCGATTTTGTGATCAACCGGATGGAACAGTTCGGCATCGACTGTGCTCACATGGCACGGCTGGACGGCGTCGAAACCTCGGCCACGATCCTGAATGTGCGCCCGAACGGCGAACGCCCAGCGCTGCATTGTCGTGGCGCATCCGACCATTTCGACGTCAGCGCGGATATGCTGCCGGACGTGCTGGACTGCCGGTTCCTGCATCTGGGTGGCACTGGTTTGCTGGCAAAGATGGACGGCGAACCGTCACGCGCATTGCTGCAAGCGGCGCAAGAGGCCGGATGCGTCACCACCTGGGACCTTGTTGGGGCTGGGCCGGACACGTGGCCCTTTGTTGAGCCGTTGTTGCCGCATATCGACTATTTCATTCCGTCGATTGAAGAGGCCGAAATCCTCAGCGGCCTGTCAGGCGTCGAAGAAAACATCAAGTTCTTCCAGTCGCGTGGCGTAACCTGCCCCGTGCTGACTATGGGCGGCGATGGGTCGATGATTGCCATGGGCGATGATCGCATCCACGTGCCCGTATACGACATTGATGTGGTGGACACGACGGGCTGCGGCGATGCATATACAGCAGGGTTCATTGCTGGGCTGGCAGACGACCGTGATTTGACCGAATGCGCGCATCTCGGCACCGCCGCCGCGTCACTGGTGGCCAGTGGGCTGGGCTCGGATGCAGGGATCGTGGACCGCGCCCAGACAGAGGCCGCCATGGCCGCGTGGCGCGCCTGACAACTAGAATTCAAAATTGGAGCAAGGCCATGACCGGAACGTTCATGATGTCCGCAGACACCCCGCCCGAAGAACTGGACTGGGGCAAGCTGCGCTGGATGAGCCATCCACCCTCGACCGGTGCCGGACAATTGACGGTGATCGAGGTGAACATCACTCCCGGCCAAGGCCATGATTTTCACAAGCACCCGGATCAGGAAGAGGTGATTTACTGCATCTCAGGCAAGGTCGAGCAGTGGTTGGGTGAGGAAAAGCGCATCTTTGGCCCGGGCGACTCGGTATTCATCGGGGCGGATGTGGTCCATGCGTCTTTCAACGTTGGTGATACAGACGCAAAACTGTTGGCAATCCTTGGCCCCTGTGTTGGCGATCAAGGCTATGAACTGGTCGACGTCGCGAGCGAAGCACCGTGGAAGGATCTCCGCTAGGCCGTTTGTCGCCGCGTCAGTAGCCCTGCAACCAGTAAGCAGGTGCAAACCCATAGGCTTCGACGCTAAGCTACACGCATAACGATTTCGCGATTGTCGGTGTTCGATTCAGCGAAAGGTGTGCGCTATGCTCATTGTCCTCGGCCTCTATGCCCTGCTGCTCTACCTGATTTTCGGCAAACTCAAGTTGCTGCCGTGGAATGGCCTATGGAAAAGCGTTTCCGGGTTTATTGGCTTGATAATCGCTCTGACGGTTATCGGCGCCTTGAACTACCTGACGCCCTCTGGGCGCGTGACCGTTCTGGGCACAACTATTGAGATCACGCCAAATGTCAGCGGCACGGTAATCGAACTTCACGCCGATTCGCACACACCTATCAGCGCTGGCGACGTTCTGTTCGTGATCGACCCGACCCCCTTTGCCGCAGAAGTCGCGCGGTTGGAGGCCGCGGTGGTCGATGCACAGGCCGCTGCCGAAGGGTTACAGGCGGAATTGGAAACAGCCGAGGCCGACATCGAGCGGCTGAGGGCGCAATTGGCCTTTGGCATTCAGCGGCGCGACGACATCGTGCGACTAGCGGAACGCGGTGCGACCAACGAATTCCAGATGCAGGAAGCTGTGTCGAACATCGAACAGCTTGAAGCCAGCCTGGAAGCCGCCCGGGCGCGCAAGCGTGGGGTGGAAATCCGCATCGCGTCCGAGGTGAACGGAGAAAACGCGGCGGTTGTGCAGGCGCAGCAGGCCCTGATCGGGGCGCGTTGGAACCTGGAGCAAACCGTTGTCCGCGCGCCCGCCGACGGTGTCATCACTGCCCTGTCCCTACGCCCCGGACAACGCGTGACCAGTTTCCAGCCCGCGGTAGCCTTCCTTCCACAGGAACAGTACGTGCTTGGCGGTGTGTTCCGTCAAACCGGGGCCCGCGCGTTTCAGGTTGGGGCGGAGGTGCATGTCGCCATGCAATCCATGCCCGGCGAGACATTTGTAACGCAGATTGACGCAATCATGCCTGGCACAGCCGAAGGCACGTTGAGCGGTGCGACCGGTGCGTTGCCAACCGTTGCTCAACTGCTGGGCAGCGATCAGTTTGTCGTGCGGTTGGCGATACCGGACGACATGCCCCCACACGCAATGCTGCTGGGTATGTCCGGGTCCGCAATGATGTTCACGGAAAACGCCGGACCAATCGAGCCATTGGCCAAAGTGTTGTTCTGGGTCCAAAAGATGATGAACTATCTCTGACCCGGGCTGGGTCGGGGCGGCCTTAGGCTGCCTTTTCCAGTTCAAATGCGTCGTGCAACGCTTGTACGGCCAGTTCCATGTACTTCCGGTCGATCAGAACGGAAATCTTGATCTCGGACGTGGTGATCACCTTGATGTTGATGCCTTCGTCCGACAGCACACGGAACATCTTGGCCGCGACGCCGGACTGGCTGCGCATGCCGATGCCGACAACCGACACCTTGGCGACCTCAATGTCCGCGATGACCTCGGCAAAGTTCAAGACACCCTCTTCCTTGGCTTTGGTGACGGCGTCCTCGGCCCGGGCGACCTCGGTCGTGGGGCAAGAGAACGTCATGTCCGTCCGACCCTCTTCCGAGATGTTCTGAACGATCATATCGACATTCACGCCGGCCTCGCTCAGCGCCGTGAAGATGGTGGCCGCGATCCCGGGACGGTCCGCCACACTGACCAGGGTGACCTTGGCCTCTTCGCGAGAGGCCGCAACACCGGCAACAACATTGGATTCCATGATATCCTCCTCGGCACAGACCAGCGTGCCAGCATTGTCCGATTGTTCCTCAAAGCTCGACAGCACCCGCAAGCGCACGTTGAACCGCATCGCCAGTTCAACAGACCGCGTTTGCAGCACCTTGGCCCCCAGCGAGGCCAGTTCCAGCATTTCTTCGAACGCAATCTTTTCCAGTTTGCGGGCCTTGTCGGTGATCCGTGGGTCGGTGGTGTAGACCCCGTCCACGTCCGTATAAATGTCGCAACGGTCCGCGTCGAAAGCGGCGGCAAAGGCCACCGCCGTCGTGTCCGACCCACCACGACCCAGCGTCGTGATGCGCCCATCCGGGCCAATCCCCTGGAAACCGGCAACCACGGCCACGCGCATGCCTTCACCAAATTTGGCCATGATGTTCTCTGTCGGGATGTCCTCGATCCGCGCAGCTGCGTGAGACGCATTCGTCAAAAGCGGCACTTGCCAGCCTTGCCAACTGCGTGCGGGCACGTCCATTTCCTGCAAGGTCAACGCCATCAACCCGGCGGTCACGTTTTCGCCCGAGGATACTACCGCGTCGTATTCACGTGCGTCAAACAGGGGCGAGGTTTCGTTGACCCAGCCAACCAGTTCGTTTGTCTTTCCCGACATGGCCGACACGATGACAATCACGTCGTAGCCCTTGGCAACCTCGACACCAACACGTTTCGCCGCCCGCCGAATCCGATCCAGGTTCGCCACGGAGGTTCCGCCGAATTTCATGACCAGCACGGGCATTTTGTGTCTCTCTGCATCGGGTAACGAAACTGCTGCGCCTCTTAGGCCGGTCCGCGTCCAAGAGCAAGTGGGGTGAAATGACGCTTGTCCCCTGCTTTACAGCACCAGGGTGCGATGTCAGGCTGACATCCGAAGCGTCGCCGAAAGGACATTCACATGCGCATCCTCCCTTTGCTTTTTGCCGGACTCTTCGCCGTGCCAGCCGTCGCGCAACAGGCCAGCGTTGCGGGCACGGATGGAACCAATGCTTTGGGCACAATCCCTTGCGCGCCTTTGAGCGGTGTTGCGCTAACGTCCTGCCCTGCAGAACTGGTCCGCAGGGATGACGGGAAAGTGTCCGTGCGCGTGCTGATGCCCGGTGGCCGGACGCGTCTGCTGTACTTTGAAGGCGGCGAACTGACATCGGCCGACACGACGGACAAGGTCCGCGGTAAGGTACAGGGCGGGACCTATTTCATCTTTGTCGGCGAAAGTGAACGGTTCGAGGTCCCTGCAAACGCGGTCAAGTAAGCCGCCCTAGTACGGGTGCTGCCGACCATCCCAAGTTTCAAAGCACCCGGTGGCGTCCATAGACAGCGCTGCAAACCGCTCAACAAGGCCTGCGCCAGCCTCGGCCACCGTGATGTCGGCTGTACCACCACCCATATCGGTCTGCACCCAGCCCGGGTGGTAGATACCCACGGCTATTCCTTCCGGGCGCAGATCAGAAGCGAGGTTGCGTCCCAGGCTCAACGCCGCCGCTTTGGACGAACGATAGATATAGCTGCCACCGGGCGCGCGTTCATGCGATGCCATCTGGGACGAAATAATCGCGATCTTCGCCCCCTCCGCTGCACGCAGGTTCGGCAGCAGGGCCTGAACCGCCAGAAACACGCCGGTCACATTGACCGCAAAGGTCTGCGCCCACATCGCTGCATCAAATCCGCTTTCCAGCGACTGCCCCTTGTCGACATAGACCCCAGCGTTGCAGACCAACAACTCAACTGACTGCCCCGCCAGTTTTTCCGCCATCGCCCGATGCTGATCCGGCTGGGTCACGTCCAGTTGCACGGTCTCGCTGCCATCGCGCGCTGTTCCGACCACGTCCAATCCTTCGGCCCGGTAGAGACGTGCAATTTCCGCGCCGATGCCGCGATTGGCGCCGGTTATGACAATGCTCATGCTTGAATCCCTTGTTCAGTTGGTTTTGCGCTGTGGGCGGAAGGGCAGAGGCGCAACTGGAATGCCATCTTCGATCAATGCCTTGGCGTCGTCCAGCTTGGCTTCGCCATAAATCGAACGTTCAGGCGAGTCGCCATTGTGCATCGCGCGCGCTTCGGTCGCGAAATTCATGCCGACATAGTCCGAGTTTTCCTCAACCTGTTTGCGCATCTCGGCCAGGGCCTGTTCTGCTGGGCTGGCCGGTGCGGACAGCGGACCGGCGGGCTTACCCTCAGGTTCGCCCTTGGTGGACATCGCACTGCGTGCCGGTCTAACACGCGGGGCCATGATCGCCTTTTCCACCTTGGTCCCGCCACACACTGCGCACATCACCATGCCGCTTGCCGCCAGTTTGTCATAGGCATCCGCCGACTGAAACCAGCTGTCAAACGTATGCCCTTCGGCACATTTAAGTGTGAATTGAATCATGTCAGCCTCAATCGAGCGGGTCCGACCCTAGATATCCGGGAAATGGCGGAAATCAAGCTTGGACCGTGTGTCCGCTCAGGTCAACTTGGACGGATCAAAGGACTCGATCAATGCGGCCAATTCCGGTTCACAAACCAGCGATGCGGCCTTTTTGGGCGAAAACCACTTGCGGCGACGTTCTTCCTTCTCAGGGAAATCCTCGGACAAGTTCGAAACTTCCAGCGGGTAGAGCTCGACAATACAGGGCAGTGACGAGTTTTCGTCAATCCACTTATCATAGGTGAAGGTCCCCATGCAGGTCTTCTGCATCTCGCCTTTTACACCTGCCTCCTCCCATGCTTCCTGCTCGGCAGTGCGACCTGGGCTTTTGCCATCCATCGGCCAGCCTTTCGGCACGACCCAACGGCCCGTACCGCGCGATGTGATTAGCAAAATCTGAGGTTTCTTCCGGTGAACGCGAAAACAAAGTGCCGCGTATTGCAAATGCATTTCGACACCGCCTGCTTTTGTGGCCTGCCTGTTCGAAGCTGCGGTTGTGATTGGCATCTCCATCGAACTTTACTCAACCTATAAGAACCGTAACCCAATTTTTCACAAATATCACCACAAAAAGCGTCACCGCCAGCCATATCTGGTAGAATCACCGAAACAGCGACCCAAATAGCGGGGCCTAGGTTTTTCGATCAGCCAGTTGCATACGCGTCTTGAACTGCTCCAACAATTGTTCTGGTGGGATGTCCCCGTTGATCGAAAGCCGCCGCAACCCGAAATGGACCTGCGCCACATCCTGATAATATCGAGTAAAGACCATGTTGGTGGTCGCGCCTGCCACGGCCCCCAGCACCGGCACAGTTTGCGCGGCCAGCTTTTGCCCCATCACCGTCGCCAGACGCGGAGCAACAGTTGTGATCAGTTTCTGCATTGCCGGACCAGTCACGGTCAGGCGCGTGGCAAAAAACGCAAAATCAGCCCCATCGTCGGCCGCCAGAGGACCGGCAGAATTGAACACCCGGATACAATCGAACTGCACGTTTTCCGCCGCCGGATCAAACCCGTTTTCACGCGCTGCCCCTTGAATACTGCGCAACAACAAGGTTGTGGTCGCAGGCAGCTCAACCAGGGCGCCGGGCAACCCGCTGAACCCACCAGCCGCACCCATGGCGGTCGCGACGGCGGTATTGACCCAGGGTTTCTGGTCCGGGACCACACGTGTGCCGTGCGCCAGTTTCATTGAGATATTGAGCGCGCGCTCCGTCGCATCCAGAAGATTATCGCGCACCGGTTCGGGCAGTTTCTCCAGCAGGGATTCTGCCTGACCGCCGAGAGCATTCAACAGTTTGATGCCCGCACCACCGGCTGCACGATACCGTCGGACCAGCGCATCCAGTTCGGCTGCGGTATCCACCGGTTCAACAATCGTGATCTCGTCCATGCACGGCCCTCCTTCCCTTTAGATCGGGGTGGAGCGCCCAAATTTCAACGTGCGCGCGGTCAGACTTGGCTCCATCGCGTCACATGGCCAGCAACACCTCGCCAAGCGTTCATAGTCAAAGAGAGCCCCAAAACGCGATCCGGGTTCGTGGGCGGCGGCATTTCGACCCCAGAAAGCGGTTCGAACCCGAACCGTTGATAATATGGCGCGTCCCCGACCAACATCACCCGGTCCCAGCCACCAGCACGCGCAGCTTCCAACGAGTCGCGGATCAGCGCGCCGCCCAGCCCTTCGCCCTGTCGCGTCGGGTGCACGGCAACGGGCCCCAGCAGCAACGCAACCGCGCTGCCGATATGCACAGGCCAAAATCGGATCGCACCGGCTAGAATATTGTCAGAATCCCGTGCAACCCGCGACAGATCCGGCACCGGCGGCACACCATCGCGCAACCGATAGCTCGACAAGGCCTCGCGCCCGGGCGCAAAGCATAGGTCGAAAAGCGCCTCGACCTCCCACCAGTCGTCTGCCGTTTCCGGCCTGAGTTCGATCACGCCTGCATGACCTTCTGAATTCCCGGTGGCATTCGCCCTAACACGGCGTTACCCCTTGGGCAAACATCAGGAGACGCGTCATGTTTTACCGCCCCGAAAACGGCCACGGACTGCCGCATAACCCGTTCAAGGCGGTTGTTACACCGCGCCCCATCGGCTGGATTTCGTCGCGTGATGCCAAAGGCGTCGACAATCTGGCGCCCTATTCCTTCTTCAACGGTGTCGCCGACGCCCCGCCGCAGGTCATGTTTTCCACAACCGGGCCGAAACCCGTGCAGGGAGAGGCAAAGGACAGCCTGACAAATATCCGAAACACAGGCGTATTTTGCGTGAACATCGTGGAATACGCGATGATGGACCGGATGAATGTCACGACCGAACATTTTGACGCTGGCGAGGATGAATTCGCCAAGGCAGGTCTGAAGCCGTTGGAATGTGAGACCATCGACTGTGCTTATGTGGCCGGGGCGCCCGCAGCGCTGGAGTGCAAGTTGACACAGATCGTGGAGCTACCCGGCGCGCACAACACCGTTGTGTTTGGTGAAGTGACGGGCGTGCACCTGCGCGACAATTGCATCGTGGACGGGAAGTTCGACGTGACGACCTATCAGCCGCTGGCCCGTCTAGGTTACCGCGACTATGCCCGCGTGACCGAAGTTTTCGAGCTGTCCCGACCGGATGATTGAACGTCCAAGCCAGCGGCGGAGACCGGTTTTCCTAATAAACCCTCGCCCGCCGCAAGCTCAGTGACTGCCCAAAATACCGGTACGTACCGGATAGTTAACTGCCACGCCGTAGTCTGGATCGTCATCACTATCGACAACCAGATGCCCGGCCTTGGTCAGCAGTTCGTGACAGTCGCGCGTCAGATGGCGCAGCTGAATCTGCTTGCCCGCCGCTTCGTATTTGGATGCCACGGCCTCGATCGCCTGCAGTGCCGACTGATCTGCCACACGGCTGTCTGCAAAATCCACGATGACCAATGACGGGTCCTCTGCCGGATTGAACAACTCGGTAAACCCGTCGGAGGAGCCAAAGAACAGCGGTCCTTGAATCTGGTACACCTTCGCCCCTTCGGGCGTCTTATAGCTTTTGGCGTGGATGCGCTTGGCGTTGTTCCACGCATAAGCCAAGGCAGACACAATAACACCGACGACGACCGCCACCGCGAGGTCTTCCATCACCGTCACCACGGTCACCAGCAGGATCACAAACGCGTCCGTCAACGGCACCTTTCGCAGGATCGTCAGCGAGTTCCAGGCGAATGTGCCGATCACCACCATAAACATCACGCCGACCAGCGCAGCCAGCGGAATCAGCTCGATCACCGGAGACGCAAACAGGATGAAAATCAGCAGGAACACCGCAGCTGCCGTACCTGCGATCCGGGTGCGACCACCGGATTTTACATTGATCATCGACTGGCCGATCATCGCACAGCCACCCATGCCACCAAAGAAACCTGTAACCGTGTTTGCAATCCCCTGCGCCACACATTCCTGGCTGGCCCCGCCCCGTTTGCCGGTCATGTCACCAACCAGGTTCAGCGTCAGCAGCGATTCAATCAGGCCAATGGCGGCCAGAATGACCGCGTAAGGCAGGATGATCTCGAACGTTTCCCAGTTGAGCGGCACCATCGGGATGTGGAACTGCGGCAGCCCGCCTTGAATGGAAGCCAGATCGCCCACGCGGGGCACGTCCAGCCCCAGCCCGATAACCAGCGCAGCAACCACTGCAATCCCCACCAACGGCGCGGGTACAACGCGCGAAATGCGCGGCATGACCCAGATGATCGCCATGGTCAGCGCCACCAGCGACAGCATAAGGTAAAGCGGCGCACCGGTCAGCCATTCACCACCGCCCATACCGTGACCGGTGTTTTCCATGGTTCCCGGCACCTTGAACTGCCCCAGCTGCGCCAGAAAAATAACGATGGCCAGCCCGTTCACAAAGCCCAACATCACAGGATGCGGCACAAGACGGATGAATTTACCCCATTGCATCACGCCTGCGAAAATCTGGATCAGGCCCATCAGCACCACGGTCGCAAACAGGTATTCGACACCATGTTCCGCCACCAGCGCCACCATGACCACCGCCAGCGCGCCGGTCGCGCCAGAAATCATGCCAGGCCGTCCACCGATCAACGCGGTAATCAAACCGACCAGAAACGCGGCATAAAGCCCGACCAAGGGATGAACCCCGGCGACAAAAGCAAAGGCCACGGCCTCTGGCACCAGCGCCAGTGCAACGGTCAAGCCGGAGAGCAGCTCGATCCGGATGCGGCCAGCATTCAGTGGTTCATCCCCCTTGAACCGAAGATCGGCGATGCCGAACCGACGGGCGGTGATCGCCGAAAAATCAAAGCTCATGTCTGGGATACCCTCGATACGCTGCAGCGCAGGAGCTTTAAGGCATTCCGCCTCGTAAAGCCATTGCGCCCAGCGGCAAGCAGCTATGCGCTAGACGCATGGCGCAGAAGTGATCGTATCCCCTTGCGCCATTTCAGACCACCGTTATTGATGACCTGTCACAGACGGAGGCCCAACATGACAGCAACCAAAATCGGCATCATCGGCGGATCGGGGATCTACGACATCGACGGGCTGGAAAATGCCGAATGGACGACGGTTGACAGCCCTTGGGGCATGCCCTCGGACGCAATCCTGACCGGGACGCTGAATGGGGTTGGAATGGCCTTCCTGCCGCGTCACGGGCGCGGGCATGTACATTCACCGACCACTGTCCCCTATCGCGCTAATATCGATGCGCTGAAACGACTGGGAGTGACGGACGTCATCAGCGTGTCCGCCTGTGGGTCGTTCCGCGAGGAGATGGCGCCAGGCGATTTCGTCATTATCGATCAGTTTATTGACCGAACCATTGCGCGGGACAAAAGCTTCTTTGGTACAGGTTGCGTCGCACATGTCAGCGTTGCGCACCCGACCTGCCCGCGCCTGTCTGATGCCTGCGAAACCGCCGCGCGGGGTGCAGGTATCAATGTGCACAGGGGCGGCACCTATCTGGCAATGGAAGGGCCGCAGTTTTCGTCCCTCGCCGAATCCAAGATGTACCGCGAAAGCTGGGGCTGCGACGTGATCGGCATGACCAACATGCCCGAGGCCAAGCTCGCCCGCGAAGCAGAGCTGTGTTACGCCTCCGTCGCGATGATCACCGATTATGACAGCTGGCACCCGGATCATGGCGAGGTCGACGTGACCGAGATCATCGCAACCCTCACCGGCAACGCGGAAAAAGGCCGGAACCTGGTCGCCCGTCTGCCCGACCTGTTGGGGGCCGAGCGCGAGCCTTGCCCGCATGGATGCGACCGGGCGTTGGAATACGCGATCCTGACCGCGCCGGACAAACGCGACCCTGCCCTGCTGGCCAAACTCGACGCCGTGGCCGGTCGTATCCTGGGGTGAGCCGGGGGCGCGTTCTGCTGCTGGGGGCCGACGGGTTCATCGGGCGGCACATCGGGTTTGCCTTGCAACAGGCCGGTTATGATGTTTTGGCCTGCGCCCGACGTCCTGAGCGGTTGGCGCGCATGGGGTTTGAGACGCTAAAGGCGGACCTAAGAAACCCAGTCACGCACAAGCCCTCGTTCTGGGCTGATCATCTGCGCGACGCGGTCGGCGTTGTGAATGCGGCTGGGCTGCTGACCGGATCTGACGTCCGGTTTCAGGCCGTGCATTGCGACGCACCACAGGCGGTCTATGCCGGGATGCCCGAAGGTTGCCGGGCTGTGTTGATCTCTGCCGTTGGAATTGACGAGGCTGACACAGCATTCGCCCGCTACAGACGTGCTGGCGAGGCGATTGCCGCAGAACACAACGCGGAAATCCTCCGCCCCGGTCTGGTCCTGGGTGACACGTCGTACGGCGGATCATCCCTCTTGCGCGGGTTGGCGGCCTGCCCGCTGCGCACACCGGTGGTCGGAGACGGGGTTCAGCCGTTTAACCCGATCCATGCGGATGATCTGGCCACGATGGTCCTGCACCTGTTGACTTTGGACTCCGAACCCCAAACGCGTGTGGCTGGCGGCCCCGAGTGTGTGGATCAGACCCAAATGATCCAAGCCTATCGCACATGGTTTGGCTTGCCTGAGGTGCCCGTGCTGCGGATACCCATCGCGTTCGCAAATCTGTTGGGGCAAGTTGGCGACGTGATGCGGCTCGGTCCCATCTCGGCGACCGCTGTGTCACAACTGAACGCCGGAGTATACGCGCCGCACGACCCATCGCTGCCCCCTGCCCGACCCTTTTCCGAATTTCATCGCGCTCGTCCGGCTGGCACCCAAGACCTTTGGCACGCGCGGCTTTACCTACTGCTACCCATCGTGCGCCTGACGCTCGCGCTTCTCTGGCTCGCTTCCGGCCTGCTGGGCCTGCTCCTGCCACCGGACAGCTTCCTGCCCCTGATCGACGCCAACCTGCCGGACGCAGCGCTCATCGCCCTCGCCCGAGCCGGAGGGCTGGCAGACCTCACCATCGCGCTCGCTCTGCTGCGTGGCTGGCGTCTGCGGCTCATGGCCGGTGTGCAGCTTGCCATGGTCGCAGGCTATACGCTGACCTTTACGTTCCTTGCCCCCGGCCTGTGGCTGCTACCCCTCGGCGGTTTACTCAAAAACCTTCCCATCCTGATCCTGCTGGTCCTGCATCTGGTTTTGGAGGACGAAAGGTGACTGACCCTTACCTCATCGCCAAGTGGCTCCACATCCTCAGCTCCACACTGCTGTTCGGCACCGGAATAGGCACGGCGTTTCAAATGGTTCGCGCCATGGCCACACGGGACGCACGCCACATACATGCGACGGCCAAGGGCGTAGTGCTGGCTGACTGGTTGTTCACCGTCCCCTCTGGCATTGCGCAGCCCCTGACCGGTCTCTGGCTGATCCATCTACAAGGTTGGTCCCTTACAGAACCCTGGCTTTTGGCGGCGTACGCACTCTACCTTCTGGCCCTGGTTTGCTGGCTGCCCGTCGCCCATCTGCAAATCCGCATTCGTGACCTCACGCGGGACACCGACACGCTCGACCCGCTCGCCATGCGCCTCTATCGCATCTGGTTTGCACTCGGCTGGCCCGCATTCCTGGGCCTGATTGCGATCTATTGGCTGATGGTCGCAAAACCCCCACTTGCGTTCTGAGCCTAGCCCTGTCTTTGATCCCCTGACACGGGCATTTCAGGAGCCGCACCATGTCCTTCGACCTTTGGCTGGCCTTTGTTGCCGCATCCATCGCCTTGCTGATGTTGCCCGGCCCGACCGTGCTGCTGGTTCTGAGCTATGCGTTGTCCAAAGGTCGCAGCGTCGCGCTGGCCTCAGCAGGTGGCGTTGCGCTTGGCGACTTTTTCGCCATGACCGCATCATTGGCCGGGCTGGGTGCGCTGGTCGCCACATCGGCCACCCTGTTTTCCATCCTGAAATGGGTCGGGGCGGCCTATCTGGTCTGGTTGGGAATCAAGTTGATCCGCAGCGCACCCTCTGGAGACCTGCCGACGGTTCAGACAGCGGATGCGATCACGCCACGCGGCGTGTTTGTCCATGCAGCAGCCGTCACAGCAATGAATCCGAAATCCATTGCCTTCTTCATCGCGTTTGTGCCGCAATTCATCCGACCCGAAACGCCACTGCTACCCCAATTCGTTACGCTTATCGCCACCTTTGTCGGCCTCGCCACGCTAAACGTGCTGCTCTATGCGCTGTTGGCGGACCGGTTGCGACGCACGATCAACCGCCCACCGGTATTGCGCGGTCTTACCCGGTTGGGCGGAGTAACACTGGTTGGGATGGGTGTCGCAACGGCCCTGCTGCGCCGGCCAGCCTGACGATACCAGGACCGCAACACGTTTAGTCGCTGCGGTTTTCCTTCATGAATTTTCGGATGAATCCGCGTATCTCCCGCGCGGCGCTAGTGTCCATTTCCTTGCACAAATCCACAAACGCATCGCGCTCGGATTTGTCCAATCGCAGGACCAACTGACTATCCTTTTTGGATGATTTTCCGTCTTTTTTACTCACAGTCCCATCCTGGCCTTGACTTTCCGCCTATGCTTTGTATATACAATGCATATCAAATGTCGGTAACAACTTATGAACAAACTCATGGAAAGGAAAGGTAAATGAATCTGCTGGCTGCAAAATCCTTGCTGATGTCGGACAGAATGGACTGGCGCAAACCTCACCTGCACTGGGTTGCCAATCGCTTCTATCGCCCGTTCGCATCGCTCCGCGGTCGGAGCCGCGACGATAGACAACAGGATGACGCCCTAACCCGAGCGCATCGCAAATGACTTGAAACGCGTGCACCTATAGGCCAAACCGGGCCCGGTTTCTTTCCAGACAGGCGCCCATCATGCCCAAATCCACCTCCGTCCGCGACTATATCCGCACCATCGTCGATTTCCCGCACGAGGGCATCCTGTTTCGCGATGTCACCACGCTTTTCGCGGATCCTCGCGGATTTCGCATGGCCATTGACCAATTGCTGCACCCCTATGCGGGTATGCAAATCGACAAAGTGGTCGGGCTGGAGGCGCGCGGGTTCATATTGGGCGGGGCCGTCGCGCACCAATTGTCGGTTGGCTTCGTGCCGATCCGCAAAAAGGGCAAGCTGCCCGGCACCACGATCAGCCAAGATTACACGCTCGAATATGGCGAGGCGATTGTCGAAATCCACGACGATGCGATCAGCGCCGGAGAAAAAATTCTGGTGGTCGACGACCTGCTGGCCACAGGCGGTACCTGTGCTGCAGGCATCAAACTGATTGAACGCCTGGGCGGTCAGATCGTTTCCTGCGCCTTTGTCATCGACCTGCCTGACCTTGGCGGGCGAAAGGTGCTGGAAGACTTGGGCATGGACGTCCACACCTTGTGCGAATTCGAAGGCCTCTGACCCGCGCGCGGCTGCCTCGCACGCCGTGAGGCAGCACACTGCCGAACCCCGAGGAGAAAACCGGGACGGTTTTCGACGAGATATCCTGCGCGCCGCAGGCACTCAACAAGTTACAGCGAACACTATGTGCGGGCTGCCAGTACAGCCCCGGGGTTCATGATCCCCGCCGGGTCAAGCGCAGCCTTGATCGCGCGCATCGCGTCGAGCTTCACCGGGTCTCCGTACCGTTCCAACTCCCCGGGTTTCAAACGCCCCACACCGTGTTCCGCACTGAAGGACCCGTCCATTTCTGCAACCAGATCGTGCACGGCCTGATACAGTGCAGTTCGGTCGCCCAGATGTTCTGTTTTGGTGCGACCCTCTGCGGCGAAAATGTTGAAATGCAGGTTCCCGTCGCCCAGATGGCCAAAACTATTGATCCGGAACGTCCCGACCTCGGCAACCGCTCGCCTGGCCCGAACCAGAAAGTCGGGAACAAGGCTCAAGGGCAAGGCGACATCAGTTGAAATGATCGCGCCAATCCGTTTGTTGGTTTCCGGCATGTTTTCCCGTACCGCCCACAGCTCTGCGCGCTGTGCTTCGCTTTGCGCGACCACACCGTCCAGCACGACACCTGCTTCAAAGCCCTCGGAGAAAATTTCCTCCAACGCTGTCGCCGGATCACGACCCGCCGACAGGCCCAGATCGCATAGAACAGTCCATTCAGGAGGCGCATCAAAAGGCTGGCGCACATCTGGCATGACCTGAGCCTGGAATCGCAAGCCCTGACCATCCAACAGTTCAAAGGCACTGACCGCTTCACCCACATGACGTTGTGTGAGCGCCAACAGGTCCAAGGCTGCCACCGGGTCAGGCACCACGAAAAACGCGGTGCCGTGCGCCGCAGGACGCGGTGACAGTCGCAGCGACGCTGCCGTGATCACGCCCAGCGTCCCTTCCGCTCCGATCAAGAGATCGCGCAAATCGTACCCTGTGTTGTCCTTTCGCAGCCGTTTCAGCCCGTGCCAGATGCGCCCGTCAGGCATCACGGCCTCCAGCCCCAGACACTGCGCGCGGGCATTCCCGTAGCGCAGCACATTTACCCCTCCTGCATTGGTCGACAGGTTCCCGCCGATCCGCGCAGTACCTTCTGCGGCCAGGGACAGGGGAAACAGCCGGTCTACTTCAGCCGCCGCCGCCTGAACGTCAGCCAGGATGCATCCCGCTTCGGCCACCAGAACGTTTTCCTCCGGATAAACGTCTCGGATCGCATTCATGCGTTCCAACGACAGGATCAGCGGCGCAGGGCCATCCGGCATGACCTGCCCGCCAACCAAACCCGTTCCGCCCCCATACGGGACAACAGGCACGCGGGTCTCATGTGCGGCGCGGATCAGGATTGAGACGTCTTCGACATTGCGGGGTAGGGCCAGAACACCGCCGGTTCCGGCAAACTGCCCACGAGGTTCTTCCAGATATCGGGGTTCCACCGGGCGCACCACACCACTGGGTAACAGCGTTTCCAGATGGGCGGCTAAGGCGGTGTCAGCAGGATTGAGCGTCATGCCTCATCCATGCCCGGCCCGATGCGCCGGTGCAAGGTCGTCATTCTAGATCAATCAGGAATTGCGGTTGCAGCACGACAATAGTCGGACGATCCGGTAAGTCCCGCAAAGATACCACCAGTTCAGACCCATCAGATACCTGAATGTCGAAGGTATCAGCCATACCGACCAGGAACGCCTCCAAAGTGTACTGCCCGAACCAATGCATCGGGATAACCACCGAGGATTTCAACCGGTTCAGCACGTCCATCATGTCGGGCAAAGGCAGCGTTGTGCCCCCATCCACCGCCGCCATGACCACATCCAAACGCCCAATGGCGGCAAACTGTTCGTCTGTCGGCACGTGATGCAAGTGCCCAAGATGACCGATGCACAGACCTTCAACCTCGAAGATGAAGATCGAGTTTCCCTTTTCCTCGACCCCACTGAATTGCGAGCGAATATCCGTAGACACGTTTCGGACCAGCAGTTCGCCCAAGTCGAGGTAATGCGAAATCCCTTCACCAAATCGCCCCCAGCCCTGCAAGGGATGCGGGATCGCCGGATCGGGGAAAGGCGTCCAATGCGTCGAATGCGCGTGGTTCATCGTCACGACATCCGGCACCAGCCCGGTCGCGCCGACAAATCCGGTATAGTCAGTCACGACGTTCAGCCCTCCCGGCGTCTGCAACAGGAACGACGCATGCGAGATGTACTGCAGCCGAACCGAATATTCAGGCACCGGATCAGTCCAGGCGGCCTTGTGCAAGAATTCCAGCCCGGGTGCGGCGTCGGCAATTGCGATACAATGGCTGGGCCGACGATCCTGCGCGGTGGAAGCGGTGGCCAGAATCAAGAGGGCGGACGTGAGCAAAAAGCGGAGCATAACGGAACGATAGCCCGAAAGGCCTGCAAGTCAGCATCAAATCTCATGGATCGCGCAAGGCCAGACTACTCGGCTGGATATTCAGCCAACGTCGGTCTTACCCCGGCGATCTGAGCGCAGCGAGGCATACAGAACATGCGTCCGCCAACGCCCGTCGATCTGAAGGTAGGACTGCGCAACGCCTTCGTATTTGAACCCGCTTTTTTCCAACAACCCGCGCGATGGCAGGTTTTCGGGCAGGCACGCTGCCTCGATCCGGCTCAGGTCCAATCGTGTGAACGCATGGTGTACAACCGCATGGATCGCTTCGCGCATATAGCCCTGACGCGCAAAAGGTTCACCGGTCCAATAGCCCAGCGTCCCGGATTGCGCCGGGCCGCGACGAATGTTGTCCAGTGTAATGGCTCCCAGCAGCATCTCGTCTTCACGCCGGATCAGGAACAGCGGCAGCGCTGTGCCCCCCGATATGCTGCGCTGCGCCCAATAGACCCGGTTGGTGAAGGATTTCCGTGTCAGGTGATCCGGTGCCCAGGATGGTTCCCACGGGATCAGAAACTCTGCACTGTCACGGCGCAACGTCGTCCAGGCGCGGAAATCGGAATGCGTCGGTGGGCGCAGCGTGAGGCGTTCGGTTTCCAGCTTGAGCTTGCGTTTGGCCAGTAACATTCCTTCGGTCTCAGGCTGCGCGCCGCTCCTGAAGGTCAGCCAGGGTCGGTGCACCGTCGATCGGCCCATAAAGCGCCATGGCTGCAGGGGCCGTGGTGGCCATCTGACCAGCAAAGTCGCGTACATGTGCGCAGGTCACCGCATCAATCCGGGCGACCGTTTCGTCCAGCGCGGGCACCTTGTCCCAAATCTGCACCAGCCGCGCCAATCGTTCGGCGCGGTTTGACGGGCTTTCCAGACCCATCAGCATTCCGGCCTTCATCTGTGCTCGAGCACGGGCGACCTCGGCCTCGCTCATGTCGTCGGCGGCGCGCTTCATCTCGTCAATCGTGATCTCGGCCAGTTCCTGAACCTGCTCGCCGGATGTGCCCGCATAAATCGTGGTCATGCCGGTATCCGCATAGGCCCCGGCCTGTGCGAAGATCGTGTAACACAGGCCCCGATGTTCACGGATTTCCTGAAACAGGCGGCTGGACATACTGCCACCCAGAGCGCTGGCATAGATTTGCGCCGTATAGATGTCGTCGTCCCGATAACCCGGGCTTTCAAACGCCAACGCAAAATGCGCTTGCTCCAACGACTTGGCCTGCCGAGATTCTCCGCCGGTGAAACGAGCCGCATCGGGTATCAAGGCCGACTTGGCCTCCATATGCCCGAAATAGGTCTCTGCCAGCCGTACCAACGCATCGTGATCAACAGCACCCGCAGCTGACAGGATCATCTGACCCGGGCCGTAGTGCTGTTTGGTAAACGAAGACAAATCATCACGCGAAAATGCCTGCACCCGGTCGGACGGGCCAAGGATCGTTCGGCCCAGTGGCTGATCGCGGTAGCTTTCGGCCTGCAGCCAGTCAAAGATCACATCGTCGGGCGTATCCCAGGCCTGACCGATTTCCTGCAGGATCACGCCCCGCTCAATCTCGATCTCGTTCGGATCGAATACCGGGTTCATGACGATGTCCGAAATCACATCTAGCGCCAGCGCGACGTCGGTTTCCAGCACGCGCGCATAGTAGGCCGTCACTTCACGGCTGGTGTAGGCGTTGATGTATCCGCCCACATCCTCGATCGCCTCGGCAATCTGAAGCGCGCTGCGCTTTTCCGTCCCCTTGAACGCCATGTGCTCCAGAAAATGCGCGATGCCGTTCTGCTCGATCCGTTCGTGCCGACCACCGGCATTGACCCAAACACCCACAGCCGCCGATTTCAGGCCGGGCATATGTTCGGTGACGATCCGGAATCCGTTCGAAAGCGTGTCCTGTCTAAGTGTCACGTGGCGATGTGCTCTTTGATATGGGTCTCTAGAATGGTCAGGTCATTGGCAATGTGGGTGACCCGTTCCGACCGTTCATACAGGTTGGACATGGCAGGGGGAAGGGGCGGATGCACACCAGTCGCGTCCTCAACCGCTGCCGGGAATTTGGCAGGATGCGCAGTGGCCAGCGTGATCATCGGGATGTCTGCGCGGCGGTGTTCCTCCGCCACTTTGACGCCAACGGCCGTATGCGGGCAGATGATTTCACCCGTTGCCTCGCGCGTCGCCATGATCTGTGCCAGCGTTTCCTCCTCGCTCACACGGCCCGAAACATAGACCTCTTGCAACGCCTGCAGCGCGCCTTGGCTAACCTCGAACCCGCCATTGGCTTTCAATTCATCCATCAACTGCGCCACGGCTGCCCCGTCTCGGCCGTAGGCAAAGTACAAAGCGCGCTCGAAATTCGAGCTGACCTGAATGTCCATCGACGGGCTGATCGACAGGTGAGTTTCGCCTTTGTGATAGCCCTGCCCCGACAGGCAGCGGTGCAGGATGTCATTCTGGTTCGTGGCCACGACCAGTTGCGCGATGGGCAGGCCCATTTGCCGCGCGATGTAGCCTGCGAAGATGTCCCCGAAATTACCCGTCGGCACGGTGAAACTGACTTGTCGCTGCGGCGCGCCGAGCGCGGTGGCCGAGGAGAAATAGTACACGACCTGCGCCAGAACCCGCGCCCAGTTGATCGAGTTGACACCCGCAAGCTTCACCCCGTCGCGGAAGTCGAAATCGTTGAACATGTCCTTCAGCCGCGCCTGACAGTCGTCGAAATCCCCGTCCAGCGCCAGCGCGTGCACGTTACTTTCCTGTGGGGTCGTCATCTGACGGCGCTGTACCTCGGACACGCGGCCATGTGGATAGAGAATGAAAACGTCCACTGCATCCAGCCCGCGAAACGCCTCAATGGCTGCGGATCCGGTGTCGCCACTCGTGGCACCCACGATGGTCACGCGATCCCCGCGACGTCCCAATGCCTCCTGAAACAGTTGCCCGATCAGCTGCATGGCAAAGTCTTTGAAGGCCAGGGTCGGCCCATGGAACAGTTCCAGCAGGAAGTGGTTTTCGTTCAGTTGCACCATCGGCGCGCGGGCGGCGTGATTGAAGCTGCTGTAAGCGCGGTCGATGATCCCTCGGAAGGTGTCGTCAGCAAAACTGTCCCCGACAAAGGGACGCATAACGTGAAACGCAACCTCTTCGTAGGGCAACCCGGCAAGTGCTGCGATTTCGTCTGCGGTGAACTGAGGGATCGTTTCAGGAACATAGAGCCCACCATCACGGGCGAGGCCCGTCAACATCGCCTCTTCGAATGTCAGTTCCGGGGCCTGTCCCCGGGTCGAGACATAACGCATCGCGTCAACCTTTGTCTTGGGCGCGGCTGCGCCACAGGAAGAAACCGGTCATGGCCGCCCAGATCAGGGCGAGCGAAAACCAGGTGATTGCATATTGCAGGTGATCGTTCGGAATGCCGCTGGTGTCCACCGGTAACGGCGTCACGCCGGGGTCGGTTTGCGACTTTGCGATGACCAGTACGGGTTCGGACCCCAGTGCTTCGGCCATTGCGGACACTTCACGTGCAAACCAGACGTTGCCGTTCAGGTCCGGATCAGGCGTGAAACCGTCCGTTTCGCGGGGCCAATGCAAGTTGCCGGTGACCTCTGCCTCGCCGGTGGCCCGCGCTATGTCCTTGTCCGTATCCGGCACAAATCCCCGGTCGATCAGGATTGTTCGACCCCCCTCGGTCAGGAAGGGAGCGATGATTCGATACCCCGGCCCGACCCGTTTGATCGACACCAGCACGTGCAGTTCACCATCCAGGAAGCGCCCTGCCACCGCGACCGGCAGATATCGGTCGCGTTCCACGTCCAAGTTTTCCGGCAATGGCACGGGATCATCTGCGATCCTGCTGTCGATCTCTGCCAACACACCCTGTTTCCATGCCAAGCGCTGCACCTGCCAAACGCCCAGCGAAATGAGGATCGCAATCCCGGTCACACCGAACAGAAAAAGGAACAGGATACGGCGCATGAGCACTCGGGTCAGACAAAGGAAAGGCGCGCGGGATAAACCGCGCGCCGGGAAAGCTTGGCCAGGGAAAGACACGCGGCCCATCCCCGCACCACCGTCAGGTGATCGGCGCGCCCCAGAGGTAAACGACAAAGAACAGGAACAGCCAGACCACGTCAACAAAGTGCCAGTACCAGGCGGCTGCCTCGAACCCGACGTGGTTGGTTTCCGTGAAGTCACCAGCAATCGAACGCAGCAGGCAGACAATCAGGAAGATCGTACCGACCAGAACGTGGAAACCGTGGAAACCCGTCGCCATGAAGAAGTTGGAGAAGTATTGGTCGCCGCCAAACTGCCAGTCTTCATGAGCCAGCAGGTGCCAGTATTCGTAGCCCTGGAACACCGTGAACAACGCGCCCAGTGCGATACCGATGGCCAGACCATTGATCAGGTCCTTGCGTACGTTGCCATGAACCAGCGCATGGTGCGCCCAGGTCACGGCACAGCCCGACAGCAGCAAGATCAGCGTGTTGATCAGCGGCAGGTGGAAGGCATCAACCGCGTGAATATGCGGCGGCACGTATTCGGTCCCGATATATTCGTACATCGGGTACATGGCATGTTTGATGAACGACCAGAACCACGCCGAGAAGAACATGACCTCGGACATCACGAACAGGATGAAACCCATGCGCAAACCGATCAGTACAACTGGTGTGTGATCGCCCACCTTGTTTTCGGTGATGGTTTCGGACCACCAGGCGAACATGGTGTAGAGAACACCCACAAAGCCCATCCAGAAGAGCCATGCGGTCATGTCGTGCATCCAGAGGACCGCACCGAATAGCATCACAAACGCACTGATCGCTCCGACGAACGGCCAGATAGAGGGGTTTAGGATGTGGTAGTCGTGGTTTTTTGCGTGTGCCATCGAGTGTCCCTCAGGAAGCGCGTTAGTTCAGGTTGTTATTTGCCCCGGTTGTGAGGGAAGCGTAGCCCTCGGGCAAGTCGATTTCATAAAAGGTATAGGACAGGGTGATTGTATGCAGGAATTTGCCCTCTCTGTCGTCCACGATTTCGGGATCGACGTAGAAAGTGACCGGCATCAACACCCGTTCCCCGGGTTCCAGCACCTGTTCCTCGAAACAGAAGCAGTCAATTTTGGTAAAGAACAGACCCGCCGCGTAGGGCGCCACGTTGTAGCTGGCTGATCCTGCGACCGCTTTGTCGGTCGGGTTATACGCCTCGTAGAACGCCAATCCAGTTTCGCCGATTGGCAGTTCCATCTCGCGTTCGACCGGTTTGAACTCCCACGGCATGTCGCGTTCCAGCGAGCCGTCGAATCGAACCTTAATCGTCTTGTCCAGCACTGTATCGCTACTGGCGTCCGCCGTCGCGGTGTAGCCGCCATAGCCCGTCACACGGCAGAACCAATCATAAAGCGGGATCGCTGCCCAACCCAGTGCCCCCATACACAGGACCACACCAACCAGCTTCAGGGCCGTTTTGCGAGGCGCGTCCAGCTTCATCCGTCGGCCTCCTGCACAGGGGCACGCGGTGGTTCGAACCCACCGCTGGTGACCTTGACCACCGTCAGCCCAAACACAACAGCGATGAAACCAACAAGAACCAGCGCGAGGCCCACGTTGCGCCCGAATCGGCGATCATGGATTTCATGTGTGACCTTCAGGCTCATCCCCAGCCTCCCAGCCCATAGGGTCGCAGCACGGCCTCAGCCAGAATCGCGGCGAAATGCAGTGCGAGGTAGAGCAGGGACAGGCGGAAGAAGCGGCGTTCAACGGCGTAATTGTCGACCTCGGCCATCGCCTCGTCCCTACGCCAGATGCGGAAGGCACCAGACAGGAATAGCGCGTTCAGGACAACGGAAACCGCGAGGTAAACGGGGCCACCAACAGCAGTGAACGCCGTGCCCAGCGCCAGACCGGCCAGCAGCACGGTGTAAACGAGGATGTGACGTCGCGTGGACGGACGCCCATGTGTCACCGTCAGCATCGGTACGCCCGCGTCGTCATAGTCGCTACGCATAAACAGCGCGAGCGCCCAGAAATGCGGCGGCGTCCACATGAACACCAGCGCGAACATCAGCCACGGCTCGACCGACATGGTGCCGGTTGCAGCGATCCAGCCGATGACCGGCGGGAAAGCACCGGCGGCCCCGCCAATCACGATATTCTGAGGCGTCGACCGCTTCAGCCACATCGAGTAGATGACCACGTAGAAGAAGATCGTGAAGGCCAGCATTGCGCCCGCCATCAGATTCGTTGCCAGCGCTAGCATGATGACCGACATCGCAGACAAGGTGATCCCAATGCCCAGCGCCTCTTCCGGCTGCACCTTGCCAGCGGGAATCGGGCGACCGCGCGTGCGTTTCATCACCTGATCAATATCCGCGTCCCACCACATGTTCAGCGCACCGGATGCACCGCCACCAATGGCAATGAACAGGATCGCGGCAAACCCGATCATCGGATGCACCGGCGTCGGCGCGGCCAGCAGACCGACCAGGGCCGTGAATACGACCAGCGTCATGACACGTGGCTTGAGCAACGCGAAATAGTCGCCAAACCCGGCTTCGCCGGTCTGGGTCGTATTATTAATCGTTGCGTCGCTCATCATTCGCTCCGTCAGGAAATCTGTCGCTGTGGCCGTTCAGATCGTGCGGCCTGATCGGGCCGCACCTTCTGCGCAGTTAGGACCTTAGTCCGCAGCGGCAACCTGTACCTTGCGCGGTGTTCCGGCATATTCCTCGATCGCGCCATCCAGCCATGCGTCATAGGCTTCCTGGCTCACGACCTTAACCGTGATCGGCATATAGGCATGGTCCTTACCACACAGTTCCGAACACTGTCCGAAATAGATGCCTTCCTTCTCGGCCTTGAACCACAGCTCTGCCAGACGTCCCGGCACAGCATCCTGCTTCACGCCAAAGGACGGGATGGTCCAGGAATGGATCACGTCCGCGCCGGTCACTTGCATCACGACAACCTTGTCGACAGGGACAACCACAGCCGTGTCGGTCGCCAGCAGATATTCGTCCGGTGCATAGCCGTTGGCTTCTAGATCTTCCCTGGCCAGCATGAAACTGTCGAAGGCGAATTCATGGTCGACATACTCATAACCCCAGTACCACTGGTAGCCAGTCACCTTGATAGTGATGTCACCTTCGGGGATTTCCTGCTGCTTGAACAGAATAGGCAGAGAGAAGGCACCGATGAACACCAGGATCAGGATCGGGATGATGGTCCACGCCACCTCGATTGGCGTGTTGTGCGTGAAGCCCGCAGGGTTCGGATTGGCCCGACGATTGTAGCGGAAGATACAAATCGCGATCAGGATCGTCACAAAGATACAGATCAGTGTGATGATCGTGGTCAGCAGGCCGTCCAGGAAATGGATCTCGCTGGCCAGTTCGGTTGCTGCTGGCTGAAACCCGGTGGCCCGGTCGACCGGCTTACCAATCGTCTCCAACCCGTCTTGAGCTATTGCTGGCAGAGCGGACAGGGCGGCCAGCACCCCTGCGAGCGAAATTGCTTTTTTCATGTCACGTCCTGATCGTTTGATCGCATGTGGTCGGGCAACGGCACACACCGACAGCCCATTGTCTTTGCCGACGTTAGAAATCATATTCCGGCAGTCAGATAAAGCCACATGCTTGCGTCAAACGGACGCTTTTGCCGCAATCACCTTGCCAGACGGAGCCTTTCACCATGTCACAAGACACGTTCGATCCGTTCAACGACGCCCTGCCCCGGGAAGAAGTGCTGCCAATCCTGCGTACCACGCTGGATGGGGCCGATGACGGAGAACTGTTTGTCGAGCGTCGCAAGTCCGAATCGCTGGTCTTCGATGATGGCCGGTTGCGGAACGCCGGTTACGACGCGGCCGAAGGATTTGGGTTGCGGGCTGTCCGGGGCGAGGTGGCCGGGTATGCGCATTCGACCGAAATGACGGTTTCGTCGCTCCGCCGGGCGGCGGAAACCGCGCGTTTGGCCGTGGGCGACGGTGGCGGCAGCCTTGCCGATACACCTCAGTCGACGAATCGACGGCTTTACACCGACAGTGATCCGATTGAGGGACACAGTTTCCCTGTGAAGGTGGAGACTCTGCGCGAGATTGATGCCTATGTGCGCGATCTGGACAAACGGGTGGTGCAAGTGACGGCATCTCTGGCGGCATCGCTGCAAGAGGTTGCGATTCTGCGTGCTGATGGCAGCGAGGTCCGTGACACGCGCCCCATGACGCGCGTCAACATCTCGGTCATCGTCGAACAGAACGGACGCCGTGAAAGCGGCAGCACCGGAGGCGGCGGACGCGTCGGGCTGGATGGTTTGCTGGACGCCAACGATTGGCAGGCCAAGGCGAAAGAGGCCCTGCGCATTGCCTGCGTGAACCTCGAAGCCGTTCCAGCCCCTGCAGGTGTGATGGACGTTGTGCTGGGACCGGGTTGGCCCGGTATCCTGCTGCACGAAGCAATTGGGCACGGTCTGGAAGGCGATTTCAATCGCAAGGGCACGTCTGCGTTTGCCGGGCTGCTAGGCAAGCAGGTCGCGGCGCTCGGAGTGACCGTGCTGGATGACGGCACGATTCCCGATCGGCGGGGTTCGATTTCCGTCGATGACGAGGGCACCCCGTCAGGCAAGACGACGTTAATCGAGGACGGTACTCTGGTCGGTTACATGCAGGACCGCCAGAATGCGCGATTGATGGGTGTAGCGCCCACGGGCAACGGGCGGCGTCAAAGCTATGCCCATGCGCCCATGCCGCGCATGACCAACACCTATATGCTGGGCGGCAACACTGACCCCGGCGCATTGGTGTCGGATCTGAAGGACGGCATCTGGGCCGTTGGATTCGGCGGTGGTCAGGTCGACATCACGAACGGCAAGTTCGTGTTTTCCTGTACCGAGGCCTATCGCGTGCAAAACGGCAAGGTCGGCGCGCCAGTGAAGGGCGCAACCCTGATCGGGGACGGCCCAACGTCGCTGCGCCAGATTCGTGGTCTGGGCAATGACATGGCGCTGGACCCGGGAATGGGCAATTGCGGCAAGGCTGGCCAATGGGTGCCGGTTGGTGTGGGTCAGCCCTCGACCCTTATTGGCGGCTTGACGGTTGGCGGGTCGGCGGCCTGAGGCTTTGAAAATTGGGCTTTGCCACGCACACGTGTCGGGTTCGTGAAAAATTCGCACAAAACTTGAATTGATTCACGACCCGTTAACCTCGGTTGATCTACACCATTCGTGCAGCATGGCGGAGCAACGGATGACCGAAGCACAAGTTTCTTCCACTCACCCCCCACTCCCACCCACCACGGAAGAAGATCGGTTTTCGTGGCTTCGTCTGCTGCGCTCCCGCCGCGTCGGTGTCAGCACATTTCATCGACTGATGGCGGAACATGGCTCGGCGCAGAATGCGCTTGCCGCGTTGCCCGAAGTGGCGCGTCAGGCCGGGGTTACGTCATACGAAGTATGTCCGCCCGGCGTTATCGAAGCTGAACTCAAGGCTGCAAAAGCCGCCAAAGCGCGGCTTTTGTGCCTTGGGGAGGCTGACTATCCAAAGGCACTTGCGCAAATTTCCGACGCCCCACCGATGTTGTGGACCGTAGGGGATCGCAAACTGATGCTCCGGTCAATGATCGCGTTGGTCGGCGCACGCAATGCATCGTCCCTGGGCACGCGGATGGCACGGTCACTGGCCCGCGAACTGGGTGAATCAGGGCATGTGGTTGTGTCCGGATTGGCACGGGGCATTGATGCAGCGTCCCATCTGGCGGCCCTGCCAACGGGCACCATCGCCGTGATGGCGGGTGGCGTGGACATTCGGTATCCCGCCGAAAACGCAGGTTTAGCGGCAGACATTGGCACACAGGGTCTCATCGTGTCCGAACGACCCATGGGCCTGCAGCCGCAAGCGCGGGATTTCCCGCGCCGCAATCGAATCATCTCGGGTCTCGCGGATGCCGTAATCGTGGTAGAAGCTGCTGCCAAGTCTGGCAGCCTGATCACAGCCCGTGACGCATTGGACCAGGGACGCGAGGTGTTGGCGGTGCCCGGGCATCCTTTCGATGCTCGTGCATCCGGATGCAACATGCTGATCCGGGATGGTGCGACCTTGGTGCGAAATGCCGAGGACGTCATCGCGGCCTTGCCCATGGAAGAGATCGCGAAACAGTCGCCGGTACAGTCCATTCTGGATCTGCCACAGGCAACCGCACCGGAGAAACGCAGCCTGCGCGAAACCGCGAAGCTCCATCAACAGATTCTGGACAGGTTGGGTCCCTCTCCCATCGCCGAAGATCAGTTAATTCGCGACCTATCCGCGACGGCCAGCGATGTCGGACCGGCGCTGGTCGATCTGGAGCTGGAAGGGCACGTATCGCGACAGCCCGGCGGTTTACTGGCCCGGGTTGTCTGACCCGTCAAAGCCCCTGGCACGCCTCGGGGATAACTGGGCGCCACACTGCACAGAGCGGCTCCCAACTGTACCAGACATCCGTCGCGCCAATGGCCCAGTGGACTGCGACCTAGGTGTCGCCGGACCGTTGGTAAAGCGCTTGCATCGTCACGCCGTCCATGAACTCTGTGTCCAACTGCCCGCGACGCATCGCCGGGGTGGATGCAATATCTATCGGCTTTCCCCCGGGGCGTTGAGGGTAAACACTGGCAAACGCCAGACCGTCCTGCCGCCGCAGGTCATAGACCACGAACTCGATCTCTTCGCCCAGCATCCACACTGCATGCGGGCGTATTGCGTCCATCAACGCCTTGCGGGTTTTCGTCCCGCGCGCCGGTTCCTCCCAGGCCAAGCCTGCCGTAGCCGACAGCAACGCAGCACACAGAACAAAGGCGCGAACCAGAAGGGCAAACATCGAAACGCTCCAAAACCAACGCCGCCAATCTGCGCCCAAAATGCGCGGATTGACAATCCACACTTGCCCCCCACATGTCCCCCCGCCATAGAACGCGCCGCAGACTGTCGAAGAGGTTTTGAGCTAAATGCCCGTAGTTGTTGTTGAATCCCCGGCCAAGGCCAAAACCATCAACAAATACCTCGGCCCCGGTTACACGGTTTTGGCGTCTTATGGGCATGTCCGCGACCTTCCGCCCAAGGACGGATCGGTCGATACCGAACACGATTTTGACATGAAATGGGAGGTTTCCGTCGACAGCCGCAAACACGTCAAAGCGATTGCGGACGCGCTGGCGGCGGACGGCGAACTGATTCTCGCCACCGACCCGGATCGCGAGGGCGAGGCGATTTCCTGGCACCTGCAAGAGGCGCTGACCAAACGCCGCTCGATCAAGAAAACCACGCCTGTGTCGCGAGTGACCTTCAACGCGATCACCAAGGATGCGGTGACCGAGGCGATGCAAAACCCCCGCCAGGTCGATACCGCACTGGTGGAGGCCTACCTGGCCCGCCGCGCGCTGGACTATCTGGTGGGGTTCAATCTGTCGCCCGTGTTGTGGCGCAAATTGCCCGGCGCGCGCAGTGCCGGTCGCGTGCAATCTGTTTGCCTGCGTCTGATCGTCGAACGCGAGATGGAGATCGAGGCGTTCAAGCCGCGCGAATACTGGTCAGTAAAGGCACTGCTGGGCACACCGCGCGGACAGGATTACGAGGCGCGGTTGACCGTGCTCGCCGGGCAAAGGCTTGACCGCTACGATATCGAAAACGAAACACAGGCCGAACTGGCCGTGCAGGCGATAGCCTCCCGCGATCTGACCGTGAAATCGGTTGAGGCCAAACCAGCCAGCCGTAATCCCACCGCGCCCTTCATGACCTCAACCTTGCAACAGGAAGCCAGCCGCAAGTTCGGGATGGGCGCACGCCAGACAATGAATGCGGCACAGCGCCTCTATGAGGCCGGGCACATTACATATATGCGAACCGACGGGATCGACATGGCGCCCGAGGCCGTGCAAGCCGCCCGCGATGCAATCGCAGCCCGTTATGGCGCGGAATACGTCCCGTCCTCGCCCCGCATTTACAAAAACAAGGCGAAGAACGCGCAAGAGGCGCATGAGTGTATCCGCCCAACAGAGATGACAGCAGATGCGAAAGCTCTGAACCTGAAAGATTCGGATCAAGCGAAACTCTATGACCTGATCTGGAAACGTACCCTGGCCTGCCAGATGGAAGCCGCCCGGATGGAGCGCACCACTGTCGATATCGGCAGCGCAGATGGTCAGGTCGGCCTACGCGCCACCGGTCAGGTGGTGCTGTTTGACGGGTTCCTGCGCGTATACGAAGAGGGCCGCGACGATACGGTTGTGGATGAAGACGACCGCCGCCTGCCCCAGATCATGCAGGGGGAGACCGCAGACAAGCGCTCGGTTACACCCGAGCAGCATTTCACCCAGCCCCCGCCACGCTATACCGAGGCAACACTGGTAAAGCGCATGGAAGAGCTGGGGATCGGCCGCCCGTCCACCTATGCCAGCATTGTCACCACGATTCAGGACCGGGAATATGTGCGCAAGGACAAGAACCGCCTGATCCCCGAGGACAAAGGGCGGATTGTCACGATCTTCCTGCTGAACTTCTTCCGCAAATATGTCGGGTACGAGTTTACAGCCAACCTGGAAGATGAACTCGACACGATCAGCGCGGGCAGCCTGGACTACAAGGACGTGCTGAACCGCTTCTGGCGCGATTTTTCTGCCGCGATCACCGAAACCTCCGACCTGCGCATCGCGCAGGTGCTGGATGTGCTGGACGAAGCGCTCAGCGATCAGTTGTATCCCCCGCGCGAAGACGGGTCCGATCCACGCGTCTGCCCCAAATGCGGTGTGGGCCAACTGCACCTGAAAACCTCGCGCACCGGCGGATTTGTCGGCTGCGGCAACTACCCGGAATGCACCTACACCCGACCCATTGCGGGCGAAGGGGCAGACGGTGATGAACGCGTGCTAGGTGAAGATGCCGGTGATGAAATCTGGCTGAAATCCGGCCGCTTCGGTCCCTACGTTCAGCGCGGCGAACCGACGCCGGAGAACAAGAAACCACCGCGCGCCTCTCTGCCCCGCGGGTGGGACAAGGACGCGATGGATCTGGAAAAGGCGCTGACCCTGCTCAGTCTGCCACGGGACATTGGCGAGCATCCCGAAGGCGGTGCCATCCGATCAAACTTTGGCCGGTTCGGGCCGTATATCATGCACCAGGGTCCCGAGGATGCAAAACCGGTTTACGTAAACCTCAAGGACCCCAATGACGTTTTTGAAATCGGCATGAATCGGGCCGTTGAATTGTTGGCGGAAAAACGTGCCAATCCGGGGCGTGGACGAGGTGCGGCAGCCAAGCCGTTAAAGGAGCTGGGCCCGCACCCGGATGACGGCGAGCCGGTGAACGTGATGGACGGGCGTTACGGGGCTTATGTCAAATGGGGCAAGGTGAATGCCACATTGCCCAAGGAAACGACGGCGGAAACCGTGACGCTGGAACAAGCGCTGCCTTTGTTGGCAGAAAAGGCGGCCAAGAAGGGCACGCGCAAGAAAGCCCCCGCTAAGAAAACGGCAAAGAAGCCCGCGGCCAAGAAAACAACGGCAAAGACGAAAAAGGCGTCCTGACCCAGAGACAAACGTGCTTCAGAAAGCGCGTTGGGGCCGGATACAAGGCCCCGGCTACCGTTACTCGTGATTGACTCCGCCGCGGCGCAGCGTCAAAACCTCCGCAGTTTCCGAACCGGAGGGGCATCTCATGAAGAAAGTCTATTCCAGCGCCGCAGAGGCCCTGGATGGTGTGCTGAGCGATGGCATGTTGATTGCGGCAGGTGGCTTTGGCCTCTGCGGTATTCCTGAACTGCTGTTGCAGGCGATCAAGGAAAGCGGTGTCAAGGATCTGACCTTCGCCTCCAACAACGCAGGCGTGGACGATTTCGGCATTGGCATCCTGCTGCAGACCCGGCAGGTGAAGAAGATGATTTCGTCCTATGTGGGCGAGAACGCCGAATTCATGCGCCAATACCTGTCCGGTGAACTGGAACTGGAATTCAACCCACAGGGCACCCTGGCGGAGCGTATGCGCGCAGGCGGAGCGGGCATCCCCGGCTTCTATACCAAAACCGGCGTTGGTACCGTGATCGCCGATGGCAAGGAACACAAGGATTTCAACGGCGAGACCTACATCATGGAGGAGGGCATTTTTGCCGATCTGTCCATCGTCAAAGCCTGGAAGGCCGACACCACCGGCAACGCGATCTTCCGCAAGACAGCGCGCAACTTCAATCCGCCGGCGGCCATGTGCGGCAAGGTCTGCATCATGGAAGTCGAGGAAATCGTCGAGCCCGGCGCACTGGAGCCCGATCACATCCACCTGCCCGGCATCTATGTGCACCGTATCATTCAGGGCGAGCACGAAAAGCGGATCGAACAGCGCACCCTGCGCAAGAAGGAGGAAGCCTGATGCCCTGGGATCGCAATCAGATGGCCGAACGGGCCGCGCAGGAACTGGAAGACGGCATGTACGTGAACCTCGGCATCGGGATCCCGACGCTGGTGGCGAACTATGTTGGTGACAAGGACATCACACTGCAATCCGAAAACGGCATGCTGGGAATGGGCCCCTTCCCGTTCGAAGGCGACGAGGACCCGGACCTGATCAACGCGGGCAAGCAGACGATCACCGAACTGCGCCGCACGTCCTACTTCGACAGCGCAACCAGCTTTGGCATGATCCGTGGTGGCAAGATCGCAGCAGCGATCCTGGGCGCGATGGAAGTGGCCGAAAACGGTGACCTGGCCAACTGGATGATCCCGGGCAAACTGGTCAAAGGCATGGGCGGCGCGATGGATCTGGTGGCCGGTGTTGGCCGCGTCATCGTCGTGATGGACCACACCAACAAACACGGCGACAGCAAGGTTCTGACCGAATGCACCCTGCCGCTGACGGGCAAGGGTGTGGTCGACCGGATCATCACCAATCTCGGCGTTCTGGACGTGGTTGAGGGCGGCCTGAAGATCGTCGAACTGGCCGATGGCGTCAGCGAGGAAGAAATGCGTGCCTCAACCGCAGGTACGATCGTCTGACGTCCCCACGTTAGTTCATCGCAGCAAAAACACAGCCGTCCGAAATCAATTCGGGCGGCGTTTTACATAGACCGCGCGCCACCTGGAAGGCGGACAGCACCTTGGGCACATAGTCCCGTGTTTCAGCATAGGGCGGCACGCCGCCATGTTTGCGCACCGATCCCTCGCCCGCGTTGTATCCAGCCAGTACCAGAATCGGATCACCTCCAAATTCCTCCATTAGCCAGTCGAGGTATTTTACCCCGCCGCCAATGTTTTCATTGGGCAACAGTGCATCAGTGACGCCAAAACGGTCTGCCGTTGCAGGCATCAACTGCATGAGACCCTGTGCGCCCGCCGAACTGACCGCATCTGGCCGTCCCGAAGATTCAACAGAAATCACAGCCAACACCAAGGCAGGCGAGACTTTCGTACCGATGGTCGATTTCAGGATTTCAATGCCGTTTTCCAACGCAATGTTCTGCATGTCCTGCAATCGGGGTGCTGCAACACTGCCATTGGCCTGCAACGTGAACATTGCCTTTTCCAGCCGTCCAGGTCCGCTTTGCGTCAGCTCAGGCGACACCGCGTCCCAGAACCACGTGTAGTTGCCGATTGTCGATGCCGGAACGGAGGCAGACGCCGTTTCCGTTTCAGGCGTCGCTTCAGGCACGGTGACCTCTGGCTGCGGTTCGATTTGAATCGTGATCCGCTTGCCCGTTCCGGGCGACGGTGGCTTCACACGTTTCGCGCTGAAATCGGGGAAGGGTTTGGGCCCCGCCGCTGCGGGCACACCCAACGCGACCGCCAATACCAGCGTAACCGCGAACATGCGCGTCTTCATTTGCCTGCCTCATGTTTTTTCTTCTTATGTCCCGTTTTTTGGGGCCTGAGGCCAGAAAATCCCGGCAAAAAGGGCCTCAATTCCACTGAATTTCTGCACCTTCAGCAAAAAAATCACATGCCTTGCGCAACGAAATCGCAGGAAATCGCTGACTTTACAGCGCACTAGCAGAAAATTGCCGAAATTTTCAATTTGACGCGAATTTCCATTTTCCTGCCCCATTCCTGCCACGACCCTCTGGCTAATTACAGTCAACCACGGCGGACATGAGCCAACAGAGAGAGGCGGCTCTGACACAAGACGACGCGGTTATTTGAAACCTAGAGATCCTTTGGAGGGACACACCATGATCAAGTTCATCAAGAACTTCCGCAAAGACGAAGACGGCGCAGTTACAGTTGACTGGGTTGTGCTGACCGCAGCTGTTGTTGCTCTGGCCGGTGCCGCT
>JBFOMB010000046.1:0-44859 GCA_040830545.1 Paracoccaceae bacterium | reverse complement strand
GCCTTTCATGTCTTGTTTCACCATGCCGCCTTTGCCACTTTTGCCCATCTTTTTCATCATTTCGCCCATCTGGCGCGGCATCTTGAGCAGCTTGTTGAGGCCGACGACCTCCCTCCCCGACCCCGCCGCGATGCGTTTCTTGCGGCTGGCTTGCAGCAGTTTCGGGTTCGCGCGTTCCTTTTTGGTCATGGACTGGATCATGGCGATCTGCTGGCGCAGGATCTTGTCGTCGAACCCGGCCTCTTCGACCTGTTTGGCCATTTTGCCCATGCCGGGCATCATCGACATCATGCCTTCCATGCCGCCCATCTTGAGCATCTGGTCCAGCTGCATCTTGAGGTCGTTCATGTTGAACTGACCTTTGGCCATGCGCTTCATCATGCGCTCGGCCTGCTCCATCTCCAGCGTTTCTTGGGCCTTTTCGACCAGCGCGACGATGTCGCCCATGCCCAGGATGCGGCCCGCGATCCTGTCCGGCTCGAAGGTTTCGAGCGCGTCCATCTTTTCGCCCAGACCGACAAAGCGGATGGGTTTGCCTGTCACGGCACGCATCGACAGCGCCGCACCACCGCGCCCGTCGCCGTCCATCCGGGTCAGGACCACGCCGGAAATGCCGATCTTGTTGTCGAACTCCTCGGCCACCTCGACCGCGACCTGACCGGTCAGGCCATCGACCACCAGCAGGGTTTCGCGCGGGCTGACCACGTCGCGGACATCTTCGACCTCTTGCATGAGGACTTCGTCGATCTGCAAACGGCCTGCGGTGTCGAGCATATAGACGTCATAGCCGCCCAGCGCCGCCTGCTGTTTCGCACGTTTGGCAATGTCCACGGGTTTCTGACCCGGCACGATTGGCAACGTGTCGATGCCGATCTGCGTGCCCAGCACCGCCAGCTGATCCATGGCCGCCGGACGATACACGTCGAGCGAGGCCATCAGCACCTTCTTGCCCTCGCGCTCCGCCAGCCGTTTGGCCAATTTACCGGTGGTCGTAGTCTTACCGGACCCTTGCAGGCCGACCATCAGGATCGGCGCGGGCGGGCTGTCGATTTTCAGCGCGCCGGGGTCTTCTTCACCCCGCAGCACCTCGACCAGTTCGTCATGGACGATCTTGACCACCTGCTGACCAGGCGTGACCGATTTGGTCACCGCCTGACCGGTCGCCTTGGCCTGTACGGCCTTTACGAAATCACGTGCGACGGGCAATGAAACGTCAGCCTCCAGCAAGGCGACGCGCACCTCGCGCAGGGCGGTTTTGACGTCATCCTCGGACAGCGCGCCCTGCTTGGTCAGCCGGTCAAAGACACCAGAGAGGCGTTCGGACAGATTTTCAAACATTTCCCTCAGGCTCCTTTCAGCCGGTTTCGGTCTGCCCCCGAGATAGGGAGCGGGTGATCAATGCGCAAACGCCCGTGCCGTCGATTGTACAATGTGGGGCCAAGCCAAATGGCTTTGCCCCCACGGGCGTACAACGCTGGTGGAGGGCGATCCCTGCTATACGGCAAGGACCGGAAGGTGTGATACTTCCGGGTATTGGGGGCGCAGTTAGTCGGTTGCGGTGCCAGAGTCAAGGGAACGGGCCGGGAGCCAATCGTTCACCGCATCCGCCAGTTCCTGCGCACCGGGTCCGCCGTAGTAAGCCTTCACGATGGGAACAGGGGTGGTGTCCGTGCCGTCCCCCATGACCAGCACCGCGCGGTGGACGGTTGATGTTCCGCGATCGGTCCGGGTTGTGCTGCTTTCCACGTCTGCGCGCTGGAGCCGTGACAGGTCATGGTCATCGCGCGTGTAACCAAAGACCGAACGGCGCTGGATGGTGATGGTGCCAGCCGGACGGTTCAGGATCACCTGAACCCGGCGCACGAGGCCGCAGAAGGTCGCCGCGCCGATGCCACCGCCCATGATGATGAAGAGTAGACCGAACCAGTCGCCTTGCAGGAACACGGTCAGACCGACTCCCACAAAGACGAGGATGAACACGATCAGGATCACGCCAAGGACCCAGGGATTGTTGGAGAGGATCAACTGGTCGGGGGTGTTGCGGGTGACTTTCATGCGGGCGGGTATAGACCACTTGGACAGAAATCCAATCGAAAGCCGCGACGGCGCCCGACCTCGGGTGGGCGCAGCCAGGTTAGAAGCGGAGTGCTTTAGGGTGGAACACTCTGCCAACGGAGGTGTTGCTATAGCGCCCTCCCGGGGGAGGGTCGAGCGCTGGCGCGGCGCCCTTTGGGCTTGATTCCGCGCCTTCAAGTCCGCTTGTGCAACCTCAGGCCGCCAGTTGCCCAATCGCCTCTTGCGCCGATTTCATCGTTGCTTCGGCGTCGATGGCCAGTTGGTCGGCTGCAACGATCTCGACCTCGGTGATGCCGACAAAACCCAGAACGTGGCGCATGTAGGTGGTGGCAAAGTCGATCTCGGACCCGACGGCGGTGCCGCCCGACGCCACGGCGAGGATTGCGCGTTTGCCGGTCAACAGGCCCTGAGGACCGTTTTCGGAATAGCGGAAGGTCACACCGGCGCGGGCGATCATGTCGACCCATGCCTTCAGAACGGCAGGAATGCCAAAGTTCCAGACCGGCAGGCCGATCACAATGGTATCCGCCTGTTGCAATTCACCGACCAAGGTATCGGACAGGGCCAGCGCCGCCTTCTGTTCATCGCTGCGCGCATCGGCAGGCGTGAAGTTTGCGCCGATCCAGTTGACGTCCAGCAGCGGCAGGCCATCGGCCACGTCTCGGCGGATCACGCTGTCGGGGGACAGGTGGTCCACAACCTGCAGGCTGAGGCCTCGGGTGACAGAGTCCGCGCCACGGGGCGAGGCGTCGATGTGCAAGACAGTATGAGTCATGGTCGGGGTCCTTGTGGTTGGATGGTTGCTGCCCCTAGATTTGTGCCCTTGCATTTCTGAACGCAACTTGGGTAAATCAACAGGATGTGTGAGAATTTGCACATGAACCATCAGCGCGCAGGAGGGACCCCATGGACAATTGGGACGAGGTCAGGACCGCCTATCAGGTGGCGCGGATCGGAACGGTTTCCGGCGCGGCGGATGTGCTGGGAGTGCATCATGCCACGGTGATCCGGCATATCGACGCGTTGGAAGAACGGTTGAAAGTGAAGCTGTTTCAACGCCATGCGCGCGGCTACACCCCAACCGAGGCCGGGCAGGACCTGTTGCGGGTGGCGCAGGCGACAGATGATCAGTTCAACCAACTGGTGGGCCGTCTGAAAGGTCAGGGCGACGACGTGTCCGGCGAATTGGTGGTGACCTCGCTGATTTCCATGGCACCGCAGGTGGTGCCGGTGCTGTCGGATTTTCAGCAGATGTATCCGGGGCTGGTGATCCGCTATCTGACCGGTGACCGCCTGTTCCGGCTGGAATATGGCGAGGCGCATGTGGCGATCCGCGCGGGGTCAGCCCCGGAGCAGCCGGACAACGTGGTGCAGAAGTTCACCCGCCAGAAGGTCGCGATGTATGCCAGCAAGGATTACATCGCGCGCATGGGCATGCCGGCGGGTGTAGAGGAATTCGACCGCCACTATTTCGTCGGCCATGACAACGCGCTGAGCCGCGCGCCGATGTATGTCTGGCTGCGTGCGAATGTCCCGGCAGAGCGGATTTCGTTTCGCAGCGGTGACGTGCGGGCGATGGAAGAGGCCGTGAGCACAGGTGCAGGCATCGGGTTCATGGGCTGCTGGGACGCGGCGCAGCGGGACGATCTGGT
This sequence comes from Paracoccaceae bacterium, assembly GCA_040830545.1. Classification (GTDB taxonomy): domain Bacteria; phylum Pseudomonadota; class Alphaproteobacteria; order Rhodobacterales; family Rhodobacteraceae; genus HXMU1420-2. The sequence continues at coordinate 41,131 of JBFOMB010000046.1, read as the reverse complement.
GCAGGTGCTGGCCCCGCGGGATGAATGGTCCGGTGCGATCTGGCTGGTGACTCATGTCGACTTGCATCGCACAAACAAGGTGCAGACTTTCCTGAAGTTCCTGAAAGAGCGGGCCAAGGACTGGATCATATGAATCCGCAGACACAGGGCCATGCCGCGATGCTGTTGTTTTCGGCGCTCGTGGCCGGGTCGTTTTCGTTGGGAAGCCTCGCCGCGAATGAAATCGCGCCGATGGCGATCACGGCGGCACGGTTCTGCATTGCTTCGGTGTTGATCGGGACGGTGGTTATGATCACGGGCGGGGTGCCGCGCGTGGCGTTGCGCGCGCCCTGGCGGTATCCGGCGATGGGCGCGCTGATGGCGCTCTATTTCGTGTTGATGTTCGAGGGGTTGAAAACCGCCTCTGCCGTCAGTTCCGCCGCTGTCTTCACCCTGACCCCGGTGGCAGCGGCGGTGTTTGGCTGGCTGGCGATGCGGCAGCAAACGACCCCGCGCATGGCGCTGGCCCTGCTGATCGGCGGGATCGGGGCATTGTGGGTCATTTTCCGTGCGGATTGGCAGGCTTTCATGGCCTTCGACATCGGGCGGGGAGAGTTCATATTCTTCTGGGGCTGCGTCAGTCATGCCTTCTACCCGGTTGCCGTCCGCCTGCTGAACCGGGGCGAGCGGCCATTGGTCTTTACCTTTGGCATGTTGCTGGGGGGCAGCGTGATCCTGGTCGCGCTGGCATGGCCGACCCTATGGGAGACCGATTGGGCAAACCTGCCGCCGATTGTTTGGATCTGCCTTGGCTATATCTCGGTCTTTGCGACGGCGATGTCGTTCTTCCTGGTGCAGTTTTCCGCGCTGCGCCTGCCCTCGGCCAAGGTGATGGCCTACACATATCTGACACCAAGCTGGGTTATCTGCTGGGAAATCGCCCTGGGCAAAGACCTGCCCCCGGCGCTGGTTCTGGTGGGTGTGGGCTGCACGATTGTGGCGCTGCTGCTGCTTCTGAAGAATGACGCGCCGGTCATGACGGAGAAGACGACATGATCGCAATTGATGTGACTTTGCCCGCGATTGAGGGTGGGCGGCTGATCGCGCCCGTGGGCCTGAGCACGCCGCACGCGGCCCCGGTGGATGTGCAAGTGACAGGCGCACGGGTGCGACTGGCGGCCGACCTGCTGGCGGGGCAGCATGTGATGGTCCTGACACCCGAGACGGACGAGATCACGCTGCGTTGGGTGTTCGAACTGGGCGGCGCGGCCTACCCCGAAGCGCTGTTTCAGCATCGCGACAGCCGATACACGCGCGCCGCTGATGCGCTGGCCGAAGAGGCGACCGCCGTGGCCACCAAGGGCGGATTGGTCGGGTTGGCGCGGCATGTGGCGGGCATGTTCAGCTACGGCCATCCAGAAGAACGGTTTTACGACGGGACCGACGAGATCCCGCAGATTTGCAGCATGGCCGTGGGGTCCTGCGTCGACATCAACGCCTATTTCATCGCTGCAGCGCGGGCGGCTGGGTACGAGGCCGGGTATGTGACCGGCTATTTCGTGCCTGCAGAAAAGCGGAACTGGTGCGAAGACATGCATTGCTGGGTTGTTACACGCGATCAGGGCGTGGTGCAGGAATGGGACATCGCGCATCATCTGAAGATGGGCACAAACGAGGTGTCAGCGGGGTTGAACCCGAAACCTGGCGTGCGCCTGCCGATGGCGCATTCGATGGGGCATAATTACCCAAGCCTTGGCGTTACGGACCTAAAACTGGTGGGCGAGCCGATGTGGCTGAAGACCGACGGGTCCTGGGCATTGGCGGATGTGAGCATTGGGCTGGAGGGGTATGATGCGTTGGCTGCGGCGGAGAGTGAGGCGGTGTAGATTAGTACACGCAGCCGCGACAGCGCCCGACCTCGGGTGGCGCGCTGATGGTTAAGCGAAGTGCTTTATGGTGAGGCCCACTTGAAACGGCTGCAAGAGCGGCAACGTCGCTGTAGCGCCCTCCCGGGGGGAGGTCTCTCACACATTGCCCACAGGCAATGTGTTGCCGACAGGCGTTTGCCTTGCAAACGCCGTGAGGCGGGCGCTGGCGCGGCGGGCCAAAGGCCCTTGATTCCGCGCCTGAGACACACTCAAACGAACTCCACACCATCACCCTCAATCAGCGCCTTCACCCCGTCGGGAATCTTCAATCCAGCGCTCAGCTCCGCATCCAGCGCCATTTCCAATTCGCGCACTTTCGCCAACCGCTCGGCCACTGCCGGGATCTGATCAAACGGCACCACAACCACGCCGTCGCGATCTGCCACGATCATGTCCCCGGTTTCGACCCGGTGCCCGCCAATCTGGATCGGCAGACCCACATTCCCCGGCCCCGTCGTGAAGGGCGAGTTGGGGTTTAACCCCGTGCACCAGCAGGGCAATCCAGCAGCAACAATCCCGTCCCAGTCACGCATCGGTCCATCCGTGACAAACCCGGCGGCCCCGCAATTCTTCATCATCGCCGAAACCCGGTCCCCCGCCGCCGCGCAGCCCCGATGTCCGCCAAAGGCGGCGATCACCACGTCACCTTCCTGAATGAAGTTGAGCGCAGCGAGCGTCGCCATGATGTCGCCGGGGCTGTTGCCAGCGGTCAGCGCCGGGCCTGCCACGTGACCTGGCAGGTGATCCGGGGCCAGCGGGCGGATCGCCATATCCAACGCAGATTTGCCGTCCATCGCGTCGGTCACAAAGCTGGTCGGCGCACCCTGAAACGCGGCGATCTGGTCCGGCGTCGGGCGGCGGTCGGGGCGCTTTATCGTCAGGGTTTTGGGTTCTTCGATCATATTGCTCTCCTCCGGGGTCAACGCATTAGCGACCGATCCGGGCCCATTGGCAAGCCATGAGACACCACAGGACGCAGGGTTCCGGGTTGCGCTTTGCCGCGTTCCGATAAACTCCTGTGACAATGACCGTGGTTCCCCCAAACCCATCCCGAACGTGGCTACCATGGCTGGTGGCGGTCCTGTTCCTGCTGCTGTTGCCGCATCTTTTTGCAGCCAACGCCGCGATCACCATCATGAACCAGATGGCGATCACGATCATCTTTGCGCTGTCTTACAACATGTTGCTGGGTCAGGCCGGTTTGCTGAGCTTTGGGCACGCGATCTATCTGGGATTTGGCGGGTTCGCCTGCCTGCATGCCCTGAACTACATTCAGGCCAATGATCTGCCTGTCCCTCTACCCCTCCTGCCATTGGCTGCGGGGCTGTTTTCCATGGGGGTTGCGACGGTCATCGGTTCGTTTTCCACCCGACGGGCAGGCACGGTGTTTGCCATGATCTCGCTGGGCATGGTCGAGCTGGTCGCGTCCTTTTCCATCATCATCTACACGTTTTTCCGGGGCGGAGGGATTGGCGGTGACCGGACGCTGGGCATGCCCTTTTTCGGGGTCGCGTTCCTGCGCCAGATCGAGGTCTATTACCTGATCATCTTCTGGTTGATCCTTTGCGTGGCGTTGATGTTCGCGTTCACCCGCACGCCGCTGGGCCGCATGGCCAATGCGGTGCGGGACAATCCCGAACGGGCAGAGTTCCTTGGCTACTCCGCGCGGTGGGTCAGGTTCTATTCCTTCATTGGTGCCGGGTTTTTCGCGGGCGTGGCAGGGGGCCTGTCCGCGATCAATTACGAGATTGCGACAGCCGAAAACCTGACGGTCGAGGCATCGGGCACCATCATCATGATCGCGTTTCTGGGCGGGGTCGGGCATTTCTATGGGCCGATTCTGGGCGCGATCCTGTTCACGCTGCTGCAAACGGTGATGAGCCTTCACACGGACCTGTGGCAGCTATACGTCGGCGTGCTGTTCCTGGCGGCAGTGATGTATTTCCCGACGGGGCTGGCGGGGTTGTTGGAGGTGCATGCGCCGATGGTGCGGCAAGGGCGCTGGCGGGGGTTGATCGGGCCGTATCTGCGGGTGTTGCTGCCTGCGGTGTTGTGCGTTCTGGGCCTGTGCATGATGGCCGAGATGGGCGTGCACAATCGCAAATCCCTGACGGCAGGTCAGGACATTACCGTGTTCTGGACCACGTTCGATCCTGCCCGGCCTGTACCGTGGATTGTAGCGGGACTGTGCGTGGTGGTCGGGTTCTGGGTGGCGCGACGTAGCACACCCGCGTTGAGGCGGGCGTGGTCGCATGTGATGTGACGCAAAAAGAAACTGCGCCCGGTCCGATTTCACGGGTTAACAGTCCTCGCATCCCCAGCTAACATGCCAGTATGAGTACCGAAGGCGACCTCCTCCACGTTGTCACGCTGGACAACATCACACCGGAACGGGTGCGGCTAGGCAATCTGCTGAAATACGGCGGATTGGCGTTTATGGCTGGCTGTTTCCTTGTGCTGACCCTGGCCGAAACGGGGGCCCTTCCCTGGACGTTTGAAACCTGGCGGCTGGGGCTGTTTGGCTATCTTGTCTGGGCCACCTGCCTGTGTGTGTCACAGGTCGTGCTGCGCGGCGAACAGGGCAAGCGGACGCTGTTTATCCTGCCCGGTGTCCTGTTTGTGGTCGCGATGGTGATCTTTCCGCTGATCTTTGCCCTGGGCATTGCGTTTTCGGACTGGAACCTGGCCAGCCCGGATGGAAGGCGGTTCAACGGACTGGACAATGTGCGCCAGATGTGGGGCGATCCGTTCTACTGGAACGCGCTGAAAAACATGGTCTATTACACGCTGGCGATCATCGTGGAATATGCCATCGCCTTTGGTCTGGCGCTGATACTGGCCAGCGAAATCCGTGCGCGCAAATTCTTCCGCGTCGCGTTCCTGTTGCCGCTGATGCTGTCGCCCGTGGCGGTCAGCTGGATGGTGGGCAAGTCGATGCTGGAGGCGCGGTTCGGCCCACTGGCACGGCTGGCACGCGAATTGGGCTGGGACAACCCCAGCTTTTTCGGCAGCCCGGAAATGGCGCGGCTGACGATCATGATCATGGATGCGTGGACCTTCATCCCCTTCATGATGATCATGATCCTGGCCGGGCTACAGGCGATCCCCAAGGAAGTGCAGGAAGCCGCCAAGGTAGATGGCGCAGGCCCGTGGCGGAATTTCTGGGAGGTGACGTTCCCCCTGATGCTGCCCGTGTCGATCACCGCGATCCTGATCCGCATCATCTTCAAGCTGAAGCTGGCCGACATCATCATCAACGTGACCTCGGGCGGGCCCGGAGGTGCGACGGACAGCGTGACCAGCTTTATCTTCCGCGAATACCGTGACCGATCGAACGTGGGCTATGGCACGCTTTTGGCCATTGTCTATCTGGTCCTGATTGTCATCGCGATCACCATCTTCATGAAGCTGGTGGACCGCTGGATGAACCCGAGATACCTGAAATGAGCGACACACAGATCTTCCACGATTCCCAAAGCGATCTGGCACACAAGGCCGGGTGGCTGAGCAAGCGCATCGTGATCTACGGCATCCTGCTGCTGTGGACCGTGATCTGCCTGTTCCCGATTTACTGGACGCTGACAACCTCGTTCAAGCTGGCTCCAGATGTGATGAAGGGGAACATGATCCCCTGGGTCGACTACACGCCGCAATGGCGCGGATGGAAATCGCTGGGCCTGTCGCCGGACACGATTGGCACGGAAAGCACGGTGCGCGAGGAGTTTCTGAAACGGTTCTGGAATTCGACTGTTTCGGCCCTGTGTTCGTCCGCGCTGGCCGTGGTGTTGGGGGCGATGGTGGCCTACGGGTTGTCGCGGTTCAACTATCGCTTTGGCTTCATGCGGAACCCGGACATTTCGTTTTTTTTCCTCAGCCAGTTGATCCTGCCGCCGGTGGTTTTGGCGCTGCCGTTCCTTGTGTTGTACAAGGAACTGGCGTTGCTCGACACGCGGATCGGGCTGATCCTGCGTTACACGCTGACGGTGCTGCCCATCGTCATCTGGATCATGCGGGACCAGTTTCAGGCCATCCCAGTGGAGCTGGAAGAGGCTGCGCTGGTGGACGGGTTGTCCGTCTGGGGTGCGTTCCTGACAATCATCCTGCCGATTGCCCTGCCGGGTCTGGTGGCGGCGTTCATCCTCAGCCTTGTGTTGACGTGGAACGAATATTTCTTTGCCGCCCTTCTGACGTCCACCGATGCCAAAACCCTGCCGGTGATGGTGGCGTCGCAAACCGGGTCACAGGGGATCAACTGGTGGTCCATGGCCGCGCTCAGCTGGGCGGCGATCCTGCCGCTGATCGTGATCGGCATCGTGCTGGAACGTTACATCATCAAGGGCATGGCCAGCGGCGCTGTCAAATAGCGCAAGTGCCTCTGAGTGGGTGTTGAACGGAACACGTCGGATCAACGCCACCGCAGTCCCGGGCCTGACCCGGGACCTCTGCCGGGCGATCCGAGGCCCCGGATCAAGTCCGGGGCTGCTGCACCTTTCAATCACATCATATGCGCGTTGCCGCGGAACTGTGTGAACACCCGGATGTAGTCCCCGGGAGATGACCCGGCCCAATAGACCCACAGGCGGCTGGGTTCATTTTCGTCGATCCAGACGTAGTCCCCCTCTTCCAGCCCGCGCAGCTCTTCGCTGATATAGGTGATGTTGGTGTCGGCCAGATAATCAGTGGCTGCCATCGTGTTCTGAAACGCTGCGATCCCCAGGACCGGCGCGTCAAAATCGACATAGCCAACCTGAATACCGGACAGGCTGTCGAAGAACACGTAATGGCTGGACACCTCCGTTCCGGCAGGGATCATACGGTGGCGGCAGGGGCTGATGTCAATGCGCACGGGCTCAACTAACATCACCCCTTGCTGTTCGTCAAAGGCGTAGAGGTTGTCATCATCAAACGTGTCAAAGCCCACGGCAAAGGGGGCGTCGGTGTCCAGTTTGACAAACTGGCCTGCCCCGCTTTGATCCATGATGCGCCCCCCCATGACCTCAGCCTGAGCAGTGCTCCCAAGAACGGCCAGCGACATGGCAAGAGACAAGATGCGCATCGGATGGTCCTCCCAAAGGTTTCAGTCAGGGTATGGGCAAGGCAAACATCTGGCTACGCCCTCACGTTTGGATCGCGGAAACGTGTAAGGCGCGGGTGTGAGATACCGTATGCTGACCGCAGCGGCGGAAGGGAGTCTGCGCGATGAGAATCCTGTACAGTTTGGCAGCAGCGATTGGGCTGGCATACGGTAGCCCAGTCGTGGCGAATGCCTGTGGCACGGGCGAGCAGGCCTGTGAAGTCGCCGATGGCTCCTATTTTGTGGCGATGCCAGAGGGGGAACCAACGGGCCTTGTCCTGTGGCTGCATGGCGCGGGCGGGTCCGGGTCCAAGGCGGCGGCAAACGAGGGGTTCACGCGCAATTTTCGCGAAGCCGGGTTGGTGTTTGTGGCGCCACAGGGGGAACAGGTCTGGCCCAATGGCAAGGTCATGCGCGATTGGTCTGTGGCGGACGGGATCGACGATTCTCGTGATGATGTGGCGTTCCTGAGTGCGGTTGTGGCCGATGCGGTGAACCGGTTTGAGTTGGAAGGTAAGCCGTTGTTATTGGCCGGGTTTTCGCGGGGTGGGTCGATGGCCTGGGATCTGGCCTGTGCCCGGCCCGACTTGTTTGACGCGGTGGCCCCTGTCGCGGGCGGGTTCTGGGAGCCGATGGAGCGTGACTGTGCTGCGCCTGTACACATCTTCCACACGCATGGGTTTTCCGACCGCATGGTTCCGCTGGAGGGACGGCAGGGCACGTGGCAGGGATTCCATTTCCATCAGGGTAATATCCTGAAAGGATTGGATATTTGGCGTGAAACCAATGGCTGCCTGGGTGCGGCGGATGAACACGCCAGCGAGGAAGGCCTGTGGCAGAAACGCTGGACGGGCTGCGCCGGAGGGTCGATCACGTTGCAGATTACACCGCGTGGGCATGGTATCCCGAAAGGGTGGAGTGGTCGGGTGCTGGAGTGGTTTGATAGTGTGACGGAGGGTTAGGCGACATCCGCTCAACTTGCCGAAAATGTACAAAACGGGGCAAGGTCGTAGCACCGGTTACCCCAAAACGTACAGAAATAGGTCGAGGGGATCGGTAAGGTCCCGTTAAGGTTCACCTCGTCGGAGGCGGAACTCCCAACGCCAGCCCCATACGCACCCGCAGTCCCGGACTTGATCCGGGACCTCTTACCCCGCCCGATCCGAGGTCCCGGATCAAGTCCGGGACTGCGGCGCGTGCGGGGTCAAAGCCGGTTGAACACCATCACCAGTCCTTCTTCGTCCTTGTGCGGGTGCTCCGCCCAGGGTTCGTAGACGTCGGTGGTATGCCCCTCCAAATGCTCGGCGACCTGCCCGTTACCGGCGCCGATGCCGAGGGGCGGAGTGTTGTCCCCGGGTTCGCCTATCAACAGGCAAGTAAACTCGCGGAGTGCTATGAAACCCCAATTGCCACCAAAAGCGCTGTCACAGGTTTCGGCCATCGGCAGTCTCACTTCGTCGCGACAAATGGTGCCGTGTGCACTGATTCCCGGTCATTCAGACTGGCCATCATGTGGTGGGCCAGCTGCATCGGGTCCGCCTTGAACGCTTTGGGACGGTCCTGGGACACGACAAACTCTCCGGAAACCGGAGCAATCTGCGGAGGGCGGAGGATGGTCCACGCCAGCCGAGACGCGAACAGAGCATTGTGCTCCCGTTCCTTGTCCCAATACCCTTTGCCCCCGAAGAGGCGCAGCATCAGTCGCATAATCCTGCGCGGAAAGACCAGTTCTTCGTCCCCAAGGCGCAAACCTGCACCGCCGATGGCAACGATACGCTGTATCTCTGCTTTCTGCATTTGTCCGATCAGTTCCGTCATAGCCTTGGCGTACTCGCCATTGTTTGGAGCGCGCTTCATTGGAGGGCCGATTGTCGTTAAAACCGCGTCTGCACCTTCAAGGGCTTTTGCCCGCGCATCCGCATCAAAATAATCGCCCACGACAAGTTTCAGCCGGTCGGAATACGCGCTGATCTTTGCTGGGGTTCTCACCAACGCGGTCGTTTCGTGATTTTCCGACAGCGCTTCCTGGATCAGCGCAACACCCACAGGTCCAGTGGCACCGAATATCGTGAGTTTCATGTCTGCGCACCGCGCCATGTCAGCACCATCACTATGACGGCCAAGCTGCCCAGGATCAGGCCCGCGATGGCGCCGGGGCCAACGTTTCCGAATGCCGACAGGAACACGGCGTCATGCAAATTCAGGAACGCCATTGCGAAAGCGCCGATCAGCACAGGCTGGGTCGTTCCTTTCACAGCGCCATAAAGCGCGATCAACGCAAGCCCCAACTGACGTGCCAGAAAAGCACCAGCAACTGACCCCAAAGAAGCGGCGTCTCCGCTCAAGTTGGCCAACCCAGGATTGCTGGACGTATCCAGATAGGCTGGCAAAGTGAAGAGCAGCATAATGCAGGCAAGAAGGCCCAAAAGGCCTCTCACGACATATCCGTGTTTTTCCTGTGACAAGTTGATTACTCCATTTATCTCTCTAGAGAGATAATATTTCAACTTGTTGACTGCAAGTGGTTCCGGGCATTTTGCAGCCAGCTCGTGAAGGAGAACACATTTGCCAAAGGCAAAGCCCAGACCTTGGTCGGTCACGCCGAGTACGACGACGCGTATCGTTTCCGGCCTGTTTCGGAGTCGCAATTACGTTTGGGATAGCGACAGCAAAGTTGCTGCACGATATGGGGTTTCCTGGACCCAGTTCTTGGTCTTACGCGCTTTGCGCTTCACAAATGACGCATTCACGATGAGCCCCACCGAGCTTTATTCCGCCACCCAAGCCAGTTCCAGCGGCATGGCGAAAATGCTTCGAGGCCTGGCAGAAAAAGGTTTGGTCGAACGCATGTCCAACCCAGAAGATGCCCGAAGCACGCTTGTAAGGCTTACTGTGGAAGGGGCCGACCTGGTAGAAGAGATCATTGATCAATTGGTACAGACGAACACGGAGCTTTTTGCGGACATCTTGCCCGAGAATGATCGCGAGACATTAGCGGAGCTGCTGGAACGGTTAAGCCGCTCACTTGAAGAGCGTAAGAAGCAAAGCTGATATTGGCGCAGGCCGCAGCATTTCATCAGATTGAGCAAGAACCGGCAACTTACCCTGGTGATGCAAAGCGCGGTACCTTCGTTCCGTCCGACCTTGATCCACACATCAGAGCGATCTGACAATTGGCGACCAGCATCATGACGCGCGCTTCAGTGGCCGCCGCCAACCTATTCGAAACCACCCTCAGAACGTCACGAAAGCGCTGCCGCTATCCCCTTGGTCTGGTCGTAGAGTGCACGGAACTGGCGGTAGCGGGTTTCGTAGATCGCGTGGGGTTCTGGTGGCACGTCGCGGGCGGTCGGGTTCCATGTGGCGATGTCGCGTGGCTGTGTTGCGCCGATGGCGCAAGCGGCCAGGAAGGCGTTGCCGTAGCTGGCCCCGACCGTTTTGGCGCAGACGATCTGGGGCAGGCCCGAGATGTCGGAGGTGGCGCGCAGCCAGAGTTCGTTTTTGGTCCCGCCGCCAACCGCCAGCACGCGGGAGGGTTTTTCGCCAACCTCGGCATAGGTTTCGACCACGTGGTTGGTGCCGTACGCGATGCCTTCGATCAGGGCGCGGTACATGTCGCCGCGTGTGTGGGTCAGGTTCAGGCCGAAAAAGCTGCCCTTGGCGTTGGGGTCGTGGATGGGTGTGCGTTCGCCTGAAAAGTAGGGGAGCATCAGGAGGCCGTTTGCGCCGGGGGGCGACTCGGCGGCCTCGGCTGCGAGGGTTGGGAAGGCGTCAGCCACGGGCAGGTCGCGGGCGAACTGATCGCGGAACCAGTGGGTCAGCGTGCCGGATGTGGCGAGTCCTGCCATCGACGCGTGCTGCCCCTGAAACAGCCAGGGCGCGTACCACAGGCGCGGGTCACGGACGCGGGCATCGGTCAGCGTGATGATGAAGATGGTGGAGCCGTACATCATCATCATGTCGCCGGATTGCTGCACGCCGACGCTGATCGCCTCGGCCGCGGCGTCGATGGTGCCGCAGGTGACGGGCGTGCCGGGGGCGAGGCCGGTTTCCGCAGCGGCGGCTTCGGTCACGTGCCCGGCGATGTCGTTGGACCAGAGCAGACGGGGCAGCTTACCAATCGGTAAGATGTCGGGGGCCAGGTCGTCGATCCAGTCCAGTTTGGTCACGTCATAGAGCGGGGCGAAGTTGGCGGCGGTGTAGTGGTCAATGACGATTTCACCGGTCAGCTTCATCACCATGTAAGAGGTGGAGGTCAGGACATGGGCGGTTTGCGCGTAAAGCTCGGGGCGCTGGTTTTTCAGCCACAGGATCTTGGGGCCGACCGCCTGCGAGGTCAGCGCGTTGCCGCAGCGGGACAGGATGACGTCCTCGCCGATCTTTGCGTTCAGCTCGTCAATCTCGGCCTGCGCGCGGGTGTCGACGCCGTAGAGGACGCCGTTCATCAGCGGGGTGCCGTCCGTGTCCACGGGCAGCATGCAGGGGCCGATGGCAGAGCAGGCGACACCCTTGATCTGGGTCGGATCAACCCCGCTGTCGGCCAGCAATTGCCGGGTGATGCGGACGAAATCGCCCCACCAGTCTTCGTCGGCACGGTGTTCGGCCCAACCGGGATGCGGGACGATCATTTCGTGCGGGTGGCTGGCCTGGGCGACGATATTGCCGCTGTGATCGGCCAATACGCCTTTGGATTCAAAAGTTCCGATGTCGATGCCAAGGGTATAGGTCATGGGTAATCATCCCGGTTGAGAGAGAAGTCCGGCGTGATCCGGTCAAGGGCTGCGAGGATCAGATGGGTCAACCCGTCCAGATCTCGCAGGTCGCAGAGTTCGTTGGCCGAGTGCGAGTAGCGCATGGGGAAGCCTATATCGAGGCTGGCGACCCCGGCCCCGACAAGCTGCACGTAAGACAGGTCGGTCAGCACACCGACCTGTGCGCTGCGTTGCAGCGTCAGGCTTTCGGCGCTGGCCGTGTCCTCGAACAGCTGCACCAAGGCAGGGTGAGGGATCACCCCGTTCAGGGTGCCGCGACCGTGGAAGGAATAGAGGCTGATGCCCGGACCCGCGCCCAGCGCCATCTCGGCCCGGTCGCTGAGGTCGGGTGTGTCAGAGGGCGTCATCAGGTCGATTTGTAGGGCGATGTCCGGGGTCAGGGTCTGGGCCGCCACAACCGCGCCGCGCAGGTTGAATTCCTCCTGAACGGAGAAAACCACGTGCACGGTCGGGCTGTTTTTGTCATGAGCTTTACGGTCGGTAAGTGCTCGGATGATTTCCAGCAGAACCGCACATCCGGCGCGGTCATCAACGCTGGTCCCGGCGATGCGGTGCGGGCCCAGTTCGGTGGCCTGCGGACGATAGACAACTGGGGTGCCAATGGCGATGCCGGTCGCCTCGACCGCGGCCTTGCTGTCATGGCCGGTGTCGATGGTCAGGTCCGGGGTTTTGACCACAACGTATTTTTCGTCCGGTGTTGTGGCGTGGTGGCTTTTGTTCGTGATCAGGCCCGGCACATCCTCGCGCCCCGGCGGGCAGAGCATCACCGGCTGCGCGGCCAGCGCGCGTTCCGGCACGCCCCCCATGCGTTCGACCCGGATCAGCCCGTTGTCTTCGATCCGGCGCACGAAGAAGCCAAGCTGATCCATATGCGTGAACAGCATGACAGACGGGCCGGTGCCGGGGAAGGTCACGATCAGGTTGCCCAGCCGGTCGGTGGTGCCACTCACCCCGTCGGGCAGGCGCGCGCGGATCGCTTGTCTGACGCGGGTTTCGTGGCCGGACAGGCCGGGCACCAGCATCAGGTCCATCAGGTCGCGCCGCAGGCGGGACATCCGGTCAGGCATTCAGCAGCTCCTCCATTTTCATAACCGCCGCGTCGACGGAGTGATGCGCCGTGTCGATCACGGGCGCGCCCGGCCAGGGCTCGGCCCCTCGTGTCAGGACGCCCTGCCAGTCGGGGCCCCTGTCGCGCGCCGCGACCCGGCGGCGGTGTTCGTCTGTGTCCGAGCAGACCACCTGTATCGGGGTCAGGCGCGCGTCGGTCTCTGCCGCCAGATCGCGCCAGAGCGTGCGGCACCAATCATCCGGGTTCACCGCATCCGCGATCACGGTGCGAAGGCCGCCCAGATTGTCGCGGGCCACGGCGCAGGCGGCCAGATACCCGGCATCGTCTGCCGGGTGAATGTGCAGCGTGGAGTCGGCCAGCGCGTCCTCGATTGAATCTATGCGCAGCCACAGCGCGCCGATCTTCTGCGCCAGTGCCCCGGCCAATGTGGATTTGCCCACGCCCGGCAGGCCCGACATCACCACCAATTGTGGGGCATCATCCACGGGCGGCCCTTGCGCGGTCCATGAAGTCAGCGGCGCGGTCCGGGTCCACGGGGTTCCACGTATCGCCATCGACCTTCAGCGACGATCCGACGATGCAGCCATCCGCGATCCGCAACACATCCGCGATGGTGTTGTGTTTGACGCCTGTGTTGGCCAGCACCGGCGTGTCGGGCAGCACGGCTTTGACCGCTTCGAGATCCGACAGGGCCGCGGCCTCGCCCGTGATCTGGCCCGACACCAGCACCGCGTCGGGGATCGAGGAAAACACCGCAGACCGCGCGCGGTCCGGGAGCGAGCGGCGGTCCAGGCTGTCGGCAAATTCAGCGCATATGTTGTAGAGCATCGCCAGGTCAGGGCGGCCCAAACGGTTGCGATAGCGCATGGCCTGCCCCGCGTCGGGCGTCCATGGTCCCATGTCCGAGGCATAGGTGCCGGTGAAAATTTCCCGGCAGAACTGCGCGCCGGTGGCGGTGGCCAGGGCCACGGTGCTCATCGGGTCCCACAATACGTTGACGCCAAAGGGCACGGTGATGCGGTCGCGCAGCTGGCCGATCACATAGGCCATCGTCGCAGTCGAGGCGCGATCAACGTCAAACTCATAAGGCCGGTCATTTTCGTTCCCGAACATGATCGCATCCACCCCTGCCGCCTGCAACGCCTCAAGGTCAGCCGCCGCGCCCGCCAGCAGCCCGTCAATCCCGGCGTCAGCATCATACAGCGGCGATCCCGGCAGGGCGCCGAAATGCACCATGGCGATGACGGGTTTCCCTTCGCCGAAAACAGATTGAAACGCGCTCATCCGGACCTCCCTTGGTTGGGCAAAGCTTAACACAGCAAACCGGGGGTGCCAGACGTGAAACCGGGGAAATGGCCCGTGTTTGCGATTGGTGGAAATGGCGGCATGGGGGGGTGGTAATCCGGGGCGTGGTGCCTAAGCTCGGGCCCGAACCGGAAGGAGGGGCGGATGACATTGAAAACACGGACATGGGACCGGCTGGGCAATGGCGGGTTGACCTTTACCGAGCTTGGGATGGGCACCGCGCCTTTGGCCAACCTGTATCGCGCGATCACCGATGACGAGGCGCATGCCGTGCTGGAACGCGCCTGGGACGCGGGTGTGCGGTATTACGACACCGCGCCGCTATACGGGCTGGGGTTGAGCGAGACGCGGTTGAACCGGTTCCTGCGGGACAAGCCGCGAGACGAATACATTCTGTCGACCAAGGTCGGGCGGCTATTGGAGGCCTGCGATCCGGCAGAACGCACCGGTTTTGGCAAGTGGTTCGATGTGCCCGCGCGGCGCGAGGTTTATGATTATTCCTATGACGGGGTGATGCGGTCGGTCGAGGACTCGCTGGAGCGGCTGGGGGTGCATCGCGTCGACATGCTGTTTGCCCATGACATCGACGTGCCCAATCAGGGCAGCCGGGCGAATGTAAACGCCAAGGTCGATCAGTTGATGGCAGGTGGCTATCACGCGCTGGAACGGCTGCGGAGCGAGGGTGTGATCACCGCCTTTGGGGCGGGTGTGAACGAATGGGAAGTCTGCCAGCAACTGACCGAGCGGGGGGATTACGACATTTTCCTTCTGGCGGGGCGTTATACGCTGCTGGAACAGGAGGCGTTAGACAGCTTCCTGCCCATGGCCGAGGCGCGCGGCATCGGCATCGTGATTGGCGGGCCGTATAACTCGGGCATTCTGGCAACTGGGCCGCGCGAGGGTGCGTTCTACAATTATGACCCCGCGCCGCAGGACATTCTGGACCGCGTGGGACGCATTAAGGCGATTTGTGAAAGCCATGGCGTGCGGCTGGTGGATGCGGCGTTCCAGTTCCCGCTGCTGCATCCCTGCACGGTGTCGGTGATCCCCGGCGGTCAGGGCATGGCCGAGATGGACGGCAACATTGCCGCAGCCAGCGCGGACATCCCCGGCGATGTATGGGCAGAGCTAAAGGCCGAGGGGCTGATGCGAGAGGAGGCACCGGTATGAACCAGGTCGACGCTCATCAACATTACTGGAACCCGGCGCGGGGCGATCATGGCTGGATGCCGCCGGATCACCCGGTGCTGAGCCGTCCCTATGGCCCGGCGGACCTGACCCCGATGCTGGAGGCGCATGGGATTGCGAAAACCGTGATCGTGCAGGCGGCGGATACGATACACGAAACGGAATACATGCTGGGGATCGCCGATGTAACGCCGAGCGTGGCGGGGGTTGTCGGCTGGGTCGATTTCGAGAAACCGGACGACCGCGCGCATCTGGAACGGCTGGCCAAACATCCGATGTTCAAGGGCGTGCGGCCGATGATCCAGGACATCCCGGACGATGACTGGATGCTGCGCAAGGATGTGCAGTGGGGGTATCAGGCCCTGATTGATCTGGACCTGACCTTTGACGCGCTGGGGTTCCCGCGCCATCTGGCGAATTTCCACACCATCCTGACGCGCTATCCCGAGATGCGGACCGTGATCGACCATTGCATGAAGCCACAGATCCGCAACCATCCTGACGGGTTCGAGGATTGGAAGGCGGGCATGGCGCGGTTGGCGGCGGATACCAAAGCGTGCTGTAAACTGTCGGGGATCGTGACGGAAACCGATGGTGGCTGGACGGTGGAGACCTTGCGCCCCTATGTCGATCACCTGCTGGAGGTGTTTGGCCCCGCCCGGATGATGTGGGGGTCGGACTGGCCGGTGTGTCAGTTGCAGGCGACCTATGACGAATGGCGCGCGGCGGCAGAGGCTTTGACAGCCGGTCTGTCAGAGGATGAGCGGGCGCAGGTGTTTGGCGGAACGGCAACGGCGTTTTACCGGTTGGACTAGGCGCGCCTGCGGTTGAAGTTCCGCGTGGACTGATGGCCGAAGGCCACCCCGCAGCCCGTCAATGAAGCGCAAGCTTCAGGCGTAGACAGGCTCGGGGCGGCCCAAACCAGGATCAGTCGTGCAAGGCGCGGCTGTCCGCCGGGGCTTCTGCGCGGTCGTTCATGCCGTAGTCGCGCAGAACCTGCAGCACCTTGATCCGGTAACCGCTGAAGATGCCATCGCGACCCTTTGACTGCGCCGCGCGGTGTTGGGACAGCTCGCGCCAGCGCTGCACCGCTGCTTCGTCTTCGAAGTAGGACAGCGACAGCAGCTTGTCCGGGTTGGTCAGGCTTTGAAACCGCTCCACCGAAATGAACCCTTCGACCTGTTCCACCAGGGGCCGCATGGTGGCGGCGATGTCGAGGTAGTCGTCCTTGCGGCCCTCGGCGGGGGTCACTTCGAATATGACGGCGATCATGTTGGCTCTCCGCTTGGATGTTGTTGGACCGCTGCATGCGGGCCGGAGGCGAGCTTGAGCCAGGTGCGTTCTTCGCGCAAGAGGAACTTCTGAGACTGGGCAAAGGCATAATTCTCCTGTCCCAGCGGATCGTTGGTCAGTCGGGCGCGATAGGCTTCGTAGTCTGCGAGGCTGGGAATGTTGTAGATGCCGTAGGCCAGCGTTGAGGATCCTTCGTGTGGGGCATAGTAGCCAATCAGGTCCGCACCACAGCGCGGAATGGCCTGCCCCCAGTTGCGGGCATATTGGCAGAACTGGTCCCGTTTGGTCGGGTCGATGTGATATTTGATGATACAAGTGAGCATGATGTGCCTCCGGTTTTCTGCACCGGACATAGCGCGTTGCAGGGCGTGTATGCTTCGACTATGATCGAACTATGAAGGACGGCCCTGACATTGTGCGCATCGCCGCGCTGATCGGCGACCCTGCCCGCGCCAACATCCTGACGGCATTGATGTCGGGAAAGGCGCTGACCGCGACAGAACTGTCGGGCGAGGCCGGAGTGACGCCGCAAACGGCCAGTTCCCACCTGAAGAAACTGATGGATGGTGGGTTGATCGTACAGCGCCCGTCCGGGCGGCACCGTTATTATACGCTATCCGGGGAAGAGGAGGCGCACACGCTGGAAGGGTTGATGGGCCTTGCCGCCGGGCAGGGACACCTGCGCACCCGAACCGGCCCCCGCGACGCGGCCCTGCGCGAGGCGCGGGTGTGTTACAACCATCTGGCGGGCGAACGTGGCGTGACCATGTTCCGGTCCATGCGACAGCGCGGGTTTTTCCATGTCGGGCCCAATGACATCACACTGACCCCAGAGGGCACACATTTTGTCGAAACGTTCGGTGTGGCGTTGGATGACCTGAAACGCAATCGCGCGCCGATGTGCCGGGAATGCCTGGATTGGAGCGCGCGTGAATCGCATCTGGCTGGTAAACTGGGCCGCGCGATGTTGACCCGCATGCTGGAACATGGCTGGGCGCGGCGCGCGGAAAACAGCCGGGCCATCCTGTTTTCGGACGCGGGCAAACGCGCCTTTGCTGAGGCATTCATGGCGTAACTGCGCCGGCCGGATCGTTTGTTTCCGCACTGTTTCCAAGTTTCCCGGCGCAAAACGATCACGGCAAATCCCCGATATTATCCCACCCACGCCCCGTTCCTGCCTCTTTTGGCCCGGATAACCGAGGTCGGCAAAGAAACAAAAAGGATCGGGCATGGATAGACTGACCGAAATGGAAGCCTTCGCCACGGTCGTGGACCAAGGCGGATTTACGGATGCGGCCCGCAAGATGGGCATTTCGAAATCCGCAGTGTCCAAGCATGTCTCGTCCCTTGAGGCACGGCTGGGCGCACGGCTGTTGAACCGCACAACCCGCCGGGTGTCGCCAACCGAAATCGGTTTGGCCTATTATGACCGGGCCCGCCGCGTTCTGAATGACGCGGGCGAGGCTGACGCGCTGGTGACCTCAATGCAATCTGCGCCTTCGGGCCTGCTGCGTATCAGCGTGGCGACGGATTTTGGGGTCAACCACCTGTCGCCGGTCCTGTCGGATTTCCTGAACGACTTCCCGGACATCACCGTGAACATGGTGCTGAACAACCGCTACGTCGAACTGATCTCGGAAGGTTTCGACATGGCGATCCGGATTGGCGAGCTGGAAGACAGCACGCTGCGGGCGCGCAAGCTGACGGAAACGTCCAAGCGTATGATCGCAAGCCCGTCCTATTTCGAGGAATTCGGCCGCCCCGAAAAGATCGACGATCTGAACGAGCACAAGTTGCTGCATTATTCCAACCAGTCCAGCGGCAACGTCTGGAAACTGACTGCGCCCTCAGGCGAAAAGCGTCAGGTGCGCACCGCTGGCTGGCTGAGCGTGAATGACGGGCAATCCCTGCTGAACGCCGCAATCTCCGGCCTGGGGATCGCGTATCTGCCCAGCTACCTCTATGCCGAGGCGATGGCCGAGGGGCTGGTGCAGGACGCCATGCCCAGCCTGCCGAACGAAACGCAGGGCATCTACGCGGTCTACCCGCCGGGCCGGTTCACCCAGCCCAAGGTCCGCGCCTTCATCGACTTCCTGGTCCACGCCTTTGCCGAAAAAGGACCCAACGACTGGTAAAGCTTTCATGTTGCTCCCTTGGCAACCAACCTGCCCCGCGCCCTGGCGCGGGGCTTTTTTTTGTTGGGGGGCAGGCGAATACCTTGGCTGCTCACAATTCTTTCAAATGGTGCGCTTGAGCCCAGTGTCACAGCTCAGCGGACCCTCGAAAGAAGCGTTAGTGCGGCAGGCGAAAATCAATGGCCAGTCTGCCGACAACATCGCCGGTCTTGAGCCGGTCCAACGCTGCGTTCGCTGCGCTCAGGGGTATGGCCTCTACATCGACGGCCAAAGGGTTTTGTGTGGCGAATTCAAGAAAATCCCGCAGATCCTGTCTGGTACCGACAGAAGAGCCAAAGACGCGGTGGCCGCCGTCAATCAACCAAAGTGCTTCCAGCGGCATGGCGGCGTTCACAAGGGCAATCAACACCACATCGCTCAGCGGGTTGGTTGCCTCGCAGATCGTGGGCCAGACGGCTGGCGACGGGGCAAAATTCAACGTGACATCGGCACCGCCAGCCTGCCTGATCGCTTGACCGGCCTGGGGGCCCGCAAGGATGGTCAAATCGGCCCCAAGCCCCAATGCGGTCTGCAGCTTGGACGGGTCCTGATCCACCACGATGACCCGCGCGCCGCGGGATTTCGCGATGAGGACAGCATATTGACCCAAACCGCCCGCGCCGATGATCAGAACGTTGTCACCGGGCCTCAGCTTGGAGCGTTTCAAGGCGCTCCATGCGGTCAACCCAGCACAGAGCAGCGGGCCGCCACGAAGCGGATCGATCCCTTGCGGGATTTCAACTGCAAATGAGCTTTCCAACAGGGCGAATTCCGCAAAGGCGCCGTTGTGTTCAACGCCGCGTGCGGACTGATCGGGACAATAGTTTTCAGCGCCGGTGTGACAGGGGCCGCAATCAAGGCAGGTCTCAAACAACCAAGGCAGGCCAACGCGTGTGCCAAGGGCAGGTGAAGCCACCCCGTCTCCGAAAGCAACAACGTGCCCGATGCCTTCGTGGCCGAAAATACGCGGGTAGAACTCTGCCGGCAGCGGTTCGTCGCGCAGGTGAAGATCAGAATGGCAGATGCCACAGGATTCCAGTTTCACCAGCAATTGTCCCGGGCCCGGTTTTGGAACCGGCACATCTTTCAGGACCAAAGGCGCGCCCGGCGCCGTACACACAGCCGCTTTCATCCGGTTTGGTATCGAGGTCATTGCATTCCAGCAGCAAAAGGTTTCAAGGGCTGCTCTAGACAGTCAATTTGAATACTTCGCAGTCGGTATTGGCTAACATCAAAATGGATTTTTGGGAACAGGCAGGCTGCTGCCATGCCCGCCCTCACATCCCGGTGATGTCACTCAATTCCGGTGTGGCCAACATTTGACAATCCCACCACACCAACTAACATGTCAGGGGGCGTGACGAAATCCCTGGGCAGGGAAGATTGTACCGCAGCACGAGTCCACACCCCGACACCGCGCTCTGACCCATGCGCCACGGAACAGCCGCAACCCGGATACCTGACAGCGAGACGACGATGAAAGCCAGTGATACAACCCTATTGAACAACCGCACCGCGCGGCCCGTGACCCTGACCCGCATGGGGTTTGGGGGCGCGCCGCTGGGCAATCTGTTCCGCAAAGTCAGCGAAGAGGACGCCCAGGCCGCGTTGCAGGCCGCTTATGACGCGGGCATCCGTTTCTTTGACACTGCTCCACAATATGGCCTTGGCCGTTCCGAAGGGCGGTTCGGTGTGGCGATTGACCGGTTCGGGCGCGACAACATCCAGCTGTCAACCAAGGTCGGTCGCATCCTGGTCGATTGTGAACCGCATGAGGTGACACCCGAGGCCTTCGTGGACGTGCCACAGAAGCGGATCGTATACGACTACACCTATGACGGGGTGATGCGGTCCTACGAGGCCAGCCGCGAGCGGATCGGGGTCGCCAATGCCGACGTGCTGCTGGTGCATGACGTGGACGCGTTCAGCCATGGCGGCAGCCGCGAGGTCAGCGACGAAAAGGTGCGCGAGCTGATGGAAGAAGGCGGCTATCGCGCGCTGGACGAACTGCGCAGCGCGGGAGAGATTGCGGCCATCGGGGCGGGTGTGAACGAATGGGAAGTCTGCCAGAAACTGATGGGTCTGGGCGACTTTGACTGCTTCCTGCTGGCCGGGCGTTATACGCTGCTGGAACAGGAGGCGCTGGAAAGTTTCCTGCCGCTCTGTGTGGAGCGTGACGTGGGCATCATTCTGGGCGGGCCTTACAATTCTGGCATTCTGGCAACCGGCCCGATTGAGGGCGCAAAATACAACTACGCCGATGCGCCAGAGGATATTCTGGACCGCGTGCGCAAAATCGAGGCGGTGTGTACCGCCCACGACGTGCGTCTGATCGAGGCGGCATTGCAGTTCGTCTTTGGTCACCCGGCGGTAAAAACCGTGATCCCGGGTGCCGTTAACGCGGCAGAGGTGAACGCAAACGTTGCAATTCTGGAGCGCGTGATACCCGACGGCCTGTGGTCGGACCTGCGGGGCGAAGGTCTGATCCGCCCCGACGCGCCTTTGCCGTCAGAAACGCTGGCCGCCAACTGAGCCCGACCCCGGCGCGGGACTGCCCGCGCCGGGATCATGCCGGACGATCCGCGCGTGGACTGTCGTCCATCATGGCGATCAGGTGGTGGGTCAGGGATTCCATCAACTGCGCCTTGGTCCCCGCGCAATCTGTGTCGTCCCACCGGTTGCGCAGATTCAGCGGGTCGTTCCTGCGATCATAAAGCTCGCCCCAATCCTGATCGCGATAGACGACCAGTCGCCAGTCTTCGGTCAGCAACCCACGCACGCGGGCCGGGCTGTCAAAGCCCATGCGCGCGAACCCGTCATTGTATTCGACCATCAGGGTGTCGCGATCCGGCAGCGTTCCGCCGACCTGTCCCAAAAGGCTGCGCCCCTGCATGCCGACATAGGGCGTGATCCCCGCGCGTTCGAGGATTGTGGGTGCCATGTCCAGCGTCGATCCCAGATCGTCCCGGATCGCGGGTTCTGGAGCGGTAGGATCGGCCCAGATCATAGGCACTTTGGTGATTGTTTCGCTCATCCACGGGCCTTTGAGCAACAGGTTGAAATCACCCAGATAATCCCCGTGGTCGGAGTTGAAGATGATCACCGTGTTGTCCAGTTGCCCGGTTTCTTCCAGCACCGCGATGATTTCCCCAATGGCGTCGTCGATCATGGTGATCATACCTGCGCTCAGCGCCATGGCCTCACGCACATGCTGGTCGGATACCATTTGGGCGGTGGTCCTTGCCTCGGGCAGGGCATTGGCCAGCAGGTCCTTGCGACAGGCCGTTAGTGGCGGGGGCGGGTTTTCGTGGTCCTCAAAGCGATTGGGGATTTCGAAATCATCGGGGCTGTACATGTCCCAGTATTTGCCCGGAGGAGTAAAGGGATGGTGCGGGTCCGGGAAGGATACGAAGGTGAACAGCGGCTGGTCGTTGTTGGCATTGGCCCGCAAATAATCCTTGGCCCGGTCGCGCACATAGGCGGTTGGATAACTGTCTTCGGGCAGTTTTGTTCGGATCGCCTGCGGGCAGGTGTAGTCGTGCGGCAGCTGGTTGGCCGGATCGCGGAGTTCCTGCCAGTCTGGGTGTTTGTCCCGCAACCATTGCAGGTAGTGCCCCCCGCAGAACGCGCCGTGCATCGTGACCAGATCGACCTCGTCAAAGCCATAATAGGGCGTTTCCGGTTCGAACCGCTCAGCGCTTTGATAGCGGTGGGGCTCTTCGTTCAGGTAGTCGCCGTCCTCGGGCTTCCAGGCCTCGGGGATGGGCGCGTCCTTGGGGTCCTGCCAGTCATGCGGCTGATCTGCGGTCATGGTTTGCAGATGGCTTTTGCCCAGCAGCGCCGTGCGGTACCCGCCCGCGCGCAGCACGTCGACAAAGGTATTGGCGCGCAGGGACAGCCGCCCGCCGTTGAACCGCATCCCGTTGGTGGTTGGATAGCGACCCGTCATGAAGGCCGCGCGATTCGGCATGCAGACCGGGGATGCCACGTGAAAATCGGTAAACCGGGTGCCCCGTGCCGCCAACGCGTCGATGTTCGGCGTCTTCACCACCGGATGTCCGGCGCAGCCCAGCCAATCGGCGCGATGCTGGTCGGTCATGATGTAGAGGAAATTCACAGGTTTGGTCATGGGTCTTCCGGTCCGGTCAGGTCGTTTGTGTCGAAGTCTAGTGGCAAGCGGCAGCCGTCTACAATGCGGTTCCGGTGATCAGGCATGGTCCAGCGCCCAGCGCGCGGCCCGTTCGGCAATCATCATGGTGGGCGCATTGGTGTTGCCTGACACCAGCGCAGGCATGATCGAACAGTCACACACGCGCAGCCCGTCCACGCCCCGCACCTGCAGACGATCGTCCACCACAGCGTTGTCATCCGGCCCCATGCGACAGGTGCCAGAGGGGTGAAAGATAGTCCGCGCCTGCGCACGGATCGCGTCGTCCAGGTTGTTCGATCCGATGGCCGAAGACACGCCGCTGCCGGGCCAGATTTCCTCGGCAATCACGGCATTCAGGTCGGCCTGATCCAGGATGTCACGGGCAATGCGCACGCCCCGCCGCAGCGTGTCCATATCGTCCTCGTGGCCCAGCACGGATGACAGAACGCGTGGTGAATCACTTGGGTTGGCCGAGGCCAGCACAACCCGCCCGCGCGAGGCCGGGCGCATGGTCATGGGCACAACCGAACAGGCGTGTTCGTCCAGTGGTGGCGTGCCGGGGGGACCGGGGGCGAACGGGTTGAAATTGAACTGCACATCCGGGCGGCCCGATCCGGTGGTGTCAATGCAGGCGCCTGCCTCCAACAGGTTGGAGGTGAGCAACCCCCGGCGCAGAAACAGGTATTCCAGCCCGTGGCGGACGGCCTTGAGCCCCGCATTTTCACGGTAGAGCGCAATGGGTTGCGACATACGCGCGGTCACCGGTGTGCCAACGTGATCCTGCAGGTTCGCGCCAACCTCGGGGCTGTCGGCGATCACGTCGATGCCGTTGCGGGTCAGCATATCGCGCGGACCAATGCCGGAGAGCATCAGCAGCTTCGGACTTTGGAAACTGCCTGCGGTGATCATGACCTCTCGGTTCGCGTGCACGACCCGTTGACCCGTCTCGTCGGCAAAGGCCACGCCTGTCGCCCGTCGATTCTCGATCACGATGTGCGAAACCTGCGCCCCGGTCAGCACGTCCAGGTTCGGCTGACCCAACACCGGGTTTAGAAAACTGACCGCCGCAGATTTGCGGCGCCCACGCGAGGCCGTGATCTGATACCAGCCCGCGCCGTCCTGCTGCGCCCCGTTGAAGTCGTCCGTCATGGGCAGGCCGACCTGATGGGCGGCGTGCAGGATGCGCTGGGTCAGCGGGTGGCGATAGGCCGGGTCGTCCACCACCAAGGGCCCGGATTGCCCGTGAAACTCGCCCCCCAGCCGCTGATTGTTTTCCTGTGCGCGAAAGACGGGCAGCACATCGGCGTAGGACCACCCGGTACACCCGAACACCTGTTCCCAGTCGTCATAGTCCTGCGCCTGCCCGCGCATGTAGATCATGCCATTTACCGACGACCCACCGCCGACGACCCGGCCCTGTGGCACATGGAATGACCGCCCGTCCAGCGACGCGTCCGGGTCGCTGGCCACCGCATAGGCCGTTTTGGGGCCGTGGGTCAGGAACAGCGTGGCGGGGATATGTATCCACGGCGACCGGTCGCGCGGACCCTGTTCGATCAATGCGACCGAATGCTGCCCATCGCGCGCCAGTGCAGCGGCGGCCACACATCCGGCAGAGCCGCCGCCAACGACGATGAAATCATATGTGCCGCGCACGCGTGTCCTCCCCGTGCCGGTCGGGATCGACCGTGCGGCCACTTCGACAGGAGCGGTGGGGTCGGGTCAACTCATATCCTCGCCCTGCACCTGCATCGCGAAATACGGCGGGTAGCTGGGGCGGCGTTCGAATCCGTTGGCCAGATAGAAGCCCTGGGCGTGCAGGTTGTCGGGGTCGGTGCCAACGGTGATGTAGATGCAGCCCTCGGCCTGCGCCCGGTCCCGCGCGGCAGCAACCAACGCCTGACCGACACCCTGCCCGCGATGGGCGGCGCTGACGCAGAGGTGGTGCATGTTCAATCCGCGTTGAGCGTAGTGCAACCGCCCGATGCGGGACAATGCGGTGTAGCCGACCAGCCCATCCTCCGCCTCGGCCACCAGAACCTGCACCCATGGCGCATCGCCAAAGGCATCGCGGCGCAACCCCTCTGCCGTCAGCTCACCAACGTCCCCGTGATGGGCCGCCAGTTCGTGCACAAGGCCCAGCAGGGCATCCGAGTCCGCCGGTGTCGCGTCGCGCACGTTTATTGATGTGGTATCCATATGATCCTCCTGTCTGCCGCAGGAGGGTCGCACCATGATCCGCCATGCGGCGGTTTCATGAAACAAATGACATCAACCGCGCTCAGATGAGGCGGGTAAAATACAGACCGGTCATGGCGATTGCTGTCATCATGGGCCGCTGGGTAACGATGGCATCAGTGCAGGTCAAGGTTTCAAAATTGCCTCAACCCGGCGATTGGCCTCGCGCCCGGCTTTGGTCAGGTTGGACGCAATAGGAGAGAGATAGCCGTTGCCTTCGGCCTGCACGCGTGCGGGGTCTACGTTGTGGCTGTCGATCAGCCGGGTTCGTACCGTTTCGGCCCGGCGTTTGGACAGTTGAATGTTGGTGGCCAGATCACCCACCGTGTCCGTGTGGCCAACCAGAACCAGTGTCCCGTCCGGGTTGTCTTGCAGGAACCCGGCCAGGGCGCGCAGCGACGGGTATTCCCGATCTTCCAGCTTGCTGCCGCCCGATCCAAAGGCCAGATCGTCCAGGATCACGTGCCCAACAGACAGCAGTGCGGACGCCAGATCCTGTGGCTGTTCCACAGGCACAATTTTCGGTTGTTCTTCCTTCACCTCGGGAACCGGGGTCGGCAGGGGATCAGTTTCCGGATCAACCTGCACGATCTGGATAAACACAACGTCCCGCAGCTTGCTGACCAGTATGGTGATCGTGTGATCCGCATCCAGACGCGCGGCGAGAAAGCGATAGTCGCGGATGTCCACATGCATGTCAGGGGCCGGGATCACCTCGATCCCGAAGCGGAAATCAAAACCGCCGCAATCCTGCGCCTGACATTCAAACGGAATGGCATAGCCCGCCTGTTCCAGTTGCGGACGCAGCGCATCCAGAACCTGCAGCGATGTGATCGATCCGCCTTCGACGCGCCAGGACCGGCGGATCACGCGGCCCTGAACCTGTTCGGTCGGGATGAAATCATCCGAAAACGACCCGGTCGGCACTGTGTAGCTGTCCGGTGAAGCAACCGTTTCCGAGGTCAAGCGCGCGGTGGACGGCAGGTCAAACGCCACGGCCCCGGCCATGACCGGCAAAACCGTCAGGCACATCCACAGGCAAACACCGCGCATCCAAATCATTGCTGCCGGGTCACCGCGCCAACGCGTGATACTCGTCATTGGGGCGCATGCCCAATGCGCTGGCCACCCGGTTGGTCATGTTGAAAAACGCAGCCACATTGGCGATGTCCCAGATGTCGCGATCCGTAAAACCCACATCGCGCAGGCGCTGGCGGTCGGCCTCTTCGATCGTTGCGCTGGCGACAGTGGCCTGCAACGCGAAATCCAGCATCGCGCGCTGGCGGTCATCCAGCGGAGCAACGCGGTAGTTCATGACCAGCATTTCACCCAGCGCCGGATCGCCCGACAGTTGTCGAACGGTCGCGCCATGGGCCACTAGACAATAATAACACTTGTTGTGCGACGACACGACAACCGCGATCATTTCACGCTCCAGCTTGGACAGGTTGCTGTCGCCCAGCATCAGGTCGTTGTATAGCGCGGTGAACGCGTTCAGCTTTTCGATGTCAAAGGCATGGGCCTGCAGCACGTTGGGCACCATGCCCAGCTTCTCCATGCAGATGTCAAAATACTTCTGCGTTGCCTCGGGCAACGGATCAACGGGCGGCAGGTCAACGGCAATCATCGGCGGCGTGTCAGTCACGGGATCCTCTTTCCTCTGGCAAATGGCGGTAGTGGTACCCTCCCACAGCCTGCATGCCGAGGGAAGCGTAGAGCGCATTGGCCCCGGCATTCGCCCTGGTACAAATCACCGCAAGCGTGTGTGCGCCCTGGTCTGCGGCCCAGGCAGCTGCGCCGCGCATGAACCATTGACCCATGCCTTCGCGCCGGTGTTCCGGCAGGATTTCCAGCGCGTGCAGCATGGCGATCCCATCCGAGACCGCGACAAAGGCCGCCCCGGCAGGTTGTTCGCGGTTGCGTCCCAGCAACGCGACGCGCGGGCCTGTGGCGCGCATCATGACCGCCACCCGCGCAGGGCCGATCCCGCCTTTGCCCCATATTTCGCGCGTCAGGACCAACGGTTCCCAATGGGGCAACACCGTCACGCGCGGCAGGGGCACGGCGGTCAGGTCTGCAACGGACGCGGCATAAGCGACGCTGGCGTCGATTGTCTCGTAACCCAGCGTGGCCAGTTTTGCGTCCAGTGCGGCCTGCCCTTCGCGGATCATAAAAAGCGGGGCTTGGCCCATTGCCGCCTGACCGGCCACCGCGTCGGCGACGTCCTGATCTGTCACGTCATCCTGTACGGTGGATGCCGCTGACACACGCTTGCCCCCGCCCTGGCCATCACGCAGAGTCCAAGGACCGCGCGCTTCGAACCGCGCGGCAGGCCATGTGGCGTCGATGGTGGCGTAAATCTGCTCCAGCGTGATCATGACAGGGCAACCTCCGCCCGCAATTGCGCCGCGGCAGTGGCCACCTGATCCGCGTCAGCGCCCCGGATCACAACCTGTGCGCCAAACACTCCGTTCATCTGAAACGGATAACAGCCAATCGACAGCTCCGGATTTGCCTCGGCCAATGCACCCAGCGGCCCGGCAATCTCGCCCTCGGGCCGGTCCACGCGCAGCGTTTCCGAGGTCAGCGGCGTGCCCCCGGTCAGCGTGGGCAGCAGCCCGGCCAGCATCGCCTCGAATATTGCGGGAACGCCCGCCATCACATGCACATTGCCCAACGAAAAGCCGGGCGCAGAGGACACCGGGTTGTCGATCAAAGCCGCTCCGTCCGGGATGCGCGCCATGCGCAGGCGGGCGGCGTTCAGCTCGATCCCGGTGCGCTGATAGTGGGCTTCCAGAATGGCGCGGGCATCGTCGCGGATGTCGATATGGGCATCAAACGCGGCGGCTATGGCGTCTGCGGTAATGTCATCATGAGTCGGCCCGATCCCGCCGCTGGTGAACACATTGTCATAGGCCGCAGACAGGGCCCGCACCGCCGAAATGATCGCGTCGCTGTCATCGGACACCACGCGCACCTCTTTCAGGTCGATGCCATGGGCGGTCAACTGCCCAGCCAGATGGTACATGTTGGCGTCCCGCGTGCGGCCTGACAGAATCTCGTCCCCGATCACCAGCATTGCGCCTGTTGGGTTTGTCATTTGCCTGTCCCCTTGCCCGCTCGTCCGCAGAGGTATAGGCCGCGCGTCATGGAGTTTCCAACCCCCCTTGTCCCCGCCCGCCTGATCAAACGGTACAAACGCTTTCTGGCGGATTGCATGCTGGAGGACGGGCGCGAAATCACCGCGCATTGCGCCAATCCCGGGTCGATGATGGGACTGGCGGAACCGAGCATGAAAGTCTGGCTGGAACCCAATGACGATCCCAAGAAGAAGCTGAAATTCGGCTGGCGGCTGGTCGATCACGAAAACGGCCATTTCACCGGGGTGGATACGTCCGTGCCGAACCGGGCGTTGCGAACAGCGCTTGAGGCTGGCGAGGTCGCGGCATTGGCTGCGTACAAATCGGTGCGTGCCGAGGTGAAGTATGGGCAGAACAGCCGTATTGATTTCCTGCTGAGCCAACCCGGCCTGCCGGACGCCTATGTCGAGGTCAAAAGCGTAACCCTGTCCCGGCAGGCAGGACTGGCGGAGTTTCCCGACAGTGTCACCGCGCGTGGGGCGAAGCATCTGGAGGAGCTGTCTGACATGGTGCGTCAGGGGCATCGTGCGATTATGCTCTACCTTGTGCAGCGCACCGATTGTGACCGGTTTGCCCTGGCCGCGGACATCGACCCGACCTATGCCACGACATTCGAACGGGCCCGTGCGGCAGGTGTGGAACTTTTGGTGGTGGGCACCCATATCGACCCGACGGGCATCACCGTTGGCCCGGACATACAGCCGATTGACGGTCTCTGACGCGGGCTATGGAGATTCGCGTCGGACCGGATTATATCAGCCCCAAGACTTGAAGCGGGAGCGCCATGTTGAGGAACGAACTGAAGGGTCGTCTGACCAAGGACGGCATCCGCATTCACGAACCCGGACACTTTGCGGGCATGCACGCGGCTGGCGCGCTGACGGCGCGTATTCTGGATGACATCGCGGATCACGTGTTTGTCGGCCAGTCCACCGCCGCCATTGACGCCGAGATCGAGCGTATGGTGAACGAGGCTGGCGCAACCTCGGCCACGATTGGGTACAAGGGCTATCAGCATGCCAGCTGTATTTCGGTCAATCACGTGGTCTGCCACGGGATTCCGGGACCGAAAACGCTGAAGGACGGCGATATCCTGAACATCGACGTCACCGTGATCGTTGATGGCTGGTACGGCGATTCCAGCAGGATGTACGTGGCGGGCAAACTGCCCCGCAAGGCCGAGCGGCTGATTCAGGTCACGCATGATGCGCTGATGCTGGGGATCGAAACCGTGAAACCGGGCAATACGTTTGGTGACATCGGGCATGCGATCCAGACCTATGTGGAGGCGCAGCGGATGAGCGTTGTGCGCGATTTCTGCGGGCATGGGCTGGGGCAGGTGTTTCACGCGCCGCCGAACGTGCTGCACTATGGACGTCCGGGATCTGGCGCAAAACTGGAAGAGGGCATGTTCTTCACCATCGAACCGATGGTGAACCTGGGGCGGCCGGAAACCAAGACGCTGGCAGATGACTGGACAGCGGTGACACGGGACAAGTCCCTGTCAGCGCAGTTTGAACATTCGGTTGGTGTGACGGCGGACGGGGTAGAGATCTTTACCCTGTCGCCCGGAAACCGGTTCCACCCGACCTACGTCTGATCGTCATCGCCCTGCATGCTATCCAGCGCTTGTGCGCGCAGCAGGGACAGCAACATGGTTTCGCCCTGCCATGGCATGACGGCGTCGTGGATGAAGACAGGCGGATAGCGGCGCGGGGGCGGGGCGGTCTCCACGCGCGTGTCCTGCGCGGGCGCAGGTTTGGCCCAGCCGGAGAATAGAGGAAACGCAATGGCCGTCATGCGGCCAGCGTATCGCGATTGCCGTGTGGGTCAAATCAATTTGCGTGGATTGGGATATAGCCCAGTCGCCCACAAAGTTGAGACTGCAAAGCGGAGGGCTGTGCCTGCCTGGGCGGGCGCGAATGCGCCTGCCGGGGGGCAGGCAGGCGCAGCCCGGCGGTGCCGCCGGGCGGGACGGTTCAAGAAACCATAATGAGTGTTTTGAGGACGCAGGTTACAAAGTCGCCGCCAACCGCACACCCTGATTGATTGCCCGCTTCGCATCCAGTTCGGCCGCAACATCCGCCCCACCGATCACATGGACCGACACGCCCTTGGCCTCCAGCGCGTCAGCCAAAGACCGTTCGGGTTCCTGACCTGCGCAGAGAACAATCGTGTCCGCCTCGATCAGCGTCGGGTTTTCCCGCGCCTCGCCAAAGCTGACATGCAGGCCCTGATCGTCGATCCGTTCATAATTTACGCCACCGACAAAATTCACGTCCTTCATCTTCAGCGCCGCGCGGTGAATCCAGCCGGTCGTCTTGCCCAGCCGCTTGCCATGCTTTTCGGCCTTGCGCTGCAACAGGGTCACATCCCGTGCTGGTGCATGGGGTTGCGGACCTTCCGGGGCCAGACCGCCGCGATGGGTTTCCGGGTCGCTGACGCCCCATTCTTCCATCCACGCAGGCAGGTTTTCCGTGGGGCTGTCGCCTTCGTGCACCAGAAACTCGGACACGTCGAACCCGATGCCGCCCGCGCCGACAACCGCCACACGCTTGCCCGCCGGGGCCTTGTCACGCAGCACGTCGATATAGCTGAGCACCTGCGCGCCGTCCTGTCCCGGAATGCCCGGATCACGGGGAGAGACACCCGTGGCCACAATCACCTCGTCATAGCCGTCCAGCATGTCCGCCGTGACCTCGGTATTCAGGCGCAATTCGATGTCCAGCACGTCCATCATGTTGCGATACCAATCGACAAAGCCGTGGAATTCTTCCTTGCCCGGGATCTGTTTGGCCATGTTCAGCTGACCCCCCACATCACTTGCACGGTCAAAGACAGTCACCTTATGGCCCCGCTCGGCACAGGTCATTGCGCTCGACAGACCCGCCGGGCCAGCCCCGACAATCACGATGGATTTCTGCTGTGCCGCCGGTTCCACAACCAGTTCGGTTTCATGACACGCGCGCGGATTGACCAGGCAGGACGTCAGCTTGCCCCCGAACGTATGGTCCAGACAGGCCTGATTGCAGGCGATGCAGGGCGCGATCTGCCCGCTTTCGCCGCGCATCGCCTTGGCGACGAAATGTGGGTCGGCCAGCATCGGGCGGGCCAGCGACACCATGTCGGCGCAACCTTCGGCCAGCACATCCTCGGCGACCTCGGGCGTGTTGATCCGGTTCGATGTGATCACCGGGATTGACACATGACCCATCAGCTTTTTCGTGACCCAGGCAAAGGCCCGACGCGGCACGCTGGTGGCGATGGTCGGAATCCGCGCCTCGTGCCAGCCAATGCCGGTGTTGATGATCGTGGCACCGGCCTTTTCGATCTCTTTCGCCAGTTGCACCACCTCGTCGTAGGTGGAGCCGTTGGGCACCAGGTCGATCATGCTGAGCCGGAAGATGATGATGAAATCCGTGCCCACCGCCTCGCGCGTGCGGCGCACCACCTCGATCGGCAGGCGCATCCGGTTTTCATAGGACCCGCCCCAGCGATCTTCGCGCTTGTTGGTGTGGGTGACCAGAAACTGGTTCAGGAAGTACCCTTCGGACCCCATGATTTCGACACCATCATAGCCTGCCTTCTGTGCCAGCACGGCGGCGTTGACGATGTCGCTGATCTGCTTCTCGATCCCCTCTTCGTCCAGCTCGGTCGGGGGGAAGGGGGAAATCGGCGATTTCACAGGCGAAGGTGCCACGCATTTCGGCCCATAGGCATAACGCCCGGCATGCAGGATCTGCATTGCAATCTTGCCACCTGCCTCGTGCACCCGGTCCGTGACGATCCGGTGATCGGCCACATCATCGTCACTGACCATCATGGATGCGCCGGGCAGAACCGATCCTTCCAGGTTCGGGCCAATCCCGCCCGTAACCATCAACGCCACATCACCACGCGCGCGTTCGGCATAAAACTCGGCAACCCGGTTCCAGTCCTTGGTTTCCTCCAGACCCGTGTGCATCGACCCCATCAGCACGCGGTTTTTCAGCGTGGTGAATCCCAGGTCGAGCGGTGAAAGAAGATGCGGATAGTCGGTCATTGGCTGCCTCCCAGAGCTGGCTGCGCGCAGAATTGTATGCTGCGTCTGCACCTGTCACCCCACAACGCTACGTCATCTGCTTGCACGACCGGGCAAGCCTGTGACAGATGAGCCAAATCCAAGGAGAGATCGATGACGCCCGAAGAGATCGCCAAACTGCCCTATCGTCCCTGTGTCGGTGTGATGCTGATCAATCGCGACGGGCTGGTCTTTGTCGGCCAGCGCAACGATCAGAACACCGCCGCCTGGCAGATGCCACAGGGTGGGGTTGATAGGGGTGAGGCACCCCGCGACGCCGCGCTGCGCGAGTTGTGCGAGGAAACCGGGGTCACCGCCGATCTGGCCGAGGTGATTGCCGAGACCGAAAACTGGCTGCCCTATGACCTACCGCACGACCTGGTCCCGCGCATCTGGAAGGGGCGCTATCGCGGGCAAGAACAGAAATGGTTCCTGATGCGGTTCAATGGGACAGACGATCAGGTGAACATCCAGACCGAACATCCCGAATTCACCGCCTGGCGCTGGCAACCGGTGGATCAACTGGTCGAATTCATCGTGCCGTTCAAGCGTGAAGTCTACGAGCAGGTGCTGGACGCGTTCTCGGAGCACCTGTAAGCCGTTTCTGTTTGGTCCGAAAAACCGCGCGCCAAGGTGGGACACCGGCGCAAAGAAGGGGCCTGTTTCCAGGCCCCTTCACAGTCTCATTGATTTCTGACCTCAGCCTTCGCCGCCTTCGGGTTCCAGCTTGTCCTGGGTGCGGGTTTCGAAGTCAGACGCGTCGTGGCGTTCGCGAAGTTGCGTTTCCAGGTCGCCAAACGCCTTGTTCACCATCTTGCCACGCTGCACGGCAGGGCGTTCGTCGATCTGGGCGGTCCAGCGTTGCAGGTTCTTGTAGCTTTGCACGTCCAGGAATTCGCCCGCGTTATACGCGCCGCCCTGTGCCAGACGTCCGTACCACGGCCAGATGGCCATGTCGGCAATCGTGTATTCGTCGCCAATCATGTATTCATGCTCGGCCAGATGACGGTCCAGCACATCCATCTGACGCTTCACTTCCATGGCAAAGCGGTTGATCGGGTATTCGAACTTTTCAGGTGCATAGGCGTAGAAGTGACCAAAGCCGCCACCCAGATAGGGCGCGCTGCCCATCTGCCAGAACAGCCAGGAATACATCTCGGCCCGCTTGGCAGGGTCGCCCCGGAAGGCATCGAATTTCTCCGCCAGATGCAGCAGGATCGCGGCACTTTCGAACACGCGCACGGGTTCAGGGCCGGACCGGTCCATCAGCGCGGGGATTTTGGAGTTCGGGTTGATGTCCACAAACCCGCTGCCGAACTGGTCGCCCTCACCGATATTAATCAGCCAAGCGTCATATTCTGCACCGCTGTGACCGGCAGCCAGCAGTTCCTCGAGCATCACGGTGACCTTCACGCCATTGGGCGTGGCCAGTGAATAAAGCTGAAAGGGATGCTTGCCGACCGGCAGTTCCTTGTCATGGGTCGCGCCGGCAATCGGGCGGTTGATATTGGCGAATTGGCCGCCGCTGGCCTTGTCCCAGGTCCAGACCTTGGGCGGTTCATAGGTGTCGGTCATCGGGTTTCCTCTCTCTTAACTGAATGCGGTGATCACAGCGACGCGCTGGGGCGGGATTTCATCCGACCGAACCAGTCGAGCGTTGCTGTGTTGTCCTCGGGGATGGATTTCTTCACCACGCGGGTGAAGGACACGAATACAAAGGCCGTGATGTCCGCCATCGAGAATGAGTCGAGCGCGACCCATTGGCTTTCGGACAGGCGGTTTTCCAGCAGGGTGTAGAAATCGTCGATCCGCGCAAGGCCACGGTCGACCAGAGCCGGGATCTGTTCCGTGTTTTTCTGTCCAGTCAAGGCCCGGCCAACCATATGCGGGTTGCCGTTGCGCAGCGCCTCAGCGATGGGCGCGCCGCCATGCTGTTCGCAGATCGCGTTCCACTGGATGACCAGGCCGCGTTCCTCGGGCGTGGTGCCCATCAGGGGCGGTTCAGGGAAAGCAGCCTCCAGATACGCGGCGATGCCGTTGTTTTCGGTCAGCGTGGTGCCATCGTCGGTGACCAGAACGGGCACGGTTGCAAACGGGTTGATGGCGACAAATTCGGGGGCCAACTGTTCGCCCTTGGCGATGGATACTTCGCGGGTTTCAATCTCCAACCCCTTTTCGGCGATGAACATGCGCGCGCGTTTGGGGCTGGGGGCGGTAGAGCAGTCGTAGAATATCATGGAGAGGGTCCCGGTCGGTGAATCCGGGCGGAGTGTGCGGCGCGGCGCGGCGGGATGCAACCGGGTCACGCTGCGGAATTCTGGACCGGAGGCACAGCCAGACGGTAACGTTTCCGTTAGGGGAGGCATGGCATGCGACAGTTTCTGCTGGGTGTTGTGACGGGTATCGCGGGTCTGGCTGTGGTTGGCGGGATCGGCGCGTTTTTGTGGGCGAACGCGGATGATGCGGTGCCCGAACGGGGCGACACCGTGGTCGCGCAGGTCGAGGCCGTCACTGCGCTGGATCAGGTTGTGGCACATACGGCGATTTTCGACCGCCGCATCGAAGAAGTGGTGCCGGGCGTGCATGTGGCCATCGGCTATGGTCTGGCCAATGTCATTGTGGTGGACGCGCCGCAGGGGCTGATCCTGGTCGATACGCTGGAATCCATCCGCGCGGCAGAGGGGCTGGAACCCTGGATCAACGATCTGCGCGCAACGACGGGCAAAGAGATCACCGACATCGTTTACACGCACAACCACGCGGATCACGTGTTCGGCGCAGGCGTGTTCCTGCGCGGTCAGGCCACTGTGCCCCGTGTCTGGGCGCAGGAGGCGACCGAGGCGCGCGTGAATGAAATCATCAACGTGCTGGCCCCCGTCACCTTCCGCCGTGCGATCCGGATGTTTGGCGTGTACCTGCCGGAGTCGAATTTCGAAAACAACGGGATCGGGCCGCGCCTGCTGAATGACGAACAGGATGGGATTTTCTTCCTGTCACCGACAGACACGGTGGCGGACACGGCCCGGGTGCAGATGGCGGGGGAATCCGTGATCCTGCAGCATGCACCGGGGGAAACGGATGATCAGCTGGTGGTTTACCTGCCGGATCGGAGTGTTCTGCTGCCTGCGGACAATTACTATCACGCGTTTCCCAACCTCTATACGATCCGGGGCACACCCTATCGCGATCCGCGCAAATGGGCGGCCAGTCTGGACCTGATGCGCGGGTTTGAGGCGCAGGTCATGATCCCGCAGCACAGCCAGCCGGTGATTGGGGCCGAGTTGGTTGAAGAACGGCTGCGCGATTACCGTGATGCGATCCAGTTTGTCTATGACGAGAGCATTCGCATGATCAACGCGGGCCTCACCCCAAACGAGATCGCGCATCGGGTCACCCTGCCCCCGCATTTAGCCAAGGCACCGCATTTGCAGGAATTCTATGGCCGGGTGGAGTTCGCCGCACGTGCGGTGTTCTCAGGGACGCTGGGCTGGTTTTCGGGTGATCCGGCGGATCTACGCCCGGTGTCGGACCGGCGCGAGGCGGAGCTGATGGCGGATTTGGCCGGCGGGGTTGAGGCGCTGGCAGCCGCCGCGCAACGGTCCGAGCCTGCCTGGGCGCTGGTTCTCGGCACGCATCTTGTCTTACTGGGGCACCCGGCGGCGCAGGACATTCGCGCGGCGGCATTGCGGGCGCTGGCCGAGGGGGAAACGGCGTCCTCGGCGCGCAACTACTACCTGGCAAGCGCGGCGGAGGCCGAGGGGTTTGTGATCCCGTCCAAGAATTTCGGGCCCACCCCGGCATCAGTGGTGAATGGCATCCCGATCCGGAACTTCATGAACATCCTGACCGTGAACCTCAAAGCGTCCGAGATGCTGGATCAGGAGCTGTCCTACGGGTTTGATTTCACCGATGACGCACCGATGTCCATTCGCATCCGGCGCGGGATCGCCTTTGTCGAGGAGGGGCTGGCCGAGGATCGCGTGGGCACATTACACACCACAACAGACGTCTTCCGCGCTATCGCCATCGGACGTCTGGCCCCGGCCAAGGCGGTGCTGTCCGGTCAGATGAGCGCAGAGGGCGGTGTGCAGGGGTTGCAGGATTTCCTGGGCCATTTTGCGCGCCCGAGGTGAGGGACAAGCCGTTTCGAAACGGCTTGGAAAAGCGCGTTTGAACGCGCTTCTTACGCGCCTTGCAAGGCGCGTGAACAAGGCCTTTCGAAAGGCCTTGGATCAGGGATGGATCACCGGGATGTGCGGTCCGGCGTCGGGGGGCAGGATGCCGGTTACGCGGGGATCATCCGTGATCTCGACCTGTTGGCGGATCGGTTTGAATCCGCTGCGCTGATAGAAGGCCAGTGCGCCGGGGCTGTCGAGTGTGCAGGTGTGCACGTGAAACCGGCTGATCGGGTGGTCCCAGGCCAGGCGGATTGCCTGGTTCATCAGGAACCGTCCCGCGCCTGTCCCGATCAGGGTGGGGGTCACGCCGAAAAACGCCAGTTCGCATTCGCCCTGCACGCGGAAATCCAGCTCCAGCATCGCCTCGGCCCGACCGTTGCGCGTCAGGGTGTAGAGCGGGCAGAGCGGGTCGTGGATAATCGCGGACAGCGCTGCGTCATCCAGCGCAAGGCGCGAAAACCACAACCAGGCATGACCGCCGACCCGGTACATCAGGTCGCGATAGAGGTCGGGCGTCGGGGTTTCCAACCGCTCGAACGCCAGCCCTTCGGGGGCCGGGACGATCCGTTCCGGCATACGGGCGGTCATCTCCAGATGGGTGACGATGGTCGCCACCTTGCCCGGCGGTATGTCGTGAAAGCCGTCTGCGATCATGTCGGGTTACAGCAGCCCGTGCGATTTCATCAGCGCGATCATGTCGGCCTCGGGGCGCGGCCCGATATGGCTGATCACCTCGGAACCACAGACATGGCCCATGCGCGCGCAGGTTTCCAGATCCTTGCCCATGGCGAGGCCCGACAGGAAACCGGCAGCGAACTGATCCCCTGCACCGGTGGCATCCACCGGCGTGACCTTTTCCACCGGCACGTCGATGCGGCTGGTGCCTTCCATGACGGTCACACCGTCACCAGACCGCGTGCAGACCACCAGCGGGCAGATCCCTGCGGTCAGCATCAGCGCGTCATCCATGTGGTCGGTTTCAAACAGCGATTTGATCTCAGCCTCGTTCCCGATCACGTAGTCCAGATCATGCTGGATCAGCGACAGGAAGTCCGCCCGGTGCCGATCCACGCAGAACGGGTCGGAAATGGCGATCCCGGCCTTGCCGCCCGCAGCGCGGGTCGCGCGCGCGGCCTCGCGAAACGCGGTTTTACCCGCGTCGTGGTCGAACAGGTATCCTTCGAGGAACATGAGCTTGGCATTGCCGGTCACGTCCTGCGGCACGTCATCCGAAGACAAACCGGTCGAGATGCCCAGATAGGTGTTCATCGACCGCTCGCCATCCGGCGAGACAAAGATCATCGACCGCGATGTCGGCACCTCGCCATCCGCGACAGGCGGGTTCACGAAATCAATGCCGTTGTCGTTCATCGCATCTGCGTAAAACCGGCCCAGCGCATCGTCGCGCACCCGGCCAATGAACGCCGTATCCAAACCCAGCGCTCCGGCCCCGGCAATCGTGTTTGCCACCGACCCGCCCGGTGTCTGCACCCGGCTGTCCATTGCGCCATACAGCACCTCTCCCCGCTCGCGGTCGATCAGCTGCATGATGCCCTTTTCGATCCCCATCAGATCGAGAAAGCTGTCATCGGCCTGCGAAATCACATCGACAACGGCATTACCGATGCCAACCAGGTCATAGGTTTTCATACTGTTTTGTCCTCGTAGGGGCAGAGATCTGCGATCAGGCAGGTGGGGCACATCGGTTTGCGAGCCTTGCAATGGTAGCGGCCATGCAGGATCATCCAGTGATGCGCGTGTAACTGATAGTCAGCGGGAATATTGTCTTCGATGGCGCGTTCGACCGCATCCACATCCTTGCCCGGCGCAATGCCGGTGCGGTTGCCGACGCGATAGATATGCGTGTCCACCGCCTGTGCGGGCTGTCGCCACCACATGTTCAGCACCACGTTTGCGGTTTTGCGACCTACGCCAGGCAGGGATTGCAGCGCGGCGCGGGAATTCGGAACCTCGCCCCCGTAGTCGTCGACCAGGATGCGCGACAGTTTGATCACGTTCTTGGCCTTGTTGCGATAAAGGCCGATGGTCTTGATATGTTCGATCAGCTTCTCTTCGCCCAGATCGAGCATTTTCTGCGGCGTATCCGCGATCTTGAACAGCTCGCGCGTCGCCTTGTTCACACCTGAATCCGTGGCCTGCGCCGACAGGGCAACGGCCACGACCAGAGTATAGACGTTCACATGCTCCAGCTCGCCCTTGGGCTCGGGCTCGCGCTGTTCAAAACGCTCAAAGATCGCGCGGATCGTGTGGTAGTCGAGTTGCTTGGCCATCGCAGGGGTAATGCACGGATGGGGGAGAGGAGGCAAGCGGCTAGAAGCGTGTTTGAGTTACCGAAAGCCATGCAACAGTTGTTCTCGTCCCTCTTGCAACCTTTCCGCAAAATCCGGGTCGCTTGGCGTATCGGCCCGGCCTAGGTAGGCTGAGCAAGACAGAGGATCAGACCGATGAACGTTCAGACCACCGAAAGCGGCTACCACTACAACGTCATGCGCCGGGCCATCGACCTGATAGATCAGGGCGGTGAAGCGCATAGCCTGGAGGAACTGGCCCGCGCCATGGACATGAGCCCGGCGCATTTCCAGCGCCTGTTCAGCGCCTGGGCCGGAGTCAGCCCCAAGCGGTTTCAGCAATACCTGACACTGGGCCATGCCAAGGCATTGCTGCGCGAACGGTTCACGACATTGGAGGCTGCTTATGCCGCGGGGCTGAGCGGCAGTGGACGGCTGCACGACCTGTTCCTGCGTTGGGAAGCGATGAGCCCCGGTGATTTCGCACGCGGTGGGGCCGGGTTGGAAATCTATTGGGGTTGGTTCGAAAGCCCCTTTGGTCCGGCACTGGTCATGGGCACAGATCGCGGTATCTGCGGCATCGGATTTGCGGCAGAAAGCACGGCAGAGGCCACGATGCAGGACCTGATCAGCCGCTGGCCAAAGGCAACCTATTCCGAGGACCCGATGCGCCTGCGCCCCTGGGCGCTGTCGGCGTTTGGCTCGGACGGGTCGCTCACCGAAACGCCGCTGTTCCTGATTGGCGCGCCCTTTCAGATCAAGGTGTGGGAAGCGTTGTTGTCGATCCCCTCGGGGCACGTGACGTCCTATTCGGAAATTGCCGGTGCGATTGGCAAACCCAAGGCCGTGCGCGCGGTTGGCACGGCTGTGGGGCGCAACCCGATCAGCTGGCTGATCCCCTGCCACAGGGCGCTGCGCAAATCCGGCGGGCTGGGCGGGTATCACTGGGGCCTGCCGGTGAAACGCGCCATGCTGGCCTACGAAGCGGCGCGACTTGAGGGCGACGCGGATCGCGGGGTGGCGTAAACCTGCCGAAGGCGGGGTGGACTTGGGGCATTTTTTAATCACGGTCAGCCGCGCATCGACGGGCCGTGGTGCGGCGATCCGACCATGCAGTGTTTCACTTTATTCCCACGGCTTCCGTACGACGTCGTTGTATCGCAATAACGCTAGCCATATCGCCGTGCCTAGGGGCGGCCCGTCGATGCGCGTCTCACGGCGTTTGCAATGCAAACGCCTGCCGACAACACATTGCCCCAGCAATG
Source organism: Paracoccaceae bacterium (assembly GCA_040830545.1). Classification (GTDB taxonomy): domain Bacteria; phylum Pseudomonadota; class Alphaproteobacteria; order Rhodobacterales; family Rhodobacteraceae; genus HXMU1420-2. The sequence continues at coordinate 1,009 of JBFOMB010000046.1, read as the reverse complement.
TGTGAGAGGCGGCCTTCGGCCTTGTTCCGCGCAATTCCTTAGCTGCAGACACCTACTGTCGCGCTTTGCGAACAACTGCCCGCAACCTGTTCGTTGAACGCTTTAGCTGGGACATTCCTGCCTGATTGCTGTATGATACCGCCAGAGGCACCCGCAGAGACGGGACTTGAGCAAAGGCAAAACAATGAAAACCACGAAAATCACGCTGGCCGTGGCGGTCGGCCTTTCCATGACACTCACAGCCTGTACTGACCCGGCATCCCTGTCGCTGGACGGTGAAACGGCACACACAAACGCGGGGCTGGGCATTGGCGCATTGGTCGGTGCAGCCGCCGGGTCAGCGATCGCAGGCAGCGGCAGCCGGACGAGTGGCGCAGTGGCCGGGGCCATTGTCGGCGCGGCAGCGGGCGGTATTGCGGGCAACATTCTGGACCGGCAGGCAGCGGAAATGCGCGCGGCGCTGGATGACGACATTTCGGTCGAAAACACCGGCAGCCAGCTGGTCGTGACTTTGCCCGAGGATATCACGTTTGATACCGACAGTGACATCGTGCGCGGCAACCTGCATGCGGAACTGAACAAGGTTGCGGCCAGCCTGAACCAGTACCCTGACAGCACCGTTCAGGTGATCGGCCATACCGACAGCCAGGGCGATGCGAACTACAATCAGGGTCTGTCGGAACGGCGCGCGCAATCGGTGTCCAACATCCTGCAGGCGGGCGGTGTCGCGGCCCCGCGCATTGCCAGCTATGGCCGTGGGGAAAGCGACCCGAAGGCATCAAACCTGACGCCCGAAGGTATGGCTCAGAACCGCCGGGTGGAGCTGCTCGTGACGCCTAACGCGCCTGCTTGATCTGGCGTGCTTAGCCACGCGCCTCCTCTCACAGTGGATGCGCGCACTCTGTTCTGGCCCTTTACCTGGCCCGCGCGTATTCAGCGTCTGTTCACACACCAGTGCAACGGACTGGTGAGTAGACATGGGAAACCCTACACACCTCGCCACCACCTG
>JBFOMB010000045.1:0-9691 GCA_040830545.1 Paracoccaceae bacterium | reverse complement strand
GGGATATTCGCAGATTGCCAACCCGGTCTACCTGATTGGCAAAGGCACAATTGGTCGCAAACGCGCGCGAGACCTTATGCTGCGCAACATGGCATCAAACCTGAGGGGCACGTTGCGCCCCGTGGCATGGGCGGACTATCGGGGTCGGTTGATCGGCAACCTACTGGCGATCCGGGACATCCTGCTGCGCCGCTCTGATCCGGAACGGGTGTTGTCACTGTAACTCAGACAAGTTCCCGATACCGCTCGATCAGCGCGTCGGCCCAACTGTGCGTGGAGTGGGCCAGTTGACCCACCGCTGCATGTCCGCGACGGCTCATCTCCTCCGTTTGTTCTGGGGACATGTCGCGCAACGTGCACAGGGCCGCGTCAAAGGAATTGGGATCAAACAGGTTGAACGACTGACCAAAACCGCCTTCTGCAATTTCCCGCGCCATTAGAGCGGTTTCCGCGACCGCGACGGGCAGGCCGCTCAGGATTGCTTCGGGCAGGACCAATGCGAAGGGTTCGGGGTGACGCGAAGGCATGACCAGCGCGCGGGCGTCCTGCAAATGGGTGCCAATGGCGTCGCGATCCTGCCAGCCGGTGATGGGGATATGGGGGAAGTCGCGTTCGATCTCTGCCCGCAGCACGCCGTCCCCGACCAGAACCGCAGGCACGCCGACACGCGTCACCGCGCGGGCGAAGTCCAGCGCGCCCTTGTCCCGCTCCAACCGGCCCACATAGGCGAAGCGCGTGTTGTTTTCGGCCTCGATCCGGGTGGTGGAAAACGGTGCGGCAGGATTGCGGATCACATGGAACAACTCGTGTTCGTAGCCTGCCCGCATTAGCCGGGGGATCATATCCGGGTGGATCGGGATGATTCCGCCCCAGGGCAGGTCCTGACGCAATGCGCGCCGCAAGGCCCGCTGCCGAAATACGCGCCATGTTTTGTGCAAGCGGCTGCGTTTGTCACAATGGGTCAGCAGGCATGCGGCGCTCAGCGGGACGCGGTCACAAACCTCGTTATGGGGATAGTCCATGTAGACCCCGTTGGGGCAGGCCAGAAACATGTCATGGGCATGGATCAGCGTGCGTGCAGCCACCGGGGCCAGTGCATCAAAGATCGACGGCGACAGGATCTGCGCCCAACCGTGCACGTGATAGACCGTGCCGGGCGTATCCGTGCGTGCGATCACATCGCGCAGCATGTCGCGTGTGGCCGAGTTGTAGATGCCCGAGGTCAGCGCGCTGACCCGGCCGCGCTGCAAAAGCCCCGCGCTGCCAGCAGCCACAACCTGCGCGTCACCCGTGGCGTCCTCGTGGCCCGCATCGCCACAGACATAGGTCACATCCAGATCGGCCTGTCCCAACGCGCGCGCGGACAACAGGGCCAGCCCCGTCGCGCCGCCCTTGGCCTGGCTCAGATCATTGATGACCACCACTCGGTCCAAACTCATGTTTTGCCCCGTTCCCCGCACTGCTTTGATCCCTTATACCGGAAACGCGGCAGGTTTGAGGCGGTCGCGCAAGACGGCAAAGGCAGGGCAAATCGTGAAAATCGTGCAATTCGGACTTCACTACAGCCCGAATGTCGGGGACGGCATCATTTCCGAAACGCTGGGCCATGCCGTACGGATGTGTCAGCCGGATGCCACCTATCAGACGGTCGACATTTCGGGGCGTGGCGGATTTGGCGATGTGACGGTGCGCAATCGGGCGATGATTTTGCGGCTGTTGGGGATGTTGCCCGCAGGGCCGCGCGGGCGGCTGGTTGAAACGCGACTGAACCGGATGCTGGACGCGGTTGAGCCCGATTGGCACGCGGCGTTGGACGGCGCGGACCTGGCCGTCATCGGCGGCGGGCAAATTTTTTCCGACGCGGACCTGAATTTCTGTTCCAAGATCGCGCGGGTGGCGAAGCTGTTGCAGCAAACAGGCACACCGGCGGTGATCCATGCTGCAGGCGTTTCCGGCAACTGGTCGCATCGGGGGACGGAGCTGTTTCATCGCGTCTTTGACGGCGATTTGAGGGCCGTGGGTCTGCGCGATGGGTTGTCGATCGACCACTGGGTGCGCCAGACGGGGGGCAGGGGGCCTGCCCCGCTTCTGGCCCGTGATCCGGGGTTGCTGGCAGCGGGGTGTTATGGGCCTGCGCCGGAGCAGACGGATCACATCGCCCTCTGCATCACCGCACCGCATTTGTTGAAGTATCACTCGGACAGCGCTGTTGCGGGCGTCGCTGAGCGGGGCCTTGCGTTTTTCGCGGCGCTAACCCGCGATCTGTGCGGGCGGGGGAACTCCGTCCGCCTGTTCTGCAATGGTGCGGCGGAAGATCGGGATGCCTTGTCGCAAGTCGCCGCGATGCCGGAGGTCGCGCCTTTGGTAGCTGAGGGCCACTTGCAGGTCGCGACGCCGCCCGCCACGCCGACCGAATTGGCCCATATCATCCGATCCAGCCGCGCGGTGATCGCGCACCGGATGCATGCCTGCATTGTGGCCTATTCCTACGGCTTGCCCATTGTTGGGTTGGGCTGGGATCGCAAACTGGAGAGCTTCTTTACCTCGGTCGAGGCCACACACGGGTTCCTTGGCGCGCAGGATGTCACGCCGTCGCAAGTTGTCGACACGGTGGAAGCTGCACTGGACCGGGGCGTGGATGCCGCAACGCTCAGCCGGGTGCAGCAGGAAACGCTGGCATCGGTCGCGCAGATGTTGTCACGAATCTGACTCGTTCGGCTGGCGCAATGTCACCTTCAGCCGGGTGAAATCTCCGCGCGAGGTCTCACCGGGGCCTACGCGCACCTCCAGCGGGCGACGTTTGCGCAGTTTCACGGGCAGGGGGCCGATCTGAGTTGGGCCGGTGATGCGGTCTGCAAAAACCTCAACCCCGCCCGCAGTGATGGTCAGGTCCACGCCATCTTCGCTACGCTCGGACGGGGCAATGTCGACCGTCACCTCAGCGTTCATCCGTTGTGGTGGGACATAGCGGTACAGCACGCCCAGCGGCCCGGCAGACGGGGCCGAGGGCAGGACCCAATCCGGACCCGCGCGCAGCACGCCATCCCAACCCGACCCCAGGTAGGGTGACCAAGGCGCGCCGTTTTTTTCCTGCCCCGGGCGTATCTCAAACGGGGCGGTGTCGCGGGCCGAGGCCACCAGACGGTCAAACGGATCGCCAACGCCGTCAAACGCAAACTGATGCACGCTGTCCGCGATGATCCGCTGCGGACCAAGCGAGATGGCGTCCAGGACATCGTCAGCGTGGCTCAGCACCACAGGGTGTTCAGCCGTCATCCGCGCCTTGCCGGGGGCCATGGTCCGGGCGTCGGCGGATCGGACCTGTACGCCAGCCGCCAGCGCCATGTCGCGCGGCTCGCCCCACAGGATCAGGTGGCGTTTGCCGAACTGACAGCCATAGGTGAACGGATCGGGACGAAACGGGGTGATGTCCCCATCTTGCGCCAACTCCTCCAGCATCAGGTAGGTTTTGCCAACCGGTGTGATCGCGCCGCTTTTTTCAACGAGCGGCACCAACCCGTCACCGCGCGGGTTCAGCGGATACCAGATCACCCGCGTCACACCGGACAGGGCCATCTGGCAATAGCTCTTTAGCAGGTAGTAAGGCGCGATGTCGGGATCGGTGTGACCAAACTCTGTGATCTCGATGGGCAGTGTTTCCGCGCCGGGCAGTTGCCGCATCAGCGACAGTTGCGCGCCCAGGTGTTCGGGCTCAACGCCATAGGGATGCACGACAACCGCGTCCATGTGCTCCCCGGCACCTGCCTCGAACAATGCACCTAGCCAAGTCAGCGACACTGAATGGGCTGCCCCGCCCAAAATGCGCACTTCGGGCCGCGCCGCCTTCACCGCCTGCGCAGTTTCTGCCAGCAGCGCCGTGTAGGATACCGCGCGTGTCGCCAGATCCGTATCCCAGCCCGGTCCGGCCACAAAGGTGGCGCTGTTCATCTCGTTCCCGACCTCAACCGAATGGATGGCCGGGAAGCGTTGCACGGCCTCTGCTGCGAAATTGGCGAAGGCCGCGACGGCGTCCGGTTCAACCGGTGTGTTCCAGTCGTCCCAATACGGGTGGCCGTTGTTGACAGTCAGGCTCATACCCGCGCCAAAATCGGGCAGCAGATCGGGCCAGGTTTCCTCCATCCGGTCATAGACATAGCTGCCGTCAGATTGCTCGATGTCGCTCCAATAGACCGCATCGCGGAAATCTGTGACGGGCATGTCCCGCGCCGCCTGCATCATGTCCGGCTTCCAGCCCTGACCGAAATTTGTCGCGACTCCAAGGGTGGGTGGGGTCACGGCCTGTTGGGCCGGCAACTCACCGGGCAACAGGCAAAGGGCCAGTGCCGTGTGCAAGATCAATCTGGTTCGGGTCATTCGGCAGCCACGGGTAGAGTTCTGAGCGATGTGCGAAGAGCACGGCGTGGGTCGGGCACGGCGTTCTGTAACTCGTACCCGCGGGCGAGGCCCACAATCGTGCCGACCAACGTCAACATGAACACGCTGGGTACGGGTGACGGCGCAGACAAGAGATCGTTCAGGAACAGACCCAGGCATGCCGCTTTGAGTGATGTGATCAGGGCGCGCATCATCGGGTCCTGCACGGTGCGTCCCGTGCGCCATACGGACACGATCACGCCAAGGCACAGGAACGTGCCCGGCAGTCCCAGACTGCCAAGCGTTGCGATCAGCCAGTTCGACGCCCTCACACTGCCCAGCCCCGCCCCCATCAGCCCTGTGTCGACGAAGTTCTTGAACGCCTGCGCATTCCAACTCATCCGCTCGATCCCGGAACTCGATTCAAGCTTGGTCAGCAGGGACCGGTCGATAAACGCGCTGAACCCGCTGGAGAAATGATAGGCACCAAAGATCGCCAGCGCGCAGATCCACATACCGATCACAAGCATCAGGCAGACCAGTAGCACGCGCCGATCCATCGTGTCCCGCAGATTGCGCGCCAAAAGCCAACCACCCGTGAGTAACAGGAAGATGACGAGCGAGACGTATCCCCCGGAAGAGGTCGACCGAAGCACCGCAATCAGCGAAAGCACCAGCAACAAGCGTTGCCACGGTTGCGTGGGGCCGGATAGCCACAGGACCAGCCAGAAGGCGAACAGCCCTACCGAAAAGGCGCCAAAGGCCGAGGACTCGGAAAAGCCTCCGACCATCCGCTTGATCCCGATCATGCGGTGCGTGTCGAGGATGGCGTAATTGGCGGTTTGCAGGAAATCCAGGAATTGCGGCGCGCCAACCGCGTGGCTCAGCACGTCGAGCCAGCCCAGTCCGACATGTACGATGGTCACGGCAGCCATGGCTTTCATTGCGGCATGGCGGTCCGGGTTCACGCGGAAAAGGGTCGCAAAGGCGAAGAAAGAGAAGATGGCCAGTACCAGCGCGAACAGCTGCGTGATGTTACCTGTGGTTGCCCGCAAGGGGACCGACACGATGCCGGTCTTGTTGACGCTGCGGGCAAGGCTGAAGACCTCGGTCTGGCCCTGAAACACGCGCGCGGCAAAAAGCGCGGAGAAAACGCAATAGACCAGTACCAGCGCGACCCAGAACCCGGTTTGACCTGGACGCATTGACCCCGCCAGCCGATCCAGACCGCCGTGGACCAGGCACACCATGGCAAACACCACCATGACGCCCAGCTGCATCAGCAGAATGGAAGCGCCACCCACCGCAGGTAGATTAAATGCCGCTGCGGCCCCCATCGGAGTCAACGCCAGAAATGCCCAGAATCCCTGACGTGGGCCCTGCCGGAACAGGATGGCGATAGCAATAAGGGCCACAATGGTGCTGGGGACGATTTGCATGTCTGTCGGTATCCGGTCCCAGTGTTAAGCGGATGCGCGGCGTGGGGGCACGTCCCGAATCCGCGCTGATTGGATTGCAGAAACGCAGGCTTCGAATCGTAAATCAAACCGCAGGCGGGAATGACCGCAACCTGCCGAACAATACCGCGGGCCGTTTTGCATTGTTTCGCCTTTCAGAACTGAAATGCCCGCTTTGCGCCGTGGATTTGACACATTCCGTTACGCTTGCCGACATGCGGACATGGTCAAATCCCCCTGTGCAAATGGCGTGACACACGTGTCAGGGACGGTTCGGCCGGTCAAAGTCGAGGACAGGCATGAACAGCAGAATTGCCCCTTTTGAGACACTTGCCGCGCGGGCCTTGCCTGTGGCGCGTCAGGCAGATGCCGATGCGGTGGATGTCCGTGGGTTGATGCGGACATTGTGGAAGGCGCGGCTTCGGATCGTCGGTGCTGCACTGGCCACGGGGATTTTGGTGTTTCTGCTGACCAGCCTGATGACATCCACCTATACGGCCTATGCCAAGGTCATGCTGGACCCGCGCAAGGCGCAGATCGTGACTGGCAATCAGTTGCTGGCAGACCTCGACGCGTCCGAGCCCGTTGTAAACGGGGAATTGGCAGTGTTGCGGTCCAACCTTCTGCTGGAGGCTGTGGTGGGCAATCTCGATCCTGCGTTTCAGGACCGGATCGACCCGGCGTTGAAGCCCAAGTCACTCATTTCGCGCGTGAAATCCACGGTGACGTCCGCCCTGGGTGGTACAGAAGAAACCGTGCAACTCAGCGAGGCGGAAAAGGCCGCGCGCCGAACCCGCCGTCTGGCTGGAACGATCCGCAGCATGCTGAAAGTGGTCGGTGAACCGTCATCCTACGTGATGACAATCAAGGTTCAATCCGAAGACCCGGCAGTGGCCGCACGTATCGCGAATACAGTGGCGCAGACTTACATCGACTCGCAGCTTGATTCACGTCAGCAGGCGGTCGAACAGGCCACCGGTTGGCTGGAAGAGCGTCTGGCCGTTCTGCGCAGCGAAGTTGAAGCTGCCGAAGCCGCCGTGGGCCAGTTTCAGGCAGAAAGCCTGATCATGGATGGTGGCACGCTGGACAACGCGTCCCAGCAGTTGGCCAACCTGACCGGTCAATTGATCGAAGCGCGAGCGGCCCGAGTAGAAGCCGAGGCGCGGCTGGAACAGTTGCGCCAGGTGATCGACACGCAGGGTATGGAAGCCGCTTCGCTGATTGTCGACACGCCCGCCCTGCAGAACCTTCGAGCGCAGGCGCTGGAACTGCGCCAGCAGGATGCCGTTTGGGCGCGGACCTATGACGAGAATCAGGAACGTCGCGTAGCGATCCGCCAGGAACTATCGGACATCGCCATCGCAATGCGGGTCGAGGTGACCAACGTGCTGGCTCAACGCCAGAGCGAACTGGAAATTGCCCGCATCCGCGAGGACAGCCTGAGCGAAAGCATTGCAGAGCTGCAGGAACGGATCGTCCAGATTTCGCAGAACCGTCTGGGCCTGCGTCAGTTGGAACGTGAGGCCGCCGCTGCGCGCAGCACCTACGAGGCGCTGTTGACCCGCACGACCGAGGCGCGCACGCAGCGCCAGTTGCAGCAGGCTGACGCCAAGCTGTTGGAACACGCGCTGGTTCCACGCAAGCCGACCTCGCCCAAAACCAAGATGCTGGCGGTATTGGGCGTGTTTGTTGGCGGTACTTTCATGGTCATCTGGGTGTTCTTCAACGAAATGACCGCGCAGACCTATCGCACGACGCGGGAACTGGAACAGGACAGCGACTATCCGGTCCTGTCGTCACTGCCTCTGGCCAAATGGCAGGACGCGCGCGCCGCTTTGGCCGACCTGCGGGCCGATCCCTACAGCCGCTTTGCTGAACGTATCCGCCAGTTGCGTACCTCGATCCTGATGCGTCACGGCGAGGAACAATCGCAAAGCGTCATGCTTATTTCCTCGGCTCCCGGCGAAGGTAAGACAACCACCGGCCTTGCATTGGCGCAAATGGCCGCGATGGCAGGCAAATCCACAATTATCGTGGATTGCGACCTCCGTCGTCCACGCCTGCAACAGGCGCTGGGCCTCGCCATGCCCGAAGATTTCGTGGACTTCATAGATGGCAAGGCCGAGTTGCCGGATGTGATTTATCGCTCCGAGGAAGGCGGGTTTGACGTGATTGGCGCGCGCGGTCCCCGGCCCGAAGCTGCGGATGAACTCGCCTCGTCCTGGTTGCGTCCGCTCTTTTCCGAACTGACGCGGGTCTACGACCTGGTGATCGTGGACGCGCCCGCCATGCTGGCGGTGTCCGACACCATGATCGTGTCCGAAGCCGTTGATACTCGTATTTTCCTTGTCGCCGCAGACGACACCCCGCGCAGCGCCGTTCAGGACGGGCTGACACAAATGGCGAAAGCCGGTTTGACGATTACTGGTCTGGTTTTGAACAAGATGGATGCCCGGAAAAGCCCGGATCCCTACGCCGAAGGGTACACCTATGCTTCATGATATTTCAAACACGCCCAAGGTTTCCCGTCCTGTGGGGCTGCCCGGGCTGACCCGGTCTGGTGCGAAGATGCGGGTGGCGTTGATTCATTATTGGCTGGTTGGCATGCGCGGCGGTGAAAAGGTGCTGGAATCGCTCTGCCGGATGTTCCCAGAAGCCGAGATTTTCACCCATGTCTATGTGCCGAAAAAGGTTTCACCAACGATCCGTCGGCACAAGGTGCATGAAACCTCCATCGGGCGCTTGCCCATGGCGTCGCGGATGTATCAGAAATACCTGCCTTTGATGCCCCGCGCGTTGGAAGAGGTCGATCTGAGTGGGTTTGACCTGGTCATTTCATCTGAAGCGGGACCGGCCAAGGGCGTGATCGCGCCGCCAGACGCATTACACCTGTGCTATTGCCATTCCCCCATGCGCTACATCTGGGATCAATATCACGTGTACCGTGATACGGCTGGAATGGTGGCGCGGCGCATGATGCCGAAAATGGCACATGAGTTGCGCACCTGGGATGTGGTCAGCGCGGCCCGTGTCGATGGGTTTGCCGCCAATTCCCACCACGTCGCAGGCCGGATCGAAAAATACTGGCGCCGCGATGCTGACGTTGTGCATCCCCCCGTCGCAGTCGAGGACTTCGGACCGGTGAACGCCGAGGATCGCGGTGAATTCTACCTTTGGGCCGGCGAGCTTGCGCCATATAAGCGGCCCGATGTTGCGATTGAGGCGTTCAATCAACTGGACAAGCCGTTGGTTGTGATCGGTGGGCCAGGCAAAACCGAACGCGCACTGGCCAAAGTCGCGAACAAGAACATCCGCTTCCTTGGTCCCGTCAGTTTTGACAAGCTGCGCAAGTACTTCGCGGCCTGTAAAGCGCTGATTTATCCCGGCGAGGAAGATTTCGGCATTGTCCCGGTGGAAGCGATGGCCTCGGGTCGTCCGGTTATCGCTTATGGCCGAGGCGGAGCGCTGGACACAGTTGTGCATGGCAAAACCGGGCTGCTCTATGACGATCCGAGCGTCGAGGGGCTGGTCAATGCCGTGCAGCAATTCGAGTCTGAAGGGCTCGATCGTCTGGACGCGTCAGCAATCGTGGATCACGCGGCACGTTTTGACGAATCCGCGTTTCAGCGCGGCATTTCGCGGCTGTTGAAGGCGCACGGTGTCGATCAGGTTGAATACGCGGTGGCCGCCGAATAGGCACGCCTGCGCCGACGGCGGAAACATGCCCGGACATGACAGATGACAGGGGTGCATGGTCAACCTAAGGTGCGGTCATGACCACCTCGTTCTACCCGCCGATTCCGATTCTACGAAGCTTTGACGCTGTGAAAGCGCGCGAGTTTTATGTGGATTTTCTGGGG
>JBFOMB010000044.1:0-31735 GCA_040830545.1 Paracoccaceae bacterium | reverse complement strand
CCACCTCGACCACGTGGTCGCGGACGGAAATGCGATCAAGTGGACCAATTCGGGCCGTAGCCTCGGCTCGTTCAGACGGGTGCGCGAATGCAAGACGGATTTCAGAAGACATGAGCGTCGCGTTCCATACAGATAGCTTACGCGCCCTGTTTAGACGCGCGCGCCCTCCATAATCGGTCCAAACCCGTCCTGCCAGCGCGTTTCTGCGTCACCTGCGCGATGATGAAGGATTATTCGGTGCTGACGCGCTGATCGTGGCGACGGTAGAAATAGTGTACACCGATGGCCGTCGTGCGCGTGAACCGGCGGCTCCAGGACGGGCGCACGGCGTTGGTGTGATAGTAGGTGGCACCGTCCGTCAGGTTGCCCGAATGGCCATCCAGCACTGCGCGCGCCACTTTGGACACACGGGCATAGGCGCCCTTCTCGGCAATCACATCCTTGTAGCCGTCACACTTGTAAGTGAACTGGCACTGATACCGCCGCCCGGTGTTGCCTTGCGAGATCACGCCGCAAACCGTGTCGGGGAACAGGCTGCTGCGGGCACGGTTCACAATCACCTCAGCCACGGCAAACTGGCCGCGCACGGTTTCACCACGCGCCTCGAAATACAACGCCTCGGCCAGGCACTTGAATTCTGCATCGCCGGTCGGCATCGGCTGTGCGTCGATCCACTGGAACGTATACTGCACATCACTCGCCTGCGGCGGCTTGCCGGTCTTGATCCGGCTCAGCATGTTCTTGAACGAAACACCCTTTCCGGAGGTAGTCCCATCACTCTTGCCAAATGTGATCCCGTCGCCACGCGCAATCAGTTTGCCATCGTCAAATTCGGTCGACATGGCGGGCGCAGACACACAGGCAAACACCATTGCCAAAGCAATTCCAAAACGTTTCATCAATCACCCCCAGGGCAGCGCCAGTGCATCATAATGCGGCGCGATTTCGACCGGATTAACTCAAATCGTCAGAATGGTCCAGCAAGCGGGCTTTTCCGGCTTGCGACCAGCACGAAACTGTGAACCGTTTTTCAAGGCGTTACGTTACGAATCATACAAGATATCGCCGGATTTTGTGTCTTCGCCCTGCATCTTGTGAGCGATTGCCAGCTGGGCTGCGGCAAGACGCGCCACCGGAACCCGGAACGGCGAGCACGAGACATAGTCGAACCCCGCCTCGCGACAAAACGCGATTGATTCGGGATTGCCGCCATGTTCCCCACAGATGGACAAGGTCACATCAGGCTGCGTCTGGCGCCCTTTTTCGGCCCCGATCCGCAACAGTTCCCCAACGCCTTCCACATCCAGCATGTGGAACGGATCCTCGGGAAAGACGCCTTGCTGGACGTAGGCCGACATGAACCGTCCGGCGTCGTCGCGGCTGAGCCCGTATGTCATCTGGGTCAGGTCATTGGTGCCAAAACTCAGAAACGAGGTGTGCGGCGCGATGTCGTCGGCGCGCAGGCAGGCCCGCGGTGTTTCAACCATGACACCCAGGCGATAGTCGAAATCACGGCTCTTTTCCGATTTGACCGCTGCAGCCACGGCATCGACACGTGCCTTGACCAGTTCCACCTCACGCTTTGCGCTGACCAGCGGGATCATGATTTCCGGCACCACAGGCGCACCATCGCGGCTGGCCTCTATCGTGGCTTCGAAAATCGCCCGGGCCTGCATGTCGTAAATCTCGGGCACTGTCACGCCCAGTCGGACACCACGCAGACCCAGCATCGGATTGTATTCCCCCATCGCTTCGACGCGGCGGGTGACGTCGCTCAGCGGAATGTCCAACGCCTCGGCCAGTTCACGCTGGCCTGACCGGGTGACCGGAAGGAATTCATGCAAAGGTGGGTCAAACAGGCGGATACAGACCGGTTTGCCTTCCATGATGCGGAACAGCTGCGCAAAGTCGTTACGTTGCATCGGCAACAGACGGTCCAGCACCGTGGCACGATCCTCGCTGGTTTCTGCAAAGATCATCTCACGCATCACCGTGAGGCGACCGGGTTCGAAAAACATATGCTCCGTCCGGCACAATCCGATGCCCTGCGCATCGAAATTACGCGCGGTCTGTGCGTCAGCGGGCGTGTCCGCGTTGGCGCGGATGCCGATGTCACGATGTTCGTCAGCCCAGGCCATGAACGTGGTAAAGCTGTCATCCAACACCGGTTCCAGCAGGTCCGGCTCGCCGGTCAGTATCTGCCCGGACGTCCCGTCAATGGTCAGAACATCTCCGGCCCGAAACACGCGCCCGTCCTGGGAGGTCAGGCGCTCCTTGCCCGTCTGAAACCGCATGGACGACGCACCCACGATGCAGGGCAGACCCAAGCCGCGCCCGATCACCGCCGCATGGCTTGTCATCCCGCCCCGCTCCGTCAGAACCGCATTGGAGGCATGCATGCCGCGAATGTCCTCGGGCGAGGTTTCGCGGCGCACGAGGATACAAGACTCCCCACGGGCGGCGCTGGCCTGCGCTTCGGTTGCATTGAACACCAGGCGGCCCGTGGCAGCGCCTGGGCTGGCCGCGATACCTGTACCCACGACATCACGCTTGGCCTCCGGGCTGACCTGATGGTGGAGCAGTTCATTCAGGGCACGAGGTTCGATTCGCATCACCGCCTCGGCAGGCGCGATGATCTTGTCCTTGGCCAGACGCACCGCGATATGTAGGGCGGCAGCGGCAGAGCGTTGCACGCGCACACCGTCCAGAATGTGCACATTGCCGTTTTCCAACACGAACTCGACCTGCATTTCCTCGCGCAGGCGGGCACGCATCAGCGCCGCGTCTTCCTTCAGGCGTGCAAACGCCTCGGGTGCGAGTTCCTCCAGCGATGCGCCGCGTGGGTCGCGCTCCAGAAACAGCGCCTTGCCCCCGGCTTGCAAAGCGTCACGGCCCTGGCTCTGGCTCAGGTATCGTCCGGTGATCTGCTGGAGACCCGAAGCGGAGTTGACCAGCTGCAACACGCCAGAACCGCATTCTCCACGCCCCAGCCCCGGGATCATCTTTTGAATGACCAATCCCAGCCCCGCATCCGGCGGTGCCCCCCGTGCCTGTCGCAACAGGCGGGCAGACGTGCCTTCCCAGGCGCGGGCCATGGAGCGCAAAACACCTGCCAGCTGCGTGCGGATGGCGGCGGGGAACGGCTCTTCCGCCTCGTCCTCATAGGCGCGCAGCATCTGGTCCAACGCGTCTGGCGCAGAAGTGTCGATCTCCTCGAACGCGTCGGGGTCCAGTCGGGCAACGTGGACCGCATAGGCCTGCACAAAGCGCAGGTAAAGCGTATCGGCTGCACGCGGCCCCAGTGTTTCGGCCAATTCCGCGTGGCGCGCTGCGTTCATGCCGATGTTCAAGATCGCACCCGGCCCACCCCAGTCAGGATCCTCGGAGGACGGGCGCACGCACAGGATATCCGTTTCGTCAAACTGGGCCAGAATGGCGTCGAGATCGGGCAGATGCCCCTGCGCAATCTGGTGCACCGCGTCAAAGGACAGCGCAACGGTGCGCGGCACGGACATGTCCAGCCGGACGAGACGTTGCAGACATTTCGCGCGCCCGCCATGTGTCTTGGCCGTGACCGGCGCTTTGGCGGTGATGAGAGTGGTGTTCGGATTGTTCTGCACTGCGGCACCTGATGTTTCGGTGCAGCATAGGCCGGTCTATTGTCAGCGCAAGTCTGCCGGTGTCGCGCCTGAACCAAAAGCGCGCCTCCTGGCGCACAGGTTGTTTTACGTTCAGGCCACGCAGGCCATGGGGGATGTCATCCCCCATACCCCCTGAGAGTATTTGGACAAAGATGAAGGGATCAGCCTTCGATTTTGGTGAGGTCAGCGACCTGCAGGCAGATGGCGCGGATCTGATGCAGCAGGTTCAGGCGGTTGCGCCGGACGGTTTCATTTTCCGTGTTGACCTGCACCTCTTCGAAAAATGCGTCGATGGGACCGCGCAGGGTGGCAAGGTCGTGCATGGCTGCGGTGAAATCCTGCGCTTCCATAGCTGCGGCAATTGCTGGTTCGGCGGTCGTCAGCGCGTCAAACAGCGCGCGTTCACTGTCGGTTTCCGCGAATTTGCGGTCCGCGCCAAAGCTGTATTCGACGCCATCCTGTTCCTCGGCCTGCTTCAGGATATTGTTGGCGCGCCGGAACCCCTGGATCAGGTTTTCACCGTCCTCGGTGGTAAGGCCAGCGTTCAGGGCGCGGGCGCGTTTGACCAGCAGCGTGAGGTCATCGCTGCCGGGCATGGCGAGGCAGGCGTCAATGATGTCGTGCCGGATGCCTTCGTCGCGCAGGAAGACCTTGAGGCGGTCGTGGAGGAAGGCGAGGAGATTGTCGGATGTGTCGGGTATCGCGCTTTCCAGTTCGGCGAAACCGCTCGGAGCCTCGTCATCTGCGCGTTTCAAAACGGATTGGAAGGCCGCGCCAAACACGCCGTGATCCGCGATTTCGTGCAAAAGGTCGCTCAATTTGTCATGCGGAATGCTGGGGTCGGTTGCGCTTGCATGCCGGACCAACTGCGCATCGACAAATCGGTCGAGGTTGATCGACAAGTCGTTTTCCAGAACCAGCCGGATCACGCCCAGCCCGGCCCGCCGCAGCGCAAAAGGATCTTTGGAGCCGGTGGGTTTTTCGTCAATCGCCCAGAATCCTGTCAGCGTGTCCAGCTTGTCGGCAAGAGCCACGGTGACCGACAGGGGTGCAGTTGGCACGTCGTCCGAGGGGCCGAGCGGCGAGTAGTGATCCTGTGCCACGGCAGCTACATCTGCATCGCGGCCTGAGGCGGCGATATAGTAGCGGCCCATCAGGCCCTGTAGTTCCGGGAATTCATAGACCATTTCGGAACTCAGGTCGGCCTTGGCCAGTTCCGCAGCCTCCGTCGCGCGATCAGCATCCGCGCCGCAAGCCGGGGCCAGATCGCTCGCTAAGGCAGCGATGCGGCGGATGCGGTCGGCCTGTGAGCCTAGTTTGTTGTGAAACGTCACATTTTCAAGCGCTTGCGCCCAGATCTTCATGTCACTTCGCGCGGTACGCAGATCGTTTTCCCAGAAGAATTTCGCATCCGCCAGACGGGCCGACAGCACCTTTTGGTTGCCAGCCAGAATGGTCGCACCATTGTCTGTGGTTTCGCGGTTCGCAACAGTGACGAACCGCTCGATACGGCCGGTTTTCGGGTTGCGAACTGAAAAGAACTTCTGATGTTCCTTCATTGAGGTTTGAAGCACCTCGGGTGGCAGGTCCAGAAACTCTGCGTCGATTTCACCCATCAGCACGACCGGCCATTCAACCAGCCCGGCCACTTCGGCCAGAAGCCCGCGATCCTCGACAATCTCCAAACCCGCCGCGAAAGCCAGGTTTGTGGCCGCCGCCTCGATCTGTTCGGCTCGCTCGGTCGGGTTCAGGATCACATTGGCGCGCTTCAGCTTCGCTTCGTAATCCTCGAAAGATGTGACGGAAAACGGGTCCGGCGCCATGAAGCGATGACCCCGTGTACGGTCACCGGAGACAACCCCGTCAATATCTAGCGGCACAACCCGCGCGCCGGCGTCATCGGTCAGCAGGCACAGGATCGAATGCAACGGACGCACCCAGCGCAGGCTGCCCGCCCCCCAGCGCATGGATTTCGGCCAGGGAAAGTTGCGGATGACCTGTTCCAGCACCTCGGCCACAATGTCCTCTGCCGGACGTCCCTCTTTGCGGATCATGGCAAACAGGACCGGGCCTTTGGGCGTCTCGCGTTCTTCCAACTGGTCGCGGGTCAGGCCCGTCGCGCGCAGGAACCCGGCGATGGCCTTTTCCGGTGCGTCGGCCTTGGGGCCTTTGCGTTCCTCGGCGACGGACGGGCTTTCGGCGCTCACCCCCTGCACCGTCAGCGTCAGGCGGCGCGGCGTGGCAAAACCAGCGGCCCCGGCATAGGTCAAACCGGCGTCGACCAGCCCATCGGTCATACGTTTTTTCAGGTCTTCAGCGGCGCGCGCCTGCATGCGGGCGGGGATTTCCTCGCTGAAGAGTTCAATCAACAGATCGGGCATGGTCGGTCCTTCAGAAGCTCATCACCCACTGGATGAGAACGGCATTGGCTATATCGACGAAAAAGGCGGATACAAGCGGCAAAATGACAAAGGCCAGCGGTGACGGCCCATATCTCTTTGTCACGGCGGTCATGTTGGCGATCGCGGTGGGGGTCGCGCCCAGGGCAAAGCCGCCAAAACCAGCGGCCAGAACGGCCGCGCGATAGCCCCGGCCCATCAGCGGGAACAGGACGAAAATCACGAATGCCACGGCAAACAGTGTCTGCGCGGTCAGGATGGCCGCAATGGCAATGCCAAGCTCCGCAATGGTCCAGAGTTGCAGGCTCATCAGCGACATGGCCAGAAACGCCCCCAGCGCGAATTCCGAGATCAGGGCGAGCGACGGCGTGCCCGCAACAGGTGGTGCGGATGGGGCCAGCCAACTGCGCAGGTTGGCAATCAGGATGCCCATGATCAGGCAAGGCACAAACAGAGGCAGTTTCAGGCCCATCGCGGTGATCGCCTCGCTGGCGAGGAAACCCAAAAGGATCGCGATGTTCAAATTCAGCAGGACGCGCATGACCGTCAGGTGGTCGATGGTTGCGGTCGGTTCGTCCTCGTGCGCGTGCGGCAGGCCAACTGCGCTTGGGGCATCTGGACGCGCGGGTGTCAGATTGTTGCGCTCCACCAGGAAGCGGGCGATGGGGCCGCCAACCAAGGCCGCCAGCACCAGACCCAACGTTGCCACGGCCACGCCCAGCTCGGTCGCGCCTTCCAAACCGGTTGCGGCCTCAACTTCGGGCGCCCACGCAATGGCCGTGCCGTGCCCACCGATCAACGCGGCAGAGCCGAACAGGACACCAGCCTGTGCCGGATAGCCAAACATTGCAGCCCCAATCGCACCAATGACGTTCTGCATCAGGATCGTGGCCAGCGTCAGCACCAACAGGATCAACAGGGGCTTGCCGCCCGCGATCAGATCGCTCAGCCGCGCATTCAGGCCGATCCCGGCGAAGAACAGGACAAGGAAAAAGTCACGCGATTGCAGTTCAAAGGAAATCTCGCGCCCGGTCAGCATGTAGACCAGCAACACGAAAACCGCCGCAAGCAGCCCGCCTGTGACCGGTTCGGGAATGTTGAACTGTCGCAGCACCGCAAATTGACGATTGAGGTGCGCGCCCGTCAGGAACACCGCGAACCCAAGGGTCACGGTGATGAAATCCGGGATATGGATCACGGCGGACACGCGTTACTCCGTCGTTTTGGGTCGGGCCGGGCATTCCTCGCCCACAACAGTGCCGTCATAAGCCTTTTCACCGCAATCGTTCAGCTCGTGCCAGACCCAACCACGCCCATCCTCGTGGATGGCAACAACACGGTCCACGCCGAAATGTACGTTCTTCTGCCCCAGGAACAGCAATGCTGCGCCGCTGTCCAAATCTGCGGCAATGGCCTCGGCATTGAAGCAATCAAACCAACCCGGCGCGTTTCTGGGATCGATGTCCTCCAGCAGTTCGTAGGTTTCCGTCAGCATCGGATGCCCGTGCGAGGTGGTGAAACACGCCCGGTAGCGGATCGGCGAGCTTTCAGCGTCGATGGCTTGGAAATTGTCATAAAGGATCGGTTCCGGCGTACCGGTGGCCAAATTCACCAACTGAATCTCGGGCGCATCGGTATCCGCGACTTCCTGATAGAAGCCATAGATTTGCAGGTAATACAGGGCCGCCCCGGCCGCCAGTGCTGCCACCATGATGAAAATCCCTACGATACGTCCGCTCATCCGGCATCCATCCCAAAACAGACCACGTTCCCATCGGGGTCCGTGACTTCGATCTCACTCATGCCGTATTCCGTTGTGACCGGCCCATTGTAGGTGGCTTTGACCGCATCGAGCTCTGCCTGTAGCGCACCCAGATCGTCCGTGTGAAAATAGGCCCGCCAGCGGTCATACGCCGCCTCGGGCCCGTCCCACGCGACCAGAAACACCTGAGCTGTGTCGCGGCGGTAGATGCCGAACCCGGTCACAGGCTCGCCCGCCTCTTCCACCACTGTGAACCCCAGCACGTCCCGCCAGAAGGCCCGCGCGCGGTCATAGTCAGACACCCGGAACACCGGGACCGAAGATGTCAGTGCCATGCGATCTCTCCTTTCCGGTCTTGTGTCGACCGTGCTAGCGATGGGGCCACCTGACCCATAGCAGAGAGAGTAGTGCGATGGACCCGGCTTTCGCGGTGAAACTGTTTGGTGCCCTGTTTGCGATCATGAACCCGATCAGCAATCTGCCGGTGTTCCTGAGCGTGACGGATGGTGCGCCGGTAGCCGTTCAACGCCAGATCGCTGTGAAGGTCGCGATCTATGCGCTGATCATGGGCGCAATCATTGCGGTGGCGGGTAATCAAGTTCTGACCCTGTTCGGAATCAGCGTGGATGATTTTCGCGTGGCGGGCGGTCTGGTGGTTCTGATGATCGGCCTCAATATGCTGCATGGAACGGAGAGCAGCACGCATCACGGCAGTGACGGGGAAAAGGCGGCTTATCCGGATGCCGCGACCGTTGCCTTCTACCCGCTGACCTTCCCGATCATCGTTGGCCCCGGCACGATCACCACGCTCATCGTGTTCTGGGGTCAGGCGGGCGGCGCAGCGGACAAACTGACCTTCGGCCTCGTCTTTGCCGGGCTGGTCGCCATGCTGGCCGTTGCCTTCTGGTTTGCCGCTGATCTGGGACGCGTGCTGTCGGGCAGTGCGCGCGTGATCATGAGCCGGTTGATGGGCATGATTCTGGCCGCAATTGCCATCGACATGATCGCCACGGGGCTGAAGGCGCTGCTGCCGGGCCTGGGCTGAAGACAGGCGGGTCATACCCAGTACGCAAACAGGTTAAGGTCCGGCCGATCCGCGGCGAGCTTCTCCAGATCTTTGTACCTGCGGGTTTGTCCAGGCATCAGCCAACGATGCGTTTCAACCACCGTCAGCCCGATATGGTCCAGCAGGCCTGCCGCGATGAGCCCGTCCATCAGGTCCAGCTCTGCCCCCTCGATATCCATCTTGAGGAAAGCAACACGCCCATGTTGTTCCAAGAGGTCAGCGACAAAGGCGACCCCGTTCACAACCTTCGCCGTTACCGCGTTTTCCGCATCCGCCACCGTGTTTGACGCGATCAACGTGCCACCGGTCGCGCCCTTTTCAGGGTTCTTTTCTGACAAGGAACTGCGGAAAAACGTGGCTTCGCCATCTTCAACCCCAACCGCGGCCTGATGCAGGACAACGTTGTCAAACGACCCGCATGCGCCTTGCAGCGTTTGGAAAATGTCTGGGTCTGGTTCAAACGCGTGGACCGTTGCACCGGTTTCCGCCAGCGGTACGGTGATTTCCCCGACATTCGCCCCCAGATCGACGCAGACGTCATCCTTGTTCAAAACCGCCCGCAGGCCCATCACGATCCCTGCGCAAAACGAATTGCGCATCTCGCGATGCACTTTGCGCCGATAATCCATGCTCAGCCCCGCCTTCATCAGACGGTTCAGGCCGGGCTTGGACGTGCGTTCGATCACGCCTGCCACCCGGCAGCTTCGGTTTGCACAAATGCGTCCGCGCATTGCTTGGCCAGGGCACGCACCCTGCCGATATAGGCCTGCCGTTCGGTCACTGAAATCACACCGCGCGCGTCCAGCAGGTTAAAGATGTGGCTGGCCTTGATGCACTGATCATAGGCCGGATGCGCCATCACGATGCGCTTGCCTGTCTTCGGATCGTCATGCGGCTGTGCCAGGATCGCGGCACACTCCGCCTCGGCCTCTTCGAAATGGCGCAGCAGGACGTCGGTGTTGGCCACATCGAAATTCCAGCGCGCGTATTCCTCTTCGGTCTGTTTGAACACGTCGCCATAAGTCAGCGCGATGGGCGTTTGCGGATCGTTGTAGGGCATGTCCATCACGTGATCGATGCCCAGCACATACATGGCCAGACGCTCCAACCCATAGGTCAGCTCGCCCGAAACCGGTGCGCAATCATGCCCACCAACCTGTTGGAAATAGGTGAACTGGCTGACTTCCATTCCGTCGCACCAGACTTCCCAGCCCAGGCCCCAGGCGCCCAGGGTCGGACTTTCCCAGTCGTCTTCGACAAACCGTATGTCGTGCATCTCCATGTCGATGCCGATAGCTTCCAGCGACCCTAGGTACAGGTCCTGCAAATCCGGCGGAGACGGTTTGATCAGCACCTGAAACTGGTAATAGTGCTGCAACCGGTTCGGGTTTTCGCCATAGCGTCCGTCGGTCGGACGGCGCGATGGCTGCACATAGGCCGCCGCCCATGCCCGATCCCCGAGCGAGCGCAAGGTCGTCGCCGGATGGAACGTCCCCGCCCCAACCTCCATGTCATAAGGCTGCATGATCGCGCAGCCCTTGGCACCCCAATAGGCCTGAAGCCTCAGAATGATCTCCTGAAACGAACGGGGGGTGGATTTTTCGGTCATCGGCGGGTCCTCTGGACGCAAGATACAGCGCGGCCTGCTTATGCCCCTGCCCGCGCCGGGTCAACGGCGCAACGGCGCGCGCATTTCGCCCGTCCGGGGGTTCACTTTTCCGGCGATTTCCTGCTTATCTGACCGGAAAGGGGCGAATAGCCTTCCAACAGGTGATCCATATGAAAAAATTTATTGCAGCTCTGGCCGTTCTGGTAACCGCCATGGTGTCCATGGCACAGGCCCAGGTCGGGTCCGAAGACATTGTTTTTGTTCAGGTCGAGGCGCATCCAAGCCTGCAAACCGCCCGCCAAAGGTCGCAGTTTTTCGGCAACCAACTGGCCGACGTAAACGGGTTTTCACTGGGCGGCGGATGGTATGGCATCGCGTTGGGACCCTACCGGCGCGATGACGCGCAGCGGGTTTTGCAGATTTATCGCTCCGAAGGGCGCATTCCGAACGACGCATATATTGCCGAGGCACGGGCCTACGGAAACCAGTTCTACCCGGTGGGTGCTAATGTTCTGAACCGGGGCACGCTTGTCGAACCGGAAACGACGCAGCAGGCCACGGCAACGCAACCCGAGGCCGCACCGGAACCAGAACCGCAGCCCACTGACGAAACACCGGCAGAAGCACGGCGCAGCGAGCGCCAATTGAGCGCGCAGGAACGCAAAGACCTGCAAATCGCGCTGCAATGGGCCGGTTTCTACAACTCCGGCATCGACGGCGCGTTCGGCCCGGGCACGCGGCGCTCCATGGGCGACTGGCAGGCGGCCAACGGGTACGAGGTCACCGGTATTCTGACCACCGTGCAACGCCAGATTCTGCTGGACCAGTATAATGCGCCGTTGATCAGCGTTGGGCTGGACACCATTGCCGACAGCCGCGCCGGCATTCAGATGCCGATCCCGACCAAGGCCGTGCGTTTTGCCCGCTACGAGGCCCCGTTTGCGCAATATGACAACACCTCGGGCGATGGCATCCGGTTGTTGCTGATCTCGCAGCCCGGCGACCAGCGCACCCTGTTTGGCCTTTATGACATCATGCAGACGCTGGAGATTGTGCCACTGGACGGGCCGCGCGAACGCAAGGACCGCAGTTTCGTTCTGGAAGGGCGCAATTCACGGTTTGTCTCGTATACCGAAGCGGCACTGGATGGTGGCGAAATCAAAGGCTTCACCCTGATCTGGCCTGCCGGTGACGAAGAACGCCGCACCCGCGTTCTGGCCGCCATGCGCGACGGGTTCGAGCGTCTGGACGGCGTGCTGGACCCGGCTGCGGGCGGTGACGCGGTGCAGAATGTGGATCTGGTTTCGGGTCTGGCCGTGCGCAAACCGCGCCTGTCGCGGTCGGGGTTCTTTGTAGACACCGCCGGGACAGTGGTGACCACTGCCGAGGCTGTGCAGAACTGCACGCGGATCACGCTGGACAACACCTATCGCGCGGAACTGGCTGCCACGGACAATGCACTGGGCATTGCGGTTCTGCGCCCTGCCGAGAACCTTGCCCCGCAAGGTGTCGCGCAATTCCGCAGCTCCTCACCGCGTCTGAAATCCGACGTGACCGTGTCCGGCTATTCCTTCGAAGGCAAGCTGGGCGCGCCAACGCTGACCTTTGGCAAGCTGGAGGATGTCACCGGTTTGCGGGGCGAAACAGAACTGACGCGACTGGCCTTGAATGCCGAACCGGGTGATGCCGGTGGGCCGGTTCTGGACACAGGAGGCGCGGTTCTGGGCATGCTGTTGCCGCGCACGCAGGATGGGCAGCAACTGCCTGCCAATGTCAGCTTTGCCGCAAACGGGTTGGCCATTGGTCAGGTGCTGAGCAATGCTGGACTGGCCGCGAGCGCCGCTGACGCAACAGGCATCGCGACGCCCGATGACCTGCTTCGCGATGCGTCCAACATGACGGTGTTGGTAAGTTGCTGGGACTAAGGCCAGGGTTTTCTTCGTCAGAACCCGGTGGTTGAGGGGCGCTGCCCCTCCGGGGGCATGCGCCCCCGTTCACCCCGGAGTATTTTGGGAACAATGAAGGTCAGTCCGCGATCTGTGGTGTGACCCGGATCAACGTGGGGTGGCCCGCGTTGAAGGCAGCGCTTACAGCGGCATTCATTTCGGTGAGGGTGGCCGGTTCTGCGTAACCCGCACCATAGGCTTGCGCCAGCAGAGCGAAGTCAGGATTGCGGGCGATGACCGCGTTGGGCGCGATTTGGGCCGAAACCATCGAGGCCTCGATCGCGCCGAGCTTGCCGTTGTCCCACAGCAGGATTGGCAGGCTGAGGCCCAATTCGACGGCGGTACCTAGCTCGTTCAGCGTGTATTGAAAGCCATAGTCGCCCGCGATGGCAAGCGTGGGCAGGTTCGGGCGCGCCACTGCGCCGCCGATGGCCGCAGGCAAGGCGTAACCCAATGTGCCGAACCCGGTTGGGTGGTGCCAGTGGGCTGGGGTGTCCATGTCCCAGACCTCTTTGGCGGCATAGGCAAACTGCGTCATGTCGGAATAGATCATGGTGCCCTGCGGCAGACCGGCACGCAGGGCGTCCGCAAAACGTAATACGCCGGGATAGTCTGCATCGACTTCGGCCCGCCATTGCGCTTTGCGGGCGCGCACCTCTTCCGCGTTCCATTTCGGGTTCTGGTGGTCTGGCAGGCGGTCATTCATACCTTCCAGGAAATCTGTCGCGCGCATGTTCAGACAGATCTCGGCCTCCTGCCCGTCCGACAGGACGGTGGGATCGATGTCCACCCGCAAAAGCGGCGCGTTGTGCCCCAGATGGGCACGCCACAGATCAACCTCGTCCAGCGACGTGCCGATGGCCAGGACATAATCAGCGGCGGCAAACACTTCTGCACTGGTGTCCCGCGCGAGGGTCGAACCGAAATGCAGGGGCCAATCCGGCGACACCAAACCGCGCCCGGCGTAGCTGGTGAAAGACGCAGCACCTGTTTTGGCCAGGAATGCGCGCGCAGCCTCCATGTCTCGTGCAGACGCACCATCCGGCGATTGCCGGCCCAACCCGCCACCGAACACGACTATCGGTCTCGCGGCATTCGACAGGTCTGCGGCGATCCGGTCGAGCGTCGCATCGTCAACAGTGCCCGCGCCCTGCGTCACCCTGCGCGCTTTGACAGAAGGTCCCCCTGCCTGCGCCTCCAATACCGAAATCGGCACCTGCACATGCTTGGGACGTGGGCGTGTGGTTTCGAACTCCACCAGGGCCCGGTCGATCAATTGATACGCCGCCTGCGCGGTCCGGGCCTCTTCGGACCAGTCACACACCGTCTCACCCGCAGCACGCTGATCTTTCATCTGGTGCAGCTGCCCTTTGCGGGCCGCCGTTTCATCCAGACAGGAGGAAATCACCAGCACCGGCACACTATCGGAATAAGCCTGCCCCAGCGGCGTCATGATGTTTGTCAGTCCCGGCCCCGTGATCACGTAACACACGCCCGGCCGCCCCGTGGCGCGCGCATAGCCATCCGCCATGAACCCTGCGCCCTGTTCGTGGCGCGCCAGAACATGCGTGATCCCGGCCTCTTCGATGCCGCGATACATTTCCTGATTGTGCACCCCCGGAATGCCAAAGATCGTATCGACCCCGCGATCCTTCAGCATATGGGACAATTGCGCGCCCAGCGGTCGTGTGGCCATGGTCAGCCTCTCCAGAAACGAATGGTAAACAGGGCAAAGACGGTCAGGATCTCCAGCCGTCCGATCAGCATCCCCGCGATCAGCATCCATTTGGCCGCATCGTTCAGGGAGGAAAAGTTACCGGTGGGACCAATCGTGTCCCCTAAACCGGGGCCAATATTCGCAATGGCCGAGGCCGCGCCAGATACCGAGGTGGTGAAATCCAGACCCGTTAGGCCGAGGCCCAGAGCGAGCAGACCCAGCGTCACGATAAAAAAGGAAAAGAACGAGATCACCGAGCTCAGCACCCCCTGATCCACCCGCCGCCCGTCATAGCGGATCACGAAAACACGGTGCGGCGAGCGAATGCGTTGCACCTGCGCGCGGATGGCTGCCAGCAGAAGTTGGTAGCGGAAGATCTTGACCGAGCAGGCGGCCGATTCCGCGCAGCCACCAATCAGGCCGATGAAAAAGAAGATCGCGATCAGGAACGGACCCCATTGCATATAATCTGCACTGGCATAACCGGTGCCCGAAATGATCGAAGTGAGGTTGAACATCGCCTCGCGCAAGGATTGTTCCCAATGGTTCGGGAAGAGCTGCAGCAGGACGACCGTAGTAACAGCGACCAGCACACCAATCGTGATTAGAAACCCGCGTGTCTGAACGTCTTCCCACAGGCTGGAGGTGTGGCCGTTGATCATCTGCACATAGCGCACAAATGGCAGGGCGGCGAGGATCATGAACAGGGTTGCGACGTATTCCAGGTTACCGGAAAACGCGCCGAAGGACGCGTCGCGCGTGGAAAACCCGCCGGTGGAAATCGTGGTCAGCGCATGCACCGTTGCGTCAAACACATCCATGCCCAGCATCGCATAGGCCAGCGCGCAGGCCATAGTCATGGCCACGTAAATCACCGAAATCTGACTGGCGATGGCAGTGGCCCGCGGCAGGATTTTACCAAACGTGTCAAAGCTCTCGCTGCGGAAAATCTGCATGCCGCCAACCCGCAGTTCGGGCAGGAACACCATGGCAAAAACGATGATGCCGATCCCGCCCAACCATTGCAGAATGCCCCGCCACAGCAGGATACCGGCAGGCAGATCGTCCAGCCCCTCGATCACCGTGGCGCCCGTTGTCGTCAGACCCGAGGTGCTTTCGAAAAATGCATCGACAAACCGCAGTTCGGTCGCCCCGGTCATCAACGGGATCGCACCAAATACGGGTAGAATGGCCCAAACAGTCGTGGTCAGAAGGAAGGTCTGCCGGATGCTCAGCCCTTCGCGCACGCTGTTCTGACAACTGATCGCCGCGAGCGTGCCGATCAACATCGTGATCAGCGCGCTTTCACCAAAAACACGCCATTCTCCCCTGCCCTCGGACAGGTCGACCAACATCGGCAACAGCATGGTCGCGCCAAGAACGGCGACCAACAATCCGATGACATATACGACAGGGCGCGGGTCCAGCATGCGCCGAGCGTTGGCGCGTGCGGCGGCTCAAGTCAAGCCGCCACAGCGATGTGACTTAGCTGTCTTTCTGCTCGGACTTTGCTTCGGGCAGCGCAGGCGGTTTTGCCGGTGCACGACGACGACGCGACGGGGTGGCCGGCGCATCCGGTGCTGCAGCGGGCTTCGCAGTCGCGGCAGGTTTCGCCGCCGGTTTGGCAGCTGCAGGCTTGGCTGCCGTTTTCGGCGCGGCGGCTTTGGGTGCCGGTTTGGCAACCGCAGCCTTCGCGACCGGTTCAGTTTTGGCCACAGGTGTCACCTTTGGCGCGGCGGTCGGTTTTGCTTCGGTCGTCCTGGCAGCAGGTGCAGCAGCGGCTTTCGCAGGGGCAGGTTTCTCGGCAGTCTTTCGGGCCGCCGGTTTGCGTGGAGCAGGCTTCGGAGTTTCCACTGCTTTCTTCGCAGCCGGTGTGCGGCGGGACGGGGGCATGGACACCGTGGCCTCGGGCTTGGTGGGAGTTTCAACCTCAGTCGCGGCGGACTTCGCTGCCGGAGCAGGTTTGGCGGCCTTCACAGCCGCTGGCTTCTTTGCAGCCGGTTTCTTGGCCGCAGGTGCTGTTTTCTTAACCGGGGCCGCCTCGGCCGGTGCTTCACTCTCCACCGTTGCGTCACGCAGAACCGCACTCATCGCGTTCAGCGTCTGCAAGGTGGTCAACGGTGCCATCATCGACGTGCGCGTCACCGTGGCCGCAAATTTCATGTTTTCAGCGACAACATGCCCGGCCAGACGATAGAAAGCCGCGGACAGGTTGACAGGATCCCGGGGCGAGAGGGTCATCGAAGGACTCCTTTGAATGATAAACACGTCGCGGCCCCCGACAAATGCTGTCGGATCATGTGTCGTTCCAGAGATGGCGACTTGGACATTGCAGTCCTTTCCGCGAACACTGATCCATCGTTACCACATCTCTCTCGCAAGCGCAGCAGTGAATTGCTGCGATGCGGCATGTCACCTCAAGCGATCCGAAAATCTGTTTTGTGTCAGTGGGTTTCATTGCACAAAAAATCGCCTCTGACGTGATCAGAGGCGATAATTTCAATTCTTCGCTGTTTGGGTTACCCCACGTGGAACAACGTGTTGAACAGGCGTGGATCCAGGCTGGCCTGCGCGAACGTGTCGCCGCGTGTCAGCACACTGACGGCATCGTGGCTGTGCAGGCTTTCCTGATGGCTGGCCACTACACGGAAATCGCCAATCCGGTGATCCGCCTGCAATTGCTCGCAAAACAGCCGCGCCGCGTCCTCGACGAAAATCGGATTGGCAGCGTTCAGCTCGGCAAAGGCCTGTTCATCTTCACGTTTCACCATCACCTGCGTTTCTGTCGGCACCGCACGGCGGCAGGCGTCGATCAGATCCTCGAACCACAGGCATTGCGCATCACGGTCCAATTCAACCGAAATCCGCGCAACAGACCGCTGCGAATGGGGTGTCGCCAACTGCCCCCGCGTGGCGCGCGCATGTTCGCTCAGTTCCAGAGAACAGGGGCAAGTCGACGAATAGACATAGTCCAGATGCATGATCTTGCGCCGCACCCCGTCCTGTTCGATCAATTCCAGCGCGATGTCATAGTATTGGAACCCCGACAGACCCGAGCGCAGGCTTTCCACCTTCATCGGGAAGGAAAAGCGCATCTGGATACGCGCATCGAAACTCTCCAGATCGGTGATGTAATCGTCCAGCGCGGCTTCGATCACCTCGAAACTGAACGTCTTCTCCGCGTGTTTGTAGAAACTGCGCATGATCCGGGACATGTTGATGCCCTTCTTGTCGGCTTCCAGGCTGACCGTCCCGGTGACCGAGGTCTCCAGCGTCAAATCGCCATTGTCGCGCGTATGAAACCGCACCGGCAGGCGGAAATTCGAAATACCAACATGCTGGATCTGCTGCTGTGCCCCCCGGATCAGGCTGGACGGCCCGTTCTGCAGATCCGGCAGAGTGGACTTGTAAGCAGTGTCGACCTTGAATTCCTCGGGGTAGACACGCGAGAGATTCGGGTAGTCTTCGGACGCTGTTCCGGGCAGCAAAGCCCGCAAGGCAGGGTCGAGGGCGGCGATATCTTCGGCCTCAGCGTTACGCGCCCAATTGCGCAGGACGCGCAGGGCATCCCGTGCATCGTCGCGATCCGGTGCTGTCGAAATCTCTGGCAGATGAATGTTCATGATCCGCTCCCTCGTTGTCCCCACCGATGTAGGGCATGATCATCTTAATTGCGAAACTTGAACAGGTATACGCTGAAACCGGCACAGCGGATCAGTCTGCGCCGCGCGGAATTTTGCCTTGTTTCCCTAGGGTCATCGAAAATTGTGACAACCGCTCAACTCACCGCGAGTTTTGGTTGCAGGCCGGGGTTGGGCATGTCCGGCCCGCATTTGCATCTGTCAAATGGTGTCCAACGCCTGCTTCACATCGGCAATCAGATCCTCGGTGTCCTCGATCCCGCAGGAAATCCGCACCAGCCCATCGGTGATCCCCAACGCCGCCCGCTGCTCGGGCGTCAGGCGTTGGTGAGTCGTGGTGGCTGGGTGGGTCACAATGGTTTTCGCGTCCCCAAGGTTGTTGGAAATCTTGCCGATTTTCAGCGCGTTGAGGAAGCGGAACGCCGCCTCTTTCCCACCGCTCAGGTCAACGGAGAATACCGTACCGCCCCGCCCCATCTGACGCAGGCACAGGTCGTGCTGGGCATGGCTGGGATGACCGGGATAGATCACCCGCGCCAGAGCAGCATGGCCCTGTAACGCCTCGGCGATGGCCGTTGCGTTGTCGGTCTGCGCATTCACCCGCAGGCTGAGCGTTTCCAGACCTTTGAGCATGACCCAGGCCGTAAACGGCGACATGGAACCGCCCGTGTGCTTCATGTAGGGCTCGACCGTTTTGCGAATGAACTCGCGCTGGCCCAGAATGACGCCGCCCAGGGTCCGCCCCTGCCCGTCTATGTGTTTGGTCGCGGAGTAAACCACCACATCCGCGCCCTGTTCGATCGCTTTGGAATAGACCGGCGTCGAAAACACGTTGTCGACCACGACAGTCGCCCCAACGCTGTGCGCAATCTCGGACACCGCCGCAATATCAATGACTTCCAGCGTCGGATTCGACACGGTTTCAAAGAACACCGCTTTGGTGTCCGGGCGCATCGCTCCGCGCCAGGCATCCAGATCGGTGCCGTCCACAAACGTCACCTCGACCCCGAACCGGGTCAACACATCCTCAAGCACATAGAGGCAGGAGCCGAACAGCGCGCGCGCCGACACCACGTGATCCCCGGCCCGCAGCATCGCGGACAACACGCCGTTCACAGCCGCCATGCCGGATGCGGTGGCAAAGCCGTCTTCGGCCCCTTCCAGTCCAGCCATGCGTTCCTCAAAGATGCGCACGGTCGGGTTGCCATAGCGGGCATAGATGAATTCATCATCTCCCGCCTGAATGAACCGGGCTTCTGCCGCCTCGGCACTGTCATAGACAAAGCCCTGCGTCAGAAACAGCGCTTCACTGACCTCTCCGTACTGGCTGCGACGGGCACCGCCATGGACCGCACGGGTCGCCTTGTTCCAGGTATCGCTCATGTTTAGTCTCCAGTCCGGCCCCACGGACGTAAAAAAGCCCCAACGCGGTCAAGCGAAAGGGGCCTTTCCTCCTGACCTTTTAGCGGGATGTTTTTCGTGGCCCGCAATCCGGTAACAAATCGCCACGTCTTCTGTATCCGGGCCTACGCCCCGTTGCGCAAATCGTCAACCCCCGTCACGGACATGTAACGAAACGGTCATACCCCGTTCATATGGTCCATGCATCAGAGCGCCACTACATGTTGTGGGAGTCGCAGGATGCCTATGATCAGGATCAACGCAATTGGGACAGACCCGGTCCTGCATCGCGGGCAAGGATCCTGGCGAACGGCATTGGAGCGGACGGACACGGGCACCGGACCGGTGATCGTCATGATCCATGGGTATAAATACCTGCCGGATGATCCTGATAATTGTCCGCATCGGCATATTCTGGCGCTGCAACCGGATGCGGAACACCACAAATCGCCCAGTTGGCCGCGCCACATGGGCTTCAACGCCGGGCACAAGGATGAAGGTCTGGCCATCGCGTTTGGCTGGCATGCACGTGGCGCGCTTTGGACTGCCAAACGGCGCGCAATAGAGGCCGGGCAGGCATTGGCGCAGGTGCTGGCCCAACTGCATCGGCAAAACCCCGCCCGACCCGTGCACCTGATGGCGCATTCAATGGGGGTGGAGTTGTGTGCAGAGGCGTTGCATCACCTGCCTGCCGGAGCCGTCCAGCGCATCATCGCGATGAGCGGCGCGGTCTATCATGATCGCGTGGTGCGGGCGCTGGCCACCCCTGCCGGGCTAAAGGCCGAGTTGATCAACATCACCAGCCGCGAAAACGATGTGTTCGAGGCAATGTATGAATGG
The DNA here is from genome assembly GCA_040830545.1 of Paracoccaceae bacterium. GTDB lineage: Bacteria > Pseudomonadota > Alphaproteobacteria > Rhodobacterales > Rhodobacteraceae > HXMU1420-2. The sequence goes on along the minus strand of JBFOMB010000044.1, from coordinate 11,713 downwards.
CTGATCACACCACCGGTGCGGCGAGACCGGGCCATTGGCCTGCATGTGGATGCACCAAACGCGCTGACCTTGCAGATTGACTGTGCCACGACGCTAGAGTGTTTGAACCGGCTGGGACAGCCATTGGCGCAAAGTGCCCGGCGCGTCTGCCATTGGTCCTCTTACACCCGCCAAGGCGCGCTGCCGCTCTACCGCACGCTGCTGCGTCAACCCGAGCGCTTCCCGCTGGACCTGCTGCGCCGTGGCCTGCCAGAAATCCCCTCAGGTCGCTGGTCCCGCCTGATTGCCAGGCCAAATCTGCCCGGTCTGATGCCAATGGCTCAAAAGGCCTGACTACCCCGTCAGACGGCCGCGTGCAGGCCCAGAATATCCGGAATGGCCTCTGGCGCGCGCCGTCCCAGCCCGCATTCGGTGGCCACACCGTAATCCGACAGGAAACGATCCGCTGTGGTCATCCGCCGCCCGGCCCCCTCAACCCCGTCCTGTTCGTGCAGTAGACCCAGATAGACCTCGCCCAGCTTGGCCCTTTCCAGTCGGGCCAAGGGTTGAAAATATGCGTCGTCATCGCGGTCAATCGGCACCGGCATGTGAACCCAGTCCACGGACCGCCCAACACGCGCTGTCACCGCATTGGCCAATTCAACCAACAGGCCCATATCCACTGGTTCCTTGAAATGCTTGTTCCCCGCATCGCCGTAACAGAAGTGATAGCCCGCCTCGACCGATGCTGGGACCAGATCGGCCAATTCGGCCAGTTGATCCGCAATCCGGTTCAGCGGGTCGTCGAACCAGATCGGGAACAACCCCTCGAGAACCGCAAATTCGATGGCCACATCCCACTGGATTGCCAGATCCTCATGCGGGATTGCGTCCAGAATGGCGGTCAGTTCCACCAGCAAACGCGCGCGATAGGGCGCGAACAAAGCCTCCTGTGATCCAGGCTCCACATAACAGGCAATTGCCGCCAGTGGGGTCGGCAGGCTTACCTGAAACCGCTGCTGTCCGATCTGGCCGTTTGCGCGCAGTTGCCTGAACGTTTCGTAACTTTCCAGCGCCGCCGTTTTGTAGCCGAGATCGTCGAACGCGATGTCATCCGTGAACCCCGTACGTATCGAAAATCGCGGCATCACGGTTTCCGCATTGGTCCCCTCGCCCACCAGTTCAATTGCCGGGTGCGCCCCCAGAATCGCACGCTGCCATTGAATCCAGTTTGTCCGAATACCGGTTTCCCCGTCCGGCACCCGCGCCAGCCGGTCGCCCAATGCCCCGCAACATGTGCGCATCACGGCGGCGGAATCGCTGAGCGGGACACTCCCAACAAGGTGAACGGGTCTGGACATGGGAACCTCCGGGCATTGCGTCTGTTGCAAACGCTACGCCGATGGCTGCACCCGGTAAACCCCGTGGGCCCGCCGCGTTACTCCCCCGGTTTCTTTTTCCCCGGTTCGATCAGGTAGGGTTGCAGCGCCATGACCTGCCACCACAGGAACAGGAACAGCGCGATGGGGAAGCCGAATGTTTCGATCTTTACCCACATGTCCGTGGACATGGTGCGCCAGATCACTTCGTTCCCGACCGCCATCACGGCAAAGGCGCCGCATAACCGCCGGGTCATGATCATCCATCCCTTTTCTTCCATAGGCATCATGCCCGCCATGATCCACGCCAGATAGGACCGTCCCTGCAACAGGCCCACACCCAGAAGGGCCGCAAAGAACCCATAAACGATGGAGGTTTTCATTTTGAAAAACCGCTCGTCATTGAACCATGCGGTCAACCCGCCAAAGAACAACACCATCACAGCGGTAAAAATCTGCATTCGGCTGAGTTCACCGGTCAGGTACCACAGCACGCCCATGGCCAGAAACAGGAACGGGATGAACACCAGCGTGGCAATGATGAACCCGGAATACTCGGTCCCGCCGATCAAAAAGACTTCGTCGCGGATGCGCAGATAGGCAATGAAAAAGGCCACGGTCGGGCCCAGTTCCAGGACCATCTTGAGCGCGGGATTGATTTCTTTCTGCTCGGACATTTCGGATTCTCCTAGGGCGGTTTGCCCTTACCCTGAATGCGTACAGATCGCCAGTGGTCTACACATCTGGGCTCAGCCCCCCATTTCCACGATCACCGCCCCTAGCGCGATAAGCGACATCAACGCGATCCGGCGTGGTCCTACGGTTTCACGCAGGATCAGCCAGCCGATCAGTGCGGCAAACACGGTCGAGGTTTCGCGCAACACTGCCGCCTCTCCGACCTTGTCCAGCCGTGTGGCCAGCATGATGGACCCGAAACTGGCATAGGCCATCAGGCCGCCGACCGCGCCGCGCAACAGCAGGGGACCGGGCGCTGGCGGGTTCGCCATCCGCCGCCATCGGATCAACGCGACCCAGGGCAAAACCAGCCCGTCGATGAAAAAGAACCAGAAGAGGAACGTAAACGGGTCCGCCGTCGCCCGGATGCCATAGGCGTCATAGGTGGTGTAAATCGCCACAAACAGACCGGTCATGACCGCAAAGGCCAGCGCTGGCCCCAGCGTGTCGCGCGCGGTTTCAAGGTAGCGGTAGTTGTAAAGCGCGAGGCCAAAGATACCCGCCAGCAGCACGCCCACGCCCAACCACTGGACCAGCGTGAACGTCTCTTCAAAGATCAGCCAGGCGCCAATGACCGTGAACAGCGGCCCCATGCCACGCACAACCGGGTAAACCACCGTGTAGGCCCCGCGCGAATAGGCGAACCCCATCAGCACCTTGTAGATCAGATGGATGACAAAAGCGCCGGCAAAGATCGGCCACATATGCGGTTCGGGCCAGGGCACGACAAACAGGATAAACGGGATCGCCATCGTGCCGTAAAACAGGTCGATGGACCCGCGCGACAGCCAGGGATCGTGCCGCCCCTTTTGCAGCGCGCCAAAGGCCGCGTGCAGAAATGCGGCGGCAAGGGCCAGGTAAAGCGCGGCGCGGTGTCCGGCCTCGGTCCCTTCGATGGAGAGAACCCATTCGGTCATGACCGGACGCTGACCCCACGGACGCTGGCAAATTGGACCAGCCTTGTGACAAGGGCAGCTGCGGGACCGATCACCCCTCCGCGTCCAACCCGGTCAGGGCGGCGGCGAATTCCTCGGGATCAAAGGGCGACAGGTCATCAATCTGCTCACCCACGCCAATCGCGTGGATCGGCAGACCGAATTTGTCCGCCAACGCAACCAGCACCCCACCCTTGGCCGTCCCGTCGAGCTTGGTCATCACCAGCCCCGACACATCCGCAATCTTGCGGAAAATATCTACCTGATTCAACGCGTTCTGGCCCGTTGTTGCATCCAGAACCAGCAGCGTGTTGTGCGGCGCGCTTTCGTCCTGCTTACGCAGCACGCGCACGATCTTGGCCAGTTCCTCCATCAGGTCCGCGCGGTTCTGCAACCGTCCCGCCGTATCGATCAGCAACAGATCAGCCCCGTCTGCCTTGGCCTTGGCCAGCGCGTCAAACGCCAGTGACGCCGGGTCCGTGCCCTGCGCCGCCGTCAGCACAGGCACACCTGCCCGGTCGCCCCAAACCTGCAACTGCTCCACCGCCGCAGCGCGGAACGTGTCCCCCGCTGCGATCACCACGGATTTCCCTGCTGCGCGGAACTGGCTGGCAAGCTTGCCGATGGTCGTGGTCTTGCCCGACCCGTTCACACCAACCACCAGAACCACCTGAGGCGTTTTGGGATAGAGCGGCATCGGACGCGCGACAGGCTCCATCACCCGCGCGATTTCACTGGCCAGCAGGCGCTTGATCTCTTCGGTCGACAGGCGTTTGCCAAACCGGCCTTCGGCCATGTTCGCAGTGATCCGCAGTGCCGTGTCGACGCCCATGTCGGCGGCAATCAGCAACTCTTCGAGCTGCTCCAGCATATCATCGTCCAGCACCCGGCGCGGCGCAGCCGTAGGTGCAGCACGGCCAAAGATACGCCCCAGAAGGCCCGGTTTGCTGTCTTCAACTGCGTTGTCCTGCACGGGGTCCGTCGCAGGCACTGGCTCTGCCACGGATTCAACTGGCTCGGGAACCGGCTCCGCCTCAACCGGCGCAGGCTCCGCAACCAATTCCGGCTCCGCCGGTGCATCCGCCTCTGCCCCATCCTCGACAATGGCATCCAGCCCTTCCTCCAAACGCGAGGAAGATTTGAACAGCCGATCCCTGAGCTTTCCGAAAAACGCCATATCCCCTGCCTTACCGGTTCCGGGCGGGTCGCACGCCCTTCGCTCCCACGTCCCTAATGTGGAATTGCCCGGTTTGGAAGGGCACCCGACGCTCAGGTCAGCGCCAGCAGGAATCCGAACTGCGCCAGCCAGTAAGTCGACCAGATGACATAGGGTGTCACGGATTGTAGCGGGTGGTCCTCGGTCAGCAGGAATTTCTCGGACGCCAGCACCATGTCCGACAGAATGAAGAACAGCGCGGCAGGCAAGGCAAAGCGCAACGCGCCTTCGGGAGGCAGGACCAATGCCGCCAGCCCCATGGCCAGAATGATCGGAATATAGCCCATCACCGGCCCCTGCAAATCACCAGCACGCGGCATCAGCAGCCACGCCATGCCCAGCCCCAGAACGATCAACCCGAAGATGAACAGCAGTTGGGGCAGTTCGGACCAGCGGGCGGGGTTTGCCTCAGGATGCGTGATGAACAAAACGACGTAGACAAGGTGCCCCGCGGCAAAGGCCCCGACGCCCGCCATAAACGCCCCTTCGCCGTCGCGCGACAGCATCCAGTCTCCCAGCGCACACAGCGCCAGCGCGGCGACCAGCAACGCACCGCCCCCTGCCAGCCCAGCCGCAACGGCAAGCAGCATGACCGAAGCTGTTTTGAGCAGTGACCGTATTTCGGAGGGGGCTCGTGCGCACACCACCAGATATCCAACCGCGCAAATCGCGGCGGCAACCATCAGGGCCGACATGCGAGTCGACCCGGTGTGTCAGAGGTGGTCATCAAGGGTCTTCGGCGATCTGGATCAAGGTTTCGTGTTCGGCGGGGATAGCCTGAACACCGGGCCAAAGGAAAGATCAGAAACACACGCCCTGGTTGTGCGGCAGCTTTTCGCCACCGCACGGAAACAATCAGATTTCGTCTGCGAAATGCCGCATCGTCAGGCGGATCGGGTTCGGTGCCGCCTGCCCCAGCCCGCAGATGGACGCATCCGCCATCGCCTGACACAGTTCTTCCAACAACGGCTGGTCCCAGGTGTCGGCCTGCATCAGCTTCACCGCCTTTTCACAGCCCACCCGGCAAGGCGTGCACTGACCACAGCTTTCATCTTCAAAGAACCGCAGCATGTTCAGCGCCGCATCACGCGCCCTGTCCTGATCGGACAGCACAACAATGGCCGCAGAACCGATGAATGTGCCGTGTTCCTGCAATACGTCGAAATCCATCGGAATGTCCGCCAGCGAAGCGGGCAGCAAACCGGCGGACGGACCACCCGGCTGATACGCCTTGAACACGTGCCCATCCAGCATCCCGCCCGCAGCTTCGATGATGTCTTCCATCGTCGACCCGGCAGGCAGCAGGTGCACACCCGGATTTTTCACGCGCCCCGAGACGGAGAAGCTGCGCAGCCCCTTGCGTCCGTTCTTTTCCACGCCGGACAGGATTTCGCCCCCTTCGCGCAGCACGCGGCACACCCAATAAAGCGTTTCCACGTTGTTCACGAGCGTCGGGCGATTGAAAATCCCCACCTGCGCCACAAACGGCGGGCGGTGGCGCGGCAGGCCACGCTTGCCTTCGATCGACTCGATCATCGCGCTTTCTTCACCGCAGATATAGGCCCCGGCACCGCGCCGCAGGTCGATATAGCCCTCGGCCACCACGCCAGCCGCTTCCAGTGCGGCGATTTCACGGCGCAGAATATCCAGCACCGCCGGGTATTCGTCGCGCATGTAGATGAAGCAGGTTTCCGCCTCGACCGCCCAGGCGGCGATCAGCATACCTTCAAGGAAAACATGAGGTTGCCGCTCGAGGTAAAAGCGATCTTTGAACGTCCCAGGTTCACCTTCGTCCCCGTTCACGGCCAGATAGCGCGGCCCAGCCTCAGCGCGGACAAATCCCCATTTGCGCCCCGACGGGAAACCAGCGCCGCCCAGGCCCCGCAGGCCAGAAGACAACAAGGTGTCCTGCACCGTATCGAAATCACCATTGGCGCGCAGATCGGTCAGTGTCGCATAACCGCCCGCCGCCACATAGGCGTCGTAGGTCTCGTACTCCGGCACATGCGCGTGGGTGTCGTCGGCTGCAATGGCGGCCTGCACCTTTTCCGGCGTCGCATGGTCGATATGGTTGTGGCCGATTTCCAGCACCGGCGCGGTGTCACATCGGCCCATGCAGGGCGCACGCAGCACACGCACTTCGGTTGGGTCCAGCCCATCCTCCAACGCCGCTTTCAACTGCTGCGCCCCTGCCAGTTCACAGGACAGGGAATCGCACACCCGAATCGTCAACGCGGGCGGAGGCGTCTCATCCTCTTTCACCACGTCGAAATGCGCATAGAACGTGGCGACCTCGTAAACTTCGGCCATACCAGTGCGCATTTCTTCGGCAAGCGCGCGCAGATGCGCAGCGGACAGTTGGCCATAGGCATCCTGGATCAGGTGCAGAAACTCGATCAGCAGGTCGCGGCGACGCGGACGGTCTCCCAACAGCGCGCGGACCTCTTCCCAGGCCTGATCGTCCAGCTGCCGCCCTTTTGGCGTGCGCCGACCTTTGCCTTTGCCCGATTTCCAAACGCCCTTGCGATCATCCAGCGCCATGCGACTCTCCCGGTTTTGCGGGTTCCTCTATATCGCGCCACTTCGGCTGTAGCAGGCGAAAAGCGACACATACGGGCAGCTTTGCGTTCCTTCGCCGTTCCCATCGGCGGCGCGCTGACGCCGATTTGACACGATCAGGCCAAACTTTGTTTCCGAATTGGGTATAGTATCTACCTGAAACCTGTTTTGCTGAGGCGCGATGGTGCTTTTTGTCATAGCCAGCCTTCTGCCCGCGATCCTGATCGCGGCAGGGGCCATACTGGGCGGGATTTGGCCGCCGGTCGCGCTATTGGGTGGCGTGCCTCTGGCGTTGTTGCTGGACGGGGCTGGGCTGCGCGCGCCTGCGGAACGGGCCGCGCCGCATTTGGTGAAGGGGCTGACGCTGGGCCTGGGCCTGCTGCATCTGGCGTTGGTGCCCGTGTCCGTTATCGGGATCACGACCCTGCTGCCCGGTCAGCCGCTGGCGGCCGCTGCGCTGTTCCTCGCCGCAGGGACATATTTCGGGCAGGTCGCAAACGCCAATGCGCATGAACTGGTGCACATGGGGTCACGTCGCGCGCGCCGGCTTGGCGCTTCGGTCTATTCCGCCCTGTTGTTTGGCCACCACGACAGCGCACATCGGCTGGTGCATCATGTTTACGTCGCCAGCGACCGTGATCCGAATTCCGCCCGCACCGGGGAAAGCTTCTATGCGTTCTGGCCGCGCGCCTGGATCGGTTCCTTCCTCGAAGGATTGCGCGCCGTGAATCGTCAACGCGCCAAGGCGGCAACGCCACAACGATTGGGCACGCATCCCTACATCGGCTATGGCCTGATCAGCCTTGTGATCCTGACCCTCAGCGCGTTGTTCGCCGGTTGGACAGGTATCGCGGTGTGGGTGGTTCTGTGCCTTTTCGCCCAGGCGCAATTGCTGTTGGCCGACTACGTGCAGCACTATGGCCTGCGCCGTGCCGTGCTGGCTGATGGTTCGCTGGAGCCGGTATCCGAACGTCACAGCTGGAACGCGCCGCAGGTCTATACAGCCGCCATGATGCTCAATGCGCCGCGCCATTCGGACCACCATATGCATCCGGGCCGCAGCTTCCCTGAACTTCGGTTGAACCGGGACACCATGCCGGTTCTGCCAGCATCCTTGCCCGCCATGGCTTTTGTCGCGCTTTTGCCCCCGATCTGGCGGCAGCAGATGGACCCGCTGGTCGAGGATTGGCACAGTTCGGCCAGCGCCCGGCGAACCGATCCAGACGCCGCTCTCACACGTGCGCGACAGGCCGCGCAGCGCCATGGCGCGCCGCGTCGTGATCTGCCACACTCCGTGCATGCGAGTTCTTTGTCTGATTCTCCTCACCCTGCTGAGCATCCGCCCCGCGATGGCGGAGACACTGTCAGCTGACGCGTTTGACGCCTATACCAAAGGCAAAACCCTGTATTACGGTTCCCAGGGCGCGCCTTATGGTGCGGAACGATACATGGATGGGCGGCGGGTAATCTGGACCTTTCTGGACGGGCGCTGTCAGGACGGCATCTGGTACGAAAACGACGAAGGCCAGATCTGTTTCGTCTACGAAGACAACCTGAACCCGCAATGCTGGACCTTCCGGCGCGGGCCAAACGGGTTGATCGCGCAGTTCGAAAACGACCCCGGTGCAACCGAACTCTACGAGGCCAACGATCTCGGCGAGGAAATGGTGTGTTACGGCCCCGACGTGGGCGTTTGATCGCGACACCGTCCCGGGCCTGACCCGGGACCTCTGCCGCCGGGAGGCCCCGGATCAGGTCCGGGGCTGCGTTATCTTAAGCCGGGTTGGTGCGTTTAACCCGCGACCGTCAGAACAGCGTGCCTTGATCCGGGTCACCCTTCTTTGCCGCGCGTTTCGGGGCTGGGCGGGGTGTAGGCGCAGGCACCGTTCCTGCCCCAACCTGCACTCGGCCATCGGCAAATTGGATTTCCAGGTTTACGGCCTCTGACGCACCTTTGGCCGAAGTGATCAGCACGTCGTCCGACCTCACCACCGCATACCCCCGCTCCAGTGTGGCCTCATACCCCAGCGACGCCAGCATACGGTCCGCGTTGGTCAGCCGCGCGCGCAGCCGTTCGGTGCGCACCTGCCCGGCCAACGCCAGCCGCCGCGACAGGCGTTCAACCGCGTCTGCCTTGCGCGCATGATCGCGCTGGACCAGATCAGGCCGCAATCGTTCGCTCAACCGCGCAAAGCGGTCGGATTTTCCGGCCACGTGACGCGCGATGGTGGCCGGTCGAACCGCCGCCGAACGTTCGCTCAACGCCAGCCGGCGCACCTGAATGCCCCGGGTCAGCGCGTTGGAGAGCGCCACACCCGCCTGATCCAACCGCTGACGCGGCGTTTCCAGCAGGCTTTCAGCCCGAGGCAAGGAGCGTGACAAATCCCGCAACCTTTGCCCGCGCCGGTCCAACCCCTGCGCCAGGGCCCGCGTCACCCGCGCACCATAAGCGTCGGTGGTCGCCAGCAGATCCACCCGCACCGGCACGGCAATCTCCGCCGCCGCCGTCGGCGTTGGCGCGCGCCGGTCGGATACATAGTCGATCAGCGTCGTGTCCGTTTCGTGCCCAACCGCCGAAATCAGCGGAATCTCTGACGCCGCTGCCGCGCGGGCCACGGCTTCCTCGTTGAACCCCCACAAATCCTCGATCGACCCGCCCCCACGCGCGACGATGATCACATCCGGTCGCGGCAAGGCCCCACCGGGCGTCAGCGCATTGAACCCGGCAATCGCGCGGGCCACCTCGGGCGCGCAGTTCTGCCCCTGTACCGCCACGGGCCAGATCAGCACCTTGCGCGGGAACCGGTCTCGCAGCCGGTGCAGAATGTCCCGGATCACCGCCCCAGTGGGCGAGGTCACAACGCCAATGATCTGCGGCAGGTAAGGCAGTGGCCTTTTGCGTTCCGGCGCGAACAGCCCCTCAGCCTCCAGCGCCTTTTTGCGTTTTTCCAGCAGCGCCATCAGCGCGCCCTGCCCCGCAACGACCAGATCGTCGACATTCAGGTTGTATTTGGACTGCGCGCCATAACCGGTCAACCGCCCCGTCGCGACCACCTCCAGCCCCTCTTCGGGCATCACGCCCAGCCCGGACACCTGCCCCTTCCACGTGGTGCAGGCCAGCACGTTCCGGTCATCCTTGACGTCATAGTAATAATGACCCGACCGCGCCCGCACGACGCGCCCGATTTCACCCCGCACACGGATGCGGCCGAACTGGCTTTCCAGCGTTTTCTTCACCGCGCCCGACAGTTCGGAGACGGAGAACTCCGGCAGATTCTGGCCGGGTGTCGGATCGTCCAGCAGGTCGCTCATGCCAGTGCCTCGCTCAACGCGACAAAATCGTCGACAACGATGTCATAGCGGTCAGGGTCCGGGGCCGCTCCGATTTGCGCGTCGGCCCCGCCCCATTCCATCGGGCGATTGACCAAAGCGGTTCGGAACCCAACTGCCTTGGCCGCATCCAGATCAAAGCTGTGACAGGCAACCATCAGGCATTCTTCGGGCTTCAGTTGCAGGTAATGCGCGGCCTTTTCATAGGCTTCCGGCAGCAGTTTGTAGACGCCGAACCCCTCACAGCTCAGCACCGCGTCCCAGGTCAGGCCGTTCGCCTTAGCCGTATCGACAATCAGGCGATAGCTGAGGATCGTGAAGCTCGCCGCGATGTATCGGGACCGGATCGCCGCCAACCCGTCGGGGCAGTCGGGCCAGCATTTGAAACTGTGCGGCGCGGCCCACGCAATCGCGTGCCGATCCGCCTCGGTAAACATGTCGAGCCGCTGATCCGACAACACGGCATCCAGCGAAAACCGGTGGGCCTGATCGAAATTGTATTCGGGTGGGCCTTTTTGGCCGAGGTTCAGCATCGCACCCAGCGACCGGCGCCGCAGATCATTGGCAACCGCAGCCCAATCGCGCTCCTCGCCATGGCGCTCCCCGGCTGCTGCCAAAGCATCGCGAAACCCGCTGTGCCAATCCAGCAGGGTGCCGCCCGTATCGAATGTGAGTGCCTTGATCCCCTGCATCGCGTGCCTCGCTTGTCTTGCTCTTGGCCACAGCTTAGAACGCGATCAATCGAAGGCCAAGCAGAAGGGGCGCTCATGAACATCCTCATCCTCGGCAGTGGAGGGCGGGAACATGCCCTGGCCTGGGCCGTGTTGCAAAACCCCAAATGTGACAAGCTGATCGTCGCGCCGGGCAACGCGGGGATTGCACGGATTGCCGAATGCGCCGTGCTGGACATCATGGACCCCGAGGCAGTGCTGGCCTTTGCCGGGGACAACCTGATCGACTTCGTGATTGTTGGGCCCGAGGCACCGCTGGCCGTGGGCGTGTCCGACGTGTTGCGTGATGCCGGGTTCACCGTGTTCGGCCCGTCCAAGGCCGCCGCGCAGTTGGAAGCGTCCAAGCGGTTCACTAAGGAAATCTGCGACGCAGCCAAGGCACCAACCGCCGCCTATGCGCATTTCACCGACGCCGACGCCGCGCGCGCCTATGTTAAGGCACAGGGCGCGCCGATTGTGGTCAAGGCTGACGGGCTGGCCGCAGGCAAAGGCGTGATCGTGGCCATGGACGAAGCCACCGCGCTGGCGGCGATTGACGACATGTTCGGCGGCAGCTTTGGCGAGGCCGGTGCCGAGGTGGTGTTGGAAGAGTTCATGGAAGGCGAAGAAGCCTCCTTGTTTGTCCTGTGCGACGGCGACACGATCCTGCCAATCGGCACATCACAGGATCCGAAGCGCATTGGTGAAGGTGACACGGGGATGAACACCGGTGGAATGGGCGCATATTCCACAGCGCCGGTGATGACGGATCCGCTCACACACAAGGCGATGGAAGAAATCGTACGCCCGACCATGGCAGAAATGGCGCGGCGTGGGATGCCGTATCAGGGTGTGCTGTACGTCGGGTTG
>JBFOMB010000043.1:0-28192 GCA_040830545.1 Paracoccaceae bacterium | reverse complement strand
TATCAGGTCATGTGGAACCGCCTGATCTCGGTGGTCGAGGAACAGGCCCAGGCGCTGGTGCGGACCGCGTTTTCGACGTCGGTTCGCGAGGCAGGTGATCTGTCGGCCGGAGTCTATGATGCCGAGGGGCAGATGCTGGCGCAAGCCGTCACCGGAACGCCCGGACATGTAAACGCCATGGCCGATGCTGTCGCTCATTTCATCCGCCGCATCGGGCGCGAGAACACGTTCGAAGGTGACGTCTACATCACCAATGACCCTTGGGAGGGCACGGGCCACCTGCACGACATCACGGTTGTAACGCCATCCTTCCACAACGGCGCCTTTGTCGGTTTTTTTGCCTGTACAGCGCATATCGTGGACATAGGTGGTCGCGGCTTCGGGGCGGACGCGAACTCGGTTTACGAAGAGGGACTCTATATCCCCATCATGAAATTCGCGGACCGGTGGCAGGTGGACCAGACGCTGATCCGCATCGTGCGCGGCAATGTGCGAGAGCCGGATCAGTTGGTTGGCGACATCTATGCCTTGGCCACCTGCAATGAAATCGGTCATCGCCGTCTAATGGATATGATGGACGAATTCGATTTATCCGACCTAAAAGGGATCGCGGACTACATCCTCGAAAACTCTCGTCGCGCCACAATCGAACGGATCGCGGCCCTGCCGCGCGCCACGGCGGACGGGCGGATGGAGATTGACGGCTATGACACACCCATCACGCTGGCGGTGCGACTGGCCGTGCATGACGATCGCATGACGGCGGATTTCACCGGCACATCAGGCGTGGACAAGAAGGGCATCAATGTCCCGCATGTCTATACCAAGGCCTATGCATGCTACGCCTTGAAATGCGCTATCGCGCCGGAAATACCCAACAATGCCGCGTCCCTTGCACCCTTCGTGATTTCAGCGCCCGAGGGCTCGATCCTCAACGCGCCACACCCAGCACCCGTGGCGCTGCGGCATGTGATCGGGCACCTGATCCCCGATACGGTCTACGATGCCCTGGACCAGATACTGCCGGGCCAGATCCCGGCTGAAGGGGCGGGGAGCCTCTGCAATTTCCAGGTCTCGCTGCGTCCCCGCACGGATGCACCTGCGCCCGAAACAGCCGTGCGATCCGAAGTTTTGATGTTCAACTCCGGTGGATCAGGCGCGCGGCCCACACTCGACGGGATGAATGCCACAGCTTTCCCGTCAGGCGTCATGACCATGCCGGCAGAGGCCACCGAACATGCAGGTCCCGTGATCATCTGGCGCAAGGAACTGCGCGAAGGCAGCGGTGGTGCTGGGCAGTATCGTGGCGGGCTGGGACAATACATGGAGGTGGGCGCGCGTGAGGGGCAGGAATTTGACATTTCGCTCATGTTCGACCGTGTGGATCACCCGGCGCGCGGACGGCACGGCGGGCACAGCGGTGGTCCGACAATCGTTGGTCAGGATGACGGCAGCCCGATGCGCGGCAAGGGCAAGCAATTCGTGCCACACGGGCGCAAGGTGATGATGGCCTTCCCTGGTGGGGCGGGCTACGGCGACCCGCAGGCACGTGACCCGGAATTGGTGAAACGTGATCTTGCACGCGGTTACATCTCGGCAGAAAGTGCCGCGCAGGACTACGGCCTGTCACCCGAAGAGATCGACGCGGTGGAGGAGGCCGTGCGCAAAGGGGAGGCTGATTGATGCAGGCACCGGCACACGCAAGCTATGATGTGGTGATCGTGGGCGGGGCCATGTACGGGTCCTCCGTCGCATGGTGGCTGTCGGGCAATCCGGACTTTCAGGGTCGCATTCTGGTGGTCGAACGCGACCCGAGTTATGAATTTGCGTCCACCACGCACACCAATTCCTGTATCCGCCAGCAATTCACTGCCGATCTGAACGTCAAAATCTCGCAATTCGGGGCGGAATTCATCCACAATTTCCGCGACTTCATGGGCGGGGATGACCGTGTGCCGGACATCGCGCTGCACAGCCTCGGCTACATGTACATGGCCGCGACTCCGGAGCAGGCGGCAGGATTGAAACAGGCGCAGGAAATTCAGGCCGCCAACGGCGCAGGCACGCGGCACATGACAGCAGATCAGATCGCGGCGGAGTATCCATTCTACAATCTCGACGGCGTGTTGGCGGCGAACCACAACCCGGTCAACGAAGGGTACTTTGACGGGGCCACCATATTCGACTGGTGGAAACGATCCGCGCGGGAGCGGGGGGTGGAGTATATCCACAACGAAGCCACCGCCATGACGCTGGATGCAACGGGTACACAAGCGCAATCTGTGACTTTGGCCAGCGGGGAAACGGTGAATTGTGGGCAGGTCGTCAACGCCTCAGGCCCACGTGCGAAACTGACCTGCGCTATGGTAGGTATCGACATCCCGGTTGAGCCCCGCAAACGGTACACTTTTGTCTGGGACGCGGAAACTCCGCTGAACGGACCACTGCCCCTGACCATCGACCCAAGTGGCTGCACCATGCGTACGGATGGGCAGTATTTTCTAGGCGGTTGTCCCCCTGATGATGACCCGGCAGTGGACTACGCGGATTTCGTGCCGGATCATTCGGTCTGGGAAGAGAAGTTCTGGCCCGCCATCGCCCATCGCGTTCCGCAATTCGAGGCGATCAAGCTGATCAACAGCTGGGTGGGCCACTATGCTTACAACACGCTGGACCACAACGCGGTTGTGGGCCCGCATACACGCATTTCGAACTTCTTGTTCGTGAACGGGTTCTCCGGTCACGGGTTGCAACAATCACCGGCCATCGGTCGCGGGCTTGCAGAATGGATCGTTTACGGCGAATACCGCTCAATAGACCTGTCTGAATTCGGATATGGTCGCATAGAGCGCAATGAACCGTTTATTGAAAAGGCCGTGATATGAACTATCCCACCAACACATTCACTCAAGGTTTGCGCGAAGGCCGCAAGCAGTTCGGCATGTGGGTCAGCCTTGCCAGCCCGTTTGCTTCTGAAATCGTGGCCAGCGCCGGGTTCGATTTTTGCGTGATCGACATGGAACACAGCCCGAACGAGCTGAACTCGGTTCTGGGCCAGTTGCAGGCCTTTGCCGCGCATCCCACGCCTGCCATCGTGCGCCCGATGTGGAATGACAGCGTGATGGTGAAGCGCCTGCTGGATATCGGTGCGCCGGGGCTGGTGTTCCCGATGGTCCAGAACGCGGAAGAGGCCGAAGCCGCTGTCGCCGCTTGCCGCTATCCGCCAAATGGCGTGCGCGGCGTAGCCGGATCAACCCGCGCCAATCAGTTTGGTCGGGTGAAAGACTACTTTGACCGGGTCGAGGAAGAGACAACGATCATCATTCAGGTCGAAACCCGTGCGGCACTGGACGTGGTGGACGAGATTGCGGCCGTGGAGGGTGTGTCAGGTGTGTTCTTTGGCCCCTCTGACATTGCGGCGGATTTGGGTCATCTGGGCAAACCGATGCACCCGGAGGTCTGGGAAACGATCCGTCCGATCTCTAAACGTCTGGCGGACAAGGGCATGCCGGTCGGCACGCTGGTGGCTGATCTGGACTTTGCCGGCGGGCTGCTGAACGAGGAGTTTTCGTTTGTGGCCTGCTCGACCGAGGCCGCGGCACTCGCGCGGGCGATGGATTCCACCGTTTCAAAAATGCGATCACTGATCTCCTGACAAGGGTACTGCGATGAAGAAACTCGTTCTCACCGGCGCAGCCGGAAAACTCGGCACCCAATTGCGCGGACCATTGGCGGCAATGGCAGAGGAACTGGTTTCAACCGACATCGCAGAAGCCCCCGGTCCGTTGGCACCTAACGAACGCTGGGTGCCGGCGGACCTTGCCGACAAAACAGCCATGCACGACCTGATCGACGGAGCGGACATGGTTGTGCATTTCGGTGCGATTGGGGACGAGGGCACGTTTGAACAGGTTCTGGGTCCCAATATCGTTGGGGCCTACAACGTGTGGGAGGCCGCGCGGCTGACGGGTGTACAGCGCATTGTTTATGCCAGTTCGATCCACGCCGTGGGCATGTATCCCAAGACCGAAGCCATTGGTGTGGACGTTCCACATAGGGCAGACGGGTTTTACGGGATCGCGAAGTGTTTCGCCGAGGATGTGGCACGGATGTATTGGGAGAAGTCGGGTGTCGAATCTGTCTGCCTGCGCATCCTGTCCTGCACGCCGGAACCGGTAAACACTCGAGCTTTGGGATCGTGGTTGAGCTACGGTGATTTGGTGCGGTTAGTTACCGCGTCGATTACGACGCCGATAACGGGGTTTACCGTGGCCTATGGGGTTTCGAACAACGACCGCTGCCCTGTGGACAATTCCGCGGCTGCCTTTCTGGGGTACAAACCGCAAGACAATGCGGAAGCCTGGGCGGCGCAGCGATTTGCCGAGGCTGGGCCAGCGGATCCGTCGGATCTGGGGCAACTGGCACATGGTGGGCCGTTTGCCTCTGCTCCGATCAACAGTGAGGGTTTGTCAGCCAAGCTCCTGACAAAGCCAGTTGGCGGCTAAGGACGTGCTCGTCGCTCTCTTACGAGCGCTCCTCGCTCAGCGATGATGGCCGCGTGGCCTGAAGAGCGTCCACGGAAGCCTCTTCTTCGGTCAACCCTGCCCATCGCGCATCAGGGCTGGGGTCCGGCAGATCCTCGGCATCGCAATGGCGGTGGATGTGGGCCTTGGCGATGAAATTCGCTGTCACTGGCGCTGTGATGAACAGGAACAGCGTGATCAGCAATTCGTGAACCGAAAAATGCTGTTCGATCAACAGCGCATGCAGCATGGATGCGATCAAAACGCCACCAACGCCCAGAGTTGTCGCCTTGGTCGGTGCATGCAACCGGGACATTGGATCGCCCAGCTTGATCAACCCGATGGACCCGACCAATCCGAATCCACCAGCGATCACGAGGAAGATGGCAACAAAGTACTCAAACATCTCTGCCCCCCTCCTTACTCGATTATATTGCCGCGCAGCATGAAACGCGCGTAAGCCACGGTCGAGACAAAGCCGAGCATCGCGATGATCATCGCCGCTTCGAAATACATCTCGGTCCCTTTCCACATGCCAAACAGCACGACCAGAGCAATGGCATTGATCACCATAGTATCGAGCGCCAAAACCCGGTCACCCACGCCCTCAGCACTGACCACTTTCCACAGACACATGAGCAGCGCGCTGCCAAAACAGAAAGCGGCGAAGTAGATGGCATATTCGAGGATCATTCGAAAATCTCCTTCAGGCGACGTTCATAGCGGGACTTGATCTCGTCCCGGACAGCGGAGGTATCCTTGGCGTTGAGGCAATGCACCAGCAGCACATGTCCGCCAGAACTGAGGTCAGAGGACACCGTGCCAGGCGTCAGCGTGATAGTGCCTGCCAGCACCGTGATTGCTTCGGGCGTGCGCAGGTCCAGTGGGATCGCGACCCAGTTTGGTGACAAGCTGTCATTGCGACGGAACAGGATCAGACCCGCTACGACGACGTTGGCCACGATGATATCCCAGATCACGATCAGAACGTATTCGGCGATCAGGAAGGGGCGTTTCAGTTTAGGGCGGTCAGGCCAGTAGCGAGCGGTGGTGAACGGGATAATCACGGCCAGGATAATCGCCATGACTAAGGTGTTGATTGAGAAAGAGTTCTGCAGGAAGCACCAGGTCAGCACCAGCAAAAGGCTGAGATAGGGGTGAGGGAAGATACGGGCCAGCAATCTCATTCCGTGCCCTCCTTCAGGACTGCGCTGATGTAGTTTTGTGGATCAAACAGCTGTGCTGCTGTGGCGTCCGCGAACCGCATGGACGGTCCCGCCAGCACGGTCAGCGCGACCAACCCCGCCAGCAACGATCCCGTTGCGACGAAGGGTAGGGCAGGAGCCGCCGCTGAGTCTTCCCCATTCTCCTGCGGCGCGCTCAAGGAGGGATCGAATGGTTTCCAGAACAGCGTGCTGCCGGCCCGCGCCAACCCGACGATCATCACCAATGACATGATCAAGATGCCAGCCCAGATCCAGACCCACATCGCCGCGTCGCGGGTGGCATCCAGCACCAGCAGCTTTCCAAGAAACCCCGACAGCGGCGGCATCCCGGCCATGGCAATCGCCGCGGTGAAGTAGAGCGAGGCGATCAGCCCGTTTTGCGGCAACCGGAAGTCGCACGCGATGTGGTCGTTCCCGCGCCGCTCGATCACCAGGTCAGCCACAAGGAACAGCATCGCTGCCGCGAGAGTCGAGTGCACCATGTAGTAAATCGCTGCGCCCATCGCCTCAGCCGTGAAGGCTGAAATCGCAATCAGCAACGTGCCCATCGACCCGATGGCGGCAAAGGCGGCCAATCTCCCGATGCGGCGCGACCCCAGGACGCCGATACAACCAACCGCCAGCGTCAGGATCGCGGCAGGCATTAGCCAAGTGCCGATCAGCCCGTCGGTCACTGCGAGATCCGGTCCGAAAACCAGTGTGTACATGCGGATGATCGAATAGGCCCCGACCTTGGTCATGATGGCAAACAACGCCGCCACCGGCGCGGGTGCGTTGGAATAGGCCGACGGCAGCCAGAAATGCAGCGGCAGGACGGCGGCCTTCACGCAGAACACCAGCAGTAACAGCACCGCGCCCACCCGGAGCAATGCTGACTGATCATCAGGCAGCTCTGCCACTCGCACCGCCAGATCAGCCATGTTTAGCGTCCCGGTCACCGCGTAAAGCGTGCCAAGCGCAAACAGGAACAGGGTCGATCCCAGCAGGTTGTAGATCACGTATTGCAGCCCGGCCCGCAGACGCACCGGCCCGCCGGAATGGATCATCAGCCCGTAAGAGGCGATCAACAGCACCTCGAAGAACACAAACAGGTTGAAGGCGTCTCCGGTCAGAAACGCGCCCATGACACCCATCAATTGAAACTGGAACAGGGCGTGGAAATGCCATCCGCGTTCATCCCAGCCCGACCCTACCGCATGCAACAGCACAACCAGCGCCAGTACGGCGGTCAGCAGGCACATCAGGGCAGACAACCGATCCAGTACCAACACAATGCCAAACGGGGCTGGCCAATCGCCCAGTTCGTAAACGTGAATGGTGCCACCTGCCGCCTGTGACATCAGCACCAGCGAGATGATGACCAACGCCACGGTCCCGGCGATGGAAAAGATGCGCTGCAAATCCAGATGGAACCGCATCACCATGATGATCAGCGGGGCCAGAACCGCCGGCAGCACAACGGGCGCGATGATCCAGTGGTTGATCATGACTGCGCCTCCGCATCAGAGTCTTCTTCGGCTGGAGGGTCTTCGTTCTCCATATCCACGCGGTCATCACGCGCGGAAAGCCAGGCGCTGAGCGCGATCATCACGACAACGGCCGTCATGCCGAATGAAATCACAATGGCCGTCAGCACCAATGCCTGCGGCAGCGGGTCGGTGTAGCTTTCGGCGTATTTCGTCAGGATCGGGGGTTCATTCTGAACCAGTCTACCGGACGCGAACAGGAACACGTTCACCGCGTAGGACAGGAAGCTCAGCCCAAGGATCACCGGGAAGGTCCGCTGTTGCAGCACCAGATAGATACCGGCAGCGGTCAGCACACCAACGGCGCTGGCAAAAAGCAGCTCAAGCTCAATCATGTCGCCGCCTCCTGCTTGGTTCCATCTTCGGGCGCGTCATCCCGCTCGGGATTGATGTCCATCGGGTGTTCCGGCTCCATGCCCGGTTGCCACGCGTATCGGGCGAGGCTTTCCAGCGCCAGTAGAACTGCGCCAACCACAGCGAGGAACACGCCGAGGTCGAATAACGCGGCGGTGGCCAATTCGAACTCGTGCAGTGGCGGGATCGTCACGTATGTATAAGCGCTGGTCAGGAATGGCATGTCGTTGAACCAAGCGCCCAGCCCTGTGATCGCCGCGATCAGAACGCCCGATCCAATAATGCCGTGATAGGGCCAGGTCTGTCTCGCGGCGGCCCAGCTAAACCCGCTGGCCATGTATTGCATGATCACCGCGATGGCCGCGACCAGTCCTGCGATAAACCCGCCACCGGGCAGGTTGTGGCCCCGGAAGAAGATGTATGTCGCCACCATCAGCGCGATGGGCATCATCATGCGGGTCGCCACAACCATCATCTGCGGATGCGCGTCACCCGCCACGGGTTCTGGCGGTTTACGGTTCAATAGCCTTGCGCGCACAGGTCCGCTCAGCACGGATTCGGTGATCGCAAAGATGACCAGTGCGGCGATGCCCAGAACGATGATTTCACCAAACGTGTCATAGCCCCTGAAATCCACAAGGATCACGTTGACCACGTTGGTGCCACCGCCCCCAGTTTTGGAGTTGGCAAGGTGATAGGCCGAAATGCTCTCCATCACCGGGTTGCGGATCAGGATCGCATAGAGCAGCCCGGCAACACCCAGCCCGCCGCCAACGGCCAGAATGATATTGCGCGTTTGTCGCGCGCCGCTGCCTTCGACAGGCGTTTCGCGGGGTATGAAGTTCAGCGCGAGAAGCAGCAGGATGATTGTCACCACCTCGACCGAGATCTGGGTCAATGCCAGATCAGGCGCGCTGAGGTAGTTGAACATGAGCGAAATCATGAGGCCGACGATCCCGAGGATCACCAGTGCCAGCAGGCGGTTGCGGTGGAAAGCGACGATGCACAGTGTCGACACGATCAAGCAGACCCAGCCGACAATGGCCATGGGCGAGGCGGTGAGCGTTTCCCGATCCGGTGCGGCCATGGTTCCACCGCTGTAGGCGATGTAACCTAGTCCCAGCGTGAACAGCAGGAAGATCGCAGCAAACCGCGTGATCGACCCGTTGTGCAGCACATCAGTGATCCAGTTCGCCAGCGCTGTGAATGCGCCGATCACCTGATCGAACATCTCTTTGGCTTCGGGCCGGGGAGTGCCATCCCACCCCTTGCGCAACGGGTTGTAGGCCCAGAGCAGCAGCAGGCCGACAACGGTTGCAATGCTTGACATCAACAGCGCCAAGTTGAACCCATGCCACAGTTTCAGCTTCAGCCCTTCGGGCAGGTAGCCATTGGTTACGGCTCCGGCTGACACCTTCACCAGGTCCTGCACCAAAGTCTGCGGGAACAGGCCGATCAGGATGACCAGCACAACCAAGAACGCAGGCGACAGCCACAGGCCCGGGCCCGGATCATGTGGGTGGCTCGGGTACTCCTCGCGCTCCGGCCCTAGGAACACATGGCCGATATAGCGGAAACAGTAAGCGGCAGAGAAGGCAGAGCCAAAGACCGCAATCGCTACCATTAGCCAGCCAGGGCCGAACCAATGGGTATGCGCAACCTGCTCCAGCATCATTTCCTTGCTGATGAACCCGTTCAGCGGGGGCAGACCGGCCATGGACAGAGAAGCAATTGTCGCGATCACAAAGGTAATCGGCATTAGTTTGCGGAGCCCCCCCAGCCGCTTGATATCCCGCGTGCCGGTTTCGTGGTCGATGATCCCGGCGCTCATGAACAACGCGGCCTTGAACGTCGCGTGATTGATGATGTGGAACACGGCGGCCACGGCGGCATAGGGCGTTGCCAACCCCAGCAACATGGTGATCAGGCCCAAATGGCTGACCGTCGAAAACGCCAGCAGCGCCTTCAGGTCATCCTTGAACAGCGCGATCACAGCACCCACCACCATCGTCACCAGACCCACGGTCGAAACGATGTAGAACCACGCGTCTGTCCCGCTCAACACCGGCCACATGCGCGCCATCAGAAACAGGCCCGCCTTCACCATCGTGGCCGAGTGCAGATAGGCGCTGACGGGTGTTGGCGCGGCCATCGCGTGCGGCAGCCAGAAGTGGAACGGGAATTGGGCGGATTTGGTGAAAGCGCCCAGCAGGATCAGGACCAGCGCGGGCAGGTAGTGCGGGCTGGCCTGAATCGCCTCTTTTTGCGTCAGGATCACCGAGAGGTCATAGCTGCCCGCGATGTTGCCCAGGATCAGCATGCCACCGATCATGGCCAGCCCCCCGGCACCGGTCACGGTCAGCGCCATACGCGCGCCCTGCCTTCCCTCGGGCAGATGCCGCCAATAGCCGATCAACAGGAAGGAGGAGAGCGACGTAAGCTCCCAAAATACCAGCAAAAGCAGGATGTTGTCGCTGAGAACGATACCCACCATCGCGCCCTGAAACAGCAACAGGAAGCAGTAAAACTGCCCCATAGGGTCTTCGCGGCTGAGGTAGTAGCGGGCGTAAAGGATGATCAGCAATCCGATCCCCAGGATGAGCCCGGCAAACAGCAACCCCAACCCGTCCAGAAAGAAATTCGCGTTTAGTCCCAGCCCCGGCAGCCATTCCAACTGCGCCTGCACCACTTCGCCGCGCATGACAGCAGGGGCATTGGTCATCAAGCCGATAAAGGCGATCAGGGTGACCATACCGGCCGCACCCGCACTGGCATCGCGCCCGGCCCGGATCAGCAACGCCGGAAAAACCGCACCCAGAAACGGCAGCGCCGCGAGCAGGATCAGAGACAAGTCGCTCCCCTTCGATCGTCTTTTTGTTTCTTTTTCCCTAAAGCACTTAGGCACAAATTGAAACGCTGAAAGGGCTCTTTTGCCGCACCCTTGGTTGAGCGGTGATCGCAAAAGACGCAGAATAGGCGCAAGGCTGGATTGAGTACTTGTTTCGGGAGGGTGTGTTGTCTGACTCCGCCAGTGACGAAGTTTCCGAAGTTGGTCGTGGATACGAAGCGTTGTTCGTACCAGCGCTGTTTGGACCGTGGACGGAACACGTCTTGGCAGCGGCGAAAATACAATCTGGCGAACGGGTTGCTGATGTTGCCTGCGGAACTGGCGTGCTGGCGCGGGCGGTTTTGGAACGTGTAGGGTCAGACGGGCAGGTTGATGGGGTCGACCCTGCGCCGGGAATGCTGGCTGCTGCGCGCAAGATTGAACCGCGAATCGATTGGCATCTGGCCTCGGCGGAGGAACTACCTCTGTCGGATGCCTATTGCGATGCGGTCGTGTCTCAATTCGGGATGATGTTTTTTGCCGACGCAGAAGCCGCGGCGCGGGAAATGGCACGGGTGCTCAGGCCGGGTGGTCGGGCAGTGGTCGTAGTGTGGAACGCGGTTGAGGCGAACCCCGGCTACCGCGACGTCGCTGCTTTCTTGTCCCGCATTGTCAGCGAGGCAGCGGCCAATGCCGTCCAGGTGCCGTTTTCCATGGCCGATCCTGCTCAGGTGACCGGCCCGTTGCAGGCCGCAGGGTTCAAGGATGTTGTGGTTCAGACACCAACGGCTACGGCGCGGTTCCCCTCGCCAAGGGTGATGGTCGAGGCAGAGTTGCGTGGGTGGCTGCCACTGTTTGACATCCACCTGAACGAGGATCAGATCGCATCGGTGCTGGAACAGGCGGAAACCGACCTCGCTCATCTGGCCGATGACAGCGGCGCGGCGGTCTTTGAAACCTCGGCTCACGTGGTGTCCGCCGTTTGCTAACGCGCGTATGGTTTGATCTCGCGTCAACACAGAGGTGTGAAGCGTCCATCCGCCCCGTTGCAGGCAGTTTCATTCCCGCTAGAAGCGCGGATATGCAGATGCCTCTTCCCCAAACCCGTGACGTTGTTCTTGTTGGCGGTGGACATACACACGCGCTGGTTTTGCGCATGTTTGGCATGCGTCCGGTGCCCGGCGCGCGGTTGACCGTGATCAACCCGGGGCCGACCGCGCCTTATTCCGGTATGCTGCCGGGCTTTGTAGCGGGGCACTATGGACGCGACGCGCTGGACATTGATCTGGTGCAACTGGCACGATTTGCCGGGGCACGGGTGATCCAGGGGGCCGCGCATCATATTGATGTGGCAGCGCAGCAGGTGCACGTGAATGGGCGCCCGCCCATTGCGTATGATTACTGCTCGGTGGATGTGGGCATCACATCCGCGATGCCGGACCTACCAGGATTTGCAGACCATGGCGTTCCGGCCAAACCCCTTGGCCCGTTTTCTGAGCGGTGGGCGTCATATCTGTCGGGCACCGGCCCGGCCAAGATTGCCGTGCTGGGCGGTGGCGTAGCTGGCGTGGAACTGGTGCTGGCCATGGCGCATGCTCTGCGTTCGGCGGGACGTTCGGCAAAACTGCATCTTGTGGACCGGGCGCAGGCACTGACGGCGGTTGATGCTGTTTCGCAGGCGCGGTTGCGGGCTGCTTTGTCCGACTACGATGTGAACTTGGTGGAGAATGCAGAGGTCGCGCGCGTGGCTGCTGACGGCATACATTTGGGTGACAATACGCTGATCGAGACTGATTTCGTGACCGGGGCCGCCGGGGCCTTGCCGCATGACTGGATCGCGGACAGCGATCTGGCCCTGCAGGATGGGTTCATCACGGTGAATGCTCAGTTGCTATCCAGCGATCAACGGGTGTTTGCCGTTGGCGATTGCGCGCATCTGGGGTTTGACCCTCGCCCCAAGGCAGGGGTTTATGCCGTTCGTCAGGCCCCGGTACTGCGTGACAACCTGGTTGCGGTGCTGAGCGGTCGGCCCTTGCGGGCTTACAAACCGCAGAAAGACTACCTGAAGCTCATCTCGCTCGGCGGAAAATCTGCGCTGGCACAGCGTTTGGGGCGGTCGTTTTCCGGGCCTCTCATGTGGCGCTGGAAAGATCACATTGACCAGAAGTTCATGGCGCAATTCCGAGAATTGCCCGCTATGGGCGCTCCAGACCTTCCACCCCTGCGTGCGTTGGGCGTAGATGAAGCACTTGGTGACAAGCCGTTGTGCGGCGGGTGTGGGTCCAAGGTAGGGCGCTCTTTGCTGCGCGCATCGCTTGGGACACCCTCGGTCGGGCGGGACGATATTGAAACCCTGCCGGGGGACGATGCCGCGTTGTTGCGTGTCGGAGGCGCGCGGCAGGTGATCACGACGGATCATCTGCGCGCTTTCACACTAGACCCGGTGCTAATGACCCGCATCACGGTGACCCACGCGCTGGGCGATATCTGGGCCATGGGTGCCAGACCGCAGGCCACGACTCTGTCTTTGATCTTGCCGCGCCTGTCGCCAGAGTTGCAGGGGCGCACCTTGGCTGAAATCAACACGGTTGCCCGCGAGACACTCCATGCGGCGGGGGCGGAGATCGTGGGCGGCCACACGACGATGGGCGCAGAACTGACCATCGGTCTGACGGTGACAGGGCTTTGCGAGGCAGAGCCCGTGACGCTCGCTGGTGGTCAGCCGGGCGATGTGCTGATCCTGACAAAACCGGTCGGATCGGGTGTCATCCTGGCGGCAGAGATGGCGGGGAACGCACCCGGCGCGGTGGTGACGGGTGCTTTTGAGCAGATGTTGCAAGGGCAGGGCGAGGCGTCGGCGATCCTCGCGCCCGCAGCGCACGCAATGACAGACGTCACAGGGTTCGGCCTGGCCGGGCATTTGCATGGGATGTGCGAGGCTTCTGACGTCGGGGCATCGCTGAACCTGGATGCTGTGCCGCTGATGGAAGGCGCTTTGAAACTGGCGGAGCAGGACGTGCGTTCTACGCTATATGCAGACAACCGGTCCTTGACGCCGGACTTGCCCGAGGGCGGCGTGGCGGACTTGCTGTATGATCCGCAGACATCTGGTGGGCTGTTGGCGGCTGTACCGGCCGATGCCGCTGCTGATCTGCTGGAGCAATTGCAAGCGGCAGGCTACCCGGCTGCACGCATCGGCGTGCTTACCGAAGCACCTGTCCAGATCACGCTTGACTGATCAGCCCGGCGTAAATGCGTCCAAAGCGCGCTCAATATACGCTGCTGCGCGGGTCAATCCGTCAGAAGTGAGCGAACTGGCCTCCACCTCTGCCAAAGTCTCGGCCCCTATTGAACGACGAGATTTGTCGTATGCCGGGTCGTAGTGGTCCAACATCAGTGACCGGGTCAGCGCGGGCTTATCCCCCGACGCGATCAAGTCCATCCAGCGATCCACCACTTCGCCCCCGCGATGGGCACGCAGAGGAGTCAGTTTTTGCGTCAGTCTTTCGCTGTCAGACAGGATGTCATCATAGGCCTGAACCAGATAGGCCACGCGGTCCTCGACAGGCGCCCGAACTTGAATGCGCGGCGCGGCCTTCATCGCGGTCCACAGCGAGGGCGGGACAATCCGTTCGCCGATTTTGTTCGATTCCGCCTCAATCAACACCGGGCGGCTCGGATCCAGCGTGTCCAGTGCCGCCGCCAGACCGCTTTCAAACCGCTTTTGCGCAGGCTGAGGATGATCCAGTGCCCCAAGCAATGATCCGCGATGGCCTGCCAACCCTTCGAGGTCGATGACCTGCACGCCGCGATCCTTCAGCAGGTGCAGCAGGTCAGTTTTGGCAGTGCCGGTGTAGCCATCCAGCAGGACAACCGGCTGTGACAAGGGCGTTTCATAAAGTGCGCGGAACACCAGCCGGCGATAAGACTGATACCCGCCGACCAGTGTATCCGCCCGCCAGCCGATTTCTTTCAGCGCCCAGGCAAAAGCCCCGGACCGCTGTCCGCCACGCCAACAATAGACCAGCGGCTTCCAGCCACCCTCCATCGCAGCGAGCGGTCCAGCGACGTGGGTCGATATGTTGCGGAACACCTTGGCGGCCCCGACCTTGCGGCCTTTGAACGGGCTGTCCTGAACGTAGATGGTGCCAACTTCGGCCCGTTCTTCGTCACTCAGCACCGGCAGGTTGATGGCCCCGGGCACGTGATCCTCGGCGAATTCCGACGGGCTGCGCACGTCGATCACGGTGTCAAACCCGTGTGAGGTCAGGTCGGACAGGGTGGCTGGGGTCAAAGGCATGGTGGCGATCTAGCGTGTGGCCAGTGGGGCGTGCAACCCTGCGCGCGGCATTGTTTTCGCCCTCTTGTCACCCGGCGCAGGTGAGGCCACAGTCGCCGCGATGATCCCGATCCATCCACCAAAACCCGAAAACCCGCCGACGCGAACCATCGTGGACATGGTGCGTGACAGCGCGCGCCAAAACCCGGACCGTGCAGCGTTGGTGTGCGGAGAGAACCGTGTGACTTGGCGCGACTTTGATGCCAGCATCAACCGGGTTGCCAACATGGCACGCGCGCTGGGCGTGCAGCGCGGCGAGAACGTGGCGATCCTGTCGGAAAACTCGATTCCCTACGCGACCCTTTTCTTGGGGCTCTTGCGCGCCGGCGCTTGCGTCACGCCGCTCTCGTCCATGGCCTCCTCGGAAGCGCTGGAAAAAATGCTGTCCGACTGCAATGCGCGCCTGCTGTTCCTGTCGCAGCAATACCTCGACCTGGCCGCTCCATTTCTAGACCGCGTGCGGCTCACCAAAGTTGCCATTGATTTTACGGCCCCCGGTTTTCTGGACTACACGCAGTTGATGGCGGAGGCTGGCGAAGATGATCCTCTGGTCCGCATCGACCTGCACGATCCGTTCAATCTGATCTATTCTTCCGGCACCACCGGAACGCCCAAGGGCATCCTGCACAGCCACTGGATGCGGGCCGCGCAGATGGATCGAGTCACGGCCAACGGCTACGATGATGATGCCCGCACTCTGATTTCCACCCCGCTGTACTCCAATACCACCATTGTCGCGTTCCTACCGACACTGGTCGGCGGGTCCACCGTGCATCTAATGCCAAAGTTCGATACGCAACGCTGGCTGGAGATCGCCGAACGCGAGCGTATCACCCACACGATGCTGGTGCCCGTTCAGTACAAGCGCCTGTTGGAGCATCCCGAGTTCGATCAGTATGACCTGAGCGCCTTGCGCGTGAAATTTTCAACCTCCGCGCCGCTTCGGCAAGAGGTCAAAGCCGACGCGTTGCGCCGCTTCCCGGGCAAGCTGATGGAGTATTATGGCCTGACCGAAGGTGGCGGCGTGACGGTGCTGAGCGCGACGGACCACCCGGACAAGCTGCACACCGTTGGTCTGCCTGCGCCGGGTTGCGACATCCGGCTGCTGGACGAGCAGGGCAGGGACGTTCCGGCGGGCGAGGTCGGAGAGGTCTGTGGTCGCTCCCCCACTATGATGGCGGGCTATCTGGGTCGTGATGACCTGACCGAGGCGCAGATTTGGCGGGATGATGCGGGGCAGGTCTATTTCCGATCCGGCGACATGGGCCGGTTTGACGAGGACGGGTTCTTGATTCTTTCGGATCGCAAGAAGGACATGATCATCTCGGGCGGGCTCAACATTTACGCTGATGATCTGGAACGCGTGTTGCTCAGCGATCCGGATGTCAGCGACGTGGCTGTAATCGCGGTGCCATCGCCAGACTGGGGTGAGACGCCGTTGGGTTTGGTGGTGGCCGCACCCGGAGCCACGCCCGATCCGGAAGCCATCCGCGACAGGGCAAACGCGCAGCTTGGCAAAAGCCAACGCCTGTCTGCGGTCGAACTGCGGGACAGCCTGCCGCGCAGCGACATAGGCAAAATCCTGAAACGCGAATTGCGCGCCCCTTATTGGCAAGGACAGAAGACATGACAGAGATGAATGGCGCGGAAAGCCTGGTTCGGACGATGCTGGCGGGGGGCGTGGACGTCTGTTTCACCAACCCCGGCACGTCCGAGATGCATTTCGTGGCCGCTTTGGACCACGTGCCCGGCATGCGCTCGGTCCTCGCGTTGTTCGAGGGGGTCGCGACCGGAGCGGCGGATGGGTATTGGCGCATGGCGCGCAAACCGGCCTCAACCCTGCTGCATCTTGGGCCGGGGCTGGCAAACGGGTTGTCGAACCTGCACAACGCGAAGAAGGCTGGGTCGGGTGTGTTGAACATCGTGGGTGAGCACGCGTTGCCGCATCTGGAGTTGGATGCGCCGTTGGCCTCCGACATCGAAGGGGTTGCACGGCCCGTGTCGCATTGGGTCGAAACCTCCACCTCGGCTGCGGATGTGGGGGCGGATGCAGCTCGGGCAATACAGGCGGCGGGGACCGCGCCGGGGCAGGTGGCGACCCTGATCCTGCCCGGTGATACGGCATGGACCGACGGCGGTGTTGTCGCTGACCCGCTGGCCCCGCCTGCACCCGTGGCTATTGATCCTATGCAAATGGATGCGGCGGCTGCGGCATTGACGGGCGCGGACAGCCTGCTGCTGTTGGGCGGGCAGGCCCTGACCGAAGACAATCTGGCGCGGGCCGGGCGCATCGCGGCCAAGACCGGCTGCGCGATACTGTCGGAATGGTCCAATGCGCGGATGGAGCGTGGGGCCGGGCGTGTGGGCATTGGCAAGGTGCCTTACCCAATAGAACAGGCGTTGGAGAAGCTGGCCCCGTTCAAACGGATTGTTCTGGTTGGCGCGCGGGAGCCAATCGGGTTCTTTGCCTATCCCGGCAAACCCGCGCGATTGACCCGGCCTGATGTGGAATTCGTTCCTCTGGGTGATGCAGGCAGCGATCTGGGCGCCGCTTTGGATGGGTTGGAGCAGGCCACAGGAGCGGCTGGCCTGACCCCGGCAGGCGTGCATAATCGAGCGGAGGCGGCGACGCCTTCAGGCGCGCTGACGCCGGAAACCATTGCGGCAGCCCTGACAGCGACCTTGCCAGAACAGGCCATCGTTGTGGACGAATCCATCACAACTGGCCGCAGCTTCTTTCCGGCCACGTTCGGTGCAGCGCCAGTGACCTGGATGAACAATTGCGGCGGGTCGATTGGCTATGGCCTGCCGGTGGCCATCGGCGCGGCAATTGCCTGCCCAGACCGCAAGGTCGTGTCGCTGACGGGGGATGGCAGCGCGATGTACACGGTTCAGGCGTTGTGGACCATGGCGCGCGAGGGGCTTGATGTGACAACGCTCATCTTCTCCAACCGCAGCTACAAGATTTTGCGGGGCGAGTTGACCAATGTGGGCGTCCAGAACCCAGGCCCCCGTGCAATTGATATGCTTTCCCTGGACCGTCCCGCGCTCGACTGGGTGCAAATGGCGCGGTCCATGGGGGTCGAGGCCGAGCGTGTGGAAACCGCCGCAACCCTGGCGGCGGCCATGCAGAACGGGTTTGCCTCTGGCGGGCCGTACCTGATCGAAGTGATGCTTTAGGAGGCGGACATGAACTGGCAGGAATATCTAACGACCCATCAATCCCGGTTCGTGGACGAATTGCTGGATTTCGTCCGCATCCCATCCGTGTCGGCGTCAGCTGACTACGCACAGGATGTGCGGCGCGCCGGTGAATGGGTGGTGGAACGCGTCATGGCAGCAGGCATGGAAAACGTGCGCCTGATGGAAACCGGTGGGCATCCGGTGGTCTATGGCGACTGGCTGCATGCAGGGGCGGACAAACCGACGATCCTGATCTACGGCCATTTCGATGTGCAGCCCGCAGAACCCTTTGATCTGTGGGACAGCCCGGCCTTTGAACCTGAGGTGCGGCAGGGCTGTGTTTGGGGACGCGGTGCGTCCGACGACAAGGGCGGGATGCTGATCCCGGTTGTCGCACTGGAGGCGATGATGAAGACGGCGGGTCGCCTGCCGGTCAATGTCAAATGCTTCTTTGAAGGTCAGGAAGAGATCGGGTCGCCTGAACTGCCCGCCTTTGTCGCTGCAAACCGGGATTTGCTGAGCTGCGACATGATCTTTTCTGCTGATGGTCTGCAATGGAGCGCGGATGAGGCGATGCTGATCACCGGCCTCAAAGGGCTTGTCGGGATGGAAATCAGCCTGCGTGGCGCGACCTCGGATCAGCATTCAGGTCTGCATGGCGGTGGTATTGCCAACCCGTTGATGAGCCTGTCGCAATTGTTGGCCAGTATGAAGGACCCGGATGGGTCGATCACCGTGGACGGGTTCTATGACGGTATCCCGGACCTGACCGACGATGAACGTGCCGCAATCGCGCGTGTGCCGTTTGACGAGGCGGAGTATCTGGCTGAAACTGGTGCGCCTGCGGCTGTGGGGGAGCCCGGATACACTGTCCGCGAACGCCTGTGGGCGCGTCCGACGCTGGAGGTCAACGGGTTGTGGGGTGGCTATCAGGGTCTGGGCACCAAAACGGTGCTGCCGTCCGAGGCGAGTGCCAAGATCACCTGTCGGCTCGTTGCCCCTCAGGACCCGGATCAGATTTACAATCTGATCGAGTCGCATGTGCATGCAAATCTGCCGCCGGGTGTCACTGTTGAGGTGACACGCCTTGCCGGAAACGCCGATCCGTTCCTTGTGCCGAACGGGCATAATGCCAGTCGCGTCGCTGCTGAGGTGCTGGCAGAGCTGTATGACGCAGAGCCCTACGAAACCCGACTGGGGGGCTCGATCCCAGTGATGACCACGTTCCTCAAGGAACTGGGCGTGCACGGTGTGATGTTCGGATTCAGCGTCGGCGACGAGAACCTGCACGCCCCGAACGAGTTTTTCCGACTCGCGAATTTCGAACGGGGACAAGTGGCCTACTGTCGGTTGTTGGAGAAACTGGGAGGTTGACCCCTGCCTTCAGGCATATTTGGCGACGTTGAACAGCGCGGCCTGGCTTTTGGTGCCGTCGATCTCGAAAGCCGGGCCCACCGGAACGGCTCCCATGCCCAACCGCCGCAACCAGCGAGCAAAGACGTAGGGCACAATTCCAATGACTTGCGTCGCCTCTTCGGCTGTTGCCACGCGCGCCATGGCGGTCATTAACTGGCGTTGAACACTGGCCCGGTCCTTCGCGCTGACAGCGTCTGTAATGAACAGGCGCGACGCCTCCCAAATGCGATCATCTACTGGCGCATCAAAAAACAACAAGTCCGTTGGGATGCTATCCAACAATCCCAACTGAGCGTCCCGCAGCATATAGGTGTGCATGCCAATGCGGGCGGACGTGGGCGTCAGGCGCACGCCGGCCAGTACCAGACCTTCACGATGCAAGACCACCCAACGACAGATGGGCGTGTCATACTGGTCAAACTCCATCCCGTCAGTTTGCGGCAAATCCCAGCCCAGGCCGTCGATAAACACCGCGTGTCGAGCCTTGAGGTAGTTTACCAGCAAATCGCCAAACCGGTTCATGTTGGCGAAGGACAGGACTGTGGTTTCCACCGCCTCTCCGGCTGCTGTCTGTGCAATCGGCGTCGCGACGCTGGCCGCGAGTTCAATAGGACGCTCCGTTGTGGGTAAGGGGCGGGGTTCGGCGGCGAATACACGTACCACCGACTCGCCGGATTGCTCTGGCGGCTCCAGTTCGGGGAAAACACTCCAGGCGGGCAAAACTCGCCCGTCTGCACTCGACTGCCTCATCGTCTGTCTCAAGACTGTTATCTTTGAGAAAACCCTGAGGCGACTTAGGTGCAGCGTCCACACTTTGTTAACCATTTGAGGATATTCGCGCGGCGGTTTCTCCGTCAGGTGGACAATGGGCAACAGGTGACGCCCGCTGACGTCACACGCATTGAGCAGGTTGGCATGACTGAAATACCGCTGGTCAGCGGCAATCAGGCATCGTCGAAGAATTCCATCTCGGGCAACTCGAGGATGTCGAGCTCAACAAAAAACGTTGTGCCTTTGCCAACTTCGCTGACGTAATCGATCAGGCCATCATGCTGTTCAACGATGCGACGGGATATGTTCATGCCCAGGCCGGTCCCGCCGGCGCGTCTTTGATCCGACCCGTCGATCTGGGTGAATTGTTCGAACACCTTTTCCTGGGAGTGTTCGGGGATTCCGATGCCTTTGTCCTCGACCCAGATGCGCACCCGATGGCCCAGCGTTCGATATCCGACCCGCACCACGCCGCCAGCGTGGCTGAACTTCAATGCGTTTGATATGATGTTGCCCATCACCTGCATCAAACGTGCCTCATCCCCGCTGACATAAACCTCATCGGATTCGGGCAGGTCTGCGATCAGGGTTAGGCCCAACCCCTCGGCATAGCCGCGATTGGCATCTACTGCGTCACTGACCAGAGCGCACAATTCAAGTGGGCGGAAGTTGTACACCATCTCGCCCGCCTCGAATTTCTGCAGGTCCAGGATATCGTTGATCAGGTCCGCAAGGCGAGTCGCGTTCTTGGTGGCGATATCCGCAATTGGGGCCATGGCCTCTGGCATCTCGCCCAAAGCGCCCGAGTTGATCAGGTCCAGCGATCCTTTGATTGACGTCAGCGGTGTTCGCAATTCATGGCTGACGGTCGAGACAAACTCTGACTTCAGCTTGTAGGCTTCCAGCGCGCGCTTGTGCTTTTCGTTCAGAATTTCCATCTGCTCCATCCGCTCGCGATACATCGCGAGGAACACGAAGGAACAGTCGATGATGAAATACATCACAAAGGCGACTGTGAACACATGCAGCCAGGGTTCGGATTGTAACGGGGGATTGAACCGCCAGATGTCGAGGAATGCAATGAACAGGAAGGTCGCGCCGTATATAGCCAACCGCAGCACCAGTGCAGGGATCAGTTGGTGGTTGTTCATCGCTGCAAACAGGGCGGCTGCAAAAAGGAAAAACAGTGGCGTGAAGTGCCCGCCATTTCCCTGTTGCAATGCGATGACCGTAACGAACAGGCAAATAGCGCCCGCACTTAGCACCGTATTCGCCATCACCCAGGCAAGCAATTTTCGCGCTTTGCCTCGGTCTGTGCCTTTCCAGGCTTTCAGACGTCGCGCCATGGAAAGGTCCACCAGTTCGGTGAACAGTACGGCGGCGTAGCAGATCAGGGACTTCGCAGCGTCAAAATAGAATGCTGTCAGCATCGTTGCCGCAAAGAAAATGGCCTGCCGCTGCCATATCAGCTTGGTCGAGATGTCGTAGTAATCAGTCAGTTGCCGTTTGAGCCGAGCACCGGAGTTTCGCCCCCCCTGTTCCGGGAGGGTATGACCGGCAAGGGCCATATCCGTGGTCATTGTGGTGCTGCTCATCTCGTGTGTCCCGACCTTGATTCGTGTGGTGGGTTTTGTTCAGGTACGTTGACCGGTGGCCGACTAGCGCTGGCTCAGCGTGCGATCCTCTTGCAGCAACTCTTGCAATACGGCCTGATAGGCACGGCGTTCACGTGACGCCTTGTCGTCGGGGCGTACACGATCCTGCAGCATCCGCTTGGAGAATTTCACCACATCCTTGGATGAAGCGTCCTGCGACTCCACATTCTCGATGGCTTTGTTGATGGAGTAGAGCGCGCCGAACTTGGTCAAAGCACGTGTGCAGACCGGTTCGCCAATGACCAACCGCACAGTGTAATCTGTACGGCGACGGGCTTGCAGTGTGCCGACCAACTGGTTCAACTGCGTCGTTGCCTCCTGGGGCAGGACGCTCTGCTTTCCATAGGTGATTGCAAGGAACATGCCATTGCCGCGGTAAGACAGCATGCTTTCTTCGTTCTTGGTCAGCTTGGATATGGCATGTGCCACGTCGTGCAGGCTGTCGCGGAAGTCGCTGGAGGAGATTTCGGCGTGTAACTTGCGTCCTGCGTCAATCATCACCCCTGTGACGTATGAGTTGAACCGGTGCCGCCTGCTCAGTTGCATCACGTAGTTCTCGAATTCGGTGAAGCCCAGTACCCGTTCGATACCCTCAATGGTGATCGGGTCCTCGAAGCTGAACTGCAGGTTGGTGTCCAGCTCTTCCTTCAGCTTGCGTGCGACGGCAATGCTGTCGGCGGCACGGCTGTGTTCCTCGACTAACTGACGCGCGGTGCCCAGACGGCTGCGCAGCTCCAGCAAGTCAAAGGGTTTGGTAACATAGTCCGTCGCTCCGGCGGTAAAGGCCTGATCGACATACTTCTTCTCGCTCATGGCCGTCAGCATGATCACAGGTGCATGGCGATACTCGGACCGCATACGCAGTTCCTGGCACAAGGTGATGCCATTCATCTGAGGCATTTGGATGTCCAGAAGGAAGCAGTCGAACGGATTCTTCTGCCCGTTCACCAACTTCAACGCATCCGCGCCGCTGGAGGCGATGGAGACTTCGAAATCGCCCAACGCGCTCAGTGCTGCCTTGAGCAGTTCCAGAATGCTGAGTTCGTCGTCTACGACCAGTACACGCATCTTCGCGTTGCTGCGCGATTTGGATGCTGACTGGCCTACGGCGTTCCCCGAGGTTCCGGTCGAGATCGACATGATTACTGCTGCCCTTATCCGTTTCTTATCCACAGAAGTACTTAAGCATTGTGCCGACAAAGGGGCGCATTGGTGACGGGGCGTGGACAAATCGGGGTAAATACGGTGTCTGACTGGGCCGTTTGACGCGTTTTCGCATCAAAAAATGGACGGAATCTGGCATTTTCAGGCGGATTGCGTGGAAATCTGGACTCAACCAAATTTACCAAGTTCACCTGTTCATTCCTTTGGCTTTGTGGTTTGCATGGCTTCGTTCACCATCGGGAAATTGTCCATGTCTCCGCGTTATTTGACCGTTGCGGGCGCGTGCCTGACGCAATTCACCATTATTGGCGTGCTGTTTTCTTTTGGCCTGTTCTTCAAGGAACTTCAGGCTGAATTCGGCTGGTCGCGCACATTGTTGTCTGGTGCAAGCGCCCTGGCTTTTTTCATGATGGGCGTATTGGCGATGGTTGGCGGTCAACTGAATGACCGCTTTGGCCCACGCAGGGTACTGGCGGTGACCGGGCTGAGCTATGGCCTGGGATACATTCTGCTCTCGCAGATTTCTGCGCCCTGGCAGATGTACCTATTGTTCGGCACGTTGATCGCGATGGGGATGGGCACACATGACGTTGTGACCTTGTCCACCGTGGCGCGCTGGTTCGAAGGACGGCGCGGGCTGATGACGGCAGTAGCCAAGATCGGTACGGCGATTGGCCAGATGGTGATCCCGCTGCTGACGGCGTCGCTGATTTTGGCCTTTGGCTGGCAAAGCGCAATGTTGGTGTTGGGTGCGGGTGGTGCGGTTCTGCTATTGATTGCGGCGATGCTGATGTCGCTTCCTGCGGCGACGGCTTCGGGTGGACCTGCAACTGCGACAGGACTGCAGGAAGGTGTCGACTTTGCAGAGGCGCGCAAGTCGCGTTTGTTCTGGACCATGTGCATCATGCAGTTCCTGTTTTTCCCGTCCCTGATGACGTTGCCGCTGCACTTGCCCGTGCATGGTATGGATCTAGGCATGACAACGCAGAAGGCCGCCGCGATGATGACCGTGATCGGCGGGGCGAGTATTGCCGGTCGACTGGCGGTTGGTGGCCTGGTGGATCAGATCGGGGGGCGCAACGGCTATTTGATGTGTTTCACGACCCTGATCATTGGTCTGGTTGCGTTCCTGACCATCGAAAACACATCGTTGTTGTTTGTGTTCATCGCCATCTATGGCTTTGGCCATGGTGGTTTCTTCACTGTCGTTTCACCATCAGTGGCCGAGTATTTCGGGATGAAGTCCCACGGTGCGATTTTCGGCACGGTCCTGTTCTTTGGCACAATCGGCGGATCGGTCGGCCCAATTCTGGCCGGGTTGGCGTTTGATCTGACCGGCAGTTACACACCGGCGTTCGGCACCCTGTTGGTCTTTGCCGTGATTGGGCTGGGGCTGGTTCTGACCTTGCCGCGCAAGGGTTAAGACCCTTAGGCGCGCTGGGCCTCCTGCATCATGTTCAAATGCGCGGCGAACGCGTCGGTATCAATCCCTTCCCGCAAGGCACGCCAGAAATACGCCTGTTGCGTTTCCGGGGCCAGACCGCCTTTGGGCGGGTCACGATCCAGATTGGTGGGGAAGGAATAGCCCTCTGCCGTGGCTGCAATCCCGGCAGTCAATTCTGACGCCGTCATGTCGCCCTGTGCCCGTGCCACTATTGCATGCGGATATATCAGTTTGCACATCTTCACGCGATCCACGCTCTCCATCGCGCGCCCAAAGGCGGAAGAGACCTGTAGAAGATTGGCCATCCGTGCGATGTCCTTGCTCGAATTTGCGCCGGCCGCATGAAACAAGGCCGGGTTGAAGAACAGCGCGTCGCCTTTGTTGAGCGGCAGTTGCACATGCCAGTCTTCGAACAACGCCCGAAACTCGGCCCGACGCCGCGCGGCATAACCCGGACGATAGGCTTGCGAAAACGGCAACAGCTTGGTCGGACCGCTTTCCACGGGCATGTCACAATGCGCAACCGCCCCTTGCAAGGTCAGCAGTGGCGACAGGTCGTGCACGTGGGCAGGGTAAAGCGCACTGGCCTCCGCCGATTGAAACCCCAGATGGTAGTCCCGATGCGCTTGCTGCGCCGCGCCGCCCGGATGCACCAGATTGACCTGCGCTGTCATCTGGTAACCAGGGCCCAGCCAAGCCTCGCACACAGCGGCAATGGAGGTATTGGCGAAGTAACGCAGAAACACATCCGGGGCCTGTTCGCAGAGTTTCTGGAGCGAGTTCCAGATCCGGTCATTTGCACCCGCCGCCGCGAAATGGTCACCGCCGCCGCCTGCGCCTTTCTTCTCTGCTGCGATGATCGCCTCATAGATTGCCGTTGCCGAGTCGATCACGTCGGTATTGGCATAAGCCGTTCGCAAGACCAACACACCGGACCCGTCGCGCAACACATTGGCCCATTCGGCCATCAACGCTTGTCGCTTGCCATCCTGTTCCAATTCAGCGCGCAGGACGGCCATGTCATAGATCGGGACGTTTCGTTCAATCTGCGCCGCTCGGGGGGCCATGGCCGCTGTCGCTGTCTGGTCGATCAGTGCCGAGAAGGCGTCCAGATCACAGGCGTCCGGGTCATAGTACCCCGCGCCAGGGGCATTTGCGTCTTTCATGGGGCTCCTCCTCTGGTCCCGAGTGTGAAACCACATCCGCTATAGGTCAAATCTTCCGTCGCAATGTCCGATCACACAACTGCGCGACCGCTCTTTCCTTTTCCGCGGGCCTGCCGGTAGTCTCTGCCAACCAGACAGGAGCACCCCATGCCCGGACCACTGCACGGTTTTCGCATCGTCGATCTGACCACCATGATATCAGGCCCGTTCGCCACGATGATCCTTGCCGATCAGGGCGCCGAGGTGATCAAGGTCGAACACCCCGCCGGCGGCGATCACACCCGCGAAGTCGCTGACCGGCGCGGCGGGTTTGCAGCGGCGTTTCTGAACAATAACCGGAACAAGCGTTGTGTGACGCTGAACCTCAAGGACCCGCGCGGGGTCGAGGCGTTGCTGAAGCTGTGTGAAACGGCGGATGTGTTCGTGCAGAACTTCCGCCCCGGCGTGGCCGAGCGGATTGGCATTGGCGAAGATGTGATCCGCGCGGTGAAGCCCGACATTGTCTACGCCTCCATCGCCGGCTTCGGGTTCGAAGGCGATTGGGCGGGCAAGCCGGTCTATGACCCGCTGATCCAGGCGCTGTCCGGTCTGGCTTCGGTCCAGGGCGGGTCGGACTTTGCCCGGCCTCGTCTGGTGCGCACGATCCTGCCGGACAAGGTCACGGCCATTCAGGCGAGCCAGGCGATCACGGCAGCATTGCTGGCAAGGGAACGGTCAGGGCAGGGCACACATCTGCACCTGTCGATGCTGGACACGGTGGTGCATTTCCTCTGGAGCTCGGACATGACCGGCTACACTTTTGTCGGGGACGAGGTGGAGGAAGAAGATACCGGCCAAACGCAAAGCTTTATCGAATTGATCTATCAGACGTCTGATGGCTGGATGGCTGTGTCCGCCCACACGGATCGTACTTGGAAAGGATTGTCAGCGGCTGTCGGGAGACCCGATTGGCTCGAGGACGAGCGGTTCAAAACCGCCGCCCTGCGCGAAATCAACAAACCCGCCCGGCTGGAAATTACGCAAGAGGCTTTGTTGACCGACACAACAGCCAACTGGTTGGAGCGGCTGCCCGCCCATGACGTGCCTTGCGCGCCTGTGCTGACACGCGGCGAGATGTTCCAGCACCCGCAGGTGCAGGCCAACGGTGTTGTGATCGAAACCGACCATCCACAAGCCGGACGGTTGCGGCAGGCACGTTCACCCGCGCGGTTTTCTGCCACGCCAGTTGATCCGCCCAGACCGGGTCGGATGCTGGGCGAGGATACACAATCCGTTTTGGCAGAGCTGGGTTATGCAGAGGCTGAGATTGCCGCATTGATCCGCGAAGGCGTCGCCACTGGTGCTCAGCCTTTCGAAGATTAATAGAAAAGTAGTGGCTGGCGACATGCACCGAGTGTTTCGTAGCCGCATCAGAAGGCCGGTTTCGGGGTAGCGTATCAACGTCGCCATCACCACTTCCCGACCGTCGCGCCGCCTTCCAAAGGGAGTGCTGCGCCATTGATAAACCCGGCCTCTGCCGAGGCCATAAACAGCACCGCCGCCGCACATTCCTCTACCGTTCCAATGCGCCCCAGCGGATAAGCCGTCTGCTGTTGTCGCATGCCCTCGTCCTCGTCCCCGTCCACTGCAAACCCGGCGCGGGACATGTCAGTCTCCACTACTCCCGGACACAGGGCATTTACACGAATGTCCGGAGCCAGTTCCATCGCCATCGACCGTGTCAGGTTCACCACCGCTCCTTTGGAGGCGCAATAAGCCGAACTTCCCGGATAGCCGTTCAACCCGCTTTCGGACGCGATGTTGACGATGTTGCCTCGCGCGGCCTGCAATGCGGGAATGGCGGCACGGGTGCAGAACTGAACGCTTTTGACGTTGGCGGCCATAATCAGGTCCCAGCTCGCCTCGGACTGTTGCGCGATGGGTTCGCGGATGAACACGCCCGCGTTGTTGACCAGAATGTCCAACCCGCCGAGGCCCTGAACTGCCGCGCCCACTGTCGCGTCACAACCCGCCACAGTTGTAACATCCCCGGGCGCGGGGATCGCACCAATCTCTTTTGCCGTGACCGTTGCAGATGCCTTGGTTCGGCCACCCACGGCCACCCGCGCGCCTTCGGCAACAAAGGCCTGAGCAATTGCCCGCCCAATGCCCCGACTGCCTCCGGTGACCAACACGCGCGCGCCCTCAAATCGACTTGCTGCCATCTCAACACCTCCAGCACGACGTCCCATGGCTCTCTGCCCGGTGACTGGGTTTTGGTCTGGGGCAATGATAGCATGCGGTTGGGCGGGATTGCTGTGCCTTTCACTGAATTCCCCGGCTTTTCGCTGGCCCTTGCAACGCGGTATTCCAACTAACGCTGGCCACAACGGCGCACACTCGCACGAAGTTGGCCCTTCTCAAGCCCGGTGCAGCGTGTTTAACTCCATGACAGGGAAAATAAATTACTCAGGAGGAGGAGCCGATGGCTCAAGTCTCAATGACGGTTAACGGCGTATCTGCGTCTGGAGAAGTTGAGGGTCGGACGTTGTTGTCTGGTTTTCTGCGCGAGACGTTGGGGATGACTGGTACGCATGTTGGGTGTGACACGTCGCAGTG
>JBFOMB010000042.1:0-26225 GCA_040830545.1 Paracoccaceae bacterium | reverse complement strand
GCCCTATATCGTTGTGATCGTGGACGAAATGGCCGACCTGATGATGGTCGCGGGCAAAGAGATCGAAGCCTGCATTCAGCGTCTGGCACAGATGGCGCGGGCGTCTGGCATCCACCTGATCATGGCAACACAGCGCCCGTCGGTCGACGTCATAACCGGCACGATCAAGGCGAACTTCCCCACGCGGATTTCCTTCCAGGTGACGTCCAAGGTCGACAGCCGCACGATCCTGGGCGAAATGGGCGCAGAACAGCTGCTGGGCATGGGCGACATGCTGTATATGGCAGGCGGGGCCAAGATCACCCGCTGCCATGGGCCTTTTGTCAGTGACGAAGAAGTCGAAGAGATCGTCAACCATCTGAAGCAATTCGGCCCGCCCGAATATATCGGTGGCGTGGTCGAAGGCCCGGATGAAGAGAAGGCGGACAGTATCGACGCCGTGCTGGGTCTGGGCGGCAACACGAACGGTGAGGATGCCTTGTACGATCAGGCGGTTGCCATCGTGATCAAGGACCGCAAATGCTCGACCTCTTATATCCAGCGCAAACTGGCGATCGGGTATAACAAGGCCGCGCGTCTGGTGGAGCAGATGGAAGACGAAGGCGTCGTGTCAGCCTCCAACCACGTCGGCAAGCGCGAGATTCTGGTGCCGGAACAGGCGTGACGCGCGGGTAGGCCTAACGCGACCGCAGCCCCGGACTTGATCCGGGGCCTCCAACTCAATTGATACGAGGCCCCGGATCAAGTCCGGGGCTACGTTGTGTGAAGGTTCAATGGTCCTCTTCTTCTTCTGACTTGTACATCGTCAGGTTCTCCAGGAACGACACGATCTGAGCCTGCTCGGATTTGGCAAGGGCCTGGTATTTCTTTGCGCTCGCGGCTGCGTCCCCGCCATGGGCCACAATCGCCTCGTCCAAAGTTGTCGCGCGCCCGTCGTGCAGCCAAGGACCGGTTACACCGACCCCGGCCAAAGATCGTGTCAGGAACATCGACGCGCCCAGTCCCAGCGGATCGCTCGGGTCTGCCAAGTCCGGTCCCATATCGTGCCGTTTGAAATCCGTGAACCAACGTGCGACGGGACGACCCGTTTCGTCCTGCGCCAGGGCTCCCAACAGGTGAGTTGAGCCATCGGCCAACTTGATCTGATTGTTTGGTTGGTCCTGGTCCAGTCTGAAACTGATGCTGACCTCGTGTGACAACCCATGTGCTGCTGGGTCAGAGCCATCCGGGAATGTCTTGTCGTAGAACCCTGGCACCATGCTTGGTTCATGAAACATCGTGTCCTGAAACGTCATCGAAGGCACGTGGCATCCAGCGCAGCCAACGGTGGCAAACAGGGCCTCGCCCGCCTGAATGTCAGCCCGCTCAGCAGCGTCCAGTTCGATCAAGCCCAGATCCGCAAGTTCCAGCTTGCTCACAGGTCGTTCCAGCCCGGCCATGTAGATGGTGAGCGCGGTCATGTCGCCCACCGTCAGTTCATTCACGACACCATCGAAATCACCATCCTTGGCCCCGACCAGTTCCACAGCTTGTAAGCCGAGTTCGTTATGGGCCGCATTCCGGGTAAAGGCCCGGATTGTCGGCTGGTTGCCCTTCCAGCCAAACGGCCTGATCACCAGATCCGCGTCGATCCCTGAAAGCGCGCTGGTGTCGGTATCCACCTTGCACGGCGTTTCTGACACGCGGGTCATCGTGAGTGCCCCATAATCCACGCCTTTGGACTGCAACCGCACGGTTGAGGTCCCGATGTGGCACGCAATCTGGCGTGCATTGGCCCGTTGCAGGTACAGGTCCATGCTGATTTCTTCTGCAAGCCGTTGCGGGATACCCAAGGCGAACAAGGGCAGCGTATTGCGTTCCAGGTATTTCGACGGGTCGCCGGTATGGGCCGGGTCCACCAGCACGTTCAGCGCCACGTCCCCGGCCCCATTGGCAAAGGGTGCGTTGTGGCACGCGATACAGGAAGTCGCGTTTGCCCCGCCCTCCCGCTGCGGGACATGGTTGGCCCATTCCATCGGCCCGGTCAGGTCCGCGCGCGGCACCCGCGTGAACCGTCGCCCTTCGCCAATGTACGCCCCGACACCGCGCGCGGAATCAAAACTGAGCTCGGTCAGTTCATCACCCTGTTCGAAGGCTTCCAGAAACGCTTCGAGCGCTTTGCCGTCATAGATCAATTGGTTCAGCCTGTGCTGATCGACCGGTGGCAACGCCTCCTCGGCAGCGGCACCGAAAGGGATCAGCCCCGTGATCACAATGGCCAGATTTCGTAGTTTCATGGTGTGCCCCTTTGAATCCGCTTTCTGGTTCGCGTCTCAAGGGAATGCAGTGCGGGTCCTTCCGAATCCATCCGACCAAGGCTGCGATCTAAGTGGATAAACGAAAGTCGTAGGGCGTTTTTTGCCGACGCGGCGGGCGAACGTCACCGGAAGTTGAATTCTCCCCGGTGACGTTTCGAATTCGCGCCCTTAGATAGAACACATGACACTACACCGTATCATCACTGGCCTGTTGGCCGCTTGTGTTTTGGCTGCCCCGGTCGCCGCCGAACAACTGCCGCTGAACGCGATTTCGCGCTATCTGAACAGCTTTCAAACCGCACGCAGCGATTTCACTCAGGTCAATGACGATGGCACACTGTCACGTGGGACGCTTTTTATGAAACGCCCGGGTCGCGTGCGCTTTGAATACAGCGGTCGAAACGCCGCAAAGGTGATCGCGGGGCAAGGATCGGTTGTGATCCATGATCCGAAGTCGAACCAGCCGCCGGAAAGCTATCCGCTCCGTCGTACACCTTTGTCGATCATCCTGGCCGAGCGCGTTGATCTGGGCCGTGCGCAAATGGTGGTTGGACACGACTACGACGGGACGGCGACGCGCGTGCGTGCACAGGACCCGGAACATCCGGAGTATGGCAGTATTGATATGTATTTCACCGATTCCCCAGTCGAGCTGCGCAAATGG
This sequence comes from Paracoccaceae bacterium, assembly GCA_040830545.1. Classification (GTDB taxonomy): domain Bacteria; phylum Pseudomonadota; class Alphaproteobacteria; order Rhodobacterales; family Rhodobacteraceae; genus HXMU1420-2. The sequence goes on along the minus strand of JBFOMB010000042.1, from coordinate 23,264 downwards.
GTGATCAATGATGGCAACGGGGGGCAGACGACGGTGATCCTGGGCGGGATACAGACGAACCTGTCGCTGGCCAATTCCCTGTTCAACACAGTGACACCCAGCGCGATTGGGGACCGGTAGAGGCTTGTAAACAGGCAGTAATCGCCTGTTGCGGGCTGCGGTTGTCTGTTTCTAAGGATTGCTCGACTGCACGCGTTGCGTCGCGACCTGCTCGGTGGGAAAGACCGCGCGCATTGTTGTTGCAAGCTGTGTCTGAAGCTGGGCGATCTGCGGATCCTCTGTACTGTGCAATTGAGCCGTTGCCCGGATCAGCCACCGCAGCGCATAGGCCGGTTTCGTCGGCAAAGCATTCAGGCGGTTCCATGCTGCCTGATATGCGCCCCGACGCGCATCCTGTGCAGCCCACCAGCACTGGAACGCAGGGTGATCGGACCGTTCAAGAGCCCGCGCCATCAGTTGCCTGGCACGACGTTGTTTGCCCGCCATCAGACGAACCTGCGCAGCCCGTTTGAAAATCAGGGCTGCCTCCAGCCCGGATTGGCGCTCGGCCTCGGCCAATGCCTCATCAACCAGCACAGCGGCAAGGTCGGGGCATTGCAGCCTGACCTGTGCCAGAGCAGCCAATGACTTTTGCGTCGGAGAACCTTGCGCACCGATTTGCGCAATGACCTCGCAAGCCTGCGCCGAGGGAGCAAAGCCTGCATCGATGCAGAGATCATGCCAGTCCAGCATGATGGCGCATTGCCAGTTCACCGGCGGCATGCTGCCAAGCTTTTGGCGCGTGATCGCTGTTTGTATGCCCGGAAACTCTGTGGCTTTCGGAGGAACCTGGCTCTGACCATAGGGCAACACCGTTGTTGGCAATACCTCATTGGAGCCGCCGATCAGGTGAGGTTCAAGGTGGGCGGCCAGATGATCCGCCATGTTGGGTTCGGACTGCAGCAGTATTGCGTCCGACAGCGCACGCGAGGCCAAGGTGGGTGCATTCAGCCTCTGCCAGGCATAGGACGTCAGCAGATATGTCATGCTCTCTGCCGATGGTCGTGCATGGGGCAGGGGCGCGCGGCCCGCTTTTGTCGCGCGTTTGTGCCGGGTGTGCATGAGGTCCAGAAGGTCGTCATGGTTGTCGTTCCGGATCGCAAACCGCATCGCTTCGTCGGCCATGTGCCCGACCCAGATCCGACCATGGGCGACGTGAGTGGCCAAGGCATGGGCGTCCTTGTGCTGGCCGTCGCGCATTTGAATGTCATATGCCCAATGCGCGGATTGGGCATAGTCCATGTAGGACACAAACGCGCGCGGTCCCGCAGAGACCCGGCGGATCAGATTATGTTCTGCGTCCCGACGTGTATCTGGCTGCAAGTCATCTGGCAGGGTGACCTTTTGCGTTCCGCCGAATTTGGCCGCCGCGCTGGAAAACGCGCTGTTGTCGGCGCAGATCACGGATGCGCAGCGTGAAATTGCCAGAAGCTCGCATAGGTCGGCCTGCGCTTCGTCCAACCCATCCAGATCCAGCAGTTCACGCGCTGCACGAACATCATGCAGTTTCTGAAACCGCCAAAGAGTCTCCGGTGTGTCTGTGAACAACAGGAACGTTTCGTCGCGGCGATCCGACAGGGCCGCGTCATAGAATTCGTCCGGCACGTATTTGGTTGGCCAGTACATTTGTGACCATTTTGTCGGGCCAATGATGTCGCCGCGACGGACATGCACGGCTGTTATGGTTTGGTTTGCCATTTCCGTTTCGAACCGGGCCAGACGGTCCGAAATCGCTGAGTGCAGCGGCAAGCGGCGGGCCGTTTGGATAAACGCCTGTTCTGCTGCGGCCTCGCTTTCCTCGGGCAGCGAGAAACGCTTGCTCAGGCCCTTGAGCCTCACGGTCCCGCCCGCATCGAAGTGTTGCTGTAACGCGCTTCGCGTTTCGAAATCTGCTACCCGCTTCGATGTTGAGGTCAACGCCTGAAACGCGTGGCGAGGTTCGACGAAGTGTTCGCGGACAAACGCCTCTCCGAACAGGTGTTCCGGAGATTGCAGGCTTTGCGACAAGTGGCCGACCGGCCAGGCTACCTGCAACTGGCAACCGAATTCTTCTGCCAGACGCATGCCGGAAACCATGGACTGCAGTCTGGCGCCCAGACGATCATGGCGAATGACTACAGCTTTACCTGCCACGGACGCCCCTATTCAGCATGGTCTGGAACGGCCCACAGCGGAAAGGCGATGCGTCCGCGTGTTTATCACCGGCGCGCTCTCCGGCACGTGGCCAGTTGCGATTGGTACAGAGAGGCCCGTGTGTCGACGCCGCTTGCTACCCGGAGCAGCCAGGATTTGCTGTTGTAGCTGCCGCGCCTGTATCCGGAATGGCCTTCGTGATAGGCCAGATACTGATTGCGGGCGTCATCCAAGGCGATGCCGTTGCGCTTGCGGCTTTCGTTGAAATACCAGCCCATGAAATCGGTGGCATCCTCGATCCGGTCACGCTTGGCGCTGCGACGGCCTGTTGCAGCGCGATAGTCGTCCCATGTGCCGTCCAGCGCCTGACTATAGCCGTAGGCGCTGCTTTGCCGACCCATCGGGATCACGCCCAGCGCGTAGCGGAACGGTGTGCGCGCATCCCCGTCAAACCGGCTTTCTGCATGGATCGTCGCCATCTGCACATGCACCGGCACGTTCCACTTCCGCTCGGTCGCGCGAAATGCTTTCAGGTAGGACGGTCGCTGACTGATGATGCTGCACGCATCATCAAGGTTGCGGGGTGGGGATGAATACCGCGTTCCACAATTCGCAAGAATCAAGAGCGCCAAAAGCGCCCATATCAATCTGCCCATCTGCCTCGTGCCTTTTTTCGGCTTTTGCAGGAAAGTTTACAGAATTTTAATGGTCATGTGAATGCCCGCGTTACGGCAAATCAGGCACCACGCGCGAATGTGAGCCGTCGGCGTCACACCGCTCAACTGTGAAGAGAAGTGTCACAGTCTGTTTCCGTCTTGGCACGTCGCAACATTGGACAATTGGGGCTTGAACCGGGTAGAACCCATGGGTAGGGGCTGTATTGTTATGTTGAAAACACGCGCAAAGTATCATTTGGGACAGATCGTCCGCCATCGGAAGCATCCGTTCCGTGGCGTGATCTTCGACGTGGATCCAGAGTTTTCGAATACCGAGGAATGGTATCAGGCTATTCCCGAAGACAGCCGCCCGCTGCGCCAGCAGCCATTCTATCACCTGCTGGCCGAGAACGAGAATTCCTACTACGTGGCCTATGTGTCCGAACAGAACCTGATTCTGGACTATTCCGGGGAGCCCGTGGATCACCCTGACATCCCCGAAATGTTTGGCCCGTTCGAGGACGGCAGCTATCCGCTGCACTTCCAGCTGAACTGATCCGAAATACGTTTTTTACGTTGCCCCGGGCCCGACCCGGGGTATTTTGTTTGCGCCTCAGTATCCCAACGCGCAGCCGTCCTTGCGCGGATCACTGGATCCTTCCAGAATGCCATCTTCGCGGATCAGGATCGACTGCGCGCCGCCAATCGGCGTGTCGGGAATCCGCACGTCGTGCCCTTTGTCGGCCAGTGCGGCGCGGGTCGCGTCCGAATACCCGCGTTCCACATTCATCACCCCTGCATCGGTAAAGCAGCGCGGTGCGTCGTTTGCAGCCTGCGGGTCCATGCCGAAATCCACGAGGTTTGAGACCATGCGCGCATGTCCGTTCGGCTGATATGCCCCGCCCATTACGCCAAACGGCATCGTCACCCGGCCATTCTGTTTCAGCATCGCGGGAATGATCGTGTGCATCGGGCGCTTGCCCCCGGCCAACTCGTTCGGGTGCCCCTCGGCCAACGTGAAGCCTGCGCCACGGTTCTGGAACAGAATACCGAACTTGTCCGACGCAATGCCTGACCCGAACCCATGGAAGATCGAGTAAATCAGCGACACCGCCATCCGGTCCTTGTCCACCACGGTGATGTAAATCGTGTCCTTGTGGACGGATTCACTCAGCTCCGCTGGGGAGGCCATCGCCCGGTTCGGGTCGATCAATGCAGCCAGTTTCTGCGCGGTTTCCATCGACAGCATATGATCCAGACGCGAGGTAGAGTCCGGGTCTGCAATGAAGCGGTTGCGGGCATCATAGGCCAGTTTGGCGGCTTCAGCCTCAATATGGGCCCGTTCTGCACCCAATGGGTCCATCCCGGCGATGTCGAACTGTGCCAGAACGTTCAGCATCAGGATCGCGGTTGCGCCTTGGCCATTGGGCGGATGCTCGACCAGATCAACGGATTTATAGGTACCGCTGATCGGTGTGCTGTCGCTGGCGGCAGTGGCTGCGAAGTCATCAAGTGTGTGATGTCCACCCATGGCGCGCAGGGCGTTCACCATATCCTCGGCTACTTCACCCGTGTAGAAGGCGTCACGCCCATTGGCCGCAATTCGGCGAAGCACTTCGGCCTGTCCGGGCGCAGCGAACATCTGGCCAGGTTTTGGTACGGAACCCTGCACCAGATAGTGATCGCGCGCGGTGCCTTTCAGGCGGCCTTCGTCGCTGTTCCAGTCAAATGCAACGCGCGGTGCGACCGGCACGCCGGCCTCGGCATAGTGAATCGCGGGGGACAGGATCGCGTCCAGACCGATTTTGCCCACCGTGTCGGACAGATGGCAGAAGGCGTCGATGGCCCCGGGCACGGTGACAGCATGGGCACTGTCTACAGGGACCGTTTCGTGGCCCGCGGCACGCAGTTCAGCAGCTGTTGCAGCCGCTGCCGCACGCCCCGATCCATTCAGCGCATGCACATCATTGCTGCCAGGAGGCGTATAAAGCACAAAGCAATCCCCGCCGATCCCGGTCATTTGCGGTTCGCAAATACCGAGCAACACCGCCCCGGCAATCGCCGCGTCCATGGCATTGCCGCCCCGGCGCAGGATATCGACGGCCGCCATGGCCGCCAACGGGTGCGACGTGGCACAAATTCCGTTTTGGGCCAGAACAGCCGAACGGCCGGGCATGTGAAAATCGCGCATTGTGATGGGTCCTCCGTCCACGTGCGGGCGAACCTATTGCGGCGCGACGAAAATGCCAATCGCAGCGGTGCAGACAGACCTGTTCAAATTTGCAGGGGGGGGGGTTAAGTCCTCGACGCCGTGCACTGGGTGGGGGCTGAAAATGCCCGGCGCCGAGGGAAGCCATATGCAGCTACAGGTAACGGTATGCATAACGTTTCAGGCCGGAGTTTGTGCGGATTGAGGCAATGTTGGGGCAGCGTTGTTTTCTCTTGCTGCGTCAAGGCGCGGGCGCCGCGGTCAGCAACAAGTCCTTCAGATCGTCACTATCTTCTACTGTCAGACGCACAGGCAGCGTGACAACCTTGTGCCGGAAACTTGCTGGCAGACGTACGGCATCTTTTTCCGTTGTGACCATTTGTGCGCCCAACATGGTTGCGTCGTTTTCCAACCGGGTCAGCAGGGCAGTTGGCAACGCCTGATGGTCATCCAACGGTTCGGCACGCACAATATCGGCTCCCAGTGTTTTGAGCGTGGCAAAGAACTTGGCCGGATTGCCAATTCCGGCGAACGCCAGAACCTTTACACCCTCCCAATCCATGCCGGTCTGCAACGCGTCCAATCGCGCCCGGAACAAGGGCAGGGCGACGGCGCTTGCCCACGTGTCGCCAAACCGTGCTTGCGCGTCCTCGCTTCCTAGGGCCAACACCGCATGTGCACGGGCCAGGCCTGCGGCGACCGGTTCGCGCAAGGGTCCGGCGGGCAGGCAGCGGCCATTGCCAAAGCCCTGTTTCGCGTCGACTACGATCAGGTTCAGGTCCTTTTTTACCGACGGATTCTGATGGCCATCATCCAACACCACAACCGTGGCCCCGTCGGCTTCTGCTGCACGGACTCCTGCGGCCCGATCGCGCGCGACCCAGACCTCGGCGAAGGCGGCCAGCAGCAAGGGTTCGTCGCCTACCTGTTTCGCCGTATGCCGGGCGGGATCAACCCGTACCGGGCCTTCCAATGTGCCGCCATAGCCGCGCGTCACAACATGAGGCGTGTGAAACGCCGACTGCAATTGGGTTAGCACCCAAATGACTGTCGGCGTCTTACCCGTACCACCTGCATTGATGTTTCCGACGCAAATCACTGGAATGCTCGCGCTGTAACCTGAGGGCCCAGCCACGCGCCGGGCTGTAGCAGCGGCATACAAGTGCCCCAGCGGTGCCAGCAGACGCGCCTGCCATCCAGGTCGATCCGGTGGTCTGTCCCAGAATTCAGGTGCGCGCATGATCCGCCTCGGATTCGTCCAGCAGGTCATGGGACAGCTTGATAACCCTTTCCGTCAGTTCTGCCCCCTCGGTCGCCACATCCCAGCCTGCCAAGGCCATTTCCGCAGCAATATCCGGCGCGATCAGGCGGGCTACTTGTCCGCCCAGGGCATTCCCGTCCGTGACAAGTTGCGCTGCTCCAGCGCTTGTTAGTCGGAAATATGCATCCGAGTGCGCTCCGATGTTGGGCCCGTGCAGCACCGCAGACCCCAAGGCCGCAGCATCAAGTGGACACCGTCCGCCCTGTCCCGCGACCAGCGAGTGCCCCAGAAAGGTCTGCGGCGCGATCCGGTACCACAACCCCAAGTCTTCGGGGTCTTCGGTCACCAGCACCTGCATCTGATCGTCAATCGGGTCCCCAAGATGCCAAAGACAGTGGCGGAGAGTGACTCCTTCGAGCAGGGCCAGCAGATCGTCGATGTAGCTGCGATCCTCCACATAGATCACCAACAGCAACCGGTGTGAATGGCGCACGGCATTGCGTTGTGCGGCCACGACAAACCCGAATTCGTCCGGGTGGGCAAACGTAGCGAGCCATACCGGGCGGCCAGCCAATTCCTGAGTGACTTCCGCGACCTCTTCATCAGGACATTCGGGTGGTGTGGGCACGGGGCGCAGCGGTTGCGTGACATCGATCCGTTCCACCGGAATGCCACCGCGTCGCAATAGATCCGCTGCCGGAGCACTGTTGGCAAAGGCGCGCGAAAAACGGCTCATCGCGTTCTGTACCGGGTCGGAAAACCATCGGCGGCGACGTTCTTGAACGCCTTCTGTGTCCGCATCCACCAGAACGAGGCGTGTGCCTGCATCATGGGCATAACGGATCAATCCCGGATTTACGTGGCCGCCAGACCAAAGGCACAGGTCAGGTTTCCGGTTGTTGATCAGGTTGCGGCCATGGCTGCCGCCGGTGACAGGCAGGGCAATGGGTTGACCATAGACCTCCGGCAGATTTCCTGGTGCGGTCATCAACGCCGGATCATAAGTTGTCATGATGTCCAGCGCGTCGCGTTGCGCAACCAGCTGTTCACCAACATCGCATAAAACCCGCAACCGCAGGTCAGAGGTGGCGTGAATCCACAAAAGCGAGCCAGTCGTCACGGGCGCCTCTGACGTGCCTGCCATATCGGACGCCCGGCGGGACAATGGGCCGAGGTTGAGGGGATTGCTCATCGCTCAGCCGGATTCCGTTTCACACCACATGGGGCAAAGCCTACGCCACCACAAACCAAGGTCAATCGTAGCCCAAAGTCATGCCAGCGCATCAATCACCTGACCGTGCAGCGTCGGGTTTGCGGAAACGACCCCTTTGACTGCCGGGTGCGGGTTGTTGAACCGCAAGGGTGCTCCTGTTCGATCCGAACTGACCGCGCCCGCCTCGCGCTGGATGATGTCGCCTGCCGCGATGTCCCATTCCCACGCATCGCGCAGGGTGATCATGCCGTCAAACCGCCCCTGCGCGACCAGCGCCATCCGATAGGCCAGCGACGGGCGATAGGCGCGTCGGTATTGCGGCGGGTCTGCGCGCCAATGCTGCTGATCCTGGGTGGAACGGACGGCCAGAAACTCCGCCTCGCCCAAATTGCCAATGGCACCAACCTCCAGCGATTGACCGTTCAGCATCGCGCCTTGACCCTTGGCTGCGGTGAACATCATGTCGCGCATGGGCAGATAAACCACGCCAGCAATTGCGACACCATCCTCAACAACGGCCAGTGAGTGCGCCCATGTGCGCGACCCGTCCTTGAAGCTGCGGGTTCCGTCAATCGGGTCGATCACAAACACGCGGGATCGCTTCAGGCGGGCGGCGCTGTCCTCGGTTTCCTCGGACAGCCAGCCATAGTCCGGGCGTGCTGCCTGCAACTCCTGTTCGAACAGCGCATTGACGGCCAGATCGGCCTCAGTCACTGGGCCGGCATCGTTTGGCTTGTCCCAGCTTTTGTGCGGTTTGCCAAAATACTGCGCGGCCACGTCACCCGCTGCCTCGGCCACCCGCTGCAAGAGGGACAGGTCACTCTCCGGCAAGGGTCAATCCTTCGACCAGAAGCGAGGGGATCACACGGGACAGGTGGGCGCGCGCGTCGTTGGCAGGCACCATGCGCAGCAGCATGTCCTTGAGGTTCCCGGCAATGGTGCACTCGTTCACCGGATAGGCAATTTCGCCGTTTTCGACCCAGAACCCAGACGCGCCGCGCGAATAATCGCCGGTGGTTGGGTTGATCGTGCTGCCAATCATCGACGTGACCAGCAGGCCTGTTCCCATCTGCGCGATAAGGTCTTCGCGCGATGCGTCGCCCTGTGTCAGTTCGATGTTCCAGTTTGTGGGCGAAGGTGGCCCAGCCACGGAACGGGCGGCGTTCGCGGTGGAAGACAGACCCAGCTTCCGCGCGCTCGCCAGGTCGAGCGTCCAACCGGTCAGGATGCCCTCATCCACAATCTTGCGTGTACGGGTTGGCAGGCCTTCGACATCAAACGGGCGGGAGCCAAAGACGCGCGGGCGATGCGGGTTCTCGGTCACGGTCAGGGTTTCTGGCAGCACCTGTTTTTCCAGCGCGTCTCGCAACCAAGACGATCCGCGTGCCACAGCCGCCCCATTGCTGGCCTGCAAGAGGTGGCCGATCAGCGACCCGGAAATGCGTTCGTCAAACAGTACCGGAAAACTGCCTGTCTTGGGTCGCCGCGCCCCGCGCCGTTCGCAGGCCCGTTCGCCTGCAAGCTGCCCGATCTCCGACGCGCTGCGCATGTCGGACCAGTAGACACGTGCGTCCGCGTCGTAGTCGCGCTCCATCTCGGTCCCGGTGCCGGAGATCGCGGAACAGCCAATGCTGCTTTGCGTGCGGGCATAACCGCCGGAAAATCCGTTTGTCGCAGCCAGATGAACAGCGGTTTCCGTGTAGGATGCGCTGGCGGATTCCACCTGGCTGACGCCATCCACTGCGGCAGCGGCAGCCTCTGCCTCCATCGCCGCCCGGGTCAGGGCATCGGGTGAAGGGGCTGCTGCCGGGTCGGCCAGGTCCAACGAATCCGGATCGGCCCCAACACCTAGCGCGTCGTCTTCGGCGAGCCCGGCATAAGGATCCTCGGGCGCTTCGTTTGCCATGGCCACGGCACGTTCCGCCAGATTGCGCAACGTGTTTGGGTTCATGTCCGAGGTTGAGACGATTGCCTGTCGCCGCCCCTGCAATACCCGAAGGCCCAGATCGACCCCTTCAGAGCGTTCCACATGTTCCAACGCGCCGGCCCGCGTTTCTGCCGACAGCGACGTGCCGCGCACGGCCAATGCTTCGGCGGCCTCGGCACCCGCATCCCGTGCTGCGTCCAACAGGGCCGTTGTAAGCTCTTGCAATGACTGTGTCATGTTCCGGTCCATTCTCTGCCGCACCGGGGTATCCGCCCGGCCCCGGCACCGCAAGGGTCTGCAAAAAAGAAGGCCGCGCAGCGGCGGCCTTCTAATCGTGTTGTGAAGCGGCAGTTACTGAATGCGCTGCCCGTTGGCCATGATGTGACCTTCTTCGTTCATCTCGATCTTGGAGGTCAGCGTATCCTCACCCTCACCCGGGACGGCCAGCATACCCATCATCATGCGCGCGCCCATGGCGTCCTGATCCGTAACGATCCCCATCTGGATCAACTTGTCGATCAGACCGTTTGCGCCAACCAGCTTGAGGTCGACGCCGCCCACCGGCTGCGGGAACGGGCCAAAGGGTGACGGTCCACCATTCTTGAAGGTGAAATCGCCTGTGCCGGACAGTTCCGCCCCAGCGGCAGAAACCAGCAGGTTGCGCAGTGTCAACGCTTCCAGCTCACCCGGAGGAGCAGATGCACCCATAACCTCTTCGGCAACATCAGGGCCCAGCAGATCGATGAGGATCTTGGCCTTGCCCGCCAGATCCACGATCACGCTGGCCGGATCACGAGGCAGCGCGCCACCGGGGTCGATCATGCCCCAGATCATGTCGGACATGGTGAAATCACCCAGCTTGACCACCAGTTCGAAATCCTGCGCCGTGTCGGATTTGCCCACCGGCATCAGCATGCGGAACCCGGCTTCGGCCATTTCCAGCGAGACTGGGAACGGGATGTCGCCGCCAACCACGTTCAACGTGGTCTGTGCCTGGGACAGGTCATAGATCAGGCGGCTTGCGTCCATCGCGACCTGAATCGCCCCACCTTGCGAGGTGGAGGCGTATTGGAACGTGGCCCCTGCATCGGTGCCGGACACGTCGGTTTTCCCGCCGCCATGCGAAAACGTGCCGTCAAAGGCGAACCCGGCCTTCACCATGGCCTGCATGTCGGTGGTGTCCATATCCTTGGGGATGTCACCCCCACCCTGGAAGGCCACATTGGACATCGATCCGACCATGCTGCCGCCATCGTCACTTTCGGGATCATCGAAGGTGAAGTTGTAGGTCACGCCGCTGCTGGTCATGTTCTGCGCGTAGCTGCGCAGGTCGCCGATTTTCATCGCAGTTTCGCTGGCAATGTTGTTGATCGCCACCTCGATCTGCACAGCCGAGGACATATCCTCGCCATCCACGTTGATCGAGGCGAGTCGCATAACCATCGCGTCAGCCGAATAGGCATAAGTCAGGTCATCAGGCGACCCGGATGCAGTCATCGCATGACCGCTTTGTTCCACGTTCACGGTGACGTCGAACGCGCTGCCTTCCTCGGTGCCAGCAATCTGCATCGGCATTGTGGCAGGCATCATGATGGTGACCGTGCCGTCGCCGTTTTCCTTAAATTCGATCTTGTCGGCGGTGAAGCTCATGGTGCCGTCGGAATCCGGGATCGCCATGCTCAGCGACAAATCGCTGACCGTCAGGGTATCACCCGACTGATCCTCGGTTGCAGAAACCTCGTACCCCACGCCAGACATGTAATCGCGCCAGTCCGACCACACGTCCTGTGCGGTCAAATCCGCCCAGGCCGGGCCAGAGACAGCGGCAAATGCAACAGCCGCGGCACTGCAATACCCAAATTTGAAATTCATAGCTGAACCTTTCCTCATTCAGTTTGGCGCATGCTGTTGCGCCAGACACCCCACGTCAAGCGACATTGGCTGGACCCGAAGTCCAGTGGAGATTACCACATTCCACAAGGGGAATTGAGAGAGGATTGGATCACATGCAGGGAAAAACTGTTCTTATCACCGGTGCGAGCCGGGGAATCGGGGCCGAGGCCGGGCGCGTCTTTGCCGAAGCGGGCGCAAATGTGGTGTTGGCGGCGCGCTCAACCGGTCAGACAGAGGCGCTGGCGGCCGAAATTGGCGATCAGGCTGCGGCTGTGGCCTGTGACGTCAGCCGTTACGCGGATGTGGAGGCGGCGGTACAAACCTGTGTCGACACGTTTGGCGGGCTGGACGTGCTGATCAACAACGCGGGCATGATCGAGCCGATCTCACATCTGGCAAACGCGGACCCGGACGAATGGGGCCACGTGCTGGACATCAACCTCAAAGGCGTCTTCTACGGGATGCGGGCCGCGATGCCGCTGATGATGGAAGCAGGCGGGGGCACGATCCTGACCGTCAGTTCCGGCGCTGCCCATGGCCCGGTCGAGGCATGGAGCCATTATTGCGCGTCCAAGGCCGGGGCCGCCATGCTGACCCGCTGCGTCGACAAGGAGGCGCGCGAGGCCGGTATTCGCGCCATGGGCCTGTCACCGGGCACCGTGGCCACGCAAATGCAACGCGAGATCAAGTCGAGCGGCATCAACCCGGTCAGCAAACTGAATTGGGAAGATCACATTCCAGCCGACTGGCCTGCCCGTGCCCTGCTATGGATGTGCGGCGCGGATGCGGACGAATTCGTCGGGACCGAAATCTCGTTGCGCGACGAAGGCATCCGCGCGCGCGTCGGCCTCTCATGATCAGATTGGACAAAGAGGGCGGTCTTTGGATTGTGACCCTGGACCGCCCGGACAAGGCCAACGCGCTGACAGCGGCCATGCTGGAAGACCTGACCGAGATTGCCCTGTCAGCGGGCGACGCCCGTGCGTTGATCCTGACCGGCACCGGCAAGGTGTTCAGCGCCGGCGCCGATCTGGACGAGGCCCGCGCGGGATTGGCAAAGTCTGATGTGTGGGGGCGGTTGTCCGATGCAATTGCAGCGCTGCCCGGCCTGACGATTGCCGCATTGAACGGGACGCTGGCCGGGGGTGCGACCGGTATGGCGCTGGCGTGTGATATTCGGATCGCCGTGCCGGATGCCAAGTTCTTCTATCCAGTGATGAAGCGCGGGTTTCTGCCTCAGCCGAACGATCCGCCGCGCATGGCCCGCCTGATTGGGCCTGCACGGACCAAGATGATCTTTATGGCCGGGCAGAAAGTGCCGGCCGACGAAGCACTCAATTGGGGTTTGGTGGATCGGATCGTGCCGAACGAAAGCTTGTTGGATGAGGCGCGTGCCCTGACAACGGACATTTGCGCTGCCAATGCCGGCATCGCGCAGGGGATTTCACAGCTCTGCAAAACCTGACGCGAAAACCTCGCGCATCGCAGCCCCGGACCTGATCCGGGGCCTCTGCCGTCACGCGACTCTCACCCGTCGCCGTCCACACGTCCCCGCAGAGCCTTGACCTCACCACGCGCTTTCTTGGCCTCCAATCTCCGCCGTATGGATCCTTTGGTCGGCTTCGTCTTGATCCGCCGCTTTGGCGCAACCAGCGCTTTTCGGATCAACTCGGCCAGTCGCTCACGCACGATCTCCCGGTTGCGCGCCTGGCTGCGGGTCTCGTCGCAATACAGCACAATGGCCCCCTCGGACGTCCAACGCCGTCCGGCCAACCGCTTCAGCCGGCCCTTCACGGGACCAGCCAAGGACGGCGACCGCTCCGCCTCAAACCGCAGTTCCACCGCTGTCGACACCTTGTTCACATTCTGCCCGCCGGGGCCTGACGCGCGTACAAATTGCTCGGTAAGCTCCCAATCCTGAATGGCAATGTCGTCATTGATGCGCAGCATGGTTTCGGCCCCTGTTCCCGCCCTTTTGCCAGAAAGCGGCCGGTGTCACACCCGTTTCTTACGCAAGGGAACATGTGACCCTTGCGGATGAAACGGGCTAACTGCCCCCAACATCGAAGGAGGCAGGCATGGAAGTTGAAAAGGCGATGCAAGAGCGGCGCAGCATTCGGGGTTTTCAGAAGAAACCCGTGCCCAAGGCGCTGTTGGAAGAGATCATCGCATTGGCCAACCGTGCGCCTTCCTCGATGAACACACAGCCTTGGCATTTCCATGTTCTGACCGGTGACGTGCTGGAACAGGTGCGGCAGGGCAATTCCGAACGCATGCTGTCCGGCATCCCGCCGCAGCGCGAAATCAAGGACCATGGCGGTTACGAGGGCGTGCACCGCGAACGTCAGATCGAGATTGCCGTGCAATTGTTCGAGGCCATGGGCATCGAGCGTCACGACAAGGAGAAGCGGCAGGATTGGGTGATGCGCGGGTTTCGCCAATTCGACGCGCCTGTTTCTGTGGTGGTCTGCTTTGACAAATCGCTGGACGATGATGGAGCGATTGCGCATTTCGATCTGGGGGCGGTGACCTATGGTCTGGTGCTGGCGGCGTGGGACCGTGGCCTGGGTGCGGTGATCAACGGTCAGGGCATCATGCAATCCCCTGTTGTCCGAGAAGCCGCGCAGATCCCGGATGACCACGTGATCCTGACCTGTGTCGCGCTGGGTTGGCCAGATGACAGCTTTGCCGCCAATTCCGTCGTGTCACGGCGTCGTCCGGTCGAAAACATGGCGCGGTTTGTGGGATTTGACGAAACCGCTTGACGTCCATCACAGCGTGACGTCGGCAATCGCCTTTGGGTGATCTGTCAGCGGTTCATACCCATTCTCGGTGATGATGAAACTGTCACCGACTTGGGCCCGGAACGTGTCGCCTGTGACCGAACCATCCACAGCTAGTACCATGCCGGGTTGCAGCACCGTCTTGTCGCCAGTGACCAGTTGCGGCGACTCCAGGAAACTGAACCCAGTCGCCCGACCGCAACGGAACGGATAATCGTACCCGGCACTTTGGATGACCTCCGCATATTCCGCATGGACACTTTCCGCCGTCACGCCGGGTCGCAATTCGTTTAGCGCCGCCCGTTGACTGGCCACGGCCACCTCGTAAATCGCGGCCTGTGACGGGTCCGCCAGTTCTCCGATCCAGAAAGTACGGTCAAAGCCCAGCTTGAAGCGGTGGAAATTCGTCATTCCGCAGAAACACAAAAACACGGGCTCTCCCCGCTGCATGATCCGGGTGGTTGCCCGATGGTGGGTCTTTGTCACCGTGTCGCCCGAGGCCATGATTTGCAGGAAATGTGTGTTCGGCGACATGTCGGCATCATCGTAATGCGCTCTCAGCAGTTCCGCCGCCTTGCGGGTCCCGGCAGCGGATGTGGCTAAAGCCACTTCGTATTCCGCGACTCCATCGCCAATCGCCTCCCTCCCGGCCTGCATCATCGCATTCGCGACCTGACCGGCATGGCGGGCCAGTTGCAGTTCAGGCTCGGACTTGATCATACGCATATCTGCGAGGATCGGCGTCACATCGGCGACCTGATGTCGTGGGACAAGCTCGTCCAGATAAGCCCGAACAGGCGGTGGCATGTGTCCGACTTCAATCCCGACACGAACACCCGTTCCCAGAATGCCCGGCAGTTCAGTCCGCCATTCTTCACCCATCCCGTCATTCCACGCAGCGATCCGGTCTACGCGGGCGCTGGCCCGTGCGGCGTTCAGATCGATACTGGGGGTGATCAGCAGGCTGTCCGCATCGCGCGGCACGATCAGAATCGTCGGCCGCCCAAACTCCATATGCAGATAGTCATAGTAGCCCGACAGGTAATACACGGCATCGTCATTGGTGATCAGCGCGACGTCCAATCCGGCTGCGGTCATCCGATTGCGCAGGCCCTGCATGCGATGATCGAACATGATGTGGGTCCTTGTCTGTTGTGATGTCCATCTGACGTCTCACCAACGGTTCAGGCAATAGAAAAGGGCCGCCCGGATCGGGCGGCCCTTCGAAAGCGTGTATGGAGATGGGTCGGTCAGACCTCACCGGTCGTTCGGATGGCCTGCGCCACCAAGGGCTGCCTCAGAGGGCGACCTCCCGAACTGTTCCGACACCTCGCTCCAATACCTTTCTCGACACTGGATCACCTCCTTTTCTGCTGTTGAACTCTTAGTCAGGTTGGCACCCCCGAGTCCATCCGGCAAGAAAAATCTGCTAGGCGGGACGCAGTTGCCCAACGATTGCCCGAAAAGGCACCAGCGCAATCAACGCAATGGTCAGTTTCACCATCCAGTCTGCTACGGCCAGCGTGACCCACAGTGGAACCATGGGCCCGAATTTCAGGAAGGGAGCGGGATCCCATGCCCAGCTGATTGCCGCGTTGGCATTGTCCGAGAACGGAACAAAGGCCGCAAACGCGATAGTGAAAAACAGCGCTGTGTCCACAGCGGAACCCACAACGGTCGACACCAGCGGCGCACGCCACCACGCGCCGTCACGCAGGCGGTCAAAGATCGACACATCCAGCATCTGCGCGATCAGGAACGCGGTCCCGGATCCGATAGCAACGCGCAACGCAACCGCGGGATATTCGAACCCGTCACCCTGCAGCATGATCTGACTGCCAATAAGCGAACACACGACACCCACGGCAAACCCGACCAGAACAACGCGGCGGGCAGCCGCCACGCCATAGACGCGGTTCATGATGTCGGTGACGAGGAACGCGAACGGATAGGTAAACGCCCCCCAGGTGAGGAGCCCGTCCAGCAACAGGAATTGAACGAGAATGTTGGACGCCACAACGATTGTGGCCATGGCCAGGATACCCGGCAGCGGTGTGCGTGTCATATGTCTGATGCCCGTTTTAGCAAGGTTGCGGCGACTTGGTCCGCATCATGCGGACGGACGGGGCTTAATGGGTGGACGCACCGATTGCAAGCGGCGGCAGTACGTATTCCACGATCTCGGTCCGCAAAAGGTCCAGGAAGTTATCGTCCGATATCATGGTCAGACGAGTGCGCCCCATGTCGTCCCGCCAGACAGACAGACCTTCGAGGTTGGAATGCACCAGATAAAAGGTTTCCAGATGCACGATCTCTGCATCGGCCCGATCACGGGACACGTCCCAGCTGCGCACACGGGACCGGAAACCAATTGATCCGAATTCTCGTTCCAACACGTATAGTCGCCCATCAGGACCGAAATCCGCGCCCACGGGCAGAAATCCCCCAATGCGCGGAATGTCGAAAACCGCCTGCCATGTCCCGTTTTGCCAACGAAAGACCGGAAAATCGTGGTCCAGTGATGGTGCGTTTTCCGGGATCACCACCAACCGGCCTTGGGGATCAATTGCCAATGATTCCAGCACGCTATTGGGATGCGGTTCCGAAAATGCAGGAATGTCGGCGTACACAACAGGGTCGCTGTCTGGTGTGGCAAAGCACCCGACACGGTGGGTGTATTCAAAGGAAACACAAACCCCACCATCTTTGGTTAGGGTGATCCCCTCGGCATCGCCACGTTGGCCCGCCAGTGGGTCATCCTTGCCTCGGACCAGTTCAAAACGTTTCTGGGCGGACACCGATGTAATCTGATCACCATCCCGGTCGAGCCGACCAAACACAAGCGATCCGCGATCCGTTGTTGCAACGAAGTCCTGCCCATTGGGCAGCAGGTCGATGGACGAAAACCCACCGAACCACGGCGCGGCGTCTTCCCACGCATAGGTTCCCAACAGCCGCGCCTGTTTGCCGCTATCCGTGGCGGCAACGCAAGCAGGCAGAAAGAACGATAGGATCAGGGCGACTGCAGAACGGAGACGCATTGTTGAGGCAGATCGGCCATGACGAATTCACGCGGGTGTTTGCGCCGGGGCAACTTGGGTGCGTTGGGATCAGCCGGCTTGGGTTTCGGTGGGTTGAGAATGTTGTTTACCCACTGCTGTGCCTCGGCACAACCGTCGCCTTTGGGTGGCGCGTCCTGTTTCACGCAACCCCGGTTCCCACGCGGACATTTTAGGCGAACATGGAAATGATAGTGGTGTCCGCCAATTGGGCGGATTTTGCGCAAGTAGTTCCGGTTGCCTTTTTCGTCATTGCACATCTGCACCTTGGCGCCCGGAAATACGAAAATGCGGTCTGTGCGTTTGTCCTTCGCTGCCTCACGCAGAATTTTGTGATGTTGGGGCGTCCAGTTCGAATTGACGAATGCCCCGGCTGCCCGCCGGGTCGAGATGGAGGACAGGTTTTCGCGATCCGAACGGGTGAGGTTCAATCGTTTGGGCGGCAGCATCCAGATATCAATATCCAACCCCACCTGATGGCTGCGATGCCCGGAAGTCATTGGCCCGCCGCGCGGCTGGCTGATGTCCCCAACATATAGCCCCCGCCACCCTGGTTGGCGCGCCGCGAACTGGCTGAGCTTGATCACAAAATCAATTGCATCCGGGTGCCCCCAATTCCGGTTACGGCTCAGCCGCATGGCCTGCCAGGTCGGTCCGGACTCAGGCAACTGTACGCTGCCGGATGTGCAACCTTTTGAATAGAACCCGAACACCGCTGGCTTTTGCCGGGAAGCCGTTGTTTTGGACCCAAACAACTGGTTTGCCTTCGCCTGAGCGCAAACAGACCCAGCCAAAACCATCATTAGAAATGACGTCAATAAAACCCGGATCACGCGCGCCTCCTCAGCGTTCGCCTTCAGCCTTTACCCAGACTAACAGGACCAGTCCGATTAGGAAGAGAATAACGACTGGCGAAATGCCCAACCGAGCACTGCCCGTCGCGGTGGTGGTGATGGCAACCAACATAGGCGCAATAAACGCCGTCGCGCGACCGGACAGGCCATAAAGGCCAAAGCTTTCCGTAGGGGCATCCGGTGGGCAGTGGCGCACCATCAACGACCGGCTGGCGGCCTGCAAGATGCCACCCATCCCTCCGATCAGAACACCGCAGCCAAAGAACACGAAGTCCGGCAGGTTGGAGCCTTCGGCCAAGGGTAGTCCGAAGAATGACGTGCGCGACATGCCAACGATGATCACGCAAACTGCGATCAGAACCAGAATAGCCCGCACGATCACGGGCTTCGGTCCCAGCCGCTTGTCCGCCTTTCCACCAAACCACGAGAACACGGCAGAGGAAATCAGCGCGACGATACCGAAAATGCCGATCTGCGTGATCTCCCACCCCAGGACCAGCCCGGCATAAACGCCACCAAATCCGTAAAGCCCGTTCAAGGCGTCGCGGTAAAACATGGAGGAGCCGAGGTAAGCCAACAGGCTTTTCTTGGACCCCAGCGCGCGGATGGATTGGATCACCTTGCCTATGGCCTGACCAAATCCGATGCGATGACCGCTGCGCGGCTGTTCCTTGCACCACAGGAAATAGGGGATCATGAAGATCACGAACCAGATCGCTGAAAATGGCCCGACCGAGCGCGACCCCTCCCGCTGCGTCGGGTCCAGCCCCAGGATCGGATCCAGCCCAGCAATGGTTTTGCCGTTCCCCTGCTCCACAAACAGCGCCAGCATCAGGATCAATGAGATCAGCCCGCCCAGATAGCCAAAAGCAAACCCGGTGCCCGAAATCTCGCCCACTTCTTCGTCTGTGCCCAGATCGGGCAGTTGCGCATTGATAAAGATCAGCGCGAATTCCGCCCCGACAAAGCCGAGGGAGAAGAACAGCAACGCCATGATCATGTTCGACCCGTCTGGCATCGTGTACCAAAGCAGGTAGGCGCCAACGGCATACATCACGGAAAAGGCCAAGATCCACGGCCTGCGATTGCCACCGCTGTCGGCCAATGCCCCCATCACCGGTGCACCAAAGGCGATCAGGATGCCCGCAACACCCAGGCCCCACGCCCATATGGTTTGAGCGGCAGCCCCTGCGGCCTCAGCCTCCATCCCCTGACCCAGATAATAGTCCGCCGCAACGCTGGCGAAATACGGGCCAAAGACGAACGTCACGATCAGAGTGTGATACGGCTGGCTGGCCCAATCGAAGAAATACCAGCCCCAGATCCTCTTGCGTGCGGAAATCTCTGCCATGCCCTGCCCCTCGGTTTGCCTGATTTATGACCCGGTAACCCGGATTTAAGCAAGGCTTGTCTTCTTGCTCTTTGAGCGTCGAAACACTAGGTGAAATGGCGCAAACACAAAGGGTGCCACATGCTGTCGCTGTTTCAAATCCTGATGCTGATCCTGGACATCGTCTGGTTCTTCATCATTGCCCATGTGATCATGAGCTGGCTGATCAACTTCCAGATCCTGAACCTGCATCAGCAATTCGTCGCGCAGGTGTGGTACGGGCTGAACCGCATTCTGGAACCCATGTACCGCCCGATCCGGCGTATCCTGCCGGCGATGCAGGGGATTGACCTGGCCCCGCTAGTGGCACTGGTGGCCGTCTACGCGCTGCGGATCATCCTTGTGAACAACATCGCGGCCTTCTACTGAGCGCGACCCGTTTACTTGTCGGCTGAGACCTTTGATGCTGTCTGTACCCACAGCCAGCATTGAGGTCCGCCATGCCCGACCCCACGCAAGCCCCGCAAATGGATATACAGGACATCCCGATCCTTTTGCGACGCAAGATCGAAGCGATGTTGATGCGGCACGTGCTGGAGGTGATCACCGAGCGCAGTGGTCGGTCCGAGGCTGAAGCAGTGATTGGCGCGGCGTGTTCGCGATCTGCAATCGAACAGGGCCAGGAGCTGGCCAAATTGGTGGATCACACCCCAAACCTGGAAGATTTTCACGCCCTTCTGCCCGCCTGGTCACGCGAAGACGCGTTGCGGCTGGAAGACGTGGATGGGGGCAAGGATCATCTGGAGTTCAACGTGACGCGCTGCCGATACGCAGAGCTGTATCAGGCGATGGGTCTGCGAGACATTGGCCACCTGCTGTCTTGCAACCGCGATGGTGATCTGTGCGTCGGCTACAATCCGGACATTGAACTGACCCGTACCCAAACCATCATGCAGGGCGCATCCCATTGCGATTTCCGGTTTCGAATGAATGCAGATGAAGAAACCTGATCCGTTTTAGTCTTCCGTCAGCGGCATCGTGCGTCGGATAACATCCCGATACCCCTCTAGGGTGTCATCGGGAACGTCACGACGCGTGACCAGTTCTTCGACGGCGACAAGGCTCAGGTCGTGACTTTGAATGACGCTTTCGGCCAGAATGGCGAGGTGCTTCAACTGCTCGCTTGTCAGAGTGTTCAGCGACAACAGGTTTCGGATGAAAACCGCGTCCCCGTCGATCAGTTGGCTGGGGCTTATCCGTTTTGCCAACCCCATCACGGCCTTGCGCCTTAGGTGAACCTGTTTGAAGAACATGAACTTCAGCAGATGATAGCCGTGCCCCCGTAGAAGCGACATCTGCTGATCCAGCAAAGGTTGGTTTTTGTACAACGGAATGGCAGCAATCTCGGTGTAGACCATCAGCGCCTGCGAAATCTTCCGCGACCCGTGTTCAAACACGGCTGCTTCGCCGCCCTGAATGTCGATCTTCAAAAGGTCGAATTCGTCCAGATCTTCGATGTCGTCCAGCCGCTTCGTGTCGACCTTAAACCGGTCGACCACCCGCATTCCGGCTGCATATTTGCCTGTGTAACCGTGGAACTCAGGGTTCGGCTCCAGCAGCGATGTGAATCCGCTGGCCTCGCACACATGCAGCGTCGCGCGCGTGCCGTCACCAACCGCATATGGCAGCACGGTCCGGTTCGGATGCGGATCGTTCAGCAGCTTGGCATATGCTTCGGGTTGCGGTTCAAACCCGTAAACATGGGCCAGCCCCTTGTTCAGAAGAAAGTTGTACGGCGCTGGGGAAATCGGGTTCGCACCGATGTCCACGATCCGGGTCGGGCGGTCGGGATTCAACGCGCCATGAAGAAAACGAAGCCTTTCTAGGCGTGGCCGGGCCAAGCTATTCTCCTCGATCTTCCTGCTGGGCGACGGGGATGCCCGAAGCGCGGTGAGTGTAAAGCAAAGGGTGGGTCAGTTCACCTGCGCGGCAATCCGGCGAATGAAGGCTGCGGTTTCCACCGGTTTGCTTAGCGGGAACATGTGCCCGAGTCCCGGCAGTTCCTCGTATAGAAACCCGAACTTTTCCATTGCGCGCCCGTGGGTCGCTGGGTCTAACACGGCATCCTTTTCACCAAACAGGATGCCACGGGGCATGTCCAACTCGTCATATCGCGCCGCCAGCGCTGGCATTGTGGCCTCATATCCCAGCAGATCCTCGGACGCGGTCACAAACGCGCTGGGGCGGTAACCCAACTGTCCGCCTGCGCGGATCATGAAGCCCTCTGGCACCGGTTCAGGTGAAGATACTGCACCCAGGACCTTATCCCGTGTAGCAACGGCGGCAGGTACAGCGATGGTTTGACCCATGAGGCGACGGACCCAGTTGGTGCGGATTTCCAGCGCCTTGAACATGTCGGGCACGTCCGACTGCACCGCTGTCGCCGGGCACAGCAGGGCCAGTCCTGCGGTATCCTTCAGTCGATGCAGGGCCATGGCCAAGGATACCGCACCGCCAAGCGAATGCCCGACCAGCAGGGGCCGTTCCACGCCCAATTTGTCCAGTGCCTCCCAGATCATCCGGGCCTGTTCGGTCAACTGGCCATGGTGCACTTCGGTCCGGGTCGAATACCCGCAACCGGGCCGGTCGATCACGATCAGGCGGAACTCTCCTTCCAACTCGGGCGCGAGGGAATAGGTGCAGTGCTGCATGACGCCGGACAGCCCGTGGATCATTACAATGGGGCGCGCATCCTCGGGGCCGAACGTGCGGTAGTGGATTGTCCCGCCGGTGACAGACACCAATTGCCCGGCCTGAGGCACCAGGCGTTCGGCTTCTGCCGCTTTGTTGCGTGTCCACAGATGGGCAGCCAACAGCAAAACAGCAAGGATCACGACCAACGCCGCCATCAGGGTTACCAGTGTCATCGTTATCCTCCGCTATGTCTGTTCGACCGGAACTGGTCGGTATTCTTCGATCCCCGCCTTGGCCATGCGCCGCTGAAACTCGCGCACTGTTCCGGGCCAAAGCGTGGTGTTCCGCCCATTTTCGTCCTGGTACCATGACACACACCCGCCAGCCTGCCACACGGAATCAGAGAGGCGTTCGTCAAGCTCAGCCTCAAACGCGGCTTGCGCCTCGGGTTTGGGCGCGACTGCTTGCGTCTTCGCCTCGCGCATCTGGTCCAGCAGTCTGCAGACATGGGCAACCTGTGCCTCGATCATCAAGACAACCGAGTTATGGCCCAGCCCTGTATGCGGGCCCAGCAGGAAGAACAGGTTTGGAAAACCAGCCGTCGCGGTGCCCAGATGGGCCTGCAGGCCATCCGACCATGCCTCTTTCAGTGTCAAGCCGCCTTCCCCAGCGATGTCGATGCTGGCCAGTGAATCCGTCACATGAAACCCGGTGCCCCAGATCACGACATCTACATCTGTTTCCGACCCGTCCGTTCCGGTCAGCGTCTTGTAGGACACCGATTGCAGCCCGGTTTGCAACAAGGTCACATTGGGTCGCGCCAAGGCCGGATACCAATCGTTCGAGCTCAGTACGCGTTTACAGCCAATCCGATAGGGCGGGGTCAGAGCCTGTTGCATGGCCGGGTCGGTGATGGATTTCTCCATCTCCTTCCGCCACATTTTCATCGCGCCATTTACCGCCCACGGTTTTCCCCGAAACATCGCGTGGCGCAGTTCGAACAGGTTGAAGATCACGTTGCGGCGTATCCGTGGCAGGAAGGGCAACAGTTGGTGCAGCTTTTGCATCCATCCGCGGATTGGCCCGTCGGGACGGGGTAGCACGTAAGGTGCGGTGCGCTGATAGATCGTGACACGCGCCGCAGTCTTCGCGATTTCCGGCACAAATTGCACGGCGGATGCGCCGGTTCCGATCACCGCCACGTGTTTGCCCG
>JBFOMB010000041.1:0-61395 GCA_040830545.1 Paracoccaceae bacterium | reverse complement strand
TGATACTGCCCAAGAGTCCATATCGACGGCAGTGTTTGGCACCTCGATGTCGGCTCATCTCATCCTGGGGCTGGAGCAGGTCCCAAGGGTACGGCTGTTCGCCGTTTAAAGAGGGACGTGAGCTGGGTTTAGAACGTCGTGAGACAGTTAGGTCCCTATCTGCCGTGGGTGTAGGATACTTGAGAGGAGTTGCCCCTAGCACGAGAGGACCGGGGTGAACGAACCACTGGTGGACCTGTTGTTGCGCCAGCAGCAGTGCAGGGTAGCTATGTTCGGACAGGATAACCGCTGAAGGCATCTAAGCGGGAAGCCCCCCTCAAAACAAGGTATCCCTGAGGGCCGAGGTAGACCACCTCGTCGATAGGCCGGAGGTGTAAGCGTGGTAACACGTTCAGCTGACCGGTACTAATTGCCCGATAGGCTTGATTTGATCCAGTAGAAGCCAGGCTTCTGAGTTGGGAACACCCAATGTGATCAAACAGCATACATCCCCTTGACTTGGTTACAGTAACGAGACCTTTCTCGGTTTGGTGGTCATGGCACAAGTGAAACACCCGGTCCCATCCCGAACCCGGCCGTTAAGCACTGTAGCGCCGATGGTACTGCGTCTTAAGGCGTGGGAGAGTAGGTCGCTGCCAAACCTAGAAAGGTCTCGTTTGTATCTCTCAATACGGTGAACTCACACATTTTTTCTGTTATCTGCTGGACACGGGCGCTGGCTGAAGACGGGCGTTGTATATGAACTGAACCGCACGAGGCTTGCCGTTGGTTCCAGCCTTTGAGTGGGATGGCGCTTCATATGCAATGTAAGCGCCCGGTCTGACCGCCCTGCCGGGGACGCGCTAGTGTCGGATAGCCTGGGTGAACTGCTCGCAGCGTTTGCAGGCAAAGCGCGGGCGGGCGGAGAACAGGCAGGCACCTTGGCCATCCCACCAAAGGATCTTGATGAGATCACACCGGCGGCCTTGGAACACAAACAGATGCCCGACAAAGGGATCAAGCTTTAGCACCTTCTCGGCATGCGCGGCCAAGCATCGCAGAAGAAACGATCCTGCGGATCAGCCAGCGCCATGCCGTTGAGAAAGAAGCGCGTGGCTCGCCGCCGGATCCCCAAAGAAGATCAAAGCACCAAGAACGCGTTGACCCGCTTGGGCGAAGCAATCACACAGCTCCTGCCTATGACCAGCCTCGAACGAATTGACCTCGCCACAAGGGACCCCATCGACGTGATCAAACGACCTAACGACCCGGTCATCCTTGATTGGTGCAACTCCGGCGAGGATCGGTGGGTGGCAATCATTCGGGAAAAGCGCCACAGCCCCTGGATCGGCGTCCGGCCAGCCAAAAGTTAGGCCGTCGGCACCCTCGCCGGACGCTTACCCTCGACCGCCTGATTACCTTTGCAATGAGATCTGGGACATCGGGTTTGAGTCCTTCCATATCGTTGTCGCAGGCAGGGAACCCGTTGAGCGTCAACGAACAATGAACTCGGCATGCAATGCGCCTGCGGCCTTGATACTTTTGAGAATGTCGATCATGTCGCGCGGTGAAACGCCTAGTGCGTTGAGCCCGGCAATGACTTCAGACAGTGTGGTCGCTTCGGGGACTTCGGCCAATGCGATGCCCTCCTCCTCCTCCAAAGCAGCGCCGGTACGAGGTACGACAACGGTTTGACCGTCTGCAAAGGGATTAGGTTGAGCCACCAGAGGTGCTTCCTCAATGCGCAAGGTCAGGTTGCCTTGCGACACTGCCACACGAGACAAGCGAACGTCATCTCCCATGACGATGGTCCCGGAACGCTGATCGACAACAACCCGTGCTTTTCGCTGTGGTTCGACCAGGATGTTTTCGATTTGGCTGATTGCGTGCGCAGTGGATCGGCTGCGTGTTGCGCCAACGTCCAATTGAACTGTGCCCGCATCCAGCATACGCGCGACTTCACGACCAACAGATCGATTGATTGCTGTTTCGATAAGCCTTGCTGTGGTGAAATCGGGTTCGCGGAGCGCCAGCCGGATCTGATCCAGAGACTCAAGCAGAAACTCCACCTCTCGTTCCACTCGGGCGCCGGCAGGAATCACACCAGAAGTTGGGACGCCGGTTACAACCGAGGCCGCATCACCTTCGGCCACCGCACCACCAGCAATGACAGTGCCCTGCGATACGGCGTAGATTTGCCCGTCCGCCGCATTCAATGGCGTCATGATCAAAGTGCCGCCCAACAGGCTTTTGGAATCACCAATCGCTGATACCGTGACGTCGATCTGGCTGCCGACGCGGGCAAATGGCGGCAGAGTAGCGGTCACAAAAACCGCAGCAACGTTTTTGGGGCGGAATTGTTCGCCGGCAACGTTTACGCCAAGTC
The DNA here is from genome assembly GCA_040830545.1 of Paracoccaceae bacterium. GTDB lineage: Bacteria > Pseudomonadota > Alphaproteobacteria > Rhodobacterales > Rhodobacteraceae > HXMU1420-2. The sequence continues at coordinate 59,030 of JBFOMB010000041.1, read as the reverse complement.
GTTCAAGGATGTTTGACATGATTTCTTCGGTGAATGGCGCGTTACGCAGACCGTCACCTGTTCCGTTAAGCCCAACAACCAGTCCATAGCCAACCAGGTCATTGCCGCGAACACCGTCGAATTCGACCAGATCCTTAAGGCGAATTGGAGAGGCCGCTGCAAAACACGGCAACAGCACCAGGAGGCAGATAAGGTGGAAAATATGTCTCAAAGGAAGTTCACCAGTCTGAGGTTGGAACTGCGGGCGAACACCTGGAACATGGTTCGCAGTTGGTTTTGCGCATCTTCTAGTCGCGTCGCGGTTTCGTATGGATCAACGGACAGAAGGCTCGAACGCGCGCCTTCCAATCCCAGGCGGGACGTCGCCTGTTCGGCTTGGGTTTGCTCGATACGCTGCTGAACAAATCCGATATCACCGCGCAATTTGGTAAGGCGTTCGTTTGCCGTCCAAAGGTTGCCGCCTGCGTCTTGACGAAGAATTTTGGCCTCACCCTCCGGGATCGCAAGTGCAGCGTCCGTGGACAGAGCGACCAAGGCCGTTTCTTTCAACACGTCTCGAAAAACTTGCGCGTCGGCTCGAACGCTGAGCGCAACAGAACGGGTTTCACTGATGTCGATTGCAGCAAGATCGGTGCTGCTGCCCTGATACATGGTGGTTTCGAAACCGCCCCCCGAGCCAAACCAAGCATCTGCTGCTGTCTGAATGTCGCCGGCATCTGTCAGACCGGCCAGTGCAGTGGACAGCCCGGCCAAGATGGTTTCTGCGTCAGCCAGTGGCGTTGTTTTGACGGCAGTTCCTGCGAAAATGGTTCGCCCCGCGACCGCTGTATTCAATGTCGAGACGACCGTCGCGAAATCTTCGCGTGCCTGTTTCGCGGTGACGCCCGCTGCCGTCGCGGAATTCCCGGGGCTGCCGACAAACAGAGCGCCGGCAAGATCCTGCGCCAGCGTCTGGACCCTATCCAGGCTGGATTGCAATGCGGTTGCAGTCGAAGCGGCTTCGGCGCTGGCAACGGCATGCCCGTCCAATTGTGTCAGTTGGTGGTCAATATCCGCCACAATCGCGTAGTTGCCGCCCAGGCGTTTGTGTATTTCTATTGTTTGTCCGCTGGACAACTCTCCAGAATACCTGTCCAAAGTCTGTTTTAACGCCGTAGAGCGCTGCAGGAATGCAGTGGAAAGAGACAGATCTCCGATTGTGGTCAGGGGCATGGCTTAGATCCTCAGCAATTCCGTGATCATTTGGTCTATGGTTTCCAGGACCCGCGCGTTTGCCGCGAAATTCTGTTCCAGCAGGATGAGCGATTGCAGCTCCGCATCCGAGTCCACTCCAAGCGCGAGTTCTGATCGTGACAGTTCAGCTTGGGTCGCTGCGGAAAAACTTTGATCGTTTTGCGCCTTGGCTAAGTTGGATTGAAATCTGGACGTCAGCGCTTCGACGAACGATGCAGCAGATTGAGTGCCGGTTGTGAAACCGCCCGTTGCCGGAGTGCGCGTGTTTGTCAACGCTCCTCGAAGAGAGTTAATCAGCGTGGAATTGCCGGGGTCGCCTTGCGCTACAGCGCCGAGTCCGTCGCGCAATCGCCAGGATTGACCTCCTTCCGCTGGGTTGACCAGGTCGTTGAGTTCCAGCCGCAGGGAAAGTCCCTCTTCATTCGCGGGGTTGAATGCAGCCTGCCTGTCTGTGAACAGGCCGGCTGCGCCGACCCCAAGCGTGGGATCGATTGCAGGTGATTGGAATCGCTCGATCAGATCTCGGGCAACTGCGTCCAGATCGGCCTGGGCAGAGACTGCCCACTCGTCCCGTAGTGCGAAATGCGCGCCCAGCGCTCCGCCGCGAAGTGCTCCGTCAGAGCTGCCGGTGCGGACGTCCAGACCATTGATTTTGATGCCACTTAACCGCCCGCTGGTAATTGTCATGTCCGGTTGTATGAACGAAGACTGCGTAAACTCGATCTTCGCCGGCGTGTCGTTCAACAGCAATGCGCCGCCGTCAGTGTATAGCGCAATCTGTCCGCGTGGCCGTGGAACCACCGTAACCGGTACAATAGCGTTCACTCGATCCAGGATAATCTGCCGCTGATCTTCAAGTGATGCAGGGTCGAGGCCGTTGACTTCGGCCGAGGTAATTCGCTTGTTCAACTCGTGCAGGCGACCCAGATCCGTGTTCAGATCGTTGACCATAGTGGCGATGGCCTTGTCCGAACGGGTGCGCTGTTCCTGGATGTCCGCGCTTGTGGCACGCAGTGTTTCCGCCAAATCCGCCGCCTTTTGGGTGCTTTCATCCAGTCGCGTGGTCAGGTCCGGGCGGCTGGCAGCAGAAATCAGGCTCGATTCAAAATCTGCCAAACGTGCCGTAAGCCCCAGTGGGTCATTAATTGTACCGATCTGACGCGTCAGGTCGGTAAAGAATGCCAACTGGATGTCAGCCTGTTGAACCAAGGCGTCGGATTCGCGGCGTTGCGCGGTCAAAACGGGATCGTTGTGACGGACGACACCATTTACTGCCACACCGGCAATGGCGGAAGAAGACAGCGCCAGAGTTCGACGCGCATATCCCGGCGTGCCAGCGTTGGCGATGTTGTTGGAGACCAGTGCGGTTGCTCGTGATACGGCCGTCAGGCCCGAGGCGGCGCTGTTCAATGCGGCATTGATTGACATGTCTTCCCCTTTTCATCGCCTCAGCGAGGTGTAAGCGTCAACGCTTGATGTTTGTGGTTTCCTGCAACATCTCGTCCACGGTCTGGATGACTTTCGCGTTCGACGAATAGGCGCGCTGTGTCTGGATCATGGAGGTCAGTTCGTTGGCCACATCTGTGGTGGATTCCTCACGGGCAAAGGACAGGAGGTCACCTGTCGGCCCGTCGCCCGCGTCCCATAGGAAGAACGTTCCGCTTTCGCGGGATGGTTCATAAGTTTGTCCTTCAAGGGCGACCAAACCGTTGGGATTCGGCATGTCTACCAATGGGATCTGGTACACCACACGGCTGGCGCCCGAGTCGAAGAAGGCATGGACGTAACCGTTTTCGTCAATTTCGACCCGCGTCATGGTGCTGACCGCGAACCCATCCTTTGTGATAGAAACCGGCGCAAAGACGTCAGACAATTGAGTGATCCCGTTAGGATCATTCAACTGGCCTATGTTGATCTCCATCGGCCCGCCGGCGACGTTGATCATCATGGAACCGGTGGTGGCGTCATAGGCACCGCCAGTGACGGCCGCGACAGCTGAGAGAGTACCGCCATCAGCGCGCGTGGTGTCAAAATCCAGTGTGTATTGACCTACGATGGCTCCAGCGGATGCCGTGTCCCGCATGATCATCGTCCACTGATTGCTGACGCCAACGGCGGGGACCACAGGGGTCAATTCAATCTGAACGCTTTCGGATTTGCCCAGATTGTCAAAGTACTCAACCGACAGAGGATGACTGTCTCCTGCCGACCCGGCCTCTGTGGAGGTTGCAGGCAGGTTCATACGCAGATTCATTTCGGTTGTTGGCGATCCGGACAGTTGATTGACGCTCATCTGTACAGGCCTCAGCCCTTCGGATGTATCACGCGGCAGGTTGGGAATTGTACCGTCGGCATTGGCCTCCCACCCCATTAGAACCAGACCGGATTCTGAGACCAGGTACCCTGATTCATCCGTTCGGAAGGATCCTGTTGTGGTTAACAGCATGTTTGGAATGCCATTCCCGGCAGCAAGTTCTGATGTTTTGCCCACAGGCAGCATGCCCCGCCCGCGGACGGCAATGTCGGTTGCGTTGTTTGTGGAGACGATTGATCCGCTTTGGTCAATCATGCGTTGGGTTGTAGAGCGAACGCCGCCCGCGGAATACGACCCACCGCCAGACGAGTTTACCAGCGAATGGAAATCTGTTTCCAGGCGTTTGTATCCGAAGGTCGATGAATTCGCGATATTGTCGGAAATCGACGCAAGGCGGTTCGCATTGGAGGACAACCCGGCGACACCGGCATTCAACGAAGAGGAGATGGTCATAGGCGCGCCTTTCTGCTGCAACCAAACAGGATGGGAGCAACAGTTACGCGCGCCGACTTAACACCGGGCTAACAGATAAAAATCGAACTGACTTGCCCGGGAAATCAATCCCGGGCGTGGTGTTGGTCAGTGTCGTAGCAGGATCACCTCCATGCGATTGTTGCGCTCATCCAGCGGATCGGTTGTTGCCAGATGATTGTCTGCGTGCCCCACGACCCGACGAAAACGTTCGGGGTCCTCGCCTACGGTTTCCAACACCCGACGCAGGCTGTCAGCCCGGGCAGCGGACAGGGTCCAAACCGGGTTCTCGGCCAAAGGAGCAGGGTAAGCACGGACGTGCCCCCCAACGGCAATGTCGTTTGTGACAAGTGCCGCAGCATGCACCACCAGACGGGCCAGATCGCGCAGGATCGGGGTCGGTTTGTCGCTGTTGGGTTCGAACAGGGGGCGACCCTCCAGTGCGAACAATTCGATGATCAGCCCTTCGTCGGTGACCTTGGTCACAACGTGTCGCAGCAACTCGTCTTCGACTGCGCTTTCGCCGCTGTGGCTGCGAAAAGCGGATTCAACCGTTGCCAGATCGTCTGGTTGACCATCATGCGGCCCACCGTCAATGGACAGGCCCGAATCCCCTCGGGAACGATCAGCATCCACCGGATTGGTGTTTGTCGCCCCGCTGCCCATCCTCGGCAGGATTTCTTCGGATTGCAGGGAATCCCCGGCGTAGTATCCATTCCCACCGCCGGAAATCCTGTGAATCGGAATTGTCGGCGAAAAGTAATCTGCGATCCCTTTTCGCTGTTTTTCAGTCGTCGCGTTCAAAAGCCACATCAACATGAAGAACGCCATCATTGCGGTCACGAAGTCCGCATAAGCGACTTTCCAGGCTCCACCATGATGCCCGTCACCGCCCGATGACTTTTTCTTCTTGATGATGATTGGCGCGACATTCGTCTGCGCACCCATCTCCACCACCTTTTTTCACCCGAGGACAGGATTAGCAGGCGGGGTGTTAAGGACGGCTTAACGGATCAAATTGACGGTAAGCTTTGGGGCGGATTACTCCGCCCCCATCAGCACGTCGCCGAATTCATCGCGCAGCTTGTGTTTCAGCACCTTGCCGGTGCCGCCAATCGGCAGTTCGTCGACAAAGATCACATCATCCGGGATCTGCCATTTCGCGATTCGGTTTTCGAAATGATGAAGCAACGCGGCTTTGTCCGGGGTTTTTCCGGCATGGGCGACGGCGATGATCACCGGGCGTTCGTCCCATTTCGGGTGCCGGGCGGCGATGGCAGCTGCATTGGCGATGTCGGGATGGGAAATGGCGATGTCTTCCAACTCGACGGTCGAAATCCACTCACCACCCGATTTGATAATGTCCTTGGACCGGTCGCGGATGATCATGTAACCATCCGGGTCGATCGTCGCGACGTCCCCGGTGTCAAACCAGCCATCCTCGGTCAGGGCGGTCTTTTCCTGGCCAAAATAGGTGTCGACGATCCAGTGGCCCCGAATTTGCAGGTTGCCCTGTGTCACGCCATCCTCGGCCATCAGGGTGCCTTCGTCATCAACGATGCGCAACTCGACGCCATAAGGCGGACGCCCCTGGCCTTCGCGCAGCTTGGCCTGTTCCTCGGGGCTAAGCGCACGGTGTTTGGCCAGCAACTGGTTCAACGTGCCCAGCGGGCTGGTTTCCGTCATGCCCCAACCATGGATCAGTTCTACGCCGTATTTGTCACGGAATTCCGGGATCATGGAACTGGGCAGGGCGGACCCACCGACCATGGAACGGGTCAGAGTTTCAGCCTTGCTGCCGGTGGTTTCCAACGCCTGCAGCAGCAGCATCCAGATCGTGGGCACGCCAGCGGACATGGTCACCTTTTCTTCGTCGATCAGGCGGACCAGGCTTTCGCCGTCCAGGTTCGGGCCGGGCAAAACCAGGCTCGATCCGACGGCGGCAGTGATATAAGGCATGCCCCAGGCATTGGCGTGAAACATCGGCACCACCGGCAGCACGATGTCGCGGGCAGACAACGCAATGCCGTCAGGTTGGTTCGCGGCGAGGGAATGCAGCACCGTGGTGCGGTGTGTGTACTGCACCCCCTTCGGATTCCCTGTGGTGCCTGAGGTGTAGCATAGGCTCGATGGGAGGTTTTCGTCGATGTCCGGCCATACATAGTCATCCGCTTCGGCGGCAACGAGGTCATCATAGAACAGCAGCCCGTCGATCATCCCAGCCGCTTCTTCGTCCTGCCCGCTCATCAGCACGAAATGCTCGATTGTGGTCAAATGCTCGCGCAGCTTGGCCACGGCTGGCAAAAAGGTCTGGTCAAAGAACAGGACCTTATCAGCAGCATGGTTCATGATGTAGATCAACTGTTCGGGGAACAGGCGGGGGTTGATCGTGTGACACACATAGCCGCCGCCGGACACACCGAAGTAGATTTCCAGATGGCGATAATTGTTCCAGGCAATGGTCGCGCAGCGGTCCGACGTCTCGCACCCCAACCGCTTGAGCGCGGAGGCCAGGCGGCGCGCATTCTTTTCCACGTCACCCCACGTGGTCCGGGCGCGCGATCCATCGGTTTCAACCGACACAACGGGCGTTTTCCCGTGGTATTTTCCGGCGTGTTTGATCAGTGAACTGATGGTCAGCGGCTGTGACATCATGGAGTGCATTGGCGTTTCCTCCCGGGCCTGTGCTTGGGCCGAATTTGTTCTGTATTGTTGTAACTTGTCCATAAGTTACCATACGGCATTTTGTCGGACAGTCCCGCAACCAAGGCGGAATCGATCAGTCATTACGCACGAGCTTTGCAATCCTGCAAAGCTGATGCGAAAGGGTTTGCGTCATGGCCCGTGTGCAAGACTCAAACCTGATTCAGGTCGATCCGGCGGCCCTCGGCATGCGAATGATATGCGGCCTCACATGCGCGCATCACCGGGATGTAATCCGCCGCTTCGTTCTCAAGCGCTCCACCGGTCAGCTGAGCCGCAATCACGTGGTCAATCAACGCCGCAACACATCCACCGCCAAAGCTGTTGTCGTCCACGGGGTGCGTTAAAGGTAGTTCTGTCCAGTCCTGCGCTTGAAACTCCCTAAACCGCAGCACGCCTTCTCCATCCAGCGCCAGCGTGCCCGCCTCACCGGTCAATTCGAAGACACCCATGGTCTTGCGTGGATTGCTGGCGACGTGATCGGTCAGCCGATTTCCGTCGAACAGTGATTGCGCTCCGGATTCGTGATGCATCAGCAATGCGCCTGCGTCCTCTCCTGCAATTACGGGGTTCAACCGGCGCAGGTCGGCATAGACGGATGTGATGTCCCCCAGCAGCCAGCGAAACAGATCGATGAAATGCACGGCGGTCTCATGGATCAGCAGGCGCGGCATGGTTTGAAAGAAAGGCTGGCGGTCCAGGTATGCGTTTGGCCCGCGTCCATCGCCGGGGCGTAATGCGAAGCGCGCACCATAGACCTGACCCATGCGCCCCTGATCCAGAAGTGTCTTGACCGTGCGATACCAGGGTTGGAACCGGAAATTCTCGTGCACAACAATGCGGGTTCCGGTCGTATCCGCCTGTGCGATGACGGTTTCCGCTTCGGCGATGGAACGGCAGAACGGTTTTTGGCATATCAGGATGCGATCCGAGGCTAGAGAAGTTTCGATCAACGCCGCGTGTGCTGCGGGCGGCGCGACAATGTCCACGATGTCTGGCTGCGTATCCTTTAGCAATTCGGATACGTCGGTGAACCACCGTACTCCGTACTGCGTGCCAACTTCCCCAGCACGGTCCGCGTCCAGATCGCAAACTCCGACCAATTCAGCGTTAGAGTTGGCCTGCCAAGCGGTCAGATGAAATTGGCTGAAGTATCCCAGACCAATGACGACGGCGCGGGTCATTCGGATGAAACCTCTGTGACCAGATCGCAAACTTCGCGGGTGACGGCGGTTGTGCCCATATCGCCGCCAAACTCCATTGGGCGTAGACGATTGGCAGCAAACCCGGCGTCCACCCCCGTTTCGATGAGTCGCGCGGCGTCGGCGTAGGCTGCGATGCCCAAACGTTCGTGCAGGTATTCCAGCATCATCGCCGCAGACAGGATCGCCGCAAGCGGGTTCGCCTTGTCCTGTCCCATGATGTCGGGCGCGCTGCCGTGGGCTGGCTGAAACAGCGCGTGGGCGTCGCCATATTCCCCACAGGCGGCCATGCCCATGCCGCCGACCAAACCTCCGGCGAGGTCAGACAGAATGTCCCCAAACATGTTTTCCGTGACCAGCACGTCAAACGCCCAGGGTTGCCGGATCAGATCCAGCGCCTGCGCATCGACATAGTTGTAGCCTGTCTCAACATCGGGAAACTCACCCGCCACTTCGTCAAAGATCTTGCGGAAAAACGCCATGGCCGGGAACACATTGGCCTTGTCGACACAAGTGATGTTATTCTGACCGCCCCGTTCTGCGCGTTTCTGCGCCAACCGAAATCCAAACCGGTGCAGCCGTTCCGACACCGAACGCGTGATCCGCATCGTTTCCCGTACTTCGCTATCACCGATGATTTCGGACCGGCCATGCACAGCGGCGGTATAAAACAACCCCTCGGTGCTTTCGCGTAGAATGACGAGGTCAATCCCGGCGGCACGCGGGTCGGCGAGGCGTTGAGGCGCGTTTGGATAAGCTTTGACTGGGCGGACGCCGGCGTAGAGTTCGAACAGATCGCGCAGGCGCAGATGTGGGGCGATTTCTGTGCCGTCCGAATGGCGAACGGCAGGAAGGCCAATCGCGCCGAGGAAAATTGCGTCACACTTACCCGCTCGTTCTTCTCCACCCGGTTCGATGTCCTGCCCGGTTTCGCGGACATATCCCGCCCCAGCATCAATCGTCGTCACCGCGGGCATGGGTTGGCCCACACGGCCCAACGTAGCCTCGGTCACTGCCAACGCCGCGTCGGTCACGTCAACTCCGATGCCGTCCCCGGCAATCACCGCGATTTCTGCGTTTTTTGTCATGCTGGCCCCCATCCCTGCGCCTTGCGGGCCAATTCATACATGTTTGCGCTCACACGGGAACCCGTCGTTCACCGGTCGGGAACGGGCTTAGCTGTATGGCTCGACCAGCGTCGCCTGAATGGAATAGCCGATTTCGGCCAATTGAGTTGCCGTCGCCGCCGCACCAAACGTGCCCGTCACATAGATTGGCTCGAACAATCCTCGCGCCTCGTAGGGTGTTTCGGTTTCCACAAACACCAATTGGTTGGGCGGCGGTGGAGGAACATGGATGCAGGCCCCCACGTAAGGCACCAGAATAAAAGTGGTTACGCCTGTTCCGTCATAATCCAGCGGCACCATGTAGCCCGGCAGACGCACCATCTTGCCGTCGTATTCGCGGGTCAGTTGGGCAGTGGTTTGCTGCTGGAAGGGTGAAGACATCTGTCCATGCTGAACAACGCCCAGCTCGCGAATGCGGGCCATCGCCTCGCCCTGTTCTTTCGGGACAAGGTCCGTCCAACGCAGTTCGATCGGTGCGTCCGCCCACACGGGCAGTGATTGCGCCACAATCCCACCGGACACGAGCGCCATCACGTTTCGGCGCGTGAAGCTGTGGTTGGGCATAGTGCGTATCCTCTGACCTCAGTTGCTGGTTGTGGCCGTCAGTGCAGCCGCGTCCTGTGCAAAACTTAGATAGTGTGACACGGAAATCAAAGCGGTGGCAGAACGCAACTGGCCATTTTCCTTCAGCGTGGCCAACGTTTCTGCCTGAGACCAATCCCCACGGCTGCCCATCTGGCGGGCGACCATGCCCGCATACATTGCGTCCTCGGCCAATAGTGACGACACGGTTTCAACCACGTATTGCTGGACTTCTGGGTCCCCGGCTTGTGAGTGGATTGCAAAAGCCTCGATCAACGCCTCGCGCGTATCGGGCAGCAAGGTTTCGTCTGCCCGCAAACGCTGGGCCAGTTGATCCACGGCGCGCGTTCCGTCCAGCTCGATCAGCGCGGTTGCCCAGGCCCCGATGAATACGCTGGTCTGCGCAATCAGCGCCTCGTCCATGCCTTTGTTCAGAAGGTCCCGCGCGGCATCATCGCCGCTGAGCCCAAGCAACAGCACATGGATCGGCATGAAATCGGCCATTTCAGGTCGGTACATCGCACGTGCGATCAATGACGCGTCAGGGTCGAACCGCAGGTTCCGCAGCAAGTCATAAGGCGCGCGGTCCAACTCGCTCAGCGCTAGCTGGCGAATGTCCGGGTTTTCATGCTGATGGCGGTCGGCGAACATCTGGAACCGCTCTTCGTCGCCGCCGTACTGCCAGTCTTCCAACCGCAAGGCAACGGCTGCGACCAACTCGCGATAGTCCTCATCCAGATAGGCCAGCCGTTCCCATGGACCATAGCTGCCCAATCGCGCAAACAACACAGCGTCATCCGGGTTCAGACCCAGTTTGCGCCGACTAACGCTGTCCACGAGGTGGGGAAGCTCCACGTCATCTAGGCTGCCGCGAATGGCCGATACCGCAACAAATCGGAACGGATCGTTCGGGTCCTGTTTGGCCAACACGATGTGGTCGCTGCCCAGCATCTTGTCCACTGGGGTTTCTTCGGGCGCGTAGGCGTGGAAGGCGCAGGCGATCACCGTACCGCCCGATACGGCCAGTGTGGCCAGCGCAGCAGGAACCGAGGCAAGTCGCGTCAACAGTCTCATGACATCAGTGTCCCATGTTCAGGGGCGTTTCGAAAATCAAATCTTTATCATCATGCCATCGGCCAGGGACATGCGATAGGCGCGAATGGCAGGAATAATGCTGACCAGCGCGGCAGAGGCCACAACAATGGCCAATACCGTCAGATCGCGGGCGGACAATCCACTGAGTGGCAGGGAAAGACCATAGGCCGCGTCCAGCCATGGCCTGATCAGCAACAACCCCCCATAGAGCATCGCGGCACCCAGAACCGCACCGGCAGCGGCCATCGCCATCGCCTCGGTCACGAGAAGCGCGGCAATTGTCGTTGGACCGGCTCCGACCGAGCGCAAGATCGCCATTTCGCGCCGTCGTTCATTCAGCCCGGACAGGATCATCGCGGCCATACCCAACAGCGCGGTGGCCACGACCATGGCGGACACGCCGGTAAGGGCAGTTTCGGCGACACCGACTATTTCCCACAATTCCTGCAAGGCCAACCCGGGCAGAATGGCCAGCAGCGGTTCTTCGGGGTAGTCATTGATCGCCCGTTGGAGTGGGAAAATCTGCAAGCGGGATTTTACGCCGATCATCGCGGCGGTGATTGCCGTGGGTTCCAGGTCCATTGTCCGTAAAACCTCGGCAGGGGTTGATGGCCCTGACTTCCGTCCGCCGCCCTGCCAATCCACGTGGATCGCTTCAATCGCGTCCAACCCGATCAGAACGGTACGGTCGACCGGCGTGCCGGTTTTTTCCAGAATGCCGGATATGCGGAAGGGCAGGTCATCATGTTCGCTGAATGACGCGAGGCCATGAGCAACAATGATCGGATCGCCCAGTTTGTATCCCAATGTCTGCGCCACATCTGCGCCGATCACCGCGTCGAACAGATCGTCAAACCGTGCTCCATCCGCAAAGGCCAATGATCGCCCACCGCGATATTGGTAGCGGTCGAAATAGGCGGGGGTGGTGCCCATCACGCGGAACTGCCGATGGCTGTCGCCTAGCGAAAGTGGCACAGCCCACTCGACTTCAGGCCTGGCCTTCAGGTCCTTGTAGCTTTCCCAGGACACGTTGTTCGTCGCGTTCCCAATCCGAAAGACAGAGTAGAGCAGCAGTTGCACGCTCCCTGACCGTGCGCCCATGATCAGGTCGGTGTTGGAAATCGTGTCGGCAAAGCTGGCGCGTGCGCCGGTGCGCAATTTCTCGACCCCGAGGAACAGCGCGACTGACAGGCCGATGGCAAAGACTGTGAGCACGACCGTAAACCGACGGCTGAGCAGGGATTTAAAGGCCAGACGCAGAAGAGTCATGCGGCGTTCCCATGCAAAGGCTGCGCGATGTCGTTAAGGGCAATCGCCCGGTCAAAGCGATCCGAAAGTGACAGGTCGTGGCTGACCATCAACAGCGCCGCGCCGGATGTATCTGTTTGCTTGAAAAGGAGGTCCATGAAGGCCGCGCGTGCGTCCATGTCGAGCGCGGACGTTGGTTCATCCGCAATGATCAAAGGGGGATGTCCGATCATGGCCCGCGCGACGGCGACGCGTTGCTGTTGCCCGACGCTTAACGCGCTGGCGGGTGAGGACAGCACCGCCGCGTCCGGCAGATCCAGCGCCCGTGTCAGGTCCAGTGCTGCCTGCTTTGCGTCCAGGCAGCGTTTGCGACGGTCCGGGGCAAAACGCAGGGGCAGTAGGATGTTGTCCAGGGGTGTCAGGTAGGGCACCAGGTTGAACATCTGGAAAATCACACCGGTCTGTTCGGCCCTCAACCTGTCGCGGACGGCGGGTCTCTGGCCGGTCAGGGCATGGTCTTGCAGCCTGATTTCGCCAGCAACAGGCGCGACGATCCCGGAGATCAGGCTGAGCAGCGTGGATTTTCCCGACCCGCTGGGGCCATGCAAGAATACGCGTTCGCTGCTGGCAACCGAAAACGCATCAACGGACAGGCCAAAACGCCCGCCCGGCCAGAGGAAGCGGGTGCCCAGCATGTCCAGGGCGTTGGGACCTTCAACCGGCCGGTTTGATGACACGAGAACCCTCAGAATTTTGCGACGGGTTCATCCCTTGTGGCTTCGGTCGAGGATGCGCCCGTGTCGGTGACAAGTTGTACGTCCAATTCTTGCGCATTCGGGAAGGTCTGGAAATAGGGCAAATCGAGTTGGGTCAATGATGCAGAATCTTCGCAGGTCAATTGATAGGTGGCGAAGAAAGCGGTGTGACGTGCCTCGTCATCGTGGTCGTGATTGTCGTGTCCGCCTTCGGCGTGATCTTCACCGTGGTCGTGATCATCGTGTCCGTCTTCGGCATGATCTTCGTCGTGCTCGTGATCATCGTGTCCGTCTTCGGCGTGATCTTCATCATGGTCGTGATCATCGTGTCCGTCTTCGGCGTGATCTTCGTCGTGGTCATGATCGTCGTGCCCGTCTTCGTCATGATCCTCGTCATGATCGTGATCGTCTTTCTCATCCGCGTGATCATCATGATCGTGGTCATCGTCATGGTCTTCATGATCGTCGTCAGACAGCAGTTTAACGTGCGCCTCCGTCACGCTGCATCCGGCGGCCGCAGGCGGAGTAAACAGCGCGAGCGGGCTGGAAAGCGTGGCCATGGCCTGTTCGATACTGGCTTTGTCTTCGTCTGATTTCGCCTCGTATTCAAACCCCACAATATCGAACCCAGGCGCTTCCAGTTCCATGGCAACCGAATTGCCCTCGATCGCAATGTTGAGGGTCCCGCTGCCATGTTCATGCGCGTCCAGCTGACGTGTTTCCGCGAACGCGGTCGAGGACAGGGGCAGGGCGAGGGCAATCAGGGGCAGGACACGAGGCATGGATGGACTCCGGAATCTGTGGATTTGTAATGATATAACATTACGTGAATTGCCTGGGCAACGACGCTTTAACGAAGAACGCAGATCCAACGGCATGTTTGCGTAGCAAGGTCCTGCCGAGCAAAGTCTATCAATCGACCGCGACCCAACCGTCTGCGGATTTCAGCCTGTGTGTGATCGTGTTCTGCTGGCCCAAGGTTTGTTCAATGAAGCACCCCTTCTTCGCCGCCTGTACCAGCGAGATTTGCTTTTCCACGGGATCATCGCTGTCGATCAGAATGTCGAGATGGAAAGAACGCGGGCCCGTTTCATAGACTTTACCCTGTTTGGCCCAATCCCATTCTACCTGTGTCTCTACGGTCAGGTCATTTAACGTTACGTCCATGCGTTTCGCAAAGGCGCGGATCTGGGTCATGATGCACCCGGTCAACCCGCCAACAAACAAGGCCAGCGGGGGTGGGGCGGTTGCGTCGCCGCCGTGAAACGGTCCCTCGTCTGTGGCGAGTTGGAATTGTTCCACCATCGGCTTGACCATGCGCACGTCCAGCTCGTTCCGCATCTTGCCCGTCGCGCGGCCTGTGCAGTTGAATTGCACGACTGCTCGGTCCGGGGCGGTTTCCGGGGTGATATGGTCGCTCATGCCTTACCTTTCACAATGCGGTTGCGAAGGATTCCGATACCTTCGATTTCCAATTCGAACACGTCGCCGTCAGTCAGCCGCTTGCCCAGCTCCAGCCCGCAGCCGGTTCCAACCGTGCCCGAACCGATAACTTCACCGGGATAGAGTGTTTCGGAGGCCGAGATATGAGCGAGGATCGAGCCAAAATCGTGCTGCATGGCACGCGAGTTTCCACCGCCCCAGCGTTCGCCGTTTACCCTTAGGTCCATATCTAGCGCCACGGGATGTGCCACTTCATCTGCTGTCAGAATATAGGGGCCCAGGATATTGCCCGTGTCGAAATCCTTGCCCTTGGCCGGGCCCAACGTGCCGGCCATTTCGACCTGCTGCGCGTCGCGGGCGGACACGTCGTTCAGGATCGTGTAGCCGAATATGTAATCGGCCCCGTCCTCTGCCGGGATGTTCTTGCCCTTGCGGCCCAGCACAACGGCCATTTCCAGTTCCACGTCGAGGAAGTCCGCATAGGACGGCCATTCCACGTCCTGTTCGTGCCCGATGAAAGACAGCCGATTGCCCTTGTAGTAGATCGGTTGCTTGTACCAAACGGGTGGAATGGGCTGATCGATACCGAAGGCTTTGAAGCAGTTAATCAGATGTTCCTCGAACACCAGACAGTCGCGGTATTGCACCGGGACCAGTGGCGGTAGGAACGTGACCTCTGATTGTTTCAGAAGGGCCGGTTCCGCCGGCGCTGCGAGAAGCTCACGCGCGGTGGTCAAACCGGCCTCGCCCGCATGGATCAGGGCCAGCATGTCGACAAACGGCGCGGTGTCCTGACCTGCCAGGCTTGCCGACAGTTGCAGGTCCAGCAGGCGTTCTTCAGGCAGGGCTGCGACAAGGCGGGGTTTGGCGTTGTGGGAAACTGTGGCAAGGCGCATCAGATCAGTCCTCGAATATCGCGACAGCGCGGGTGAACCCGGCGCTTGCGCCTTTGATTTTGAACGGGAAGCAGGAAATCTGAAAGCCGGTTGCGGGCAGTTGATCCAGATTGGTCAGCTTCTCCATATGGCAATAGCCGATGTCCATGCTCGCACGATGCCCCTCCCAGATGATCGACGCATCGCCGGATCTTGCGTACTCCTGCGCCGTCAGGTCAAAGGGCGCATCCCAGCTCCACGCGTCGGTTCCGGTCACGCGCACACCGCGTTCCGTCAAATAGAGTGTCGCCTCGCGCCCCATACCGCAGCCTTTCAGCAGGTAGTCGTCATGCCCATACCGCGCGGCGGCAGAGGTGTTGACGACCACAATGTCCAGCGGTTGCAACGTATGCCCGATACGGTCCAGTTCGGCCGCCACCTCTGCCGCAGAGACAACATGCCCGTCCGGCATTTCCCTGAAATCCAGCTTCACCCCGGTCCCGAAACACCATTCCAGCGGCACCTCGTCGATGGTGATCGCACGCTCCCCGTTGTTCATGGTCGAATGGTGGTGATAGGGCGCGTCCAAGTGGGTACCGTTATGCGTCGCGATTTCCATGAATTCGACGGCCCAGCCTTCGCCGCCCGGCAGGTCGTCCTTCTCCAAACCAGGAAAAAACGCCATGACCTGCTCAGCGGTCTGGTCGTGGGTCATGTAGTTGATCTTGGGCAGCATCATAGGCGGGTCAGACTGGATGCCGGTTTCCAGCGGAACGGACAGGTCGACAAAACGGCGGGGCATAGGCGGTTTCCTTTCTCAGACAAGAGCAGTGGCAAGCCACGGGAAGGCTAGGATCAGTGCCAGCAAGACCAACATCATCAGGGCGAACGGAGCGGCCCCGCGAAAAATGTCGCCAAGCGTGATGGATGGATCATCCAAGGCGGATTTGATGACAAAGACGGATATGCCAAAAGGCGGCGTCAGCAGGCCGATTTCGACGGCGACAATCGTGACAATGCCGAACCAGATCAGATTAACGTCGAACGTGGCCAGAACTGGCAACATCAGGGGAACGAGGATCAGCATGATGGAGGAGCTGTCCAGTATGGTTCCCATCAGGATGACCAGTACGACATAAGCCAGGATCACGCCCCAATAGCCGATATCCGCCTCGCTGACGAAACTGCCAAATTCCGCCGGAACACCGGACAGGGCCAGCATGCGAGAATACATTTGAGCTGCAATGATGAGGAAGCTGATGGCGGCAGTGACCAGTCCGGTGTCATTCAACACTTGCCAGAAATCACGCCACCCCAGCGTCCGGCGTGCCAATCCGATCAGGATCGCGCCTGCGCAGCCAACTGCCCCTGCCTCGATCGGGGTGAAGATGCCGCCATAGATGCCGCCCAGAACCAGCGCGATCAGCAGGGCGATTGGCAGACCTTTTTCTGCGACTTCGCGTGGGGTGAGGGCGGGTGTGTCATCCCGCGAGACGCCTTCGCCCAGAGCCGACGGCCAGAGGTGCGCGGTCAACCAGATGCCGACGCCGAAGATGAGTGCCAGCAGCAGGCCCGGAATGACGCCCGCGATGAAAAGGTCGCCGACGGATTGTTCCGTCAGCAACCCATACAGGATCAACAGTAGGGAGGGTGGGATCAACATGCCTAATACCGACGAGCCAGCCACAACGCCAGCTGAAAAGCGCGGCGAATAGCCATGGCGCATCATTTCCGGCACGGCGATCCGTGTGAAAACCGCTGCGGAAGCGATAGAGATGCCAGTGATCGCGGCAAAAATGGCATTGGCCCCAACCGTGCCGATGGCAAGACCGCCGGACAGGCGGCGGAACGCGTGGTTTGCGACATCAAACGCATCACGCCCCATGCCGGTGACGCTGACCAGGTAGCCCATGAGCACGAAAAGCGGCACAACGCCAAAGAAGTAACTGGAGATCGTTTCGCTCGCCGCAAGTGCCAGCAGCTTCCCGGCAAGTATCGGTGACCCTTTGATCAACCAGACGCCGACATAAGACGACAACATCAGCGCAAAAGGCACCCAAAAGCCCAGGTAAACCATGACCACCATGGCCCCAAAAGACGCGAGGCCGATTTCAAACGGGCTCATGTTGTGTGCTCCGATGACCGGAACAGGCGCAGCGCCACACCGAGTGTGGTGAGCGCGATCTGGCACAGCAGGGCCATGCAACCGATCAGGATGATCAGTTTCACAGGCCAGATGGGGGCGGTGAAATCCCCAACCGTCCCCTCGAACGTGTTGCGCACCCAGGCCTTTTGGAACAATGGTACCGAGGCCGCATAGATCTGCCAGACCAAAAACCCTGCGGCCGCGCCAAACAGTACTTCCATGCCGAGTTGCAGTCGCGGAGCGCGGGTTTTGAGGAATTGCGGGATTGCGTCAGTACGCGTCAGGCGGCCCATGCGAAAGGCCTGAGCCACCTGCAGGAAAACGATGGCGACAATCGACATGGACACCATTTCAGGAACCCCGGACACCGGGTTGTTGAACACGCTGCGTCCGATGACATCCGCATTCACGAGCAGCATAATGACGACGATCAGCAGCGTGCCCAGCACGTTCAGGCCGGTCGTCACCGCGTCCAGAACGCGACGCGCCAATTGAAACCAGCGCGGCAGGGCGCTGATTTCGTCCGGGTCGTTTGAGGGTTGATTGTCCATTGCGCGTCACGCGCTGGTTTGGCCGATCATTCCTGATCCCAGTTGCGCACAGGTGTCGCCCCGGCCTGACGCATCGTGTCCATGTAGGTCGACAACACGCCGGACCCGTCGAGCCCCTCGCCATCCAGACGCTCGGCCCAGACCTTGGCCACATTGTCCATACCCGCTGCCCATTGCTCGCGGAAGGCCTGATCGACCTCGGTCACCGTCGCGCCTTGAGACTGCATGATCTCAAGGAACTTCGCGACAGAAGCTTCAAGGTCCTTGTGATAGGCAACCCGATCAGCCACGGCGGCCTCTTTCAGCGCGGTCTGTACTGCGGGGTCAAGACTGTCGAACCAATCCTTGTTCGCGGCCAAACCGCCGGCATATTGCGCGCCAAAGCCAACCTTGGTGATATGTGGCGCTACTTCGTGCAGCTTGCCCGGCAGTGCCGCCGAGGCAAAGACGATCACGCCGTCATACACGCCGGTTTTGATTTCGTTGTAGTATGTCGTCAGGTTCCCGGACACACCCACCGCGCCCGTGCCTTTCAACCAATTGACCGCCGGACCCGGTGCGCCGATTTTCTTACCGTCCAAATCCGCGATGGAATTGATCGGGAACGTGGTCATCAACAGGTAGTCGTCGATGCCGATGGCCCCGCCTAGGTATTCCAGCCCGTTGGCCTTCCAGGATGCTTTCATGGCTTCGTTTGAGGCCTGCAATTCGTCCATCCACTCGGCGACCAAAGTGGCGTCAGACTGCACGAAAGGCGTGAAGTAAGTGACGTTCTGCACGGCCAGTTTGGCCGGATCGAACAGACTGGACACCAGACCGATTTCAGCGAGCCCTTCTTCTACCGTTTCCAGTTCTTCCCCGACCTTGGCTAGCGCGCCGCCGTATTGTTCGGACCAGTTGATGCTGTGATCCGTGCCCTCCAACGCGGCATTCACCGCAGGGATGAAGGTTTCGCTGGCATGTTTGACCCAGCGAAAGACCGGCGGGTGCCCGGCGACAATCGTGACGTTCATCGTGTCGGCCTGTGTCGCCACGCCCGTGACGGCCAGTGCCATGGCTCCAATTGTATTTTTCCAGAATGCGTTCATCTTATCCTCCCTCTCACGCGATCCGGGTGCGAGTCCGGATCGGGCCTGCATCAGAGGATTGCGGAAGTGAGGAGCGAGTCAACCGTTGACATCACAAAGACGTCATCTCTGGGTCAGGCTTCACGCAGCCAATCGTCCTCGAATACCACGGTTTGAACCCCTGCCAGACGGCGGATGCGGTCCAATTCGGCCTCGAACCGGCGGGCGCGGCCGGCTGTCCATTTGACGTTACGTTCTGGCCAGAGGGCGGTAATGCGCAGCTGATCCTGATCGCGATGGGCTTTCATGTCGACTCGACCCACCAGCCTGTCCCGTTCCATCAATGGAAAGACATAGTAGCCGTAACGACGTTTGGCGGCAGGGGTGAACACCTCGATCCGGTAGTGAAACCCAAACAGCCGCTCCGCCCGGTTTCGGTCACGCAGGGCCGGATCAAAGGGGCTGAGCACGCGCAGGCGTCCGGTGGGTTCGGGTGGGGTTTCCACCTCGATCCCGGGTCTGGCGAAACAGCGGCGTGGCGCTTGATCAACGGTTTCAATCTCAACCTCGATCAACCGCCCCTGTTCCAGTTCGCGGGCGCACCATTCCTTTGCTTCCGCCGCGCTGACCGTATCCCAAAATGCGGCGAGTTCCCCTGACGTGGCAAACCCCAGCCGGTCCAGTGCAGCGTTGCAGCACCAGTTGATGGTTTCGTGATCCTCTGGCCGATCTGCATGCACCTGTGCTTCGATCACCCGTTCAGTCAGGTCGTAGAACTTGCGAAACCCGCTGCGGCCCACCACGGTTAACGCGCCGCTGCGCCACAAGTACTCCAATGCGGTTTTGGACGGGTGCCAGTCCCACCAGCCGCCGCTGCTTTTCTTTTCGTCCGTGCCCACGTCGGATGAACATACCGGCCCCTGGTCGCGAATATGGGTCAGGACCGATTGAAATCGGGATTCAAACCCGTCGCGCCGCCAGTTCCGCCAGCGTTTGCGCAACATCTCTTCATCTCGGCGGAACCGGAGCTGCCAGTGCGGGTAGAACGCCATGGGGATAACGGCGGCATCATGGGTCCAATGCTCGAACAGCTTGCGGTCGCGCTCGTACAACAATTGCAGATTGCGCGGGCGATAGGCCGGGCGGCGGGCAAACAGGATCAGGTCATGCGCGCGGGCCACGGTATTGATGCTGTCCAGCTGGACAAAGCCGAGGCGATGGATCAACTGCTCCAGATCCGCGCCCTTGCCGGGACCTGCCGGTGCTTCGGCCAGCGCATGACGGTCCAGAAACAGGCTTCGGGCCGTGCGATTGTCGAGTAGTAGGCGCGCCAAGGCCTAGCGCCGTTTGAGTGTATCGCCGTAGCTGATCTTGGGCGTCAGCACGATTTGGGTGTCGATGTCAGCGTCCGGGTTGTCCAGCCGCGCCAGCACGATTTCCGCGGCCTTCTGCCCAATCTCGGCCCGGCAGGCGTCCATCGTCGCCAATTGGCGCGGAAGACCCTGCAGCAATTCGACCCCGTTGAACCCGGCAAGGCCGATCTGACCGGGAATGTCGATCCCTGCCTCCAGCAGGTACATCAACCCGCCAGCCGCTATCAGGTCGTTGGAGTAGTAGAGGAAATCCAGGTCGGGCGAGCGTTCAAGCATCGCCTGCGTCATTTCCCGTCCCTTGGCCAGTGCGGAGCCGCCGGAGTAAAAATCGCGGTCCTCGATTTCCACGCCGCTCTTGGCCAGCACC
Source organism: Paracoccaceae bacterium (assembly GCA_040830545.1). Lineage (GTDB taxonomy): Bacteria > Pseudomonadota > Alphaproteobacteria > Rhodobacterales > Rhodobacteraceae > HXMU1420-2. Next base: position 38,478 of record JBFOMB010000041.1, on the reverse strand, counting down.
TCGGTAAAGCCCTCGAACCGTTTCCGGGCACGATGGTCCAGCGGCATTTTGGTGCCCATGAACCCGATGTGTTCATATCCGGCCTTCAGGATCGCCTGCGCCATTTCCCGGCCCGCACGACGGTGTGAGATACCCACCATCGCGTCCACGGGACGTCCGTCGGTGTCCATGATCTCTACCACCGGAACACCGGCAGCACGCAACATCGCGACGGCGGCTTCGTTGTGGTCCAACCCGGCAATGATCACACCAGCCGGTCGCCAGGACAGCATTTCATAGAGGACCTTTTCCTCTTTCTCGGGCAGGTAGTCCGTGACCCCGACCACTGGCTGCAGTTCGGTGTCCTGCAGAACCTGATTGATGCCGGTCAGAACCTCGGGAAACACCATGTTCGACAGGGACGGTACAATAACGCCGACAAGGTTCACGCGGTTGGACGCCAATGCGCCGGCGATCTTGTTCGGCACGTATCCCAGCGTTCGGGCCGCTTCCAAAACCTTTTCTCGCGTCGTGGCGGACACATCGCCTCGGTTGCGCAACACACGGCTGACCGTCATTTCAGAAACGCCCGAAGCTTCGGATACATCGCGCAGGGTGAGCGGGCGGGTCTGGTCTGTGGGCAAAGGCGCGTTCCTTGGAGTTCTTTTGTCTGACGTTACTGCAATCTCAGCCGTGGGTTCAACTGGCGGGAACCTGCGGGTGGGTCCAAATTTGCGCACGGACGCAATGGTGTTCAATCGCCACCGGCTTCTGTCAGCCACCGAAACACCAGTGCTGCGCGGTCCGACGACTGATTATGCAGTTTCACATAGAAATCCAAAGGTGAGGTTACGGTGTTCGGCAGCAATTGGACCAGCTGCCCACTTTGGATCAGTTCCCGGGTCAGCCCATCCCACCCCAGCACAGCCCCCATATCATCCTGCGCGGCCTGAAGTGCGATCACGTAATTGTTGACGCGGTGGGCCGACCCCAATTCCCTATCAAACCCCAGCGCCTTGGCCCAGGCCCGCCAATCCGTCCAATCGCTTTCCGGCGCATCCAGATGGATTAGGGGAATGCGCGACAGGTCGGATATGTCTGTGATTGCATTCTGCTCGGCAAAGCGCGGGCTGCAAAGCGCCATGATTTCATCATGAAACAAGGCGCGGCAGGTGCCAGTTTCGCGAGACAGATCGCCATAGTGGATGCTCAGATCGCAATTGGACCCGTCATTGTCCTGATCGCTGACCACCTGCGCGACAGAGATATGGCCGTGGGTCTTCCAGAACTGCGCCAGACGCGGCGTCAGCCACAGGGAGCTGACCGCTGTGGTCGATTTGATGGTCACAGCGCTGCGATTGCGGTGCCCGCGCAGTTGCGACACGGCTTCGTCAATGCCTTCGAACCCGCGCTGTAGGGCAACCAGCAGATAGGCCCCGCTTTCCGTCAATTCGACGCCCCGATGATGACGGTTGAACAGTTTGCATTGTAGGTCCTGCTCCAGTGCTTTGACCTGATGACTGACCGCCGCTGGCGTCACGTTCAGCTCTTCGGCTGCCTGTTTGAAGCTGACCGTACGCGCGGCAGCCTCAAAGCTGACCAGAGAGCCGATTGGGGGTAGGTTGTAGGGGCGTCTGGGCAAGCAGGTTTGGTCCTAATGGTCACAGGATATGCTGCGAGTGCAGAAAATGTGAGGTTTGAGATTACCTCAGCTAATCCAGGGTGAATATTTTTGCAATTGCCCGAGCATACGGTTTTCGGACAATGCACCGTCGGATTCAGGAAACCCTCTGACGCGCCTGACCTAGTTTTCTTGCCCGTGACGCCCGAAACTGGACGCACGATCAATCGAAGGAGCCGCAGAATGCAATCTCATGCCAAAGTTGTCGTTGTGGGGGGCGGCTGCGTCGGGGCCTCCATTCTGTATGGGCTGACGGAACATGGCTGCACAGATGCGGTGATGCTGGAGCGGACCTCGCTTACGTCAGGCTCCACGTGGCATGCGGCAGGTTTGCTGGTGACCTTTGTGCGGTCCCACAACGTGTCCAAGATGACGATGGAAACGATCCGCATCTATACCGAGGTGGAGCAGAAGATGGGCAGCTCCGTCGGGTTGCGGAAGGTCGGGCAGTTGCGGGTTGCGAACACCGAAAAGCGTTGGGATGAATTCCAGTCCTACATTTCGATTGCCGAGGCGGCAGGTGTGCCCTGCAAACTGGTGTCACCCGAGGAGATTGCCGAGATACATCCGCTGCTGAACCAGTCGGATGAAATCCGGGGCGGTATCCTGCACACCGAAGACGGGTATGTGAACCCGGCGGACATCACGCAGGCGATGGCAAAACTGGCCCGCGATGCGGGTGCCAAAGTGTATCAGAATACCGAGGCGACAGCGTATGAGCGGTTGGAGAATGGACATTGGAAGGTGACCACCAACCAGGGCGAGATCACCTGCGAACATCTCGTCTTTGCCACCGGAAACTACGCCCGTGAAAACGCGCGCCGCGTTGGGCTGGACCTGCCCTGTATCCCGATTGTGCATCAGTATTGGACCACCGAAACCGTACCAGCGCTGGTCGAGCGCAAACAGCAGGGTCGGCCCGAATATCCGATCCTGCGGGACGAGGATTATGGTGCCTACCTGCGCGAAGATGTTGGCGGCATTCAGTTCGGACCCTACGAGTTTACCAAGGACCTGAAGCTGTTCGCCGAAGATCGCGTTCCGCCCGATTTCGGCGCGGACCTGTTGCCCGAAGACTTCGAAGCGGTGGAAACCCAGTGGGAGCGTGCGTTGGAACGTGTGCCGACCCTGGGTGAGGTCGGGATCAAGGCCAACACGCGGGGTCCGTTCCAAATGACGCCCGACGAACTGCCGCTGGCCGGACCCGCTCCCGGTCACGAAAACCTGTGGCTGGCCGAGGGGATGCCGGGCGGCATCCTGTGGGGGGGCACGGTGGGCAACCGTCTGGCGCAATGGATCATCAACGGCGATCCGGGCATGGATATGTCCGAACTCGACCCGCGCCGGTTCTCGGACTACGCGTCCAAGCGCTGGACCATGGACAAGGTCCGCGAAACCTGGGGCACACATATGAACGCGCATATTCCGGGCGAGGATTTCCCGGATGCGCGCCCGATGAAAACCGTGGGCAGCTATGATCTGTTGACTGCGCACGGGGCCGTCTGGACCAGCTTTAACGGCTACGAATTCCCGCGCTGGTTTGCGGATTCGCGGGACAAGGCGATCCCGGAACACAGCTTCCGCCGTACCGACCACATGGAGCAGGTGCAGGCCGAGGTGCGCAATACCCGCGAAGAGGCAGGGTTTATCGAAATGTCACCGATGACCAAGTTCACGGTGCGCGGACCGGGGGCGGCGGCGTGGCTGGATGGTTTGATGGCGAACAAACTGCCCAGGATCGGGCGTATGACCCTGTCGCTGATGCTGAATGCCAAGGGTGGGATGGATGCGGAATACACCATCGTTCGGTATGGCGAGGATGACTTCTACCTGATCTCCACCCCGAACTGGCGCAGCTACAACTGGGACCAGTTGCAGCGCGTCCTGCCCCGTGACGGATCGGTGGTGATCGAGGACATTTCCGAAAACCTAGGCGTTATTGCACTGGCCGGCCCCAAGGCGCGGGACATCCTGCAACCGCTGACCGACAATGATCTGTCCAACGCGGCCTTCCCGTGGCTGTCGGCGCAGATGGGCGAGGTCGGCTATGCCAAGGGCGTGCACCTGCTGCGTGTCTCCTACACAGGGGAATTGGGTTGGGAGCTGCACCACCCGGTCGGCTACAACCGGCACTTGGTGGACCTGTTGCTGAAGGCAGGCGTGAAACCCTTTGGTCTCGAAGCGCTGGAGTCCATGCGGTTGGAAAAATCCTACCGCGCGATCAATCGCGAGATTTGCAAGGACATGACCCCGTATGAGGCCAGCCTGGACCGGTTTGTAGTGACCGAAGGCCGAGAGTTTGTCGGTAAGGACGCGTTGATGCAGCAGAAGGCCGAGGACAGCTACAACCGGTTGGTGACGCTGAAACTGCCCTTTGGCGATACATCCGTGATGTTTGACGAAGGCGTGTACAAGGATGGCACGCTGGTGGGTCGCGTGACATCGGGCGGGTTCTCTTACTACTGCAACCACGACATCGCGATGGCGCTGGTTCCAAAGGACCTGACCGCACCCGGCACGCACATGCAGGTGATGGTTCACAACGAAATGCGCGAGGCCGAGGTGATCGACACCTGCGCGGTCGATCCGTCCAGCGCGCGAGCACGGGCCTGAGGGGAGGGATACCAATGGCACAAGCAAGAGCACGCGGCGGGCGCGCGGCCCGGGTTCAGGCGCGGACCAACCCGGCACCTGTCTACCTGCCCACGCTGAACCGCCGGATCGGGCCGATTGACCTGCTGGGCGAGGAGGGCGTGCAACGTATCCACGAGGCCGCCATGACGATTCTGGAAACAACCGGGATAGAATTCCGCGACCCGGTGGCACTGGCCGATTGGAAAGCGCACGGCGCGGATGTGGATGGTGAGCGTGTCCGTATCGGGCGGGACATGCTGATGGACCTGATTTCTTCGGTCCCGTCGGAATGGGGATATGCCGCACGCAATCCGGACCGCTCATTGCGCGTCGGGAACGAACATTCGGTGTTTGCAAACGCCTATGGCGCACCCTTCGTCTATGATCTGGAAGGCAAACGCCGACCGTCGACGCTGGCGGATGCGCAGAATTTCTTCAAACTTTCGCAGATGAGCCAGTCCATGATGGTGCCGGGCATCCTGCCGGTGGAGCCGCAGGACGTTCCGGTGCCGCAGCGCCATCTGGAACTGGTGCATGCCGCGCTGACGCTAACGGACAAACCGATCAAGGGCTCGGTGCTGTCTGAACAGGCCGCGCGGGACACCGTGGACATGGTGCGCATCGTTTTTGGTGAGGATTTTGTTGACGAAAACGTCGTTTTGGCGGCCCTGCTGAACTGCAACACCCCGCTCGTCTGGGACGAAACCATGTTGCAGAGCCTTCGGGTTTATGCCGCCGCAAACCAGCCCTGTCTGTTGTCCCCATTCGTGCTGGCCGGGGCGTCCACGCCCGCCAGCCCGCAGGGTGGGGTCGCGCTGCTGATCGCCGAAAGCCTCGCCGGAATGGCCTATAGCCAGATCATCCGCCGGGGCGCGCCGATGGTTCTGGGTGTGGCGATCATGGGGGTGTCGATGAAAACCGGCGCGCCGATGATGGGATCGCCGGAGCCAGGATTGATGAACCTGCTGGTTGGCCAGATGGCGCGGTTCTATGACGTGCCGTGGCGGACCTGCACAATGTGGACCGGGTCGAAATCGCCGGACATGCAGGCCGCGTTCGATACGGCCAACACCATGTGGCCTGTGTTGCTGGGGGGGGCAAACTACATCGTGCACTCGGCCGGCTTCCTCGAAGGTGCGCTGGGCGTCTGTTACGCGAAATGGGTGCAGGACGCATTGCAGTTGGAGAATTTCCATCGCTTCTTCAGCGGCTTGCAAAAGGAAAACCTGGATGCACTGCTGGGCGACATCGCGGCCATCGGTCCGGGCGGGCATTTCCTTGGGACTGACCACACTCGCGAAAACCCCATGCACATGAACCACCTGCAAAACAATGACAGTTTTGAACAGTGGGAGGCTGAAGGGTCGAAAACCGCCGAGATTGTTGGCCGGGCCGAGGCGCAGCGGATGCTCGACACCTATGTTCAGCCACCCATGCCAGACGATCAGCGCGGCGCGTTGGACGAGTTTGTGGCCAAGCGGCGGGCTGCCTATAACACTTGAGACATTAAACGAAGGGCGGGATCGCCCTTCGCATGCCCCAACAGGATGACCACCATGACCGACAGTGCGACCGAAACCCTGACCCTCCCGCAGGTGCGGGACCTTGCCAAATCCATCCTGCTCAAGGGCGGAATGGATGATCACGGCAGTGACGTGCTGGCCGATCTGGTGATGATGTCCGAACGGGACGGGCCGCGCAGTCACGGATTGCGGATGTTGCCGGTTTACGTGGATTGCTTTGCCTCGGGCTATGCCAACCCCAAACCTTCGCCGAGTGTTGAACGGATTGCGCCCAGTGTCCTGCGGGGGGATGGGGACAATGGCGTCTACCAGATCATCCGGTCGCAGGTTCAGGACGACCTGATCAAACTGGCGCGTGAAACCGGAATTGCGGCGTTTACCTGCGCGAACAGCCACCACCTGGGTGCGTTGCGGTTTGATACAGAACCATTGGCTCAGGCTGGGCTGGTGGCGCTGGGCGTCGTGAATTCCCTGTCCATGGTGGTGCCGCAGGGCGGCGTACGTCCGGTTTTTGGAACAAACCCGATGTCCTTTGCCTGCCCGCGCGAAGGGGCAGAGCCTGTGGTGTGGGATCAGGCTGCTTCGGTCGTGGCGCTGATGGATGTGAAACTGGCCGCGGCAGAGGGGCATTCCCTGCCACTGGCTGGTGGGTTGAATACTGCGGGCGAACCCAGCAAGGACCCGAACGAAATCCTGGAATCCCGTAGCCTGCTGCCGTTCGGTGAACACAAGGGCGCGGCGATTGCGTTCCTGATCGAGGTGCTGGGTGCGGCCTTGGCTGGTGGCACGTTGTCGGTGGATAACGCCGAACGCGAGTCCTTTGGTGGGTTGAACGTCAAGGGCGGTGCAACGCTGATCGCCATTGATCCAAGCCGGTTCGGCAATCCGATGTTCAGCGACTACATCACCCGCATTTGCAGCGAGATTCAGGGGAATGGGTCGGCTCGCGTTCCCGGTGATGGACGCCTGAAAAAGCGGGCGGTGGCAACCGAGCAAGGCATCACCGTCAATGCTGATCTGCTGGCTCAACTGCGCGATCTGGCCTGACGCATGACCTCGGTCGTTGTTGTCGGCGGGGGTGTGGTTGGGGCCTCCTGCGCGCTGGCGCTGCAGGCCGACGGGCACACTGTCACGATGCTGGAACCCGGCCCCATCGGAGAAGGGGCCAGTTGGGCGTCTTGCGGTTGTATCGCGGTCGGCGAGGTTGTGCCCCTGTCCCAGCCCGGCATGTTGTTGCAGGTTCCCGGCTGGTTGCTGGACCCGGAGGCACCGCTGTCCCTGCGCCCGGCATCCGCCCTGCGGCTGCTCCCGTGGTTTGCCCGGTTCACAGCGAACGCGCGACCCTCGCGTATGCGCGCCATTGCGTCTGATCTGGCGCGGCTGACCTTTCTGGCGACCGACGATTTTAAAGCACAGCTGGCAGATATCGGTCACCCGGAGTTGTTGGTCGAACGTCCAGTGATCAAAGTGTTTGACGATGATCGTGACAAGGCGACGATGGCTGCCGCCTTTGATCTGGCGCGCGATCTGGGCTGTACGATTGACGAGGTGACAGGGCAGGAGGCGCACAATCTGGAGCCTGCTATTGCGCCAGATTTCCAACACGCCGCAATCCTGCGCGACTGGAGTTATGTGACCGATCCCCGTCGTCTGGTGGAGCGTCTGGTGCAGGCATTTCTGTCCAGAGGTGGGGTGATGCACTGTGCCGCTGGTGTTGGCTTTGACAGGGACGGCGGCAGGATCACGGGCGTGCGGACGTTGGACGGGCAGACGCTGTCGGCGGATGAAGTTGTGATTGCTGCAGGTACGCATTCCCGCGACTTGGCGCGCGACCTCGGCCTGCGCCTGCATCTGGAAGGGGTGATGGGATATTCGACCGCATTGTCAGATCCCGGCGTGGATCTGAAACACACGGTTTTCTATCCGAAGGGCGGTTTTGGCCTGACCCCATATGAGGACGCTTTGGCCGTTGCTGGAACGGTCGAGTTTGCCTCCCGCACTGCACCTCCAAAATGGCGTCGAGCAGATGTTCTAGTCAAACGCGCGCATCGGGTTTTGCCTGGGTTGAAGACGGATCAAGCCGAACGCCGCATGGGGCGCCGTCCGTTCACGCCGGATACGCGACCAATCATCGGGCGCAGTCGCAAGCTGGCCAATGTGACATTTGCCACGGGTCATGGGCAGTTGGGACTGACCCTCGGCGCAACCACGGCAAGGTTTGTGGCGGATATTCTTAGCAATCGGCAGCCGTTCATCGACTTGACCGCGTTCAGCCCGGACCGGTTCGGCTGACTACTCCTCGCGGAACGCCTGACTCAACTGTTCGGTCAGCGGCTTGGTCAGGTAGTTCAGGACGGACCGCTCGCCGGTCTGGATGTAGGCCTCCACCGGCATGCCGGGTACCAGCGTCAAGTCACCCAATCGGGCGAGCTCATCGTCGCTGAGGGACACCTTGACCCGGAAGAAGGACAGACCCGTGGCTTCGTCCAGAACTGAAGTCGGAGAGACATCAGCAACCTCGCCATAAAGTTCGGGCGTCGTGCGTTGATTGAAAGCGGGGAAGCGCAGGGTCGCGTCCTGACCGACAAACACCTGATCAATCGAAATCGGGTCTACACGCATAGCGAAGCTCATCGCCTCGTCCACCGGAACGATTTGCAGGATCGTGGCACCGGGTGGGACTACACCGCCCAAGGTCGTGATCTGCATTTCATGCACACGTCCGGTGACCGGCGCACGGATGTCGATCCGGTCCAGCTGTTTTTCGGTCGACACGATCTGCTGGCGCATTTCGTGGATTTGGGTTATGACCTCTCGCAGTTCCGTCGTGATCTCTTCACGCAACTGACGGGTGCCTTGCAGGATCTCCAGCTCGGTATCGCGGATCGAATTCTGGATGCGGGCCAGTTCCGACCGATGTTCGGCGATCTGACCCAGCAAGTCCGCCTGGTTCCGTCGCAACGCGAGCAATTGGCTGGCACGGGCTAGCCCCTTTTCGGCGAGCGTCTCCATGGAGGTGAGTTCGTCGCGCAGCAGACGCAACTGCTCTTCCTTGGACACGATCAGCCCGTCGACCCCGTCAATCTGGTTATGGAACTGATTGATTTTCTCCGCCAATTGCGCACGGCGGCCTTCTTCCAACAAACGACGGACCTCGAATATTGCGGCCTGCCCATCTCGGTGAGAGGTCACGTCAACAGCACCTGTCAGAGGATCGTCACCCGCGATTGTGATCGTCTCGGCCTCGGCCTGTTCTGCCAGCAGCCGGTCACGTAGCGCCAAAGCCTCGGACAACCGGGTACGGTAGATTTCCAGGTTCGCTTCCAACAGCGTGGAGTCCAGCTGGACCAGTATGTCCCCTTGTGTGACCGTGCTGCCATCCTCCACGCGGATGTCCTCGACCACCCCGCCATCCAGATGCTGTACCGATTTTGGCTTGCCCACGACCTCTACCGCGCCGCTGGCGATCACGGCCCCGGCGATGTTTGTTGACTGAGCCCACCAGAACCCGCCCGCCAAAAGGGCAATCGCAGCGATGAGGCCCATCCACGTGGCGGTTCGCAGACCGGTGCGCAGTTTGGGGCCGGTGTCGAGTGTCATGCTCATTTCTGCACGCCTTTCGCTGCGGCTTTCGCAGGTTCCGGCGCGGGTTTCTTCGCTTGCGGCCGCGACATGCGTTGCAGTACATCGTCTTTTGGACCGAACTCGGCCACTTGCCCGCCGTGCAGGACCAGCACCTTGTTTACAGCTGCAATCGCTGACGGGCGGTGCGCCATGACGACCACGGTTGAACCGGCCTCCCTCAGCGACATGATGGCATAGGACAGGGCGTCGTCCCCAGCAGCGTCGAGGTTGGAGTTGGGTTCATCCAGCACAACGTATTTCGGAATGCCGTATACTGCACGGGCCAGGCCGATCCGCTGAATCTGTCCACCGGATAGCCCATCCGCCTCGAACCCCAGTTGCGTTGCGTAGCCGTCCGGCAGACCGAGGATCATGTCGTGCACGCCCGCCAGTTTCGCCGCTGCGATCACATCTTCGTCCTGCGTGTCCGGGTCAAACCGGGCAATGTTGTCGCGTATCGTTCCGGCCAACAGTTCCAGATTTTGCGGCAGATAGCCGATATGCCGTCCCAGAGCCTCTGGCGGCCACTGATCCAAAGTCGCGCCGTCCAGCCGAACCTCGCCTGAATCCGGGGCCCACGCCCCGGTCAGCAGACGCGCCAATGTGGATTTGCCGGAGGCTGAGGGGCCAATCACACCCACCGCGTCACCGGGTTGCAGACCAAACGTGACTTCGTCCAAAATCGGCGGCGCGTCGGCTGTGTTCTTCTGGTTCGGTGCATATTTCGTGAGGTTGCGTACCAATAGCTGCCCTTGTGGATCGGGCAGGTTCACGGTCTGCGAAGGCGCGGGCAGGTCGGCAAACATCTGTTTCAGCCGCTTGTGTGCCTCTCTCGCCCGGACCAGGTTGCGCCATTGCCCGATCACCTGATCCACCGGTGCCAGCGCGCGGCCTGAGATGATGGAGGCCGCGATGATCATCCCGGGCGAGATTTCCTGTTTCAACGCCAAATACCCGCCCAGACCCAACAGGGCGGATTGCAGGAGCAGGCGAAACGCCTTGGACCCGGCGGTGAACCCTTCGGCGCGGTCACTGCCGACCTGACTGGTGGCCAGACCTTGCGCATGCATCGCCTGCCAGCGTCCCATCACGCGATCCGCCATGCCCAGTGGCAAAATAGCATCCGCTGTCCGGCGCGCCTGTTCGACAAAAAAGCTTTCGGAGGCATCCATGCTCATCGCGCGGGCAAAGTGCCGCCGGGTTGTGGCCTGGTTCAGCAGAGCCAGCGATACCACAACACCTACACCTGCCAATGCCAGCATCCCCAGCCACGGATGCACCAGCCAGACCACGGCAAGGTAAAAAGGAATCCACGGCGCATCGAACAGGCCCAGCATGGCCGGACTGGACAGGAACCCCCGTAGAATGGCGAGGTCGTTGAGGGGGCGCGTGAAATCGCTGCTGCCTGCAAGGCCTGAACGCATCCACGCGCGGAATACGTCGCGCCCAACCGCCTGATCCAACCGGATCGTGGCCCGCGACAACAGCCGCGTTCGCAAGAAATCGTATAAGCCAAGGAAGCCGTAAAGCACGACAACGATAACAAACAGACCCTGCAGGGTCGCGACAGAACCTGAAGACAAAACGCGGTCATAGACCTGCAGCATGAACATTGGGCCGGTCAGCATCAGTACGTTTACAACGGCGGAAAACACCGCGACCACGATGAAGGTGCGCCGCATACGGCTCATCGCGCTGGAGTAGGCGTTTTCGCGGGGTCTCATGCGGCCTCCGTCTCGGCGATGGCACGGTCCAACGTGTCAAGAATTCGTTCGGGATACTTGTGCAGGATCAACTGGCCTGCATCCTCGTGCACCGCAACGCTCGCCCGGTTGCCATATCGCTTGCCAAAGGCACGTACGCTGTCAGCAGAGACGACTGGGTCGTGTTCTCCGTGGACCAAATACATCGGGCATGTGGATTGACCGACAAACTCGGACCAGTCGCGCACAACATGATAGCTGTCGATGCGGAAGGCGTAGTGGCCCTGGTTGGTCGCGAACCGGTAGCCGTTCAAGATCAGATGGCGGATTTCAGGATCGCTCAGCGCCTCCATATCCAGCGGAGAAGTAGCATAGAGCGAGCGCATGAACCGGTCTTCGCCCCCGCTGTTGATCTGGCTGATCCCGGCGCGCAAGACAAATGGCAGCAACTGCGGCGTGTAAAGCGCGGTATAAGCCACCACGCGCTGCCGATGAGACATGGTGGCAAATTGAGACTTGGAGACAATGGGGACGCCGCCTGCCACACTAACGAGCGCGCGGATGTTTTCCGGCGTTTCCGCAGCGGCGGCAATGGAATAGAGCGACCCTGCCATGTGGCCCAGCAAGATCGGTTGCTCCACATCCAACCGGTGGCAAAGTTCCTTGATCGTTTTGGCAAACCGAGCCGGTGCCGTTTCCACCGGTCCGTAGTCCGGCTGCGCCTCGCCAAACCAGGGGCGGGTCGGGCAAATGAACCGATACCCGCGTTCGTGCAGGCCTTTGCGCAGTTTGCTAACAAGGCTCGCCCCGTCGAGCATCCCGTGCAGAAAAATCACCGGGGTGCCGTCGATCGGGCCGTGCATTTCTATTGGGAGGATGTAGCCCGACGACAGCTGCAGGGACGTCATATCGCCCTGCGAAATCGGACCTGCTGGCGTGTTGGGCCCGTATGTTTCCGCGACCCGCATGAGAAGGTGAAGCAGCTTCACCAGTTCCGGCTGGGAAGAGCACCCGGTTTTCGTCATCACCGATTTGATTTGCGTTCTGACCGTTGCGATAGCGCTGCCGCGCATTTCCGCAATCTCCGCCGGCTTGTGCGCGCGGCTCAGCAATTCGCAAATTTCGCATTCCGACTGGCTGAGCGCGTAGGATTCAATCAACAGGCGCGGCATTTCCGTAGGCCAGCCGGCCTGCAAAGCGCTGACCAACAGCAGGTCGACATCCGTGGCGTCCTGAATACGGCGGGCCTGCAGGTGCAGCGTATCGCCCTTGTGTAATCCGTCGGTGTCCTGCCGGACTGGCAGTTGCACGATGACGGGCGCGTCTGACGAGCCAACCGGGTACTTCAATGTTTCGAGGCTGGCGCGCAGTGCGTCGAGGTTGCGATCCGAAAAGCCGAGCGCCTCCAGCTTGGTCTTCTTGCCAGAAATGTTGAACAGTCGTGATGCGGCAGCGTTTGACCAGACAACGCGTGCGTCAGGTGAAATCAGGAACTGTGGGTCGGGACCATGGCTGGCCGGCAACTGTCGCGAGGCCGTCGCGAGACCCTGATTGGCGGACGACTGCTTGGTCTGTTCCAGTATGCGCTCAGCAATAGCAAAGTGATTGGCGATCTCATCGGTCGTCAGGCCAACCTCTTGGTTTTTCAGCGTTTCAAGGGCTGATAGCCGCTCTTGGATAAAGTCATCCCATCGCCCCATGAAGGCGTCATAGGTTTGAGGTTCGAGCGCAATATTGTAGATGCTCTCGACAAGACGGAGCTTCTTTGCGGCGTCATCGCGCACCGGGCCTGTTGTCTGATCCTCTTCGCCGTCCATACCGTCCCGCCAAAGAAACTCGTCACATCGTATCCCTGATATGGCGTTTCTGCCAACCAGGGACGAATCTCACTAATAACTAGAGTAAACTCAGGTCAGGTCGATCAGGCGTCTGCGTCCGCGACCTGACTGCTTTGGATTTTTTCCAGAGTGTCCTTGTCCACCAACCGGGTGATGATCGGGTGCAATCGCAGGTCACCCGTCTTTGCGACCTGTTTGAAGTTCGCGATCACGCTGCCGGTGGTTTTCTGGTCCACGGCAATCACGTCCAGCAGCCAGTTGATTTCGCCCGAAATCCATTCATTTGCCTTCAGCCGGATCGGGAAAATCCCTGCGCGGATCTGTTCGCGGATTTTCTGGTCCACCTCTTCTGACACACTGGCCCAAATCGCCATTCCAGCCATATCCGGTGCCGGGTTGTCAGGCTGGCGCGCATAAGCCATTGCGATGCGATCCACGGTCAGGGGTTCCAACACCAAATGAGACAAGTCGGCCAGCGTTTGATGGCGATAGCGTGGTTGGCTCATCATCGCCATCACCACCTTGCCAAAATTCTCGTGAACGTGGCTGCGCAGCTTTGCGATCTTTTCCGCCACTTCGGCTTCGTTCAATTGAGGCAGGTCCGCAGGTTGATCGTTTGCCGCTGTCTCGGCTGCTTGTTTCTTCGTCATGATAAATTCCTTGTAGTATCTGCGTCAGTTTAGGCGGCCACTGTGGTGACTTCGCAAGCCAGAAGTGCCGGCAAGGAGAATTTTCTATCGATTGGGGGATCTGCGGTCGTGCCCAAGATTTCCGGAAAATTGCACAGCTTAAGTTTTTGTAAGTTCCCGTGTTCGCCGTTGCATGGATACGAGTGGTCTTGGTGGCTCTGTTGGCAATCGATCTGTAAGTTTATAATTTTGCTGCGAAAATTTTCATTTTCGTCGTTGCGAACGCCGAAGGGTCGCTCTGCAAGATTTTGGTTTGACGCTATCCGAATCGCTTTGACGCGCGCGAGACGCGCATCGAACGGTCCTTTTCGGCGGAAATCACAGGCGCTGAGCATACTCCATTTTGGGTATGCGCACTGATTTTTCGCTCGGACTGAGCAACTTAGCGTCGGAAAGCGTGTTCTGTCTCAATCGTTCGCTTGCCCGTTGTCGGCCATTTCGTCTCTGCTGAGACCAACCGCAATTGATCGGCGGTCGCCCCATTCTGCTTGGGGGTCAAAGGAATTGGTATGACTGTAATAAGGTTTGGGCCTGACCCTTTCACAAAGGGAGATGGCTATTTTCATGACGAAAGGCACGCGCAGTTTTTGCGCGTGCCTGATGCTGTTTCTGTTCTGCGGCATGGCCGCGGAACCCCGACTTCCCCCGATGTCGACTTAACGATTGGCCGCCTCGCGCGGTCTGTTTCCCTGTTTGCACAAGTAAGACCGGAGCCAATTTATGGACATTGACGGTACCAACAATGACGACTTCCTCGATGGCACGACGGGTGACGACTCGATCCGTGGGCTGGAGGGCGAGGATACGCTGAACGGTCTGGCGGGCGATGATACCCTCGAGGGTGGCGATGACAATGACGAACTGGATGGCGGCGAAGGTGCCGACAGTCTCGACGGTGGGGATGGTGACGATACTCTCGACGGCGGAGATGGCGCTGACACCTTGTTTGGTGGCATCGGCGCAGGCGCGGATGAACTGTCTGGTGGTGCAGAAAACGACAGCCTCGACGGAGGGGAAGGTGCTGACACCCTCGAAGGGGGCGAGGGCGACGATACGCTGTCCGGTGGCGCAGGGGTCTATGGTGATGAGCTGAAGGGCGATGCAGGTGCAGACAGCCTGGATGGTGGTGCCGGCGGTGATACGCTCGACGGCGGTGAAGGCAATGACACGCTGTTTGGCGGTCAGGGGTCTGACGGAGACAGCCTGGTCGGTGGGGCCGGGAATGACAGTCTGGACGGAGAAGGCGGCAACGACACTCTGGAAGGCGGCGAAGGCGACGACACGCTTTATGGCGGTGACGGCAGCATACTGAACGGCGGGCAGGACAGCCTGTCCGGTGGGATGGGTATGGATTCGCTGGACGGGGGCGAAGGTAACGACACCCTGCAAGGGGACGAAGGCGACGATACGCTGGACGGCGGTCAGGGTGACGACAGTCTGGATGGCGGTGATGACGCTGACAGTCTCGTCGGTGGGGATGGCGACGATACGCTGGAAGGTGGCGCAGGCAACGACACCATCGACGGTGGCGATCAGGACGATTCCATTTCGGGCGGCGAAGGCGATGACAGCCTGGATGGCGGGATCAACTTCGGTGACGACACGATTGATGGCGGCGCGGGTGACGATACGATCATTGGCCATTGGGGCGATGACAGTCTGTTGGGCGGCGAAGACAACGACTCGATTACCGGCGGTGATGGCGAAGACACCGCAGAAGGCGGTGCCGGAAACGATACCATCGAAGGGGAGGATGACGACGATTCGCTGATGGGCGAGGACGGGAACGACTCTCTGCTCGGCGGCAAAGGTGATGATACGCTGGACGGTGGGATCGGCGATGACACGCTGGATGGTGGCGAAGGCAAAGACTCGATTGTCGGCGGCGAGGGGGCCGACAGTCTGGTCGGAGGCTCCGACGACAGCGAGGACACGTTGGAGGGTGGCGCTGGAGCGGACACGCTGGAAGGCGGCGAAGGCCATGACAGCCTGATTGGCGGAACGGAGAACGACTCGCTGGACGGTGGTCGTGGTTTCGACACGCTCGAAGGCGGCGACGGCAACGACACGTTGCTGGGCGGTGACGATCCGGACACGCTGGATGGTGGCGAAGGTGATGACAGCATCGATGGCGGTGACGGTCACGACCGGATCGAAGGCGGCGCGGGCAATGACACGCTGTTAGGTGGCGATGGGGCTGCGCTGTATGCCGACACGATTGACGGTGGCGAAGGTGATGACAGCATCGAAGGTGGCGGCGGCAATGATAGCCTGACCGGCGGCATGGGCGCGGACACGCTTATCGGTGGCGGTGATGACGACACGCTGATCGGCGGGGAAGGCAATGACGCCGATAGCCTTGTTGGCGATGACGGCGACGATTCACTGGACGGCGGCGGCGGCGACGACACTCTGGACGGTGGCGCGGATGATGACACGCTGACCGGTCAGGCCGGTGCCGACATGCTGCTGGGTGGTGAAGGCGATGATGACATCGAGGGCGGCGACGGCAACGATACCATCGACGGCGGCGCGGGCGACG
This sequence comes from Paracoccaceae bacterium, assembly GCA_040830545.1. Classification (GTDB taxonomy): domain Bacteria; phylum Pseudomonadota; class Alphaproteobacteria; order Rhodobacterales; family Rhodobacteraceae; genus HXMU1420-2. The sequence continues at coordinate 22,265 of JBFOMB010000041.1, read as the reverse complement.
ACGACGTGCTCGGCGGCGAAGGCAACGATGCCATCGATGGTCGTGATGGCAACGACACTATTGATGCCGGGGATGGCGACGACACAGTTGCCGCCGGCCAACAGGCAGACGTTGTCGAAGGCGGCGACGGCGAAGACCTGCTGCGCGGTGACGAAGGTGATGACTCTCTGTTTGGCGGCGCTAATGACGACACGTTGGAAGGTGGCACAGGTGCCGACTCGCTGGCCGGCGGCGAAGATGACGACAGCCTTGTCGGCGGTGCAGGCGCGGACACGCTTGCCGGTGGCGTAGGTGACGACACTCTGGAAGGCGGTGCGGAAAACGACGACATCCTGGGGGATGACGGCGACGATTCCGTGCTGGGCGGCGATGGCCGCGACTACATCGACGGCGGCCTTGGTGCTGACACGATCGAAGGTGAGGGCGGCAACGACGAGCTCTATGGCGGTCGGGGCGACGACTCGATCCTCGGTGGTCTGGACCGTGATACGCTCGAAGGGGGTGACGGGTCTGACACGCTGGAAGGCGGACAGGACGACGATGATCTCTACGGCGACGAGGGCGATGACAGTCTGGAAGGCGGCGATGGTGATGACAGCCTCGAAGGTGGCGACGGCGCCGACACGCTTGAAGGCGGCGCGGACGCGGACACGCTCATGGGCGACGAAGGCGACGATAGCCTGGAAGGCATGGACGGCGACGATAGCCTTGATGGTGGTGACGGCGCAGACACGTTGGAAGGCGGTCAGGGTGACGACGATCTGTACGGCGGTTGGGACGACGACAGCCTAGAAGGTGGCGAAGGCGACGACTGGCTGTATGGCGAGGATGGAGACGATACGCTGGAAGGGGGTGAAGGCGACGACATCCTTGAAGGCGACTACGGCGATGACAGCCTGGATGGCGGCGCAGGAAATGACACGCTGGAAGGTGGCGATGGCGACGACACATTGTTCGGCGGCACGGGCGTCAACGTGCTTGACGGCGGTGAAGGCTACGAAATCGCGCAGTACGACGACCCTGACAACAATCTGACTTTCGAAGACGGCGAGGCCGAGGACGAACTGAAGATCACCGGCACGACCGGCAGCGGGACTGTCGAAGACACGCTGATTGATATCGAAGAAATCGGGCTGAGCGATTCCAACGATACCGTGGTGTTCGGGGTCAGCGGCCCGGCCGGCGCGGATTTCCTGACGATCGACTTCGCAGGTGGCATGGACCGGTTGGATTTTGGCGCGGCTGAAGACTCCGTTTACCTTCAAAACGGCGTCTACATGATCGACGGATACCTGCAGGAAGGCGATCAGGGCCTGACCAGCCTGTATTCCGACACTAACGTGCTGTTTGGCGCACAACCCCTGGCAGTTCGGACCCTTTTGAATCTTGAGGATTCCGGCAATCAGGAAATCGAGTTCCTGCAACTCAATGATGTCTATCTCACAGACCAGGGCGACCGGTACTACCTGACCGAAGCTGGCATAGGGGATTTCGGGCATACTGGCATGGGTATCATCCATGGTGGTGACGGCGAGGATGTGCTGTTTGCTGAGGAAACCGGCGCAACCGACCTGACGCTGGACGGTGGCGAAGACGACGACATCGTGATCGCCTACGGCGGCGAAAACGTGATCACCGTTGGTGGCTTGGGCCGTGATGTCATCGTGAACTATTCCGCCGGCGGCGAGCTTTATGGCGACGTCTTTACCGGCCAGGTTCTGAACGAAGGTGAAGGCGGCCCGCCGGTGTCCGAGCCGGAAGACAACAGCGAAAACTCGGACCATTTCTTCTACTATCCCGACACGACAATTTTCGATCCGCAGAAGTTCGACATTCTGACATTTTACGGCGTGCCCTTAACTGGGGGCGACGTGCAGGCGGGTTCGGCGGGTATGTTCGCGCTCAGCCAGCTTGGTATTGCGTCTGATCTGGTGAATGGCGTTGTCGGGACGGCAACCGCGTTCCAGGCCATCGCGACAAGTGCCGCTACGGGCAATTTCCTGCGCGTTTTCTATGACACGTGGCTGCCGTTTATGGCTTATCTGGCCACCGACAATGGCGAATTGCGCGTTATCAATACCGGCGATTTGTTGTGGCGGCTTGTCACCGGTGGAGAACTGCCCGGCGACATTGGCAACGAAGATGCGGCCAGCAACTTCCAGACCATTCGTGGCTATGACTATGGCCCGGGGTTCTTCCAGACGGCTTTGTTCCCGGACGTTCTGGGTGGCCAGAAAGCACTGGAAGCGAGTGTGGGCAACGATACCGCCGACCTTGGGATGCTGTTCAATTTCCCGGACGTTCTGTCGGTGATTCTGGGCGCAGTCTCGGTCGCGCGTGAAATCATCAATGCTGCGCCCGGCGGGGTCGGATTGCTGCTGAACGTATTCAGCAAGATCTCGGACCTGAACACTGCACTATGGCTGCAAAGCGCCGCTGTTCGGTTGCAGAAGGGATTTGGCTGGGCCGCGGGCGAGGACCCCCTGACGATAGACCTTGACGGTGACGGGCTGGAAACCATCGCGGTCGAACGCAACGACGTCTATTTTGACCTGGACAACGACCTGTTCGCGGAACGCACCGGCTGGCTCAAGGGCGACGACGGGTTCCTGGTTCGTGACATCAATGACAACGGCCGGATCGACAATCTGAGCGAGATGTTCGGTGGCCAGTTCGATGGCGGTTTTGCCGATCTGGGCCAGTTCGATCTGGTTGAAAACGGCGGTAACGGCGACGGTCAGATCACCGCTGCGGATGCGATCTGGTCCGAATTGCTGGTCTGGCAGGACGTGACCGAGGACGGCATCACGGACGATGGCGAGCTGATGACGCTGGATGAGTTGGGCATTGTGTCCATCTCGCTGGCCTCGACCGAGATCGACATCACCACACCACAGGGCGCGGACCTGTTGGGCGTGAGCGAGATCACCTTCGCCAACGGCTCCACCCGGCTGATGTTCGAAGCGATTTTCGAAACCATCGACGCGCAAAGCATTTATGCCGGTGAAAGCGGGCGCGCGGCTTGGCAGCAGGACCTGCAATTCGACTTGCAGGGTTTCGGTACGATGACCGACCTGAGCGTTGCGATGGCCAATGATGTCGAGTTGGGCCAGATCGTGGCGGCGACAGCTGCCGCGATGACGGAGCCCGATTTTTTCCAGTTGGTGGAACAGGTTGGCGCGGTGCTCGACTACTGGGGGCAGACACAGGAGTTGTCCCGTGAACTGACGCCGGTTCTGTTGACTACGGATGGCAGCGGTGTCGTCACACTGACGGATCGTGGCATCTATGTCGAAGATGGCAGCGGCGGCTACTGGACGCTGGAAAGCGGTACACCGATCCTTGACGGGACGGGTGCCGTCATTGACCGCCCGACGTTGGAAGACCTTTTGGCGCAGTCCGTAGGTGCGGATCAAGTCTGGCAATTGGAACAGGCATGGTCGCCTGCCAGCCGCGATTTCGAAGTCCAGCATCGCGACAACGCACCATACCTGATGCGCATTGTCGAAGACCGGGCGGTGATTGATGACTATGGCATCCAAAACGCGGATGGCAGTTGGCGGCTCGCCAGTGGGCGCGCAATCACGGACGACACCGGCGCGGTGATCGCACAGCCGACTGTGGAGGATATTCTGGCCCTGCCGCGCGCAGACGGGCAAGAATGGCGTGTTGAGAACATCCTGTTTAACGAATTTGCCACCGTCCCTGTCGAAAGGATTGGTATCCGTATCACCGACGGGATCACGGTCGACTACACGGTTGAAGTCACTGATCAGGATGGCACGTTCCTTGTCTGGGCGCGCAACCTGGACCGGGCGCTGGAGCTGCAGTTCAAAACTGGCGACTCGCGTGAATTCAATCTGCGCAACTTCCAGGTAGATCTGGACACGTTGGACGAAGTTGGGGTGAGTGATGACAGCGCCTATCGCGTTGTTGTCCTGACACCGGGGCAGTTGAAGTATGCCACCGCACTGGGCGGGGTCGAATATCGGCCCGAGATGTTGTCCGCAACGCTCGACAACAGCACAGGGCTAATCGACTACCGCGTGGTCGAAGGCGGCAGCTACAGCCTGTCTGATACGACCTATAACTCTGTCATTGATCCCATGATCGAGCTCGTCGGTCTGACGATGGAGCAGTACACGATCAACAGCTACCGATTGGCGGTGAAGCTGGCGCTGCAATCCGGTCTGTCGGACTTTGCGCGTGGGTTGGAATATGATGTCGAGTCCGACACTTATCGCCCAACCACGGACCGCGAACTGGCCCCGATGTTCGAGGCTGTGTTCGAGGGGGCGCCTGCCAGCAATGCTGACGATGCAGTGTTCGACTACCTTGTGCAGTGGAACATGATCCTGCAACAGGTCTATCCGAACTACCGCGCCAGCGACTCCAATTTCTTCTTTGAAAGCAAAGCGGAATACGATCAGGCCTACATTTTCCAGATGCTCGTCGCAGCGGCGGAAAACGTGCCGATCGACCTGGATATCTTTGCGATTGCTAATGCGTTCGGCGTCAACGAACGCCGCATCATCACGCATGACGCGACTGAGACGGCGCTGGTGACTCAAGACGGCGTGAACTTCTTCTATCTGACCGAAGGGGACACCACCGTTCGCGGCAGCTACGAGGAGAACGCGCAAGGCTTCACCGACGCCATCGAAACTGACATTTACTATGTCGGGCGGAATTCGGGCGAAGACATCATTTATGACCGCGATCTGGGCGACGCGGACCAACTGCGCCTTGTTCACCTCATGCAGGACGACGTGCGGGCCGTGCGTGACGGCCAGGACCTGATCCTGTTCTACGATAATGACACCAATTTCATCCGCATTCAGGATCAGTTCCTGGGCGAGTTGAACACGCTGCTGCGCGATGGGTCACGCACTCAGACCGGCGTGGACGAAATCATCTTTGCTGATGGTACAATCTGGAACCGGTACCGCATGTCCTTTGCCGTCATCGACTACGAGCGTGGCGAGCAGGTGTTTAACGACGCCTATTTCGGTTCGGGATCTGGCGACGTTTTGTTCGGTGGGCTGGGCAATGACTTCCTTAGCGGCGGGGCTGGAGGCGACACCTATTACATCCGGCGCGGTGATGGTCAGGATGTTATCGATGACGCTGGCAATTTCTCGTTTGGGCCAGTAGAGGCCGGACTCGACTTCCTGATGTTCCGGGGGGACATCACGCGCGATGATCTCTACCTGCAACGCGACGGTGCCAGCGACAATCTGAAGATTACGCTGCTCGATGAAAACGGTGAACTGACATCGGACACGATTGAGGTCGTGGGTCAGTTCGGCGGTCTGCGACTCAACCTTGGTGCCTTTGCCGAGGCGACAGGGTTTGACACTGGGCTGGATTGGATTTCCCCGAACCTGATCGAAAAAATCACGTTCGAACGCGGGCCGTCGTTGGAATTCGACGACGTCATCGAACGGGTACTGGAAAACGCGAAGACCGAGGGCGACGACGCCATTTACGGTGTGCTCAACGACAACACGCTGGATGGCGGTGCAGGCGACGACTATCTGACCGGCGTTCAGGGTTTCGATACGTACATCTATGGTCGTGACTACGGCAGCGATGTTATTTTCGACAATGACCTCAGTTCCTCCCTGTTCGGGCCGAAGGACGACAAGGTTCAGTTCATCGACGATCTGCGCTGGACGGATTTCGATTTCCTGCGGGATGGCTCAACAGACACGCTGCGACTGCAGGTCAAGGGCACGACCGACCAGCTGATCCTATCTGAATTCCTGAACAACATCCTGCTTGTCGGCTTCACGAACCTGATCGAAGAGTTCGAGTTCGCGGATGGCACGATCTGGGACAACACCAAGCTGCTCCAGCACTATGTCGACATCGCCAAAACCGATGGCGACGACACGATCTACGGGTTCGAGATTTTTGCCGACCGGTTGGATGGTGGACTGGGCAATGACCGGCTTGAAGGGTTCGGGGGTAGCGACACCTATGTCTTTGGTCTGGGCTATGGCGAAGACACGGTGTTTGACACCACGTCCGAAATTTTCTCAGGCCCGGGGCTCGACACGATTGAATTCGTTGGGCTGAATTCGTCTGACGTCACCTTCTCGCGCACCGATCTGGATCTGATCATTACGATTGCAGGCACGTCGGACCGGATCATTTTGGAAGATCAATATGTGCGGGCGGGCGCGCAGAAACATGCGGTCGAGTTCTTCCAGTTCGAAGACACGATTCTGGAATACACAGACTTCAACCCCGAAGACATTGATCTGGTCGGCACCTCGGCCGGCGAAACCATCACCGGGTCCAATTTTGCCGAGACGTTTGACGCGCTGGACGGTGATGACCTGTTGATTGGTGGCGATGGCGGGGACACCTATCTGTTTGACGTTGGATATGGTCAGGACGTCATTCGGGACACGCGCGTACGTGCCTCATGGGCGGATCGTGAGGGCATCGTGGTGCCCGAGGATGATGTGGTCGTCTTTGGCGATGACATCACGCAGGCTAATGTCGTGTTCACCAAGGACGGCAATGACCTGGTCATCTCGGTCACCGACCGGACGGACACGTTGCGCATCCGCAACCAGTTTCTAGACCTCGACAACGGGGTGGAGCGGTTCGAATTTTCCGTCGACAACTCGGTTTTGTCGATTTCGGATGTGGAGGAACGGCTCCAGATCGAGGGCGGCAATCGCGGCGACAACCTGATCGAAGGCAATCCGACCAACCCGAACGTTTTGGACGGACGGCAGGGCGACGATACGCTGATCGGTGGTACGGCGGCGGATGTCTACGCATTCGGCGCGGACTATGATCTGGACCGCATCATCGAGCGCCCGGATGCGCCAGGCGTAATTGATCAGGTGCAATTCGGTTCATCTGTCACGCGTGACGGTCTGATGATCACCCGCGACGGGCTGGATCTGGTCATCGACCTTGGCAATGGCAGCGACGTGCTGACTATTGTGGGTGGATTGGGCGATACGCGGGTTGAAGAGTTCCGCTTTGCCGACGCCACGATCCTGACGCTGGGTGAAATCATCGACGCAATGCTGACCGGCACGGACGCGGACGAGCGTCTGGTGGGCCTCGACAATCGCGACGATACGTTGACCGGCGGGCCTGGTGCGGACGCATTGGAAGGCGGGGCGGGCGACGACACCTACCGCGTCGGCTTTGGAGACACATCAACGGCAATCAGCGATACAGCCGGGATCGACCGGATCGAGTTTGGCGACGGGATCGACCAGAACACGGTCAGTTTCCGCAACATCGATGGTGATCTGGTCATCACGCTCGCCGGGACGGATGAGAAGATCGTCGTTCTGGGCGGCTATATCCTGAACCCGGTCGAAGTCTTCGCCTTCAAGGATGGCACCGAGCTGTCCATAGAAGATGTGCGCGAAATCCTGCGCCGTCAGACCTCGTTCGAGGGGCAAAATGTCATCGACGGGGCTGCGTTTGTTCCGGGCGTTCCGCTGACGCCGGGCACAGGTCACGACCTGATCATTCTGGATCAGGGCAGCGTGGTTGAGATTTCCCCGCTAGAAGGGATCGACCGCGTGGAAATGGGTCAATTCGTGACCGACGCGACCATCCGGCTGATCGACATCCCCAGTTACAACGTCAAGGTCCGTCGTGCGGACGGCACCACTGATGACGTTATCATCGACTTTGGTGACGGGCTGGGCCAGGTCGTGATTGCCGGTGGCCTAGGTTCAGGTGCGCTGCCCAAGATCGTGTTCGCCGTAGACGTGGTGACCTGGGACGCACAGGACCTGATCCAGCGCATGGTCGAAGATCAGGCCAGCGACGGCAACGATTGGATCCGCGGCAGCGATCGTGCGGATACCATTCAGGGCCGGGCTGGTGACGATATCCTGTTCGGCGACCGGGGCGATGACGTTTACCTGTTCTCGCCCGGCGACGGTCAGGATGTGATCGAAGACACCTGGGGCTTTGACCGGTTGGTTCTGACCGGCTATCGCCCGTCGGAAATTCGGGTCGAGCGTCTGGCGGCGGACAGAGATGATCTTTTGCTGACCTTCCTCGTCAGCGACGATTCCGTCTTGATCCGTAACGCTGCGATTGAGCAGATTGAGTTTGGCGACGGCACGATCTGGACCCGCGACGCATTGCTGGATTTGGTGAATGCAACCGGGTCTGACACGGACGATCTGCTGCGCGGCACAATCGGGGACGAAGACTACCGCGCGGGTCTGGGCAACGACCTGATCTTTGACGGGCGCGGCGTTGATGTCTTCTATTTCAACCTTGGTGACGGACAGGACCGGATCACCACGGATGGTCGCGCTGATGGCTTTGGCACCATTGCGTTTGGTCCCGGTATCGCGCTGGAGGATGTGACCGCCAAGCGGGATGCCGAGGGCAATATCATCCTGTTGATCACCGGCACCGATGACCGGTTGACCCTTCTGGACCCGACCGGTGATCCGGACGCGATTGTCGGCACGATCAGCTATGTCGATGGGCGAACCCAGTCCATTGCGGATCTGGCCCGCGCCATTCCGGCAACGGATGGCGACGATCACATCATCATTGCCTCCGGCCCGTGGGCGACGCCTGAACCGGCCTACGTGGTCTTCGGTCAGGATGGCAACGACACGCTGGAAACCGGTCGCGGTGCCGATGTTCTGAATGGCGGGATTGGCAATGACCTGCTGCGCGGCAATTCCGGCGGCGACCGGTACGTCTTCAACCTGGGTGATGGTCAGGATGTTGTTGCAGACGTCGAGGAACTTGACGCAGCGGCCATTGATGCCATCGAATTTGGCGCAGGCATTCTGCCTGCCAACATTCGCATCCTTGCTGCGGGTCCTGAGGATTTGGTCGTCGGAATTGCTGGCACGCAGGATCGCCTGACGATCCGTGGAATGTTCGGCAATGAAGGCCTGGATGCCCGGATCGAGGAATTCCGGTTTGCTGACAGCACGGTCTGGACGCTGACGGACATCCTGAATGCTGTCGCGACCGGCAGCTCGGGTGATGAGGTCATCGACCTTGGCACAGAGCTGAACGTTGCTGTGACCATGGATGGCGGTGCCGGTGACGACCTGCTGGCAGGTGGCCCGGGCGACACCACATACCTGTTCAACCCGGGCTCAGGTCGGGACGAAGTTGTCGAGGCGGGCAATTGGTCCGGCTCTGATGACACTGTTCAGTTCGGTGCGGGCTTTGACCCAGCAGACATGATCGCCGTTCAGCAGGGCTCTGACCTGCTGATCCGGTTTGTGGGGCACGACGATCAACTGCTGATCCGCAACCAGTTCAGCCTGTCTCGAACGCCAATTGACACATTCGCCTTTGATGGCGGGTCAACGCTGACGGCGGCCGCTGTCGAAGCGGCCCTGGTGGACGAAGCCGAGGCGCAGCGCCTGCTGTCGCCAAGCACGGCTGATTTCAATCCATTCTTCGCAGATGAATTCAGCACGCCCAATGGCGGTGGCGGTGCATCAAGCGGCGGGGGAAGTGGTGCCGGTGCCGATGTGAGCAACACCCAGGCCCGCCGGATCGTTGCCGAAGCAGGCGTGGTCGAAACCTTTGACGTTTTCGTGCCTCAGGTCGACGAGGGCGCTGGCTTGATCACAATCGCGGGATTCGAGATTGGCGATCTGGGCGACAAGCTCAACATCTCTGTCGCTGCTGGCCTGATCGGGGAGGTTGTCGCCCGGCAAGAGGGCGCGGATGTCTACGTCTATTTCGTCGATGCTGGCCAGACCGATCTGGGTGGCGCACGTCAACTCTTCCGTCTGGAAGGGATCGACCTGGGCGACCTGACGCTCGGCAATTTCAACGGCAATCCATTTGCGGCGGCCCTGCCTCAGACGATCGGCGGCACGTCCGCGGCCAACAACCTTGTCGGCGGCTGGGGTGACGACACGCTGACGGCCAGCGGTGGCGAGGACACGTTGGAAGGCGCGCAAGGTAATGACTCGCTCGCGGGTCAGGGCAACAGCGACACGTATGTCTTCAACCTTGGGTTTGGTCAGGACACGATTTCCGACAATGGCGTTGCCAGCTCTTCCGGCGCGGACAAGATCCTGTTTGGCCCCGGCCTGTTGCCTGCCGACCTGGAGGTCAAAGCGTCTGGCAACGACCTGTTCCTGTCCTTCCCCAGTGGCGACAGCATCCGCATCGACCGCGACCTGAGCAGCAATCGCTATCGGATCGAGACCGTCGAATTCGACGACGGCACGATCCTGACCCATACACAGTTGATGGTGCTGGCCTTTGTTGGCACCAGCGCGGATCAGTTCTTCGAAGGCAGCTACGACGGCGACAATCTGGATGCCGGTGGGGGCAACGACACCATCTTCTCAAAGGCCGGTCAGGACACACTGATTGGCGGCAGTGGCAATGACAGCCTTGTTGGTGGCGACCAAAGCGACACATATGTGTTCGAGGTTGGGTTTGGGGATGATACGATTGGCGATAATGGCTTCGCCAATGGGTCCGGCAACCCAAGTTACTCCAACGCTGACCGGATCGTGTTTGGCGCAGGCATTGATGCATCCGATTTGCGGGTCGAGGCGCGCGGCACTGACCTGATCCTGAAAATCGCCGGGACCGAGGATCGGATCACGATCCGGTCGGACCTGACCGCGATCCGTTTCCGCATCGAGACGGTCGAATTTGACGACGGTACCATTCTGGATCACGACGCGCTGTTGGCATTGGCATTTGCGCCGCTGGGTGCGGACCAACGCATTGATGGCACTTATGAAGCCGACAATTTGGACGGCGGCGCGGGCAACGACACCATCTTCGCGCTGGGGGGGCTGGATACGCTGACGGGCGGCAGCGGCAATGACAGCTTGTCCGGCGGCGATCAAAGCGATGTCTATCGGTTCGAGGCCGGGTTCGGAAACGACACGATTTCGGACAACGGGTTCGACAATGGATCGGGTAACGTCAATTACTCCAACGCTGACCGGATCGAGTTCGGACCCGGGTTTAACCGGGCGGATCTTCAGGTCGAAGCCATCGGCAACAACCTCCTCCTGAGCTTCGTTGGCCGTCCCGAAACCCTGCTGCTGGATCGGTCGCTCAACAGCTATCGGTATCTGATTGAAACGGTTGAGTTCGATGACGGCACGGTTTTGACCCATACCGAATTGGTCACCCAAGCCTTGGCAGGTGACGCCTCTGACCAGTTGCTGCAAGGCAGTTTCTTTGGCGAGGAAATCAACGGCGCGGGCGGGAATGACAGCATCTTCGGGCTGGAAGGTCAGGACACATTGATCGGCGGCACAGGCAATGACAGCCTGTCCGGCGGCGCGCGCAACGATGTCTACCTGTTCGAGGTCGGCTTTGGTCAGGACATTGTGTCCGATAACGGTTTTGGCAGCCAATCTCCTGCTGATGAAATCGTATTCGGTGCAGGGTTCGATCTGGATGACCTGTTTGTGGTTGGAACGGACACGGACCTGATCATCGGGTTTGACGGGTCTGAAGACCGCATCCGCATCGAAAACGGCATTTCGAACTCGCGCTACATCATTGAAACGCTGCGGTTTGACGATGGGCGGACGATCACTCATGCGGAACTGCTGGCCCGGATTGGCAACCCGACCGAGGGCCCGGACGACCTGATTTCTGGCAGCACGGCTGACGCGATCGACGCGCTGGGCGGGGACGACACGGTGTCTTCCGGCTCTGGCAATGACACGGTCGAAGGCGGCGCTGGATTTGACTTGATTGATGGCGGGTCGGGCAATGACTCGCTGACCGGTGGCGCGGGCAACGACACGCTGATTGGTGGCGACAATGTCTATACCTTGTCTGGCGATGCGGGCGATGATCTGCTGTCCGGTGGTCGCCGCAACGACACCTATCAGTTCTCTGTCGGGTTCGGGCACGACATCATCGACGAGGATGATGGCAATAGCTTCTTCTCGGGTTCGGACACGGTTGTGTTCGACGCAACCATCGCGCCGGGTGATGTGACTATTTACACCGATGGGGCCAACATCATTCTGGACCTGCCGGGATCAGGTGACCGGCTGCTGCTGCAAGGCACGATTGATTTCAGCAACAAGCGGATCGAAACTGTCCGCTTCGATGTGGATGGCACGAGCTGGTCACACGCCAACATGCTGGCGGCCGCCGTCCCGTGGCCGGGACCTGCCGGCGTCATTCAACAAGGCGATCCTGCGACGAACCTGATTCAGGGCGGTTTGCTGGATGATTCCGTCACAGGTCTGGAAAGCACGGCCAGCCGTCTGGAAGGCGGCGTGGGCAACGATACGCTGGATGGTGGTATCACCAACGAAACGTTGGAGGGTGGCAGCGGCAATGATCTGAACATGGGTGGAGAGGGCGACGACGTTTATGTCTTCAACCCCGGCTTCGGTCAGGACGTCATCGACGATGGCGGCACGAACGGGGTGGGCCTCAATTTCGATGTGATCGAGTTTGGCGCGGGCATCGACCCGGCGGATGTCATTGTCGAGAAAGAGACCGATACCGGCGGTACGCTGATCCTGCGCGTGGCAGGCACGAATGATCGCCTGACCATCATAAACGGCAACGAAGCCGCGCCTGCGACGGGCGGCATCGACGAAGTGCGGTTCAACGACGGCACCATCTGGGATGCCGCCGCGTTGCTTGCTGCGGCGGTTCTGCGGACGGTTAACGTGATCGACCCACCCGCGCCCGGGGTGGCTGACAGCCTGACTGGAACGCTGGACGACGACTTTTTCTCTGGCCGACTGCTAAACGACACGCTTGAAGGGCTGGGCGGCAATGACCGTCTATTCGGCAATGACGGCAATGACTTGCTGATCGGTGGCCTTGGGAACGACCTGCTGGATGGAGACGCCGGCGACAATACCTATCAGTTTGGCGTAAATTTCGGTCAGGACACACTCCGCGCCGAAGCGTCGAGCCTGGAAACGCTCATCTTCGAAGCGCCGTTCACGTGGGCTGACCTTATTGTCTACGAGTCTCTGGACTTCTCAGGCGTACCCATACTCTATCTGACCTTTGCTGGTGGTAACGACCTCATTCGGGTTGAAACTGTTGGCGGCGGCGAGATCGACGGCGGCGATATCCCGTTCGAAGGTGGGGAAATCCCTCTTGAAGGCGAAGGGCCCATCGCACCATTGCCTGCCGACCTGACTTTGCAGTTCGAAGTGGACGGCAGCATCTACGACACAGCGGACCTGCTGGCAAAGGCCGTGCCGTTGCCCGAAAGCGTTGATCTGAGCGGTGATGTTGTTAACGACACGCTGATCGGGACTGGCGTTGCGGACCAAATCGTCGCTCTGGGCGGTGATGACGTTTTGGAAGGGCAGGGTATCAACGCAACCCTCATCGGTGGCACCGGTGACGATACGCTGACGGCTGGCCCAGGTCGCGTGGAGCTCGATGGTCAACTAGGCGACGATACCTACCGCATTCCAGGACCATTTGACCTGGTAACGGTTCAGTTCAGGGCCTCCAGCGATGAGACCAATATCCTTGATCTCACGGGTTTTGCCTCGACTGATGTGACGCCGAACCTGGGGGGCAGCTCCAACTACCAGATCGCACTGATCGGCAGCGAGAGTCGCGTTCAGTTGGATTTCGAGGCCGTGACCGAAATCCGCTTCAGCGATCTCACATGGACCTGGGCGCAGTTCCAGGCACTGGCAGATGCCAATGGTATGCAGGGCGTGTCCAATTCCGGAACTTCGGCCACCGGGACAGCAAATGACGACCAGTTGTTCGGCAACAGCAGTTCGGGTTTGTTCACTGGGCTGGCCGGGTCGGACAGTATTTCAGCCGGGTCTGGTGACGATACGCTGGTTGGCGGCACAGGTCACGACACGCTGAGCGGCGGACGCGGCAATGACCGTTTCGAATTCGAGGCTGGGTTCGGTCATGACCTAATCCAATTGAGCTTTACCGATACGGATGTGGATGTTGTTGCCTTTGGCGCGGGTATCTTGCCCGGTGACGTTCAGGTGTTCGTCAGCTTTGGCGAAGTACTGCTGTCCGTTAATGGCGGCACAAGCTCGCTGCGCATGGATGGCGGGAGCGCACGTACACCGATCGCACAGTTCGAATTCCTGGACGGAACGATCTGGACAGCAGCCGACGTGCTGGGGATGGCCACGGTACAGGATTCGCCGATTTTCGGCACGTTCGTGGACGACGTGTTGAACGGCACGATTGCAGCGGATGATTTGCAGGGCGGACCGGGCAATGACACGCTCAACGGTGACGCGGGCAATGACTATCTCGAAGGTGGTGCAGGCCTGGACGATGTCACGCCGGGACCGGGCAATGACTACACCTACGACGATGATGGCGGCGTAACGCTACGCTTGTCTGCCGGGTTCGGTCAGGATGAGTTGGAGGCGAAGCTCGGCACAGGTCCGGTCACGGTGGTGTTTGACGCAACGATCAGCCCGTCCGACATACGCATCGTGCAGCAGCCTTTCAGCCCCATTGAGCTGCGTTTTGACGCCACCTCCGACCGGTTGATCATCCAGGTCTATGACTTTGACGGCGAATTTTACGGCGTCGACACGGTCGAATTTTCTGACGGTACGGTGTGGACACAGGCGTTCATGGAGTCCGTTGCGGTTGAACCGACATTCGGCAGCTTCAACGGGGATAATCCCCCGATCCCACCGGGGATGGCAGGCGACGATTCCATAACCGGCAACGATAACGTCAACCTGATCATTGGCGGTGATGGTAATGACACGCTGCTGGGCGAAAGTGGGGTAGATACGCTGATCGGTGGCCCCGGTGACGATGTGCTGGGTGGTGGTACCCGCGATGACGTCTACCGCTTCTCCGCCGGGTTCGGGCAGGACCGGATTCTGTATGATGGTTTCTCCTTCGATGACGACATCATCGAATTCGACGCCACGATTCTGCCCGGCGACATCATTGTCGAAACCGACAGCAGCACGAGCGAGATGATCCTGCGCGTGAGCGGTACCAATGACCGCATCACGATAGATCAGGGCCGGTTCCGCACGTTTATTGACGAGGTCCGATTTGCCGATGGCACAGTCTGGACCAATTCCGACCTGCGCGACCGTGCTGTTGAAGTGTCAGCTAACCTGGTCGACAGCTCGCTGGCTGACGCGACGCTGACCGGTTCGGCGTTGGAGGATTCCTTGCAGGGTCAGGGCGGCAATGACCTGATCACCGGCTTGGCTGGCCGGGACGAGATCGAGGGTGGCGACGGCAATGACACCACCGAAGGCGGTGCTGGCAACGACCTGATTTCGGATCGTTCGGGTGATGACGAATACCGGTTTGGCGTGGGCGATGGTGTTGACAAGATCACTGATCTCGCCGGGTTCGATACGATCCGGTTCGGGCCGGGTATCCTGCCTGCTGACGTGACAGTACAGAGCCGCGATGGCACGGACCTGATCCTGGTGGTTGGTTTGCTGGGCGACCGGCTGGAACTGATCGGTGCCCTGGGCGTTCCGGGTCAGGGGATTGAACAGGTCGTGTTTGATGATGGCACGATCTGGAACGAGGCCGGCCTGATCGCCCTGCTGACTGCAGGAGATGACACGGCACAAGAGATCACGGGCTCGACCGGAGGGGACACAATCACCGGTCTGGGTGGAGATGACCTGATCGATGGGGCCGCAGGCGATGACAGTCTGTTGGGTGGCACCGGGTCGGACACCATTCTTGGCGGTGAAGGAAATGACACGCTGTCCGGTGGTCCCGGCGGCGACGACCTGTCCGGTGACGCAGGCGATGATGTGTTCCGGTTTGCCATCGGCGACGGCAACGTCACGGTGCGGGACAGCAGCGGCGTGGACCACGTCGAATTCGCTGCAGGCGTTTTGCCGGGTGCGTTGCAAGTGTCCATCCAAGGCAACGACATCCATGTCCGCGTCATTGGCAGCGAGGATCGGTTGATCCTGGACAACGTGCTCAACAGCACGTCTGAGCAGATTGAAGAGTTGCGGTTTTCAGACGGCACGGTCTGGACCCACGCCCAACTGATCGCAATGGCGAACGCCGGAACGATTGACAACGCCATCACCGGCGATGCCACGGACGAAACCATCAATGCTGGCTTTGGCGACGACACGGTGGATGCCGAGGGCGGCAATGACAGCGTATCGGGTGAGGCTGGCAATGACTCGCTGGAAGGTGGGGCCGGGAACGACACGCTAATCGGCGGTCTGGGCAATGACACATTGTTCGACAGTTCGGGGGATGAGGTCTATCGCTTTGGCATCGGCGATGGCCAGGATCAGATCGAGGATACCTCAGGGACCGACGCCGTCGAGTTTGGCGCAGGGATCACTCCGGGTGACTTGCAGATATTCCAGCCCAACACCGACGACATTGTCATCCGGATCGTGGGGACCGAGGATCGCCTGACCATTCTGGACGCGCTGCGGTTTGATCGGAACGCGATTGAGGAATTGCGGTTCGAGGATGGGACTGTCTGGACTTTTGGCGACCTGCTGGCGCAAAGCCAGGCGCCCAGCGGCAACGCTGACCTGATCTCTGGCTCGTCTATTGACGATACGCTGAGCGGCCTTGCAGGTGACGACACCATTCTGGGCGAGGCCGGGGCGGACGCACTGTCTGGCGATTCAGGCTCGGACTCCGTCTCGGGCGGTGCGGACAACGACACCCTCGACGGTGGTACTGGAACGGACACGCTGGAAGGCGGCAGCGGTGATGACACCTATCTGGTCGACCTTGGAGACGGTCAGACGCTGATTGACGATGACTCTGGTGTAGACGCGTTGGTGTTCGGGCCCGGTATCACGCCAGCCGGATTGACGGCTGCGCGCAGCGGCAACGACCTGATCCTGCGTGTTACGGGGACCGAAGATCGAGTCACCATCGTGGACTATTTGACATCTGGCGAGATCGAGACGATTTCCTTTGCCGATGGCACGCTTTGGGACCGAGCTGAGGTTCTGCGTCAGACCACCTTGGGCACGCCGGGTGATGACCTTTACGAAGGCACGGCGGACGATGAAGAGATGTCCGGTCAGGCAGGCGACGACACCCTCATGGGTGAGGGTGGCGATGACACGCTGAACGGGGGCGCGGACAACGACAGCGTTGTTGGCGGGGCCGGGGCCGATGAGCTCGACGGTGGGACAGGAGTCGATACCCTGTCCGGTGGGACAGGTGGAGACACCTACCACTTTGCCGCCGGTGACGGTGTGGCGCTGATCGACGATCAGGGCGATGCGACCAACGACACGCTGAAGATCGCCGGGTACGACTTGGTCGACCTCCGCTTCTCGCGCACGGGACCGGACGGCGACGATCTGACGATCCGTTTCGCGGGTAGCGATGACCGGATCGAGGTCAAGGGCGCGTTCGCGGGCGACGCGGGCAAGGTCGAAACGCTGATGCTGACCGACAGCCTGGAAATGCTGACCTTCGCCGAGATCGAGACGCGCGTGCAGCCGGATCTGGGGATCGATGGTCTGGCGATCTATGGCGATGACACGGACGAGGCGCTGAACGGTGGCGCGCTGGCTGACTACATCGAAGGCGGCGGTGGCGCGGATACGTTGAATGGCGGGGATGGCGATGACATCTTTGGCGATCTGCTGGCAGACGATGCGGTGGACACGCATACAGGCGGAACCGGACGGGATATCTATCGCTTCTTGCCGACCTTCGCGATAGCGGCGGGCGTTGCCGAGGACATTATCACCGACTTCACCCCGGGTGATGCGGGTGACATCCTTCGGCTGACGTCGGCGACACCGAACCCATTTGAAACCGGACGCTTGCAGATCGTGCAGGATGGTCTGGATTCGACGATCGTTTTGGCCGATGACGCAGGCGGTAGCCGGTCGATCCTGCGCCTGTTGAACGTGGATGCCACTCTTTTGACACCGGCAAACTTTGGCGGTGTCACGCTGGAACGCAACACGGGCGGGATCAGTGATAGTGACGATCCGAATGCGATTGCCGGTGGGCCATTGGCTGACTTGATCTTTGGCAATGGCGGCGCGGATACCATTCAGGGTCTTGCCGGGGACGACTCCTTGGCCGGTGGCGCGGATGGCGACGAGGTTTCGGGCGGCTTTGGCGATGATGCCGTTGCTGGTGAGGCGGGTCATGACCTGCTGACCGGTGGGGCAGGCAACGACACCCTGTCAGGCGGCGCAGGCAACGATACGCTGATCGGTGGCGACGACGACGCGCAGTTTGCCGGGAACGATGTGTTCCGAGGCGGCGTAGGGGACGACAGCAATGTCGGCGGGTCGGAAAACGACATCTACATGTTCGGCGCGAACGACGGGTACGATTCCGTCTCGGACAGCGGCGGAACGGACGCCATTGTATTCGACGCCGGAGTTCTGCCCGCTGATGTGGCCGTAGTGCAGGTTGGCGACGATCTGGAATTGCGGGTGCTGAGTGGCAATACGCGGATCAGATTGATCGACGCAGTGGCGACGCCCATTGGCACCGACATCGAAGAAGTCCGTTTCGACGACGGCACCATCTGGATGCGCGCGGACCTGCTGAGCCGCGCAATACAGGCGACACCGTTTGACGACAATATCTCCATCCTCACTGGCAACAGCATCGACGGACTGGGTGGCAACGACACGCTGACGGGAACCGATGCGGACGAATCCATAACGGGTGGACTGGGCGATGACCTGCTGCGCGGCAACGTGGGTGCGGACACGTATTTCTTCTACCTGGGCGACGGGCAGGATCTGATCGACGATGCGCTGGGCGCGAACGTCATCATCTTTGGCGTCGGTATCTTGCCGACGGATGTGGAAGTGGTGTCAGGCAAGCCCACGGTGACCTTCCGCATCATTGGCACCGGGGACCAGATTGACACCGGCATGCGACCTGATCCGGCCATGGCACTGGGCGAAGTGCGGTTCCAGGACGGCACGTCCTGGACGACGGCGCAGATCGTCGCGATGGCGTTGTCCAACACAGCGGGGGATGACGTCACATGGGGCAGCAATGCGGCGGAAACACTGGCGGGGCAGGATGGCGATGACCGACTGATCACGCTGGATGGGGATGACGACCTGCGCGGTGATGCGGGCGTTGACCTGTTGGAAGGCGGGCTGGGCAACGATACCTACCGCTTTGACCTGGGTGACGATCAGGACCGCATTGTTGATGCAGGCGGCGCAGCGGACGAGCTGGTGCTGGGTGCCGGGATTACACCGGACGACATTCGCGTGATGCAGTCCAGCGATGGGTTCGCGATGATCCTTTTGATCGGAACCGATGGGGACCGCGTTCGGATCGACGATGCGCTGGGCGATGGACGCATCGAAACCGTGCGGTTCGCGGATGGCACGACCTGGGCCATCGGTGATCTGATCGCGCGCGTTCCAACCGTCCTGGACGATTTCATCTTTGGTGACGAGGCGGACAATGACGTTGCGGGTGGGCTGGGCAATGATCGGCTGAGCCTCGGCGAAGGGTCCGACACCTACCGCTTTGCGGCGGGTGATGGTTACGACATCCTGCGGGATGGGGCGTTTTCGCCAGACGATCAACTGGTGATTTCCGGGTACGGGCCGGACGACCTGATCTTGACCCGCCTTGGCACCGACAGCACGGATCTGTCGATCCGTTTTGCTGGCAGTAACGATCAGATCGTCATCGCGGATGGTCTCAGCAACACCAGCCGCCAGATTGAGCGGATCGTGCTGCTGGATGACGGGACCGAGTTCACTGTGCCGCAGATCGTGGCGTTGCTGACAGATCAGCAGGCTTCGGACGGGGACGATGTGATCATCGGTACCAACCTGGCTGACACGCTGGCCGGTGGACTGGGCGACGACCTGTTGATCGGCCGGAGCGGGAACGACGTGTTCCTGTACAATGCCGGCGACGGGAACGACCGGATTGACGCGTTTGGCTATGGCACGAACGAGCTGCAACTGGCCGACTACAACCCCAGTGACATCGTATCTGCCGTGCGAGCAGGCCCCGCCAGCAACGATCTGGTGATCACCTTCACCACCGGCGGGGATCAGGTCACGCTGATCAACGCCTTGGCACCGCTGAACAACGCAGGGCGGACTCTGTCCATTCGGTTTGCGGATGACACGATCTGGACCCGGGCCGAAATGCGCGCGCGAGCACTGGTCGATATCGAAACAAACGGCAACGACCTGATCAACGGGTTCAATGCTGATGACCTGATCGACATGGGTCTCGGCAATGACACGGCGGACGGGTTCGAAGGGTCGGACAGGTATGTCTTCTCGCTGGGCGATGGCGAGGATTGGGTTGGTGACAGTGGCACCGATACAGGTGATACGGACGTTGTGGAACTGATCGGGTTCAACCCAGCGGACGCCATCGTGGCGCGCCTGTTCCAGGGCAGTGACTCTGTTGAAATCACGTTTGCGGGCAATGCAGGTGACAGTCTGACGATCCTGGATGCCTTGTCCGACAGCGCGACCTCGGTCGAACAGTTGATTTTCGAAGACGGCACAATCTGGACGCGCGAAACGCTGCTCATGCTGCTGGACAACAACGCGCCAGTTGCATCTGACGATGGGTTCTTTGCAGTTGCGACGGGCGAAGAGTTGATCATCGACCTGTCCAACATCCTGTTGAACGATTTCGACTCCGACGGTGACGCGTTGCGGTTGGTGTCCGTCGATGGCAGCCCGGATGGTGATGCGGTGATCGACGTGGATGGCAATGTGCGGTTCACGGCCACCAACGGCTTCACCGGTGCAACGACCATTCGCTATGTCATCACCGATGATCGCAACGCCTTTGACGAGGCCGAGATTTCGGTCAACGTGCGACCCCTGGCCGAGGCGCGTGACGACACCGGATTTGACGTGGACGAGGATGATTTCCTGTCGATCCGCGTCGAACGTCTGCTATCCAACGATCTGGACGGCGACCGGATGATCGTCGGGTCCGTGTTCGACGCGGTGAACGGCACGGTATCGCTGTCAACCGACGGCAATATCGGCTTCACCCCGGACGCGGACTTCTTCGGCACGGCGCAGTTTACCTACGCGGCCAACACGCCAGAAGGTGGACGTGCAGAGGCGACGGTCTTCATCAACGTCCTGCCGGTGAATGACGATCCGACTGCACGCGACGACAGCGGGTTCACGACGGACGAAGACACGCCGTTTGTGATCTCGGCAGCGGCACTGCTGGGCAATGACAGCGACATTGATGGCGACGTCTTGTCCCTGCAAACCGTTGTCAACACGCCCGAACTGACCGTCAGCATCAACGCTGACGGCGATGTCGAGGTGACGCCGACCGAAGACTTCTTTGGCACGGCAACATTTGACTACATCATTGCGGATCCGGGCGGTCTGACGTCTACGGCTACAGCAACGGTGACAGTGAACCCCGTCAATATCGGCACCGATGCGCGCAACGACCGCTTTGACACGACCGATCTGGGCGACCCGATCCTAGAAGACAATCCGATCATCGTCGGACTGGACCGGATCATCGCCAACGACACCACTTCGCAGGGTGAATTGCAGATTGACCGCGTCTTTGCCTCGAATGGCGGGCGTGCGCGGCTGCTGGACAATCAGACGGTTCTGTTCACGCCGAACCAGAACTTCAATGGCGAAGCGTCGTTCCAATACACCATCGACGATGGTCAGGGCGGGCGCGACACGGCGACTGTGACGCTGGTTTATCAGCCAGTGAACGACCGCCCAGTCGCGCGCGATGATCGCTATCGCGACGACAACCTGTCGTTTGTGCTGCGCGGGACGCAGGACACAGATCTGGTCATCCCGATCCTGGAGTTGCTGAAGAACGATTTCGACATCGAAGGCTTTGCCGTGAACTTCGAAACGGCAACCGGGGCCGTGAATGGCGATCTGGTGGTCGATGGCGGCAACATCATCTTCACCCCCGATGCCGGGTTCTTTGGCGAAGCAACCTTTGGCTATTCCATCACTGATCCCGAAGGGGCCGTGGATGGGGCAGAGGTCACGCTGTACTTCGACGCCACATCGGACGCACCGCCAGTGGCAATTTCGGACCAGTTCCTGGTCCCGGAAGATGTGCCAACGACGCTGCGACTGAACACGATCCTCGCGAACGATACGGACGTCGATGTTGATGATGTGCTGCAGATCATCGGCTGGCGGCCTGCCAATCCGTTTGACCTGTTCAAATTCGGCCTCGACGCCGCGCTGCCGCTGAACGGCATTGTTGAACAGGACGCAAATGGTGATTTCCTGTTCACGCCCAACCGGGATGCGGATGTGTCTGGCGGGATCGTTTACCTGCTGTCTGACGGGGCCGAC
>JBFOMB010000040.1:0-4583 GCA_040830545.1 Paracoccaceae bacterium | reverse complement strand
GGTGGATTTCGCAATAGACGCTGAGTTCGCGCAAACGGCGGGCGATGAGCTGGGTCACCTGGCTGCCGAAATCGATGATCAGGAGGCTGTCATGGGTCATGGGCGCTGATTAGGGTGCGGGGCCGGGGGTGGCAAGGGGGCTTGGGTCCGGTGGGCGCGGTGAGGGTGGATTTGAGTATTTGGAGAACAATGAAGGGGCCAGGTTAACTTAGTCGGTCGTGGTGGACGAGCGTGAAACCTTCGTCCTGGGTTGGCGGCGCATAGTGTTTTGAGAATTGGTGGAACTGCGCCTCGGTTGCGGCGAAAGGATGTTTCCCTGCGGCGTTGCGGGCATGGAGGCGGGCGAGGCAGATCTCGTCCGGGGTGTGGAGGACGTGGAGTTGATGATCGGCGCTGGTCCGGGTCAGGATGGTCTGCATCCATTTACGGTTTTCGAAGGTATTTGCAGGGAAGTCGAGCACAACGGACTGGCCTGCGTTCAGCAGGCTCGAGACGTGGGGACCCATGACCTGACGGAGTTTGGCGGCGCAGCGTGCGTAGTCCGCAGCGTTGGTCATCTGGTCTGCGAACAGAGAGCTGAGCCAGTCGTCCTCTGACAAGTAAAGCGCACCGGTGTCTTTGGTCAGGCGGGCAGCGAGGGTGGATTTGCCCGCGCCGATTTTGCCGCACAGCATGTGCAGGGTTGGGGATTGGAGAGGCATGAAGATGGCTTTCTTTTGCGCGAGAGCGCGGTGCGTTTGCAAAGTGAACAGAACCCGGCCCGGCGATTCAGGCCGGGTGCGTAATTCGAGGCGCTGTCGAAGCGCTGATCTGTGCAAACCGAAACGTCATGGCAGGGCTATGCCATAGCGCTGCGTGTCTGTCTATTCTGCGGCGACGGGTTGGCGTGCAGGCATGCGGGCGTCGACCCGGCGGCGGATGCATTCCGCGATCAGGATGCCAGCAGGCGCGGAGCCCCAGATGCAGATCAGGATGGCAAGGCTGTTTATGTCGCGGAAGATCGGGTCGATGACGAATAGAACGACGCGGAACAGCCAGAAGCTGCCCCACATGGAGCCGAGGAAACGCCACATCCAAATACGGTGACGTGCCGCGTCACCCTGCCGGATGGCGAGTACTCCCAGGACTGCACAGGCATAGACACAGGCGGACATGGAGTAGAACCCCCAGGTCGAAAGCGCGCCGCCATATTCGGCAACGGGGCCATGTTGGGAGGCGAGGATGGCAGCGCAGCCAACGCCAACGGTCAGCACGGCAAAGCTGATCCGGCCCAGCAGCGCGTGGGATCGGGACGTCCCGCCGGGATGGAACATTTGCACATGCATCAGAACAAAAACGATGGAGTTGCAGATGATGTGGCCCATGAGCAGGGTTGAACGCATTTCCGGCCCGTTGGCGAAACGGTCATAGAAGGCAACGCCCCAGGCCGGGTGGTTGGTATAGGTCTCGCCCCAGACCGAGCAACTGTTTTCCGGGCACGCGGCAACTGCGGCAGCGGCGGAGGGATCGCTGAGGCCGAGATTGATCAGCACATCATAGATTCCAACAAAATTGGCGATCGAGGCAGCGGGGCCGTTAATGACGTAGCCGACGTTGAGATAGAGCATCAGCAGAACGCCGAACAGTAAGGCCGGGATAAAGCGACCCCGCAAGATGCCGTAGACAACCCAGGCGGCCCAGATGGCCAGACCGACAAAAACGGACATGACTCCTAATGGAAGCGCCATGGTTTTCTCCTCTCTGACGCAAAGCGTGCTTGGTTGGGGAAACGTTGCATGGTGCACGGGGCTGACGCAACCGCGCTGTGACGTGGGGTTTCAGCAGGGGGCGTCGTATCTGGTGTCGCTTTTCGCCCTTAAGGGGCGCTGGTGGGGAGAGGGGTGCACGCCGCCCGGGTTAGAGAAAATAGATCATACGAAACACTCTTCCGGAGTCGACATCATGGCAGAAGCAACCGCGCGCAAACGGGGACGGGGTGGCGGCGGGGCCGCGAGACGGGCCGAGCGGGGCGCTGTATCCTTTGAGACCGCATCGTTCATTCAGCGCAATATCCCGAATTTCGAAGTGCTGAACGACGAGGCGCTCGAAATCATCGAAACCAATGCAGAAACCGTGCTGGAAGAGATCGGGGTCAACTTTGTCAGTAATCCGGGTGCCTTGGAGCGCTGGAAAGAGGCGGGCGCGGACGTCCAGGGCGAACGTGTGCATATCCCGCGCGGATTGGCGCGGCAGTTGATCAGTACCGCGCCGTCGTCCTTTACGCAGGTCGCGCGCAACCCCGCGCGGAGTGTCGAGATCGGCGGGCGCAACATGGTGCTGGCCCCGGTCTATGGTCCGCCCTTTGTGCGGGACGTGGATGGCGGGCGGCGCTATGCGACGATGGAGGATTTCCGCAAGTTCGTGAAGCTGGGCTACATGTCCAAATGGCTGCACCATTCCGGCGGAACGGTTTGTGAGCCGACGGACGTGGCGGTGAACAAGCGCCATCTGGACATGTTGCACGCCCATATGACGCTGAGCGACAAACCGTTCATGGGGTCGGTTACTGAACCCAGCCGGGCGCAGGACAGTGTAGATATGTGTGGCGTGCTGTTCGGCGAGGACGTCGTGCAGCAGAACACTGTCATGACCTCGCTGATCAACATCAACTCGCCCATGACGTTTGATGACGTGATGATGGGCGCGATGGAGGTCTATGCGGCCAACAATCAGGCCTGTATCGTGTCACCCTTTATCGTGGGCGGGGCGATGGCACCGGTGTCGGTGGCGGGTACACTGACGCAGGTCATGGCCGAGGTGCTGGCAGGCATCGCCTATAACCAGCTGATCCGCCCCGGTGCGCCGGTGATCATGGGGGCGTTTGTGACCTCGATCGACATGAACTCGGGCGCGCCGACCTTTGGTACGCCTGAGGCCAGCCACATCACCTATGGCGCTGGGCAGTTGGCGCGGCGTCTGGGGCTGCCGTACCGGTCAGCGGGGTCGTTCACCGGATCGAAACTGCCCGATGCGCAGGCGGCCTATGAGACATCGAACAGCCTGAACATGGGGCTGCTGTCGGGTGTGAATTTCATGCTGCATGCCTGCGGTTGGCTGGAAGGCGGGCTGGTCAGCTCGTTCGAGAAATTCGTGCTGGATGCGGACCAACTGGGCACTTTGCACAAGCTGGCCGAAGGGGTCAGCGTGGACGAAGACGCGCAGGCGATGGGTGCAATTGCTGAGGTGGGGCCGGGCGGGCACTATCTGGGATGTGCGCACACGCAGGCGAATTTCAAATCTGCGTTCTGGCGGTCCGATGTGCTGGACTACAAACCGTTCGAGACCTGGGAAGAAGAGGGCGCGCGCGACAGTCAGGCACTGGCGGCGGCCCGTGTGGCACAGATGCTGGACACTTATCAGCAACCTGCGATGGACCCGGCGGTCAACGAGGCGCTGAATGCCTTTGTGGCGACACGCAAGGAATCCATGCCTGACGCGATGATGTAATCCGCTACCATGGGTAAGATGTTGCAACTGCCGCGCTTTGGGGTGCGGCAGTTTTGCGTTTGTGCCCGTGTTTATGCGGACAAGGTCGGCTTCAATGCGCGGAAAATCTGCGCTTCGGCCACCGTGGCAATCAACACATCCAGATGCCGCACGGCAGAGTATCCTGCAAAATCGTCGGTGCGCTGGCGTTCCAGTTCCTCTTCCATATCCAGCAGGCGTGGCAGAGCGTCAGGCGTCTTGGGCAGCGTCCCGTAACCCAGCACGCGTTGCAGGTGTCGTTTCCGGCTGTAGGACAATGCACCCTGTTGTGCGGCACGGGTCAGGATCGACGGACGACGCAGTTTTTCCAGTCTGCTCACGATATTCTGCATGATGATTCCCCTAAACGAGCATTGCGTTTTGCATGGTTGAATGATACGCAACCTATGCGGGTGTTGCGTGAAGGGGCGATCCTGCGAACTGAAACGTTACCTCTGTTTACCTTTTCGAAACAATGGTTCAGGGGCCGCGATGTGCCGAGTGGGAGTTCTGGGCACATCCTAAGGTTGAATTCATATCTGGAGGCTTGGGGCAGCTTCCGCATGAAAGGCGACCCATGGATGGAGTCATGCACCGTTTAGGTGAAACCGATCTGCCTGGCTGGATGCCGGTGAATATTCTGAACTACTTGCAACACACCATGTGCGGCGTTCCGATCCGCGAACTCGCCCGGCAGCAGGATTGCCACGCATCAACCATCCTGCGGCAGGTGCGTAGGATCGAAAATCGGCGCGACGACCCTTTGGTCGACGGTGGTTTGTTGCGGCTGGGGCAGTCGCTGGATAACGGGCTGCCACTGACACCGTCCGAGGCGGAACTGGAGGCCTCGGCCATTCGGGTGTTGCGGCGGTTGTGGGGAAGGGGGGGGGGGGTTTGGGGGGGGGGCGGTTGAGCCCAAGTCCCTCTTCTAGTGCGCGCCGGGTGAGCGGGGGGGCGCGGGGCCCCCCGGGCCGCCGGTGCGACAACCGCGGCGCGTGCAGTGGCGTGCGGTGGGGACACGTGGTTGGTGGGGGGCGTGGCCCCCGCCCCCCCGCGCCCTCCCGGGGCGGGGGGGGTGC
>JBFOMB010000039.1:0-14282 GCA_040830545.1 Paracoccaceae bacterium | reverse complement strand
GAGAGACAACGAAGAAATCCAAACCGACAACTCCGCGATCTGGACTAGTACCTGTTCAGTTACGTCCTTTGGTTCCATGCCGCTCCATACACTAACTTTCTCAAAGTAGCTGAGAAAGCTCCACGATGCCATAGGCAGGGAACCATGTTTGGTTAATCATCGCTTCGTTTCTACTTGATGCTTGGCAATACCCATGCGTTTTTGTCCCAAGCGAAAATGACCGTTTTAGACAATGGAAAATGGCAAAAGCAGACCTTGACGCATCCGCAACGAATTCACACTCAGTCCGCAAAGCCAACCTTGACCGTCTAGGTCATTGCCCAACGCCCTGTAGTTGCCCACAAACCCAAACCAAACTGTCAAAACAAATCCCCTCCGAATTTCCCGACTCTGTGTTAACACAACACCCAGTGATCAGGAGACTTGGGATGGTATCCAAACGAACTGCCCTGTTGGGTATCGCTCTGGCAGCACACGCTTTTCCGGCCCTTGCGCAGGATTGCATCGTGACCAGCCGTGCGTTGGTCGATCTGGGCGCCAGCGCGCGGGGGGTTGTCATGCACCTGCACGCCGATCGCAGCGATCACGTCATTCAGGGCCAGGTGCTCGCCGAATTCGAGGCCAGTGAGGAACGCGCGCGGCTCGCGTTGGCGGAACTGGCGGTGCGGGATGATACGGCCCTGCGGCTGGCCACCGTCCGGGCCGAACGTGCCCGGATCAAGGTCGAGCGCATCCGCAAACTGGACCAACAGGGTCTCACTGTCAAAGACGATCTGGAAGAGGCGGAACTGGCCCATGAGGTTGCCCAGATCGAGGTGCAGAAGGCCCGGTTTGACAAGGAAGTCGCCCGCGAAGAACGCGCCGCTGCCGAGGCTGCGCTGGAACGCAAACGCGTCCGCGCGCCTTTTGATGCGGTGGTCGTCGAACGGCTCATGTCCCCGGGCGAGGTCTATAACGAAGACACCGCGATCCTGCGCCTTGCCCAACTGGACACACTCTATGTTGAAAGCTACCTGCCCATGTCCGAACGGGCCAAGCTGTCCACCGGCGACGTGATGGAGATCGTGCTGGAGGATGGCCGAACGCGTCAGGCCAAGCTCAGCGTGATTGACCCGATCCTGGACGCGGCCACCGGCACGTTTGGTCTGCGCCTGATCCTGCCCAATCCCGACGGCGACATCCTTGCCGGGTCACGTTGCGTGCTGGGGCCGTTTGGCTAAGGCGTGTTGCGCGGAATCAAGGGGCTAAAGCCCCGCCGCGCATCCATCGACCGGCAGGCGATTGCACGTCAATCGCAGAGAGGGGCCGGGCCGCGGCCCGTCGTTGCGCAGCTGTCCACATATGACGATGCACTCCAAAACATTTCCCCGCCCCGACTTGGAGCGGCGTTCCGACTTGGTATAGTCTGTCACCAACAGGCAGCAGACCAAAGCGACGTTCCACTCATGGCCAAGAAGATCCGAGACATCCGCAGACCCGAAATCGTCCGGGCGCTGTTCGATGCGGTCATGAAAAACGGGGTCTCCCTGCCCGGCTATGACCAGATCGCGACCGAAGGCGGCATGACCCGCCAGCTGATCCGCCACTATTTCAAGGACCCGGATGAACTGGCGCTGGCGCTGTGCAACTACCTGGCCGACCTTTACCGCGAAAAGCTGATGGTCGCGATCAATGACGCGGATGATGTCAAACGCCTGACCACGTTCATCGACTTCTGGTTCAACGGTCTGGCCGACAAGGGCAGCCCGAAACCCGTGGACGATCAGGTCTATGATGCCCTGTTTGCGCGGGCTGCCGTGAACATGGACGTGCGCGAAAACCTCAAGTCACAGTATGAGCTGATGCAGATGGTGCTCTCTCACGAGATCAAGATCAGCTACCCGGACCTGTCACAAAACGCCTGCCGTGAACTGGGGTTCCTGATTGTCACCCAGATGTATGGCACGTGGAAAATGGTTGCCTCACTGGGGTTTGACGAAAAACAGGTCACCGTGGCGCGCAAGGCGATTGACCGGCTCATCGCGTCTTATGTGGCGGATTACCACGATCCGGACCTGGACTAGGCCAACCGCCCTTTCAGACAACCACACCTCACCGCCGGTTTCACTGTCCCTGCAGCATCCAGCCCGCCGCCTTCTCTGCGATCATGATCGTTGGAGAGTTCGTGTTTCCGCTGGTGATCTCGGGCATGATGGACGCATCAACCACACGCAGGCCCGCAACACCCTTCATCCGCAGATGCGGGTCCAGAACCGCGGTCGGGTCATCGTCGCGGCCCATCTTCACCGTGCCAACCGGATGGAAAATCGTGCTGGCAATGTCACCGGCCAGTCGCGCCAGTTCTTCATCGGTCTGATACTGGATGCCGGGTTTGAATTCCTCTGGCTCATAGGCCTTCATTGCTGGCTGCGCCATGATCTCGCGCACCTGGCGCAGGCTGTCGGCTGCGACCTTGCGATCCTCTTCGGTGGCCAGATAGTTGGGCGCGATTTTCGGAGCATCGCGGAAATTGCCCGACGCGATCCGAACATGGCCCCGACTGGTCGGGTTCAAATTGCATACGCTCACCGTCATCGCCGGAAAATCATGCAGATCCTCTCCAAACGCCTCCAGGCTCAGCGGCTGCACGTGATATTCCAGGTTCGCATGGGTCCGGCTGGGATCAGACCGGGTAAACGCACCCAGCTGACTGGGTGACATGCTCATCGGCCCGGACCGCTTGAACAGGTATTCCAGCCCGATCCGTGCCTTGCCGACCAGCGAATTGGCCAGCGTATTCAGCGTCCTGGTGCCCTTGACCTTGAACACCGCGCGGATTTGCAGGTGGTCCTGCAGGTTCTCGCCGACATAAGGCTGATCCATCATCACGTCGATGCCGTGCTGTTGCAGCAACGCCGCCGGGCCAATGCCCGACAGCTGCAGGATCTGGGGCGAATTCACTGCGCCCGCCGACAGAACCACTTCGGTATTGGCAGCGACAGTCACGGAACCGCCCGGGCGGCTGACGCGCACGCCCGTGCACCGCAACGCGCCGTCTTCGCCCGTTTCCAGCAGCAGCTTTTCGGCCTGTGCCTCGGTCCAGACCGTCAGGTTCGGCCGCGATTTGACAGGACGCAGAAACGCCTTGGACGTGTTCCACCGCCAGCCCGACCGCTGGTTCACATCGAAATACCCCACACCCGCATTGTCACCGCCGTTAAAATCGTCGGTCTTCTCGATCCCGGTCTCAACCGCCGCTTCGGCAAAGCTGTCCAGCACATCCCACCGCAGGCGCTGCTTTTCGATGCGCCATTCACCCCCATGCCCGTGCAGATCGGAAAACCGGCTGTTGTCCCCCGTCACCGGGTCCGCGCCATCATCCAGCCTGTAGTGGTCTTCATGCGCCTTGAAATCGCTCAGCGCGTTTTCCCAACTCCACGCATCCTCGCCCGTCAGCCGGGCCCAGTTGTCATAATCCCGCGCCTGGCCACGCATGTAGATCATGCCGTTGATCGACGAACAGCCGCCCAGTGTCTTGCCACGGGGATAGATCAGGCTGCGCCCGTTCAGCCCCCCCTCTGCCTCGGTCTTGTACATCCAGTCCGCACGCGGATTGCCGATGCAGTAGAGATATCCGACCGGGATGTGAATCCAGTGATACGTGTCCGGCTTGCCCGCCTCCAGCAACAGCACCCGGTTTGCCGGGTTCTTGCTCAACCGGTTGGCCATCAGGCATCCGGCGGATCCGGCACCGACAACGATATAGTCAAAACTGGTCGTGTCCTCAGACATGCGGAATGCCTCCACGCGCGTTGCGTCCGTGTTTGCCCGACACACATCGGAGCGTTGTTTTCTAGATCGAAATTGGGTCCATCTGCAATACGGGGCATCACTTAACGCGTTGAAATCCTTGATTTCAGGCAGCATTGAGTGGTTCAGATTTACCAAATTCTGCTCTAACGCATGATTTCTCAAGCGACAATTCCCGTCCGCGCTTTGCCACAGTGACGCTTGCGTCTGCGAAAATCCGCATGGCTTTCTGTAAACGCTGACGCCCACGGACAGCGAGAAGAACATTGACCCTACCGCCCGGGCAGTAGAGGCTACACCGTTGGGGAACACACCTGCCCGCACGGGCTCTGAGGGGGGTCAAATTGGCCAGCACAACCGCCACCGGCACATGGTCCGCGTCGTTCCGGCTGCGCGCAATGATCAGCACGGGACTCGTGATGTTTGTTTTCATCTCGATGCACCTGCTCAATCTCGCGCTCGGCCTGATCTCGGTTCAACTGATGGAAGACTGGCGCTGGTTTCTCAGCGGGATATGGTCATCCTTCCTGCCGCTGAACGTTCTGCTGCAACTCTCGCTGGTCCTGCATTTTGCGCTGGCACTCTGGTCGCTGTACCGGCGCAACACGCTGCGCATCCCCGCCTATGACATGATCCAGATGATCGCGGGGATCATGATCGTGCCCCTGCTGGCCATGCACCTGTTTGGTATCATGGCAGTGAAAGAGCTGGGGCTGGAACCTACTTACCCGCTGGTGCTGGGTCAGTTCTGGGTGAACTCGCCCATCGCCGGGCTGCAACAGATCGTCATGCTGGTGGTGGCCTGGATTCACGGCGCAATCGGCATGTTCACATGGCTGCAATCGCGCGATGGCTCGGTCCGTACCATGCGCATCTTCTACCCGTTTGTGGTGGCTCTGCCGATCATCGCCATGCTGGGCTATGTCGAGGCCGGCCGCCAGATCATCCCGGTCGAAGAAGGCGGCGCAGGGTTTGTGCTGGCCGACGATCCGAATGTGAATGGCCCCACGGTCGATCCATCGCAGTTCCCTGTCATCCTTGAACAGGCCAAAAGCCGCGAAAGGGCGGTTGTACGCGGCTCGCTGGGTCTGGTCGCGCTGGCCTTTCTGGCGCGCTGGCTGCGGTTGCGGGGCGTGCAGCGCAGCGCGGTGCAGATCACCTATGCCGGGCAACGCCCCCAGTCATTTGAGGCTCAGGCCGGACTGACCCTGCTGGAACTGGCCCGTAACAACAACCTGCCCCATGCCAGCGTCTGTCGCGGGCGCGGGCGCTGCGGCACCTGCCGGGTGCGCGTGCTGGCAGGCGGCGACACCCTGCCCCCACCGTCCGAGCTGGAGGCCAAGGTATTGGCACGATGGAGCGCTGGCCCAGACGAACGCCTTGCCTGTCAGGTCAAACCGACCACCGGCGCGCTGGAGGTCGAAAGGGTCATCGCCCCCGATTATTCCAACCTCGACTATGACGCCCCGCACGGCGTGGACGAACAGACGGCGGAAACACCGTCATGAGGATCCTGCGGCTGACACTCACCCTTCTGGCCCTTTTGTGCGGCGTCACCGCAGCACAGGCGCAATTCGTCCCCGGCACCAGCACGACCAAAACCGAAACCATCGCGGACCCTTCCCCCAACGATGTGAAGGAGTTTCTGCGGCTTCTGGGCGACCCCACGATCCAGCAATGGATCACCGACAGCGCCAATGCCGACGGCACGCTCGACACCGCCACGGCCCAGACCTTTCGCGAACAGGTCGACACGCAACTCGCGCGCATCGCCAACCGTGCGCAGTCGCTGATCCTCGCCTGGCAGGTCCTGCCACAAATGCCCGAAGCGTTGCAGGACGTCTGGACCAGCGAGCTGTCGCATGCGCAAAAGGTGCGGTCGGTCACGTATATCCTGATCTTCCTTGTGATCGGCTTCGGGCTGGAATGGCTTTACCGTCAGGCCCTGCGCTATCCGCAATTGCGCATCGAGCAGGCCCCCAAGGACGCCCCGTCGGAAAAATTCGTCGGCGCCTTGATTCGCGCCGCTATCATCTTTGCGGGCCTTGGCATATTCGCCGTCGGCAGCATCGGTGCCTTTGACAGCTTCGACTGGCATCCCCTGGTCGAAAGCCTGGTTCTGGACCTGCTGGTCGCGGTGCTGCTGTTCCGTATCCTGACCACCCTGTCCCTGTTCCTGCAGGCCCCCCGCGCGCCGGAACTGCGGCTGGTCCCCTACGGCACGCCCACCGCGCGCTATCTGCACAACATGGTGCGCATCCTCGCGCTGGCGGTCGTGTCGGCCTTCACCCTGTCCTACATGCTGCAACGGGTTGTCGAACATCAGGACATGGACATCACCAGCAGCCTCGCCTCGGTCGCGCTGGCGCAGACGGTGACGCTTGCGCTGTGTGTGGTTCTGGTGGTCTGGGCCTGCATCTGGGCCGCGTTCCGGCGGGTCCCGGCGTTGTGTGAACTGGATACCCCCCAACGTACCATCGTCATCTGGCGCAACTTCCTGATGATCCTGGTAGGTGTGGTCTTTGCCCTGTGGCTGGCCGGTCTGTTCGGCGCGATGTGGGCGGTGCTGATCGTTGGTCTCGTGGTGCCCGGCCCCAGGCTTATGAAGGCGTGGATCGACCACTTCTTTGACCAGTCCACCACCGCCATGCACGACAAATACCGGGCCGAGGCGCAGAAGGTGCTGGATGAATTCAACGCCGCCGAACGCAGCGGCGACCTGCCCGAGGGCGAACCACAACCCGACATCCCGGAATTTGCCGACCCCTATGTCGCCACCCGCCCCATCGTGCAACGCGCCGCCCGGTTCGTGTTCATCATGTGCGCCGTGCTGCTGCTGTCTGCCGGCTGGGGCGTCAACATCTTTGACCTCTCCGCCGATGGCAGTGTCGTGGGCCGCGTGCTGGAGGTGCTGATTGACAGCATCGTCGCCCTGCTGCTGGCCGATCTGGTCTGGACCTGGGCCAAAACGCTGATCGACAAACGCATTGCCGACTATGAACCGCCCGAGGATGGACAGGCCCCCGGACCCGAGGCGCGCATGATCACGCTCCTGCCCCTCTTGCGCACGATCCTCATGGTCACGCTGCTGATCATGGTCGCGCTCAGCGTGCTGAGTGCCGCAGGCGTCAACATCGCCCCGATCCTCGCTGGTGCGGGCATTGTCGGCATCGCCATCGGCTTTGGCACGCAATCGCTGGTGCGCGACATCGTGGCCGGCATCTTCTTCCTCATCGACGACGCGTTCCGGCTGGGTGAATATATCGAGGTCGGCGACCTGATGGGCACCGTCGAAAGCATCTCGGTCAGGTCCATGCGCATCCGCCACCATAGGGGCAAGGTCCACACCGTGCCCTATGGCGAGCTGAAAAGCCTCACCAACCACAGCCGCGACTGGGTGATCATGAAGCTTGAATTCCGCGTGCCTTTCGACACCGACCTGCAATTGGTCAAAAAGCTGGTGAAAAAGGTCGGGGCCGAGCTGAAGGCAAACGAACATTACGGGTCCTCCATCCTCAGCACCCTGAAATCACAGGGCGTGCGGCGGATGGAAGAATTCAACATGGTGGTCGGTGTGAAATTCATGACCAAGCCGGGCGAACAATGGCTGGTCCGCCGCGATGCCTACCAAAAGGTCCGCGACGCGTTCGAGGCCAATGGCATCCGAATGGCCGAACGCAACGTGAAGGTCGCCATCGAAGGCGGCGCACACCTGACCGAAGAACAACGCAACGCCGTCGCCGGGGCCGCACACGAAGCCGTAAACGCCCCCGGCCCCAGCGCCCCACCGCCGGACGAGCCTTAGTAAGCCAAAGCACTAGTAATCATCTGAAACCATAGGGCAATCGCCCCACCTGGGATCGCTTTCGGCTGGGTGCGAAATAGTACGCCAGCGCCGGAGCGACCATTCGAGAGGCATGCAGAGAAGGGCGGCAGAGAGCCCAAAATGAGCAATGCTGCAAAAAGCCCCAATGTCTGCTTTTAGGGTTAGGTGGCAGCTTACTTCAGTCTAGACATGACCATATATGTGGTGAAAGCCGAGACATTTTTGTCCGCGTGGAACAGTCGGTCAGCAAGTTCGGTGTATTCTTCCATGTCCGCGACGTTCATGGTCAGTATGCTGCCGACTTCGCCAGACACCATATAGCACTGTGAAATCGCCTTTTCGCGTTCAAGCTGCTTAAAAAACTGCTGCCGATGCTGAGGGCCGTGCCGTTCAAATTTGACCGACACGATGACGGTGAGTTTCCTGTCGAGGCAATCGGGGTCAACGACCGCAACGATTCGCTGAATTGCTCCGATTTCCTTGAGTCGCGCGACCCGTCTAAGACAGGCGGAAGGGGAAAGCCCGACCCGCTCCGCCAAGACTTTGTTTGGCAGGTCGGCATTCTCTCCCAGGATGTCCAGAATGTGATGGTCTATCTGATCAAGCTCTTCGCGCATGCTTCAAAATTTCACATTTTGGCAAATGGCACAACAATTAGGCGGCAAACTCACAACTTTGCGCAGTCATTTCGGATCATCGACGGTAGCGTCGCTTACAACAAGGAGACCCCAAATGATCGAACGCGCTGCCTTTTTTGATAAGATCACACAAAAAACCTTTCCCTTGAGCGATCCCATCTGGCGGTCACCAGAGAGCAACCCGCTGTTGATAACCGAACAGCCCGGCATAACACGCAGCGACATTGACACCTCCAAACGGTCGATCTGGCGGTATGCTAAATCTCTGCCCCTGGGGATCACCAAGCCGGTATCCCTTGGTGAGGGCTGCACACCGATGATTGCACCGGAGATTGGCGGCGACAAATTTGATCTCAAACTGGAGTGGTTTGCTCCAACAGGGTCTTTCAAAGATAGGGGTGCTTCGGTTCTCATCTCGTATCTGAAACAACTGGGCGTCACCGAGATTTGTGAAGACAGTTCAGGCAATGCAGGGGCATCGGTTGCGGCTTACGGAGCAGCAGCAGGAATGGATGTGACCATACTGGTCCCGGAATACACGCAACCCGCCAAAGTAACTCAGGCACGCGCCTATGGCGCAAGTGTGGAATTGGTACCCGGATCGCGCGGCGATACAGCGCGGGCCGCCATAGAGCGGTCGAAAACGCTGTTCTATGCCAGCCACAACTGGCATCCGATGTTCCTACAAGGTACCAAAAGCATCGGCTACGAAATCTGGGAAGACCTTGGATTTCGTGCGCCGGACAACATCGTCATTCCTGCTTCCGAGGGTAGCAATGTTTTGGGATGCTACCTCGCATTCAGCGAACTCATTCGCAGCGGTGAGATAGTCCGTATGCCACGGTTATTTGTCGTTCAGCCGGAGAACTGCGCCCCTCTGCATCATATCCTTCAAGGTACGAAACAAACTGAGTTCTTGCCGACTGTGGCCGAGGGTACAGCAGTACAAACGCCTGTACGGCTTTCCTATTTGGCGGAAGTGCTGGCGCTGACCGATGGAGGGTCAGTGGCTCTTTCAGAGACAGAAATCATTGCCGGAGCCAAGAGGCTCGCAAGAGCCGGAGTTCTGGCAGAGGCAACCAGCGCTCAAGCGTGGGTTGGGGCGAAGAAGCTGTTGGAAAGCGGCCAAATCGCAAGAGCGGACACCACTGTTGCTCTACTCACCGGAACAGGGCTGAAATCTCAAACGGTCTTTTCTGAGTGAACGAAGGAAGGCGCGACCAATTCAAAACGCCCTAGCGGACATTCAGACTGTTCCGATCAAGGGCCCCTTCGTCCGCCTGTCGCCCGTTCACGTCTGCCAGCATGAACGGCAGGTGTACGAAAACGGCCCCTTCGTCTGGAAAGTCATCCTACCAACCAAATGAAACGCTGCTCGCGGCGAAAATGCTCGCTTTGCTGCTGTGTCGACGGGCGATCCCCTTACGGACACGCCTTGGCGCGCTACACGTACTATTTCGCCCCCAGCCGTATGCGACCCCCACTTCGCGTCACGTTTCAACGTCCGCAACACGCGGCGCATGAACCCGCGTGGGCACGGCAAACGCGGCAACGCCCCCGGCCAATGCTCCAAACAGATGCGCCTCCCAGGACACGCCCGGCTGCCCCGGCACCACGCCCCACAGGATCGAGCCATATAGAATTCCAACACCCAAAGCGGCCCCCAGCGCCATCAGGGACCGGTCAACTGCTCCGCGCGTGATCAGGAACCCGAACCAGCCAAATACCAGCCCCGAGGCCCCGATATGGATCGCTGTACTGCCAAACAACCAGACCAGCACGCCGCCCAAAACCACAATGACCCCGTTGACCGCCCACAGCGCCCGCGTTGCGGTCATCATCAACACCGCCCCCATCAACAGCAACGGGGCGGTGTTGGACACCAGATGTGAAAAGCTTCCGTGCAAAACCGGCATGGCCAATATCCCGTCCAATCCGGACACCCGCCTGGGGATCAACCCAAACGCATCGTTCAGGCCATAACCCGTCGCCCAGTTAACAACCTGAATGATCCACACCACGCCCACAAACACAGCCAGCGCAGCGAAGCGGCGCACAACAACCTGCTTGTTTTCATGCCCCTTCATCAGACGGCTCAGCCCCCCTGCCCCAATGCAGAACCAGGATCCCACCGTCCAAGCGACAAGGGAAAAGCATGCAACACATGTGCTGCGTCACAGGTGACGTCAGCGCGTTTTCTCGCGGTTTGGGACATGGAACACCTGCAGAAGCACGTCACTTGCACACCCTTGTTATGCGCTTTTCAAGCGTCCACGCATCCTCAAACATGTCCAACTGCACGGGAATTGGGGCGTATCCGCGTCTGCATTTGGCGGACTTGAGTTTGGAGAGCGCTGCCATGGCGGCGGTGAATGACCCGGGATAGTCGATGCGCGTCTGCCCGCCCTTGGCACCGATGCGCCCCCAGGCGCGGATCAGGCACCAGTCGCCAAACAGGGTCTGCACCAGAGACAGGTGATAATACCGTTTCTGACGCTTGGCCGGGACGATCTTTTCCAGCCGGATATCCATGTCCGCCCGCCTCATGCCAACCCCTGCCCGGCCAGACCGGCATCTTCCAGAGCTTCCACGTCCGGCAGGTCCCTGAGCGAACGCAAATCAAAGACAGTCAGGAACTTATTGGTCGTCACATAAGTATAGGGCGCGCCTCGTCGCGGGCTGCGCGGGCCGGTGGCAATCAATCCCTGCGCATGCAACCGCCCGATCAGATCGCGGTTGATTTCCTTGCCGAAGATCTCTTTCAACCCGTCCCGCGTCAACGGCTGGTGATAGGCAATGGCCGCCAGCACTGCCCCTTCCCGTTCGGTCAGGTCCACGGTCTGATCCGCCACCGCCGCCGCCGCGCGTATGGCCGCTGCATGGCGGGGGCGGGTGCGCAGGGCATAGCCCTCCCCAACCGCAACCACCTCGTAAGGGCGATCCACAAGCGACGCCTGCACATCGTCGATCAACAGGTCCACGGACACGCCCTGCCCGATCACGCGCGCCAAATCCTCGCGCGGGACCGGCGTGGCCGAGGCAAACAGGACCGCCTCGATCCGGGCCATCCACTCCCGCCAGCGCAACGCCTGCGGCAGGTCGTCCAGGTCGCGATCAAAGACAGTCTCTGCCTGATCCTTTGCCATCGTCACAGCCCGTACAGTCGAAAGGTGTCGCGCCCGGTCAACTCGCGCACGACACCCAGGTCCACCAGCCGGTCACAAAGCCGTCGGGCCGAGCGGCCGGTCATCCGGTTCGCGCTGCCGCGGATGATAGGGGACAGGGCCACGGCAGGGGACAGGGCATCCTCGCTCAGAAACAGAGTCACCGCCGCCCCTGCCCCCTTGGCGCGCAACTTCGGGGCTACGGCCTGCAGGCGCGCCGCGCGGCGGGTCAGGTCCTGCGCCAGATGTACGGCTCTGGGACCAGCCGCAATCACCGCCTGCCCACAGGCATGGCGCAATGCCGCGCCGCGTTTCCTCAGGTCACGCTGTGCCAGCCCCAACGCCAGCAAGGGAACCATATGTGGCCACCCCATCGCGCGGGCCAAAGCCGTGTCCGCCGCCCTGAGCGCGGCAGCATCGTCCTGCATGTCAGCGTCCAACGCAGCTTCGAGGGTCTCAGACGCGGCGATCATGGGCATCTGACCGCGCGTGGGTTTCAACCGGGTCCGAACAGCCCTGCGCCAATCCGCAAACACGACTCCGCCGGGGCCCAGCGTATCCCCCGGGCGGGCAAGGTGAACCTCGTCCCGCAGGTCCGCCATACGTTCCGGGCGACCAGCGATTTGCATGGCCTCCTCCGTCGCCCACAGCGCCAACCGGTCGCGCCACAGGGGCCGTGGCAAACCCGGGTACCCGGCAACCCGGTCGAGTTCGCCAAGCATCGCACCAGACAGGAAAACCACGTCCTCAGAGGTTTGCGCCCTTGCGTTGCTGATCCAGGATGGCACGACCAGATTCGTTTCAGGGGCAGGGTCGAAATGTTGGGCGGCGTATGTCATACCTCCACCTATAGCATGACACGGCGCTTGTTGTCACAATATACTGTAGAAACCGCCCTTACTTGTGAATTCTCCCTACGTCCAATAATGTTGCATTATCGGACGCTTGTTCAACCGGCTCTGAACTTCGCCTCAAACCACCAAATCGACGTCATAGGCCGTCAGTTTTCCATCGGAACTGACAAGGGTCAGCCCTTCGCACCGGGCTTGTGCCACCAGCATTCGATCAAACGGGTCGGTGTGATGGCGCGGTAATGCGGCGGCGGCTTCGGCGTGAGTCCAGGAGATTGGCAAAGGTCGGCATCCGGCATCCACAGCAACATCGAAAAGGTCATCCGGAACGTCCAGTTTGCCAAGCGCGCGTTTGATCCCGATTTCCCAGACCGTCGCGGCGGAAAGATACAGTTCCCCTTCTGCGATGGCCTGCCGTTGCGTTGCGGTCAGCCGTGGGTCGTTCAACACGGCCCACAGAAGGACGTGTGTGTCCATCAACAGGCGCACTCAGCTCTCGGCACTTTGTGTGAACATGTCAGCAATGTCTTCGTCACCGTCGAACATATCCTCAGGCAACGTGAACGCGCCTTCCATCGCACCAAGCAGCGACCGACCCACGGGGCGTTCTGCTGCGACGATCCGGGCAACGGGGCGACCATAACGGGTCAGTTCGATCGCCTCGCCAGCTTCGGCGCGACGGATCAATTCCGCGAATTGGGCCTTGGCTTCGGCGACGGCAATCTGCATTTCTCAACCCTTTCTGATCTGACCAACATATAGGTCATAACCCTATTTGACTCAAGTGACAGGTCCCCTGCCCTATCCGGTTTGCTGGCAGCATGAAAGTTCACAGCTGTGAACTTTCATGCTGCCATCCCTTCGAGTTCACAGTTGTGAACCTCCTCATGCCGCGTCCTTTCGCATCAGCGCCACGATCATCGGCCCACAGGAAAATGCCCCCAGCGCAGCCTTGTCCGTCAACGCCCGCAGATAGCCACCAGGCGACTTGATCTCGCCAAACCGTTCCAGCATCGCAACCACGACAACGGCTGCCTCCTCCGGACCCATCGTCAGTTTCGCCTCTTCCCAAGCCGAGGGTGAAATACCCATCATGGGCCGGATCAGATCCGCCGCAGCGACCAGATGATGCCAGTGGCGCACAGGGCCATCGACATAAGCCTTGAATTCATGACACGAGGCCAACACCAAACCAATCGGGACGTTTGGCAGGTTTGCGTCATCAGGTGGTCCACCGGGATCGTCGTCTGGCTCTGAGGTTGCTGTCAGGGTTTGGCTATCCTCCGGTTTCGCATTCAGACCTTGCGTAATTGTGACCGCACCGCCCGCGCCTTTTGCATTTTCTTTGCAAAGTTCAGAATCATAAGAGTCAGTATTTGAATTCTGATGATGCTGCTCAGATTCAATATCATTGGTGCTCGTATTCTGTGTTTTTCGATGGTCCAACACATCCCGCACACGATCCAGCAACGCCTCCAGTTGGGCTTGCTTCTGACCCAGAAACCCGGCCTCGGGTTTGCGGCGCAGGTCACGGGCAGTTAGGATCACCACGTCCTCGCACTCGTCCCAGAACCCAAGCTCTGGCCGCACAGTCCGCCCGTATTCGGCCAGTCCCGCCAGATCGCGGCGCATGAGGCTGACGGCAGTCCTGAGGCGCTGCAGG
Source organism: Paracoccaceae bacterium (assembly GCA_040830545.1). Lineage (GTDB taxonomy): Bacteria > Pseudomonadota > Alphaproteobacteria > Rhodobacterales > Rhodobacteraceae > HXMU1420-2. The sequence goes on along the minus strand of JBFOMB010000039.1, from coordinate 351 downwards.
TGCTCCTGTTCGGCCCGCACATCCTCTGCCGCTGCACACACCTCAGCAAAGCGCGCAACAAGCGGTGTGAGGTCAAAGCCAAAGGCGGTTTTGTCGCCACCCGTGCGCTGCACGTAGCGTTTGCCATTGGGGCTGTCGCGCCGGATCAGAAAGCCCGATTGCACCAGGTTCGCCAGATGGCGGCGCATGGTCGAACAGGGGATGCCGTTCAGCCGTTCGCAAATCGCCTTGTTGGACGGATGCACCACCAGCGGCGTGGGATCGTTGCCGCCGAGGATTGTGGCGGTAGTAAAGCTGATCATGGCCTGAAGCACGGCCAGGCCGCGATCTGTCAGGCCCAAACGGGGGGGG
>JBFOMB010000038.1:0-52026 GCA_040830545.1 Paracoccaceae bacterium | reverse complement strand
GGGGGGCAAGAAAGCAGAAAGAAAAACGGTACCCCGGGCGGAGGAAAGAGAGAAAAAGGGGGGGGGGCCCCCCCCCTCTCTCCCCCCCCCAAAAAAGGGGGGGGGGGGGACCCCCCCCCCAGCCCCCCGCCTGCCGCATCCCGCAGCAGGCCAAAGGCGCGGCCATAGTCCGGCCCGCTCATTCCGCCGTCACGTCGATGGTGATGGCCGAGACCGGGTTAAGGCTGTCGATCAGCCCGCTGTCCTTCAGGAATGCCTCGAACCGCGCATAACGGCCCGCGTCAAAGCCCGCCGGGCGCAGCGCGAAACGGGGCAGGGTGTCTACCCAGGCGCGCTTGTTCAGCTCGTCCTGCAACTCGGTCGAGGTGGCGGCGAAAATCTCCCAGCTTTTGACCGGGTTGTTCACGATATACTGCGTCGCCTTTTCCGTTGCCGCCAGGAACCGCGCGACCTTGTCCGCGTCCATGCGATCCGGGTTGGCCACATAAATCAGCTCGTCATAGGGCGGCACGCCTTCTTCCTCGATGTAGAAACAACGCCCGGCCACGCCCTCGATATCCATCTGGTTCAATTCGAAATTGCGGAACGCGCCAATCACAGCGTCGACCTGACCCGACATCAGGGCTGGCGAGAGCGAGAAATTCACATTGATCATCTCGATATCATCCAGTGTCACGCCATTGCGGCCCAGCATGGCGGTCAGCACCGCCTCTTCCACACCAGCAACGGAAAAGCCGACTTTCTTGCCTTTCAGGTCGGCCAGCGTCTGAATCGGCCCGTCCTGCAGTACCAACAGACAGTTCAGCGGCGTGGCAACCAGCGTGCCAACCCGCTTCAGCGGCAGGCCTTCGTGGATTTGCAGGTGCAATTGCGGCTGATAGGACACCGCCAGATCACCCTGACCAGCCGCCACCAGGCGCGGCGGGGCCGACGGGTCGGCGGGCGGAATGATCTCCACCTCCAGGCCTTCGTCTGCGAAGTACCCGTTTTCCTGTGCGATGATGATCGGCCCGTGGTCCGGGTTGATGAACCAGTCCAGCAGGACCGTCATCTTGTCCTGCGCAAACGCGGGCGCAGCGGCCAGCAGCGCAATCGCCGTGATCAGGTTTTTCATGTGTCTTTCCTTCCGTTCAAGAGGCTGAAGCCGCGACAAGCACAATCTCGCCCGGCCATGTTTCTGAAATTGTTTCCGCCGCCCGCCATGCTCGCAGGCCAGTGGCGCAGCAGAGCGCCAGCCGTGCCCTGCTGCGCGGCAGGGTCGTGATGGTGTCTGGAGTCAGTCGTTGCGCGTCGGGATGCAGGGGCACGGGCGCCTCATCCACCCCGCGCAATTCCACGATCATATCCCGGCTGGTCAGATCGTCCCGCGCGGCAAAGGCAAACGACAGGTCCGGTTCCGGCGCACCATCGAACCGAAACCCGGATGTGCGCAGGCTGCGCCCGTCATATTGCGTGACCTGTCCCAGCGGCGAAGGGTCCAGCCCCAACAGGCAATTCAGCGCCATTTGCGCCTGCATCGCGCCCAGCGTGGCCACCACCGGCCCCAGAACACCCGCCGTGGCGCAACTGGCCCCGTTGTCGGGTGCGCCCGGGAACACCGCGCGCAAGGACGGCGCGCCGCCGCAATAGCCCCCGACATAGCCTGACAATCCCAGGACGGAGGCAGAGATCAGCGGCACGCCGCGCGGCTGGCACAGATCGCTCAGCATATAGCTGACCGCATAGCTGTCGGCGCAATCCAGCACGATGTCGGTTGCCGCCAGAAAGCCCGGCGCTGTGGCAGGGGTCAGCGCAGCCTCGACCACCTCAACCGTGATCGTGGGGTTCAGCGCGCGGCACCGGCGCGCGGCGCACTCGGCCTTGGACTGGCCCACATCGCCCTCGGCAAACAGGGTCTGCCGGTGCAGGTTCGACAGGGACACCACGTCCCCATCGACCAGCGTCAGACGCCCCACACCTGCACCCGCCAGCAATGGCAGCACTGGCGCAGCCAGCCCGCCGCAGCCGACCACCAGAACACGCGCGCCGGTCAGCTTTGCCTGACCCTCCGCGCCGACCTCGGGCAGCATGATCTGACGGGCATAACGGGTCATCGCGTAACCTCGATCCACTGCCTCACGCGGGCTTCGGGGTCCGCGTTCAAGGTGATGTCCGTGACAACCGACACAATGTCCGCCCCGGCCTCCAGCACACCGGGCGCGCGTTCCACTCTCATCCCGCCTATCCCGACCAGCGGCACGTCACCGACGCGCGCCTTCCACTCGGTCACCTTGGGCAGGCCCTGCTGATGCCATTTCATCTTTTTCAGGATGGTCGGATAAACCGGCCCCAGCGCCACATAGTCCGGCTGCAACGCCAGCGCGCGGTCCAGTTCCGCGTCGTCATGTGTGCTGAGCCCCAGTTTCAACCCCGCCGCCCGGATCGCGTCCACATCCGCCTCGTCCAGATCCTCCTGACCCAGATGCACCCAATCGCAACCCAGCTCGATCGCCATCTGCCAATAGTCGTTTACCACCAGCACTGCACCGTGTTCGGTACACAGGTCGCGGCTGCGCGCAATCTCGTCCCGGACCACGCCTTCGGACTGATCCTTTACCCGCAACTGCACCAGCTTCACGCCCAGCGGCAGCATCCGTGCAATCCAGTCCGCGTTGTCAAAAATCGGATAGAACCGGTCCAAAGCCATCACAAGAACGCCTTTCCGATCACCGGGGTGGACGGTGTTGCCATATCACGCGCCTCAATCGGGTCGGCCTGATGCGCCATCTGCCCGGCCCGGACGGCCTGCATCATCGCGCAGGCCATGGCCACCGGATCACTCGCCCGCGCCACAGCCGTGTTCAGCAGAACAGCGTCATAGCCTAGTTCCATCGCCCGCGCCGCATGGCTGGGTAGGCCGATCCCGGCATCCACCACCAGCGGCACATCGGGAAACTCTGCCCGCATCGCCCGCAGCGCGTATTCGTTGGCCAGACCCCGGCCCGACCCAATCGGCGCGCCCCAGGGCATTAGCACCTTGCACCCCGCCGCCAACAGACGTTCGCCCACAATCAGATCTTCGGTGGTGTAGGGAAACACCTGAAACCCGTCTTCGGTCAGGATGCGCGCGGCCTCGACCAGTTGAAACACATCGGGCTGTAAACTGTCGGTGTGCCCGATCAGCTCCAGCTTGATCCAGGGCGTATCAAACACCTCGCGCGCCATATGCGCCGTGGTCACCGCCTCTTTCACCGTGTGGCATCCGGCGGTGTTGGGCAGCACCTGCACGCCCAGATCGCGGATCATCTGCCAGAAGCTTTGTCCGGCACCGCCCGCCCCCTCGCGCCGCAGGGACACTGTTGCCACACCCGCACCGCTGTCCTGAAACGCGCGTTCCAGAATGGCCGGACTGGGATACTGCGCCGTGCCCAGCATCAGCGGATTGGCCAGTTCCGTGCCGTAAAACGCCCGCATCGCTCAGCCCCCCTGCATCGGGGCCAGAACCTCGACCCGGTCGCCCTCTGCCAGCGCATGACCGGCGCGCAGACCGGCGGGCACAAAGGCCTCGTTCACCGCCGTCGCGACGCGCCCGGACAGTTCACATTCCACCAGCAACTCCGCCAGCGTCGAGGCCGCCACATCGCGCGGCTCACCGTTCAGCGTGATTTTCATCGACAAACTCCGAGGTTTTGCCTTCCAGCACCTGATCCGCGACCCCACGCGCAAGGGCAGGGGCCAACAGGTATCCGTGACGATAAAGGCCGTTTGCATGGACCCGCCCGCCGACATCGCGGATGCGGGGCAGGTTGTCGGGGAAGGCTGGGCGCAGATCGACGCCGATCTCCAACACCTCAGCCTCGCCAAAGGCGGGGTTCAGCGCATAGGCCGCGCTCAGCAATTCCAGCAGGGACCGCGCGGTGATCCGGCCACGATCCTCGCTTTCGATCATCGTCGCGCCCAGCATGTAGACCCCATCGCCACGCGGCACGATATACAGCGGAATGCGCGGGTGTAGCAGGCGCACGGGCCGGTTCAGCGTCACATCCGGGCAGCGGATGACCAGCATCTCGCCCTTGACCCCACGCAGGTCTGTCAGATGGTCCCGGGCAGCCAGCCCCCGGCAGTCGATGGCGTTGGGCAAAGTGTCCGGCGCGGGCTCATGATGAATTGCAACATCCCTGGCCTCCAACCCGGACCAGAGATCCTGAAGTGCGGCGCGCGGATTAAGATGCGCTTCATCGTCAAAGGCCAAACCCCGGCTGAACCCATGCAGGTCCGATTCCAGCCCGGCGATGCCGTCCGCATCGACCTCCCGGAAATTCTCGGTCCGGCGCGCAAACCGGCGCAGGTCCGGCAGATCGCGGGGATGGGCCACAACCAGCGTACCCGCCTTGGTGACCTCCGTATACTGTGCCCACCAATCAGCAGCCTGCTGGCCATGTGTCAGAACCGGCGGCTCCGCGTTTTCAAACTCGCACCAGGGGGCCAGCATGCCGCCCGCCCACCAGGAACAGCCATGCGCGCCCGGCGGCCCCGCCGGATCGAACAGCTGCACCGAAGCTCCACGCGACACCAACTCGGTCGCCACGCACAACCCCGCCACCCCGGCCCCTATGACCGAATACAGCGTCACGCGGACCAGAGCCCGTGGAAATGATGCACCGGGCCATGCCCATGACCCACTCGCAACCCATCTGCAGCTGCAATCGCGCCATGCAGGTAGGTATGCGCCTCGGCCACCGCATCGGTCAGGGCCAGCCCCTTGGCCAGCCCGGCAGCGATGGCCGCAGACAAGGTACACCCGGTCCCATGTGTGTTGCGCGTGTTGAGGCGAGGTGCGGTGAACTCTCCGGCCACACGGTCCCCCTGCACCAGAACATCGACACAGGTTTCCCCCATGGCGTGCCCGCCCTTGACCAGCACGGCCTCAGCCCCCAACGCACACAGCGCCCGGCCGTGGTCCGCCTGCGCCGTGGGGCTGTCCGCCTCCGCCCGGTCCAGCAACCGCGCCGCCTCGGGCAGGTTCGGGGTCAACACCTGCGCGCGCGGCACCAGCACCTCGCGCAGAACGGAAATCGCGTCCTCTGCCAACAACGCATCACCGGATTTCGCGATCATCACCGGGTCCAGTACAATCGGCCCGCTGAACCCGCGCAATGCCTCGGCCACAGTGTGAATGATCTCGGGCGAGGCCAGCATGCCGATCTTCACCGCCCGCACATCCAGATCAGACAGCACAGCGTCAATCTGGGCTGAAATCACGTCCAGCGGAATGCCATGCACCGCCGTGACTGCCTGTGTGTTCTGCGCCGTGACTGCGGTGATCACGCTGGCGCCGTAAACGCCCAGGGCCGACATCGCCTTCAGGTCCGCCTGAATGCCAGCGCCGCCCCCGCTGTCCGATCCCGCGATTGTCAGCGCAATACATGCCATGCCCGGCTGCTCCTTGTTGGGGGCGCACGGGATGGAAAACACCTGCTGTCAGTCAGGACCGTTCCCTCCGCCGGTATTGCCCGGATCAGGTTCGATGGGTTGGCTGACGCCTCTCAGCCCGCACGCGGGCACCCCAACGGTTCAATGGGCAGATAGCGTTCGAGCGGCGGCGCGTCAACCGGCAGGGCGGTTTGGCGCACAGAACATGTCATACAGCGTTTCGATCATCCGCTGTGCCCGGTCCCCGGACAGCGAGTAATAGATCGTCTTGCCATCCCGACGCGGCACAACCAGACCTTCGGCGCGCAGGCGGGACAGGTGCTGGGATACCGCAGCCTGACGGGCGGACAGCAGATCTTCCAATTCGGTCACGGATTTTTCGCCATCCACGAGATGACACAGCACCATCAATCGTCCCTCGTGGCTGATCGCCTTGAGAAACCGCGTCGCGTCTTGCGCGCTGCTCATCATGTCTGCCATCGTGCCGGTCGACATGGGGGGCTGATCTGTGCTGTCCGACGTGTCCAAGTCGGGGGGATCCTGTAGCATGGCGGTATCTAGCGCGCGTGGGTTTGATCTGTCTATGTATTCCAAACCCGTTGCGCCGCTCAGGTGCAGGGGAAAATTCCCACGATTTGCGCAGGATCACGACTGCTTCCCGGGTTGAGAGGGGGAGAAGGCCTTTTCGAAAGGCCTTCCTGCCGCGAATTCAGGCAATCTGCACGCCAAACCAAGCCCAAGGCGCCGCCCAATTCGCATGACAAGCGCGTTCAAACGCGCTTGGGCCAAGCCGTTTCGAAACGGCTTGAACCCGTCGCGTCCGGCCTTACTCGGCGGCGATCTTGATGACTGGGGCCATCTCGTCCAGCTTCTCGTCGCTCAGATGGCACTTGATCTGATGCCCGTCGGCCAGATGCCGCACCGGTGGCACTTCTTTCTCACACAGCCCGCCAGCCACTTCGGATTTCCACCGACACCGCGTCTGGAACGGGCAACCCGAGGGCGGATTCATCGCAGAGGGAATGTCACCTTCCAGCACGATATGCTGTTTCTCGATGGAGGTATCGGCAATCGGCACCGCGCTCAGCAACGCCTCGGTATAAGGATGATAGGGGGGCGAGAACACCTGATCGGTTGTGCCCAGCTCCACCACATGGCCCAGATACATCACCATGACCCGGTCGCTGAGATAGCGCACAATCGACAAGTCGTGGCTGATGAACAGCAGGGTGGTTTTCTGCTCCCGCTGAATCTCCATCAACAGGTCCGTCACCGCCGCCTGCACTGACACGTCCAGAGCAGACACCGGTTCATCCGCCACCACGATCCGCGCATCGCCGGCAAAGGCGCGCGCAATCCCGACCCGCTGCTTCTGCCCGCCTGACAACTGACGCGGCATGCGTTCCGCAAAGGCCCGCGGCAGTTTCACCAGGTCCAGCAATTCCAGCATGCGTTTCTTGCGATCCGCCTCACTGTCACCAATGCCAAAGATCTCCAGCGCGCGCATGATCTGACGGCCCACGGTCATGGACGGGTTCAGCGTGTCAAACGGGTTCTGGAACACCATCTGGACCTCACCCACCGTCTTGGCGTCGCGGGCCTCAATCGGCACATCCTCGATATTGCGGTTGTCCAGCAGGATTTGCCCGTCGGTCGCGGTCTCCAATCCCATCAGGACCTTGGCAAAGGTGGATTTGCCACAGCCGGATTCACCCACAATGGCCAGCGTCTCGGATTCATGGGCCTCAAACGAAAGCGTTTCGTTCGCCTTCACCACCTTCTTCTCGCCGCCCCCGCCGAACAGAGCGTTTGCCGCGACCTCGTAGTATTTCTTCAGATTGTCCATCTTCAGAACAACCTGCCCAATCTCGCCTTTCTCCTTCTGCTCCGTCACCTCCATCGGCGCGGCCCAGTCGATTTCCTTGAACTTCAGGCACCGTGACCAATGCCGGTCGTCACCCTCGATGGGCTCCATCGGGATCGACATATCCGCATTACAGCGCCCCTCTTCGAAATAATCGCAACGCGGGCCGAAATTGCAGCCCGGCGGGCGTTCATGAGGCAGGGGGAAGTTGCCCGGGATCGCTTTCAGCGGACGCGAATTCTTGTCCGCGCCGGGCAACGGAATCGACCGGAAAAGCGCCTGCGTATAAGGATGCTGCATCTTGTCGAACACATCTTCGATCGAGCCGGTTTCCACAGCCTCGCCCGAATACATCACGCAAATGCGGTCGCAGGTTTCCAACACCAGACCCAGGTTGTGCGAGATAAACAGCATGGACGTGCCGTATTTCTCGCCCAACTCTTTCACCAGTTCCACAACTGCGGCCTCAACGGTCACGTCCAGCGCCGTGGTCGGCTCGTCCAGGATCAGCAGCGAAGGCTCCGACATCAACGCCATCGCAATCACGATCCGCTGCTGTTGCCCGCCCGACAACTGGTGCGGGAAGCTTTCCAGGATGCGTTTGGGGTCCGGCAGTTTCACATCCGTGACCACCTGCAACGCACGGTCATAAGCCTCTTTCTCGGACGCGCCCTGATGGATCATCGGCACTTCCATCAGCTGCTTGCCGATCTTCATCGCCGGGTTCAGGCTGGCCATGGGCTCCTGATAGATCATCGCGATCTCGGATCCTCGAATGTCGCGCAACTCCTCGTCACTCATCTGACCCATGTCGCGACCCTTGAACTTGATCGAGCCGCCAACAATGCGCCCGTTCTTGCCCAGATCGCGCATCACACCCAGCGCCACAGTGGATTTCCCGCAGCCGGATTCCCCAACCAGCCCTACGGCCTCGCCCGGTTGCACCGTGACCGAAAAATCCATCACGGCCGGAATTTCGCGCAGGCGGGTGAAGAAGGAAATCGACAGCTTGTCAATCTCTAGGATCGGGCCGTCATAGTCCTGTTTCGTCATTCTTGTCTCCCTGTCAGAGCCACGCGGTCAAACCGGTCTGCTCTTCTTCTTGGTCGAAATACTCCGGGGGTCCGGGGGCTGGCCCCCGGTCCCGCCGGTTCAGTTCGTTGACGCGGTCAGCCGCTCATCAGGCCACACGGCCTTCTTCGCTCGCGAAGAGCGCCCGCAAGGAAGCGATGAGCGCGCCGCCATCAGTCTTTCAGGCTCTCTTCACGCAGACCATCCGCCAGCAGGTTCAGCCCCAGCACCAGGCTCAACAGAGCCAGCGCAGGTGGCAGAGCCGGATGCAGATAGATCGACAGCAGCTTGCGGCCTTCATTGATGGTCGACCCCCAATCCGGGCTTTCCGGCGGCAGACCCAGACCGAAGAAGCCCAGGGTCCCCAAAAGGATGGTCGTGTACCCGATCCGCAGACAGAAATCGACGATCAGCGGTCCGCGCGCATTGGGCAGGATTTCCCACAGCATGATGTACCACGGTCCTTCGCCCCGCGTCTGCGCCGCAGCTACGTAGTCCCGCGTCTTGATGTCCATCGCAAGGCCCCGCACGATCCGGAACACCGTAGGCGAGTTCACGAAAACCACCGACACGAACACCACCAGAATACCGCCCGGAATGTCGAACAGGTCCAGGAACCCGGGCAGAATCGAAACCGCAGACCCTTGTTCGGAAATCAGCGACAGGTAGAGCCAGATCATCACGCCCAACACCCCGATCAACAGCGGCGTACGGAAACTCGGCTGCGTGTAGAAACGCGAGTTCAGCAAGACCGCCGTGAAGATGATAGGGAAGATGAACAGCACGGTCGCCATGTAGTTCGGCACGCCCGTTGCAACGATCTCCGGTGTCACCAACAGGTAGAACAGCAGGATCACCGGGAAGGCCAGGATCAGGTTCGCCAGGAACGACAGCAACGTGTCCAGACGCCCGCCATAGTAGCCAGCCGGCAGTCCCAGTGTGATGCCAACCATGAAGGCAAAGAGCGTCGCCAGCGGCGCAATCTGCACCACGATCCACGCGCCTTTCACCATCCGGCTGAACACATCCCGCGCCAGGTTGTCGCCTCCCAGCAGGTACCACTGGAAGTCGCCTTCCTCGGCCCCCCGCATGGGCGTGCCGGGCACCTTGTTCTTCATCCCGGAAATCTGCGCCAGCGGATCATGGGTGATGATCAGGTCCAGCGCCCCGAAGATGCCGGTGAACACCCAGAACATCACCAGGCCAAAACCGATCATCCCGATGGGGCTGTCAAACAGCTTGCCATAGAGCCCCAGCCGTCGCTTGAAGCTGAGCGATAGGGCATAGAGGATGATCAGCGCCACCCAGACCGGCAGGAATTGCTGCGCCATCGCGCCGATAATGCCCGCGCCTGTGCCCATGACTGCGCCGAGGATGATGTACAGCACCACCACCGCAACCGTCGCCATGAACGCATAGTACAGCAGGTTCGACACCAGCCCCGGCAAACCGCCTCGCGCGGCAATCGTGCCATCGGGGTTCACCACCTGCGGGCCTTCCGTCACGAAGATGGAGATCAGGATGTTTGCCACCAACGCCACCAGCATGACGGCAATCGCAGCCATCAGGATCGGATTGAGGAATGCGGCAGAGCCAGTCCAACTCAGGTCTTCCATGTCTCAGCCCTCCCTTACGAAATCCGGATACGTGGGTTCAGGTAGACATAGCCGATATCGGATATCAGCTGCGTCCCCAGCACCACGATCACAGAACCCCCCGAAACCGCCAGCAGCAGCTCGATATCGTTGTTGCCGGCGGCTTGCACCAGCACCCAGCCAAAGCCCTTGTAGTTGAAGAGCGTTTCGACAATCACCACCCCGTTCAACAGCCACGGGAACTGCAGCATGATCACCGTGAACGGCGCGATCAGCGCATTTCTCAGCGCATGTTTCAGAACGATGTTGTGAAAGCTCACACCTTTCAGGCGGGCCGTCCGAATGTACTGCGCAGTCATGACTTCGGTCATCGAGGCCCGCGTCATCCGCGCGATATATCCCATCCCGTAAAGCGAAATGGTCAGCACCGGCAGGAAAAAGTTTTCGAAGGTCGGGTTTTCCATTGCGCTGGTCGCCGTGCCCTTGAACCATTTCAGGCCCACGGCGGACGATGTGAAAACCGCGATGAAAATCACGCCCGAGACATATTCAGGTGTCGCCGTGGTCAGGATGGAAAACGTCGACAGTGACCGGTCCAGCGGTGATCCCTCGCGCATCCCGGCCAGAACGCCGACAATCAGGGCCGAAGGCACCATCAGCATCAGCACCCAGAACATCAGGTAGCCCGTGTTTCCCAACCGGGTGGCGATGATGCCTGACACGTCCTCTTTGAAGACCGTCGAATAGCCCCAGTCGCCCTGCAGGATACCACACAGGCTGGGCGCTTCGGCAGCAACCTCTGGTGTGACCGTCCCGTCGATACAGCGGCCCTTGATGCCTTCTTCGGTTTCCAGCGTCCAGCCCGGCGCAACACCCAGCCACTGCCCGTATTTGGTCAGCATCGGTTGCGAATACCCGTTGCTGGCCAGCCAACTGTCCACCGCCTCTTCCGACATCCGGAAATTGCCCTGCGTTTTGGCCAGTTTTTCCAGGTTGGGATAGAGGTTGGTCAGGAAGAAGACGACGAAGGTCAGACAGAGTGCTGTTAACAGCATCACGCCCGTCCTGCGCAGTATGAATAGTCCCATATGGACCCCCTGTTGGTCAGGCCCTGTTGATCGGACCTGCGGTTTCGGCCGTTTTCGACCTTGTTATGACCGCGCCCACCCCGGCACGACCGATTTCCTTGGTCTGATCAGCCGAGGCTGACGCAGGACCTGGGTACAAACACATCGACCGGCGCCCGGTCGATCACGCGCCCGCACCGGCACATTTTTGCGCCGTGTTCTTGTTTCCAGATTGTTTTTTGCAATGCAGGGCTCCCCATGCCCGCCATTCGGCACCAGTTTGGCCGAGCCGTCAACGCTCGCATTCGCCATTTCCGGTCATTTTTGCGACATCGCGCCGGTTCAAAAACGACATGCCCGGTTCGGGCACGCAGTGTGCAAAAGTATACCGCCTTTTGCGGGGGCTGACTGAGCGCAGCGATTCTGTTCAGGTCAGCGTGTCCGGCGAAACCTGTCCCCAATCCCGCATCCGCGCGCGAAACCAGGTGCGCTGGCGTTTGGCAAACTGACGAGTGGCAATGGCCATCCGCTCGCGCGCCTCGTCGAGTGTCACGTCGCCTGACAAATAAGCTGCCAATTCCGGCACCCCAATCGCGCGAAACGCGGGCAGCGCTGGGTCATAGTACGGCAGCATCGCGCGTACCTCGTCCAGCGCACCACCGTCGATCATCAGGTCAATGCGACGCCGGATGCGCGGCTCCAGCCATTCTTTCGGCGCGTCCAGCACGAACCGGGCCGCTGAGGTCGGCGCCAGAACCGGGTCCGGCGTGTCATCCTGCCAATCGGCCAGCCCCCGTCCCGTCGCCCGCAGCACTTCCCACGCACGTTGCACCCGCGCGCGATTGGCCGTGTCGATCCGCGCCAGCGTTGCCGAATCGAGCGCTGCCAGCATCTCCTCGCGGCGCATTGCATCACCTTCGGCCCTGATCTCTGCAGTGACAGGGGGAATATCTGCCATTCCTTCGGTCAAGGCGCTGAAATACAGGCCAGTTCCGCCCACAATGATCGGCCGCAAACCTTCGCTGAGAAATGGCGTAACCTCGCGCAGCCAGGTGCCGGTAGAATAGGTCGTGCGCCACGGCACATGACGATACAGCACATGTGGCGCGCGCGCTTCCTCCGCCTCGGACGGGCAGGCGGTGATAATGCGCCAGCAGTCGTAGACCTGGCTGGCATCGGCATTGATGATCACACCGCCCTGCGACTCGGCAATCCGCAGGGCCAGGGCCGATTTGCCCGACGCGGTTGGTCCGGCGATCAGGACCGGTTGATCCGGGGGCAGCCGATCCAGTGCCAATGCGACCGGATCGAGGCTCATAACGAAACACCGACGCAGAAAAGATCGGCTTCGGACACCGCCATCGAACAATCCCCCTCAAACCTGACGCACCGCATTGCGTGCTGACGCGATTTCATACATTAAGCCGCCAGACAACACCGGTCTGCATCAGAACCGGTCTGCATCGGAGCGCGCCATGACCCCCCCATCCCCCGACCTCACCCCTTCCAGCGACGCCACCTACAAACGCGTCATGCTCAAGATCTCGGGCGAGGCGCTGATGGGCGATCAGGGCTTCGGCCTGAACCCGAAAACAGTGGAACGCATCGCGTCCGAGGTCAAATCCGTGCACGATCTGGGGGTCGAAATCTGCATGGTCATTGGCGGTGGCAACATCTTTCGCGGGCTCAGCGGCTCGGCACAGGGGATGGAGCGCACAACGGCGGACTACATGGGCATGCTCGCGACCGTCATGAACGCACTGGCGATGCAGTCCGCGCTGGAAGGCCTGGGCGTCTTCACCCGGGTGATCAGCGCCATTCGCATGGACGAAGTGTGCGAGCCCTACATTCGCCGCCGCGCCGTACGCCATCTGGAAAAGAAACGCGTCTGTATCTTTGCGGCAGGCACCGGGAACCCCTATTTCACCACCGATACCGCCGCGACCTTGCGCGCCAACGAAATGTCCTGTCAGGCCATTTTCATGGGCAAAAACGGCGTCGACGGTGTCTATGACAAAGACCCCAAGCAGCACGATGACGCCAAACGGTTCGACGATGTCAGCTATGACGACGTTCTGACCAAACGGCTGAAGGTCATGGATGCCTCGGCCATCGCGCTGGCCCGTGACAACAACCTGCCGATCATTGTGTTTTCGCTGGACGAACCGGGCGGCTTCCGGGGTATCCTTGCCGGGGAGGGCACCTATACAAAGGTGCACGGTTGACGCTATAGAGCAGAAAACCCCAAAGAACGACCAAGGGAGGGCCAGAGCATGTCAGACGAATTTATGCTGGACACCGACGATCTGGAACGCCGCATGGACGGGGCCATGGCCTCGCTGCGCACGGAATTTGCATCGCTTCGGACCGGTCGTGCCAGCGCCTCGATGCTGGAACCTGTGACGGTCGAGGCCTATGGCCAGCAGACCCCGATCAACCAGGTCGGCACAGTGAACGTGCCTGAACCGCGGATGGTGACCGTGAATGTCTGGGACAAATCCATGGTCAACGCCGTGGAAAAGGCGATCCGCGAAAGCGGTCTGGGCATCAACCCGCAACTCAACGGCACCATCATCATGCTGCCAATCCCCGAGTTGAACGAAGAACGCCGCCGCGAACTGACCAAGGTCGCGGGCCAGTACGCTGAAAACGCCCGTGTCGCGATCCGCAACATCCGGCGCGATGGCATGGACCAGATCAAGAAGGCCAAGGCGGACGGCATTTCCGAAGATGACCAGAAATTCTGGGAATCCGAAGTGCAGGATCTGACAGACAAACATGTGGCCGCTGTAGACGCCGCGCTCGAAACCAAACAGACCGAGATCATGCAGGTCTGATAGCGGGTTCGGGAACGGCCCAACGGGCGGAGCAGACATATGAATCAGGCAAAGCCCGTACTTCAACACCTGCCCAATGGGCCGCGTCACGTCGCAATCATCATGGATGGCAACGGGCGCTGGGCGCAGGCACGCGGACGTCCGCGTCTGTTTGGCCACCACGCCGGGGCAAAACGCGTGCGCGAAGTGGTCGAGGCCTGCGAAGATCTGGGGGTGAAGTACCTGACGATCTTTGCCTTCTCGACCGAGAACTGGAAGCGCACCCAGGCCGAGGTCGCAGGGCTGATGAGCCTGTTTCGCCGCTACATCACGCATGAAACCAAGGCATTGCATGAAAAAAACGTGCGCGTGCGTTTCATCGGTGACCGGGTGCGACTCGATTCCAAGCTGACCCAGCTTATGGACCAGCTGGAAACGCTAACCGGTGAGAACACCGGCGTGAACCTGACCATCGCCATCAACTACGGCGGACGGGACGAAGTTGCGCGCGCGACGAAACGTCTGGCCGAGGATGTGGCCGCGGGCAAGCTGGACCCGGCTGATGTGGATGAGGAAACGCTGCCGCGCTACCTGGATACGCGCGTGCTGCCCGATCCCGACCTTGTGATCCGTACCAGCGGCGAGGCGCGGATTTCAAACTTCCTGCTCTGGCAGTCGGCTTATTCCGAATACGAATTCATCGACACGCTGTGGCCGGATTTCTCTGCCGCCGAATTTGCCCGGCTATGCGCAGACTACGGCACGCGCGACCGCCGGTTCGGGACGGTCAAGGCATGAGCGACGAGGGTCGCTGGTCCGACCTTGTGCAACGGGTGATCTCGGGGCTGGTGCTGGCCGGTCTGGGGCTGGGTGCTGTTTGGTCAGGTGGCTGGGTGTTCATCTGGTTCGTGGCCATCGCCTGTGGTGGTATCATGTGGGAACTGGTGCGGATGCTGTCCCCGGGCCGGCCCGAGATGTCGGCGGGGCTGGGCGTGCTGACGACGTTGTGTTCAGTTCTGGCAATCTGGTTTCCGGCAGGGTTCGCGCTGCCGACATTGCTGGTTCCGGCGGTGCTGGGCTGGCTCTGGCTGAAAACGCAGCGCCGAATTTTCGTGCCATTCGCCTTCTTCATCCTGCTGGCCGGGTTTGGCATGGCATCGGTGCGCAGCGAATTCGGCTTTGTGTGGATGGCGTGGCTGATCACCACTGTCGCGGCGACGGACATTGCGGGCTACTTCGCGGGCCGCATCTTTGGCGGGCCGAAATTCTGGCCCAAGGTCAGCCCGAAAAAGACATGGTCAGGCACCGCAGCGGGCTGGGTAGTGGCGGCATTGGTCGGGCTTGGCTTTGCGCAGGTGCTGCCGGGCGGAGGTGGTCTGGTGCTGCTTTCCATTGCGGCGTCCTTTGCGTCGCAGATGGGGGATATTGCAGAAAGCGCCGTAAAACGCCATGTGGGGGTCAAGGACAGCTCGGGCCTGATCCCGGGGCATGGCGGCATATTCGACCGGTTTGACGGAATGCTGGGGGCCTCGGTTCTGGTGCTGTTCGTGATGGAACTGACCGGATACCCGCCCGGAGGGGTGTGACCTGATGACAAAGGGCCTGGATCACAAGGCGACTCTGCGTGGCACCAACAGCAGCGCCTCTGGCGTTCGGAGCCTTTGATCATGCGCCGCGTTTCCGTGTTCGGGGCCACAGGCTCCATCGGTCAGAACACCATCGACCTGATCGCCCGCGCGCCCGACAGCTATCAGGTGGTCGCCCTGACCGGTGGCCGCAACATCGCGCAACTGGCCGCTGATGCGCGCCGCCTGCGCGCCAATGTGGCTGTCACCGCATTCCCCAACCTGCTGGACGACCTGCGCGCCGCGCTTGAAGGGTCGGATGTTGAGGCCGCCGCCGGCCCCGCCGCCCTGACCGAAGCCGCCGCGCGCCCTGCAGATTGGGTCATGTCCGCAATTGTCGGTGCGGCCGGGCTGGAACCCGGTCTGACCGCCCTGCAACAGGGCGCAACGCTCGCGCTGGCGAACAAGGAAACGCTGGTCTGCGCGGGGGCGCTGGTGTTGGACACTGCGCGCCGCCACAACGCACGGCTCCTGCCCGTGGACAGCGAACATTCCGCTATCTTTCAGGCACTTGTGGGCGAAGACATCGACGCTGTCGAACGCATCATCATCACCGCCAGCGGGGGTGCATTCCGCGACTGGCCGCTGGACAAACTGTCCGGCGCCACACCCGAACAGGCCTCCACTCATCCCAACTGGGCCATGGGCCAGCGTATCACTGTCGACAGCGCGTCGATGTTCAACAAGGCGCTGGAGGTGATCGAAACCCGTGAATTTTTCGGCGTCGGCCCGGACCAGATCGAGGTCATCGTGCATCCCGAGTCGATGATTCACGCCATGGTCGGTTTCCGCGATGGGGCTTTGATGGCCCATGTGGGTGCGCCCGACATGCGTCACGCCATCGGCTACGCGCTGCACTGGCCCGACCGGCAGGAATTGCCGGTCGCGCGTCTCGACCTCGCGCAGGTCGGCCAATTCACCTTCCGCACCCCCGACCTTGACCGCTACCCCGCCCTGCGGCTGGCGCGCCAGGTGATGGAGCGCGGCGGTCTGGCCGGTGCCGTGTTCAACGCCGCCAAGGAAACCGCGCTGGATGCGTTCCTCGCCCGGCAGATCGGTTTCCTCGACATGAGCACCGTGGTCGAGGCCGTGCTGGAACAGATGGACGCACGCCCGGGCCATATTGATGCCGCAATGACCCTTGATAACGTCCTCAAAACAGACCATCTGGCCAGACAATGCGCCATGAACGTGATGGCCAAAAGAGCAGGTTGACGACTTGGACATTTCCACGCTGATCCCGCAATTCGGCGGTTTTGCCTTTACTGTGATCGCCTTTGTCATGGCGCTGTCCGTGATTGTGGCTGTGCATGAATACGGCCACTACATCGTGGGCCGCTGGTCCGGCATCCATGCCGAAGTGTTTTCGCTGGGCTTTGGCCCCGTGTTGTGGAGCCGGGTGGACCGGCGCGGCACCCGCTGGCAGGTCGCGCTGCTGCCCTTTGGCGGCTATGTGCGATTCATGGGGGACGCCAACGCCGCCTCGGGCAAGGACGAAGAAGCGATGGCCGCCGCAGAACTCGACCCTGCGGAGCTGCGCCGTACCATGCATGGCGCGCCCCTTTGGGCGCGGGCAGCGACTGTTGCCGCTGGACCCGTGTTCAACTTTGTCATGTCGATCCTGGTGTTTTGGGCGATTTTTCTGTCTCAGGGCGATGTCCGCGACCCGCTGACCGTTGGTGATCTGCGCGCGCTGCCGGGTGGTAACTACGAACTGCAATCCGGTGACGAAATCCTGTCGATCAACGGCACACCGCTGCCCTCTTACAAGGATACAGGCGCGTGGCGGCCTTATACCAAGCAGATCCCGCGGGAAACGGTGCTGGAATACGGCGTGCTGCGTGACGGGCAGGAACTGACCGTCGATGGCCCCTTCCTGTTCCCGGCCCAGATCACGCAGGTCGCCCCGCGCAGCGCCGCCCATGACATTGGGCTGGAGGCAGGCGACGTCATCATCGGCGTGGACGGAGCAGAGATCTTTGCCTTTGACCAATTGAAAGCTGCTGTCGAAGGTTCAGACGGCCGCGCGCTGCTGCTGGACGTGGCCCGCAATGGTGAAACGCTGGAATTTGCCCTGACCCCACGCCGCACGGATGAACCGCAGGAAGATGGCGGCTTTGTCACCCATTGGCGGATTGGCATTGTCGGCGGCATGGCCTTTGAACCCGCCACGGTCGCCGCTGGCCCGGTCGAGGCCGTGGGCGACGCGGTCAATCAGACCTGGCGTATTGTGCAAAGCTCGGTTTCCGGTCTCTGGTACATGATCACAGGCGCGATCAGCACCTGCAACCTGTCTGGTCCTTTGGGCATCGCGGAAACCTCCGGCGCAATGGCCTCGCAAGGCACGCAAAGCTTCATTTGGTTCATCGCCGTGCTCAGCACCGCTGTGGGTCTGCTGAACCTGTTCCCGATCCCGGCGCTCGATGGTGGGCATCTGGTGTTTTACGCTTACGAGGCCGTCACCGGTCGCCCGCCCAGCGATGGCGCGCTGCGAATCCTGATGACCGTTGGCATCGCCGTGATCCTGACGCTGATGGTTTTTGCGCTGGGCAACGACATCTTCTGCCCCTGATCCGGGGCAGGGCAGGGGCACACCACGTCCCTCACCACATTGTCATCCGGCCTTCGGAAAATGCGACCATCGCCTCAGTCCGGCCACATTTGCCCCTTACGTTCAGGTCAGACGCTTGAACGGAGCCCCCAAATGCACACCCTGAGTCAATCCTACCGTGGCCTGAGCCTGGTTTTCTGGCTGAATCTGGACCGCATGATCAATATCGTGGTTCTGGCGATTGCCTTGCTGACCGGTGCGTATATCGGCAGCCTCTGAACGAACCCGCCACACTCTGACGTGACGGCTCGCAGGTCTTTGGACGTGCGGGCCTTTTTGCTGTTTTTGTCGTTTTGACAAGCTTGGCCGAACCCGATAATCAGTTTCCTGAGGTCTGCCAAGCGTTAGGTAATAACATGTACTCGAGCAAAAAAGCTGGCACATTCTGCTACTTGTCCCGCGCCAGCTCCAAGATGTTGTGTCAGGCACGCGCATTAATTTTTCTTTCATTTGCAATGCTTTTTGCCGCATTTGCCACCCAGTCCGAGGCGCAGAATTTCCGCTTCAACTCGGTCCAGGTCGAGGGCAACGAGCGTATCGAAACCAGCACAATCGTCAGTTACACGGGAATCGCCCGGGGCCAATCGCTGACGGGTGGAGAGCTGAACGACGCATATCAGCGGGTTGTTGACAGCGGATTGTTTGAATCCGTGGAATTTGATCCGCGGGGTGGCACACTGGTCATCCGCGTGCAGGAATTCCCGACCGTCAACTCGATCAGCTTCGAAGGGAACAAGCGGCTGGATGACGATGTGCTCAGCGAAATCGTGGAAAGCACCAGCCGCCGGGTGTTCGACCCGTCTCAGGCAGAACGGGATGCCAGCGCAATTGCGCAGGCCTATTCGCAGCAGGGTCGGATTTCCGCTGCTGTCACGCCGCGCATCATTCGCCGTTCCGACAACCGGGTCGACCTGATCTACGAAATCTCCGAAGGCAGCACGACCGAGGTCGAGCGCATCAGCTTTGTCGGGAACAAGGCATTCTCGGACCGTCGCCTGCGTCGTATTTTGCAGACGAAACAGGCCACCATCCTGCGGGCTTTGTTCCGGTCGGATACTTTGATCGAGGACCGGCTGGAATTTGACCGTCAGGTCCTGCGCGATTTCTACCTGTCGCGCGGTTACGTCGACTTCCGCGTTCTGTCCACCAATGCCGAACTGACACGCGAACGGGACGCGTTTTTCCTCGTCGTGAATGTCGAAGAAGGCCAGCAGTTCAAATTCGGTCAGATCACCACGGTCAGCGAAATTCCGGGTGTAAACGCGGCGGACTATCAGAACGCTTTGCGGATCAAACCCGGCGTTGTCTATTCGCCGTCGTTGGTCGAAAGCTCGATTGCCCGGATGGAGCGTCTGGCGATCCGGCAGGGTGTTGACTTCCTGCGGGTCGAACCGCGCATCACCCGCAATGACCGCGACCTGACGCTGAATGTGGAATTCGGCCTTGTGCGTGGCCCGCGTGTGTTCATCGAACGCATTGATATCGAGGGCAATACAACCACACTGGACCGCGTCGTGCGCCAACAGTTCAAGGTTGTCGAAGGTGACCCGTTCAATCCGCGTGAAATCCGGCAATCTGCTGAACGCATCCGCGCGCTGGGTTTCTTCTCCACCGCGGATGTGGAGGCACGTGAAGGGTCCTCGCAGGACAAGGTTGTGATTGACGTCGACGTCGAAGAGCAACCCACCGGGTCACTGCAGCTGGGCGGGTCGTTCTCGACCAATGACGGGTTTGGTGTGGCCCTTGGCCTCAGCGAGGACAACTTCCTGGGTCGCGGGCAGCGCCTGTCGTTCAACGTGTCCACCGCGCAGGAAAGCCAACAGTATGTTCTGGGCTTCACGGAACCCTATCTGCTGGGTCGGGACCTTGCCTTCAACGTGGATCTGGGGTTCATGGCTGCGGATTCCAGCTTTGCCAACTACGACACCGAACGTACGTTCTTCAATCCATCGCTCAGCTTCCCGATCAGCGACCGCAGCAACATCGGGTTGCGCTATGGCTGGTCGTCCTCGACGATGCTCAGCCGCGGCGTCTCTGCCACGGGGCAGGAACTGACCGGTTTCACAATTGCAAACGAAATCGCCACAGGTCGCCAGCGGACCAGCCTGCTGGGGCTCAGCTACACCTATGACAGCCGCCTGACGCGCCTGAACCCGAATGCCGGTTTCCTTTTTGAAATCGGTGCGGATTTTGCGGGTCTGGGCGGGGACAACGAATACATCTCCACCCGTGCACGGGCGATTGCGCAGACCCGCGTTCTGAACGAAGAGGTCACGCTGCGGGCCACGATCGAAGGTGGGGCCCTGACCTGGCGTGGATCGAACAACAGCCGCGTGGTGGACCGGTTTCAGCTGGGGCCGTCGCAGATGCGTGGCTTTGAACCGCAGGGGATCGGCCCCCGCGAAATCGTCAGCCGCTGTGTGCCGGGCTCTACCTGTGACGTGAACGCGGGGACGGGCAGCATCTACACCACCAACGACTCGCTGGGCGGCAACCTGTTTGCGGTGGCCCGGTTCGAGGCTGAATTCCCCCTGGGCCTGCCCGAGGAAATCGGGCTCAAAGGGTCTGTTTTCTATGATATTGGCAACCTTTGGAACCTGGACAACGTCAACACGTCGGCCACGGGCGGATGTGGCGGCACCACCTGTAGTCAGAGCATCGTGGGCAGCACGGGGTCCTTCCGCCAGGTTGTCGGGTTCGGTCTGATCTGGGATTCGGCACTGGGGCCGCTGCGGTTGAACTTCACCAACGCGATTTCCAAGGAAACGTTCGACAACGAACAGACCTTTGACCTGACCGTCTCTGCCCGGTTCTGATCTTGTGATGCAGCGCCTGTTCCGGTTTGCCCTGGTCTTGTGCTGCATCGCACTTTCATCATTGCCGACGGGACGGGCCGACGCGCAACAAATCGGCGTCGCCCGCAGCCCGATCCTCACCATCGAATCCGACCGGCTATACACTGAAAGTGCTTTCGGCCGGCGGGTCGCGCGCGAGGTCGAGGCGGACAGCGCCGTGCTGGCTGCCGAAAACGCCCGTATTCAGGCCGAACTGACCGAAGAGGAACAGACACTCACCGACCGCCGTCCCGAGATGGAGCCAGAGGCGTTTCGCGTGCTCGCTGATGCCTTTGACACCAAAGTGCAGGCCATCCGCGAGGAACAGCTGGAAAAAACCCGCCAGTTGACGGCCAAACAGGACGAAAGCCGCGCCATGTTCTTCAACGCGGCCCGTCCGATACTGGAAAACCTGATGCGCGAAGCTGGCGCCGCTGTGGTACTGGAACGCGCCACCGTGTTCCTCAGCACCAATGTCAGCGATGTGACCGATCTCGCCATTGGGCGAATTGATCAGGTACTGGGCGAGGGACCGGAAGTCCTCCCGGGTGGGGAGAACTGATAGCCGTCCGGTTTCGACAACGATCAATCACGGTGCGGAGGCCCGACTAAAAGAGCCGCGTTCACATTAGCCCAGTTGCAATCCTTACCCGCCACGCCGGATCAAATAGACCTGATGCTCCGTCTCGTCACGCTGTCCCTCCAGCACATGCCCTGCTTCGTGGCAAAAATGCGGGACATCCACCACTGCCGCCGGATCATCCGCCAGCAGAGCCAGCACTTCGCCGGGGGCCATGGATTTTAGTACTTTTCGGGCCTTCAGCACGGGCAGGGGGCACAACAGCCCCAGCGCATCAAGGGTTCGGGTCGCGTCACTCATACCGTTTCAGGTAGCTGGGATGTTTCACCCTGTCCACAGGGATGTGACCACCCGTGCCCGTGACCTGCGCACAGCGATGCAGTAAGCCAGTGACATGTTCGGAATTGACATCATAGACGCCAGCCTCGCCCCCGCCATGCTTGTGGCGCTGTTTGCAGGTGTGATCAGCTTTCTCTCGCCTTGTGTGCTGCCCATTGTGCCGCCGTACCTGGCCTATATGAGCGGGGTCAGCGTGACCCAGATGCAGGACGAACAGGACGCGCGGCGCAAGGCAACGCTGGCTGCCCTGTTCTTCATCATGGGCCTTTCCACGGTGTTCCTGTTCCTGGGCTTCACCGCCTCGGCCTTTGGCGCGTTTTTCCTGCAAAATCAGCAGCTGTTTGCGCAAATCTCGGGCGTTGTGGTGATCATTTTCGGCCTGCATTTCGTGGGCCTCTTCCGCATTCCGATTCTGGACCGCGAGGCGCGAATGGAAACCGGCGACACCGGCGGCAGCGCGCTTGGCGCATATGTTCTGGGCCTCGCCTTTGCCTTTGGCTGGACGCCGTGCATTGGGCCCCAACTGGGCGCGATCCTGTCACTTGCCGCCAGCGAGGCCTCGGTCGCACGCGGCACGGTCCTGTTGGGCGTCTACGCGGCGGGCCTTGGGATTCCCTTCCTGCTGGCCGCCATGTTTCTCAGCCGGTCGATGCGGATCATGAACCGGATCAAACCCTATATGGGCACCATCGAAAAGGTCATGGGCGGATTGCTGATCTTTGTTGGCTTTGCGCTGGTTACAGGGGCGTTCAGCGCGTTTTCCTTCTGGCTGCTCGAAATGTTCCCGGCCCTGGCCGAACTGGGCTGAACCGCTGCGCCTGCGCCCTGATGGCCCCCCGAAACACCGGTGACAAGGGGCGTTTCGGGGGATGGCCAATCCCGAGGTGAGGTAAGTCGGGCGGGTGAACTCCGGCATGGGGGACAAGGCCATGCCGAACGGGTCCGAAACCGGGTGCTTTCCTTATCCCAGTACGTTGTGACCGCGATTTTGCATGCAGCGCACCAACAAGTCGCGCTGCGTGTCATTTAAGGTTGCGTTGCCTTCGACGCCGCCGATCGCACCGCCCAGTCCCGCACCGATCAGGGCACTGTCGGTACTGCCGGTGGCCAATCCCAGCAATCCGCCAATCGCCGCCCCTGTCAATGCTTCGTCTCTGGCTGTTTTGCCGTCGTATGACATGGCCAGTTTGCTGCAGTGTTGACGATCCGCTTCGAATGTCGGGGTCCGGGTGCCGTCAACAACCAGGGCGCGCTGTACAGGTGGTTCTCCGCATGCGGCCAGGGCAGTTGCGAAAAGAGCAAAGAAAACGGGTTTCAAAGTCATGGGAGTCGTATCCTTGTTTCGGGTTTGGGATTGGTTTCGTTGGCTGGGATCCGGGCGGCGGGTAGAGGCCTAACCGCGCGCCTCGCATCGCGCCCAACGCTGGGCAGGTGTTTCGTTCAACACGTCCGGCAGGGGCCGCGTCGACAGCTGAAACCGGTTGATCTCGCGCGGGGACATCCAGTGGATATCGTCCGGTCCAGCAGCGCTCAGAGTGAACCAGTAAAAGGATTCGGGGATGCCCATGTCCTCGTAAAACGACAGGTACAAATCATGCGCTGGGTCGGTGCGGGGCAGGTCCGCGCCAGCGACCGAGCCGAGCAATCCGCCTTCGGCCCAACTGTGCACGCCAACACAGGCTCCGGGCTCAATCACTCGTGTTGCCCCCATCGCAAGCATGTCCACCCCGCCCGAGGCAACCATGCCGTCCGAAGGAACCCGCGTGGTCAATCCGGCATCGCGAATGAATCGCGCCATCTGGGTCAGGGACGCATCGTCATCCACCGATCCGGGCACATTTTGCAGAACCAATGTCGTGACCTCGGGGTTCCGATCCACGGATCTGCGCAGGGCCCCGGGTGTTTGCCCGTCTATGGTTCCGAACACGGTCAGCCGGTGCTCTTCAGGAACCAATTGGGTTTCAGGTGTGGCCAGACATGCGGCCAGCGTAAACAGGACCGCCAAAAGCGGTATCTTGAATTTCAGCATTGCAAGTGTCTCTGAGTTGTTTGAGGCGCTGTCAGGCTCAGTTCGCGACAGACGGACCATGCAGCCCTGCACCACATCGCGACAGGTCCAGGGATGGACATTGCAACCCCACCATTTGGACCGTAACGCGCGCTGTGCTGGTCCGACCCGTGCCCAGCACACCGCCCTCCATCCCGTCATTGTCGCGACCTGTCCCGCCGTTGGACGGGGGCTGGATATAGGTTGGGGTCAGCATGTTCAGGCACTGTTGACGGTCCGCTTCAAAGCCCGCGGCACGCGTATCGGAAAACCCTAGCGCGCAATGCACCTGCGCGTCTTCGCAAGGCGCGACAACGGAACCGAACATGCACAACAAGACGGGTTTCAGGGTCATGATCAAAAGTCCTTTGTCATCAGTGCGACACGCGCGATCTATGAAGTGCGTCTATAAAAAACAACAAAAACTTTAAGTAAAACATAAAATATTGCACGTAGCATAAAACCGCCTATTGTTGTCAGGAAATTTTGGAACCGGGACAGACAGGTCATGAAACTCCTTGCCAGCATCGCGATGCTCGCCGTTCTTTTGGTCACCGGCGTTGATACGGCGGACCTTGTGTTTGGTACGTTTTGCGGGGACATGGCGCCGTTCTGGGACATCATTGGCGTGGTGCCCACGGACCCACGCATTCAGGTCGTCGCCGCCGTGATGACCGCAGCCATTTCAACCGCAGCCTGGGCCTGTATCCTGCTGGCATTCCTGCCTCTGCATCAATTGATCTGGGCAGCGACGCTCAGCTTCGCCTTTGTCGGCGCTTGCCTGAAGCGCAGCGCTTATGCCTGTTTCGGATTCTGGCTGGGCGGCACGCTCATGTATTGGGCGATACCGACACTATTGGCCACAGTGTCAGACACCGTCGTTCTGCATGATGGTGTCTATGTGCCGGTGGGGTTCGAAACGACCTTCCTTATCCTGTCGATGATCTTTTTGACAGTCGGCCAGACACTTGAACGGGCCGAAATGATCGAAGACGAAATGAACCAGATCCTGTAGGGTTGTATTATGGCAATCGTGGTCAACCTCGACATCGAGCTGGTCAAACGCAAGATGACATCGCGTGAACTGGCCCAGGCCATTGGCCTGTCTGAAACCAATCTGAGCCTGATCAAATCCGGCAAGGTCAAAGGCATGCGCTTTGCCACGCTGGAGGCAATCTGCCGATACCTCGACTGCCAACCGGGGGATATCCTCAGTTACGTACCGGAAGAGACGGGTTAGAAGCGAACCGCGTGGTTTCGCGTCACAAACGCTGTTTCAGGCCGCCTGCGCCGTTACCAGTGGCACTCCCTCTACCGTGACCCGATGCATCAGGCGGCGATACCCGTGGTAATCGTTGATCGCCTTGTGCCAGGTCGCCCGGTTGTCCCACATGGTCACGTCTCCCTCCCGCCAACGCACGCGGCATTGGAACTCCGGCTGCTGGCAATGGGCGTACAGCATGTCCAAAATCGCCCGTGATTCCGACGCACTCAGCCCCTCGATATGCGTGGTGAATCCCGGGTTGACATACAGCCCTCGCCGCCCGCTCAGCGGATGGGTGATCACAACCGGATGCCGCGCATCCTGTGTCGCCGCCGCAGCGTTGCCGATCCGCCCGGTCTGCGTTGTTTCACTGTCCTTGGCAGCTGCCCCAAACGCGTGCCGCGAAGAATGCACCGCCGTCAGCCCATCCAGAAATCCGCGCATGGTGGGGGACAACGCTTCGTACGCCGCGCCCATGGACACAAACAGCGTATCCCCGCCGAAGGGTGGCATTTCAATCGCGTGCAGGATCGACCCCATCGCGGGCACCTGATCGTAGGAATGATCCGTGTGCCATCCTTCCCCAATGGCCGAGGTCTGGTCCTTTTCCTTCAGCACCATCGCGATTTGGGGATGCGTCTCCACCGCCTGGAAAAACCGGTTCACGTTGATCTGTCCAAACCGACGGGCAAAGGCCAGATGATCATCCGGGCTGATTTCCTGCCCGCGCAACACGACCACCGAGTGCTTGGCAAACGCCGCGCGGATCGCCTCCACATCTTCGGCCCGCCGAATATCCGCACCAAAAATCTCGGCCCCAAGGCCACCGGTCAAAGGAATGATGTCCATGCCTGCGCTCCTGTTTCTGATCGTGGGCAGAATATCAGCAAGCCATAGCTCGAAAAACCTGATTAAATTATCACCAAAGAAAGGTTTTTCTGATGGTTCGCTATTCCCTGCGCCAACTGGCCTACATGACCGAAACCGCGCGCTCCGGCGGGATCGCGCAGGCCGCGCGGCAATTGAATGTTTCCACCGCCGCCATATCCGCCGCAATTGACAAGCTGGAGGATGCAACCGGCCTCACCCTGTTTGACCGTTTCCCATCGCAGGGCGTGCGTCTGACACGGGCGGGGGTCGAATTTGCCAAACAGGCCGAGGCGCTGCTGGCCCAGGCCCGGGCGCTGGAACGCAACGCCACCGACCTGTCCGAAGGCCGCCGTGGCGCGATCCATATCGGCACGCATTTTGCGCTGGCCCATCGCTATGTTCTGCCCGCCGTACTGGCCTTTCGCGACAGTCACCCGGATGTGCGCATACAGGTGATAGAGGGCAGCTACACCACGCTGCTCGACGCGCTTGATACGGGCAAGGTTGATGCGCTCGTCGTTTTTGGCCAGGGCCTCGACAGCGCGCGCCACGATATCGAGGTGCTCCGTGAATTGCCGCCGCTCGTCCTGCTGGCCGCCTCACACGATCTGGCCACCCGCGACCGCCTGCACATCTCTGACCTTGCGGACATGCCCTATGTCGACCTCGACAGCTCCGGGCCCGGTCCCACCTACCTGTCACTGCTGCGCGCTGCGGGCATTCACCCGCAGGTCGCCTTCACCTCGCAGTCCCGCGAACTGGCGCAGGCTTATGTGGGCAAGGGGCTGGGGTTTACGCTGGTCGGCTTCCCGGCCAAGCAGGGACGCACGATAGATGGCGACCGTGTCGTCGCCTTGCCGCTGCACGAGGAGATCGGGCATTTCAAGGCCGTCATCGCCCGTGCCCGTCACATCGGGCGGGTCGATCTGGTGGAACGGTTTCTGGATGTCTGCCGGGCGCAGTGCTGACACGTTACGGCACATACGCCCATCCGACAGCTCTCGCTCAACACGCTCAGCCTTCGGCGCTTGACCCTCTCACCTCATGTGACAGCCCCAGTTGGATTTGACCCAAGGCCAGGCTGACCGCCGCCTGCGTCGGTTCCACCACCGGCACGCCAACAGCATCCTGCACCTGTTCGCGGTACTGCGCCATGCCTGCGCATCCCATGATCAGCACGTCGGCGCCATCGTCATCTCGCAGCCGCCTGCCAGTGGCAATCATGCCGCCAAGGCACCGGTCAGGATCGGCCAGATCAGCCACCCCAAGCCCGAGCGCCCGGTCTCCGGCCAAGCGATCCATCACACCCATCGCGCCAAACGCGCGCAGGTGTCGGCGAATGGACGGGGGCTGAATGGCGATCACACCAAACCGCTGGCCCAGCGTCAGCGCGGTCATGACAGAGGCTTCCTGAATGCCCACAACGGGCAGGGCAGAGCGGTCCCGTAACGCATGCAGCCCCGGATCACCAAAACAGGCTATCACGTACCCCGCCGCATCCGTTTGCGCCTCGGCAAG
The DNA here is from genome assembly GCA_040830545.1 of Paracoccaceae bacterium. Taxonomy (GTDB): domain Bacteria; phylum Pseudomonadota; class Alphaproteobacteria; order Rhodobacterales; family Rhodobacteraceae; genus HXMU1420-2. The sequence continues at coordinate 24,513 of JBFOMB010000038.1, read as the reverse complement.
CGCCAGCATGGGCGCAATAGTCAGATCGGCCTGAACCTGACTTTCAATCCCACGCGGACCCTCGGCCAGCGTCAGACAGCGGATCGGAATGCCAAACGCGCGCAGTGGTTCAACGGCGGCGTCAATGCCGGCTGTGACGGTCTCCGACGAATTCGGATTGATAACGATCAGGCTTTTCATGCGCCGGGCCGTGTCGCGGACTGAATTTCAACCTGATAGCCTTCGGGGTCATTGAAGACAAAGGCACGGATTCCAATCTCGTCATTCACGAACAACTCGGACAGGGCATCCAACGCACGTGCCTGAGCGTAAGAATACCAATCGTCTACGTCCGAAACACGGATACACAACTGCACGGGTTTCACCGCCGCCCATTTGTTCATGCCCTTTGTTTCGTCCACCAGACCCACATGCGCCCCGGGGCAAATCCGGTAAATCTTGCACCACCCCTGATCAATCGCCAAAGGCAGGCCCAGAACATCCTCGTAAAACGCCATGGCTGCTGGCAGGTCGCGATAGTAGAAAAACGTAATGGCCAGCACGTTGTCTTCATGCGCAGGTGGTATCAGGTGTTCGTTCATCAAGATGCCTCTGGATTTTCGACCAAAACAGGCCGTTTGCAGGCAACGATACAAGCAAACCCAAATCGCGGATAGCTGTCAGTGGGCCGGGCAGGGCGCGTGGCCTTACTCTCGCCGCAAAATCCCGTTAACCTGCCTGAAAGCAGAGGCTGAGCATAACGCGGGACAAGAAGAATGAGCCGCGAGACACAAACCACCGTCCGTCGACGCCGGGTGTTCTATTTCCCCGGCTATGACCCCGTGCATTCCCGCAAATACCGTGAACCATACCGGAAAGAGGCCGCCGCGCAGGCCAAAATCTCGGGCTACGACATCGCGCTCAAGGCCAAACAGACCGAGGCGACGTATGGCTGGCGCATCGAGTCCCGGTTTGACGGGCAGGACATATCCTCGGATATGGAGGTGATGGTTTGGTCCGACATCGTGCGCAATTCCATGTCCAATTCCATCCCCGCAACCTACCGGCAACTGACCCATGTGGCGTGGACCTATATCGCCTCCGGCGCGCTTTGGCGGTTGATGCGCCTGCGCAAGGGACCGGTGATCGCGGCGCTATACCCGGTGATCTTCCTGCTGTTGCAACTGGTGTTGGCGCTGGGACTGGCCTGGGGGCTTGGCGCAATTGGCGCAGCGTTGCTGGGCTGGATGGGGCAGGTCGTTGGCATTTTGCTGGGTCTTGGGGCAGGGGCCTTTGTGATCCGCTGGTTCCGCGACCACGATAATCTGTTTTATATCTACTACCTTTTGCACAACTACGCCTACTCGGCCCAGCATCAGGGCGTGACCCCCGCAGACCTGGCCGCACGTTTGGACGAGTTCACGGACATCATCGCCCGCGCTTTGCGCGAAGACGTGGACGAGGTGCTGATCGTCGGCCATTCCTCCGGCGCGCATCTGGCGGTATCCGTGCTGGCTGACCTGATCCGGTCGGGTCGCGTGCCCGACAATGGCCCGGCGCTGTCCTTCCTGTCGCTGGGGCAGGTGGTGCCGATGGTTGCCTTTCTGCCGCGTGCCTATGATCTGCGTGCCGACCTGCAATACCTCTCCACCCGGCCCGAACTGACATGGATCGACGTCACCGCCCCGGGCGATGGCTGCACCTTCGCGCTGTGTGATCCCGTCGCCGTCACCGGCGTTGCACCCGAAGGCAAACGCTGGCCTCTGGTCGTCTCTGCTGCCTTCTCCCAGACGTTAAAGCCCGAAACATGGGCCAACCTGCGCTGGAAATTCTTCCGCCTGCATTTCCAGTACCTCTGCGCCTTCGATGCCCCCGGCGACTACGACTATTTCGCCATCACCGCCGGCCCGCGCTTGCTGGCCGATCGCTATGCCGGGCGTCAGCCCTCGAAATCCCGGATCGAGGCAGCGGTCAGCAAATACACCTCTGTGCAGCCCGCATGATCCCGCCCAAACCGCCCTCCCGGCCAGACAAAGTCTCGCTCTGGCGCTACATGCGGCTGTTCCGGCAGGACATCCTGTCGGCCCAACCCGCGCGGCTCTACCGCGCCTGGATGGCCGAGTTTCGCACGCCCTTCTTCCGGTCCTACCTGCTGAACCAGCCCGATCTGGTGAAAACCGTGCTCAAGGACCGGCCCGACGATTTCCCGAAATCCGACCGCATCGGTGAAGGGCTGCGGCCCCTGCTGGGCGACTCGGTCTTTCTGACCAATGGCGAAACATGGAAACGCCAGCGCCGCATCATCGACCCCGCGTTCGAGGGCGGGCGCTTGCGCGACACCTTCCCCGCCATGCGCGCCGCGGCTGACGCTGCCGTCAAACGGCTGGCCAACCGCACAGGCCAGATCATCGAGATCGAGGAGGAAACCAGTCACGCCGCCGCTGACGTCATCTTCCGCACGCTGTTCTCGATCCCGATCGAACACGAGGTCGCCTCGCAGGTCTTCACCCGGTTCCGCGCCTACCAGCGCGCGCAACCCATCCTGAACCTCGCCGCCTTCCTGCCCGTGCCCAAATGGGTGCCAAGGTTCTACCCCAAGGGCACCCACGAAAACGCCCGTGAAATCCGCGCCCTGATCGGTCGCCTCACGGCAGAACGCATGGCCCAGATTGAGGCCGGAACCGCCCCCAACGACCTCGCGACCAAGATCATGACCACGGCGGACCCTGAAACCGGCGACCGGTTCGACACCGAAGAGATGATTGATCAGGTCGCCATCTTCTTCCTCGCCGGGCACGAAACCAGCGCCTCTGCCCTGGCGTGGACGCTCTACCTCATGGCGCTGTACCCTGACTGGCAGGACAAAGTCGCTGCCGAGGCCGCCGCGCTGGACGATCCGGGCTTCAGCACCGTTTCCAAACTGCAGATCAGCCGCGATGTGTTCCGCGAGGCGCTGCGCCTCTACCCGCCCGTGCCCATGATGGTGCGCGAAACCACCTGCCCGGAACGGTTCCGCGACCGCGACATCCCACTGCGCTCGCAAATGGTGCTCAGCCCCTGGCACCTGCACCGCCACTCCCGGCTTTGGGACAATCCCGACGGCTTCGACCCCGGACGCTTCGCCACCGAAAATGGCCGCACCTGCCTGCGCGAGGCGTATATGCCCTTCTCCTCCGGCAGTCGGGTTTGCCCCGGCGCAGGTTTCGCCATGGTCGAAGGTCCGCTGCTGCTCTCCACCCTGTTGCGCCACTATCGCGTGGACCGCGACGAAGCGCGCCCGCCGACGCCAGTGGCCCACCTGACGGTCAGGTCCAAGGATGGGATTTGGGTAAGGCTCACACGGCGATAGGGCGTGCGCCTAGTCCCCCAACCCAAACGCTTTGCGATACTTCGGGATGAACAGCGCTTTGCCCTTCATCTGCCGCGTGACCCAATTGCCCATGGTAGCAAAGATCCAGCTGCTCCCGATGACCGGACCCAACGGCAACAGAATCGGTGCCTTTTTCCAAGGGGCATAGGGTTTCAGGCGCTCCACCGGTGTCCCACCCAGAACCTTTTTCAACGACTTGACCAACCACGGGTTCTGCCGGGTCGTCGCGACAATGGTCATCCCGTCCCCTACATCCGCCATGTCGCCAGCCACAAACACGTTCGGCAGGTCCGAAGGCCGCAGCCACGCATCCGTTTTCACCCTGCCTGCAGGGCCAAAGCTGACGCCCGGCAGGTCCGCGACCAAAGTTGTCTGCGGCTTGGACCCCACGACAGGGAAGATCAGGTCACCCGAAATCACCCGCCCGTCGTCCAACGTCACCGACCCGGCATAAGGCTGATCCAGATGCTGCAAATCCTGCGCCCTCTGGCCGGTCACAACGGTCACGCCAGCCCCTTCCAGTTTGCGCTGCAACGCCTCTCCCAGCTTTGTCGGATACATCGGAAACAGCCTGTCATCGGACGACACCAGCGTGATCGCCACATGCGGCCGCGCCGCCGCGATTTCCCCGGCCAGTTCCGTTCCAACAGCGCCGGCCCCCACAATCACAACCGATTTTGCCGCCGCCAGTTTCGCGCTGACCGCCGCATGGGCCACGCGAAAATCCGCGATGCTGTCGCCCGCCGGCTTGAAAGGGGCGGCATAAGATGACCCGGTTGCGACAACAACGTAGTCCGCCGGAACAGCCTCGCCTGACGCAAGCGTGACTTCGGACCCGGACACCGAAACCGCCCGTCCGCGCACAACCCGGCCAGACGTCAGCAACCGATCATAAGGCAGTATGATCTGCTCCAGCAAACCAGGCTGCACCAGCGCCCGGATTGCGGCAGGCGGCTGCACAAATGCCTCTCGCGCCTCGATCAACGTGATGTCCGCATGGGCCTCCAGCTTCTGGGCGACCTCGAACCCGACATAGCCCCCGCCTACAATCACGATCTTCTTCTTTGCCATCTGGTTCCCCATTGCAGCACTGCGTTGTGCTCGCTAGGTAGAATTGCACGCGCATTGCAACAAGTACGGTCATTTGGGATACCGCTATGATTCCGGAAGAATTGGAAGATCATTGCCAGATCGAGACGTTGATTTCCGCCATCTCGGGCCGGTGGAAACTGCTGATCATCTACTGGCTGGCGCAAGGCAATTGCCGGTTCAATCAGCTGCAACGCAACCTTGGGCGCATCACCCATCGCACCCTGACGCGGCAGTTGACGGAACTGCAGGAAACCGGGTTTGTCCTGCGCAAGGATTTCCAGACCATCCCGCCCCATGTGGAATACAGCCTGACCGAACTGGGCCAAAGCCTGATCCCGCTGCTCTATGAAATGCACGAGTGGGCGGCAAAGAACGCGGACAAGCTGCCAGAGCCGAAGAAAATGGTGTCCTAGCGCGGCCTGACCACCTCAAACTATGGCCCAGATGCGACACACCCACCGCAACCGCGAAACAAAATTACCAACGGTGCGCATTCTGTGAAATGATACCTCCCAAGGGAGGCGCAAACCGGGTGGACATTGTACTCACGACCGAAATGATGGTGGTGCTGGCCATACTGGCCGTCACCGTCATCCTGTTCATTACCGAAACCTTCCGCATTGATTTCACGGCCATCCTGGTCATGGTCACCCTTGGCCTGCTCTCGCAGGTACCGGGCCTCAGCAACCTGGCTGATCCCACCCGCCTGTTCGAAGGGTTCGCGTCCAACGCCGTGATTTCGATCATCGCCGTGATGATCATCGGCGCGGGTCTGGATCGCACCGGATTGATGAGCAAGGTCGCCGCCACCATCCTGAAATACGGCGGCAAGACCGAGGCGCGCATTGTCCCCATCATCTCGGGCACGGTCGGCATCATCTCCAGCTTCATGCAGAATGTCGGTGCCGCAGCGCTGTTCCTGCCCGTGGTCAGCCGGATTTCCACCCGCACCGACATCCCGCTCAGCCGCCTGCTGATGCCCATGGGATTTTGCGCCATCCTTGGCGGCACGGTCACCCTGGTGGGCTCGTCCCCGCTGATCTTGCTCAACGACCTGATCGTGACCTCGAACGAAACCCTGCCGGAAGAGGCGCAGATGCGGCCCTTTTCGCTGTTCTCGGTCACGCCCGTGGGCCTCTGCCTCGTCCTGACCGGCATCCTCTACTTCGTGCTGCTGGGACGCTGGGTCCTGCCCGACCACGCCGCCCGGGACGAGGCGAGCAGCGGCCAGTCGGTGCAGAAATACCTGAAGAAAATCTACGGCCTGAAATCTGATCTGGTCGAGGTTGTGGTGCCCGAAGGCTCCATCCTGCGCGGGCAGACATTCGCCGACATCATGCTGGCCCATAACCTCTATATCGTGGGCTCCTACCATCGCGGCCAACGCTGGTTTACCCCGATCCTGTCGACCCAGGTCGAAGACCCCTGCCGGCTCGCCATCATGGGCCGTCGCAAGGTGATCGAGGAAATCGCGTTCTCCTACGGGCTGCAGGTGCTGCCCGAACTCGACATCTTTGCCGAGGCTTACGCGCCCACAGTCGCAGGCGTGGCTGAGGTTGTGATCCCCCCCGATTCCGACCTGATCGGCAAAACCGCCCGCGACGTGCTGATGCGCAAAACCTACGGTCTCGGTCTTCTGGCCATCCATCGCGGGGGTGAAACGCTCAGCCTTGTGGAGACCGAGGAGCACGAAGCCACCAACATTTCCACCGTGCCCTTCCGGGCGGGTGACACGCTGGTGGCATTCACCGCGTGGGACAGTCTGGCCCGCCTGACCCGCAACCGCGACTTCGTGGTCGTCACCAGCGATTTCCCGATGGAGGACATTCGCCCGAACAAGGTCGTCTGGGCGCTGCTGTTCTTCGCGATTGCGGTGTCGCTGATCCTGTTCACCGACCTGCGCCTGTCACTCGCACTTCTGGTCGGGGCAGGGGGCATGATTGCCACCAATGTTCTGCGCATTGACGAGGCCTACGAGGCCGTCAGCTGGCCCACCGTATTCCTGCTGGCCAGCCTGATCCCGCTGGGGCAGGCGGTCCAGAACACCGGCACAGCCGCCTGGATTGCGCAACAGATCCTCGCGCTGCTGGACGGCTGGCCAATCTGGGGGTTACAGGCAGGTGTTGCACTGCTGGCCACTGCTTTCACGCTGGTCATGTCCAATGTCGGGGCCACGGTCCTGCTGGTCCCGCTGGCGGTGTCCATCGCCGTGGCGGCCGGGGGCGACCCGGCGATCTTCGCCCTGACAGTGGCGATCTCCACCTCGAATTCCTTCCTGATCCCGACCCACCAGGTAAATGCCCTGATCATGGGGCCAGCGGGCTACAAGGTGACCGATTTCATGAAAAGCGGTGGCATCATGACGATCCTGTTCCTGATCGTCTCGCTTACGATGATGAACATCGTCTTCTGACCCGCCACAACTCCGCAAAGGCTCTTACGACTTTGGTTTAGCCCGCCATCCTTGCCTCCTGCGACCGATGGCGAAACCGGGCGTAACGGCCCCAACTGAACCTCATCAGCCGCATGGAGGTTCAGATGTCCACATACCACACACCCCTTGTCTTGTTGTCCCTGACTGCGGGCATCAATTTCGACAGCATCGCCAAATCCCAGACCCGGCAAATCAACGACCCCTTCACCGGAGAAGCGATGGCGCTCACAGACATCGACTTCACCCGCCTGACCCGCCCCGCCGCGCTCGACATCGTCGCGCAGTTGCGGGGGTGACTGGCGCAGAGCAACCTATCGCTGGATATGCACCCGCGCGCACCTGACATGATCGGAGGGTCGGCCTGCTGACGGTTTGAGCAGGTCTAAATCGCGAAGCTTGAGCAGGGATCGCGTGGAGGGACAACTGCCCTCCTGGCTTACACCACCTTTTGGGCTGACGAGGCCGCGACAGAACAATGCTAAACGGAGGCCAAAGGGTTGCCACAACCCTTTGGCGCAGGGGCAGGGGTGTTGTGAACCGCCCCGCCGACTTTCACTCAAAGCCGCTCCGCTGCCCCCAAATGGAGCGTAAGCAGTGTGCGTGATTCTGCTTTAGAAATGATAAGCACAAAGCCCCTGCACGAGCGTCGGACGCTTATTGCCCGTTTCTGAAGTGAATTCAGGAAGGCGCGCCCTTGACGCTCGTCAATCACCGACCGAAGTCGACTGTTGTACCGATTTAGGGTCAAGTTCTACAAGATACTTACGTCCCAAAGGACTGACAACAACGGCAACACTGACACAACTAATTGCAGCGGGGTGAGCGCACAATGAACTCAAAAGACCGATGGAATTGGCATTATTCACCAGTGCAAAAAGACTTACGCAAATTTGGATTGCCTATCTCGTGGAACACTGGCTTCGGGCCAAGGGATTAATCAAACCATAGCTGGATGTGCTGCCGGCATGGACCCGGCAAAGTGCAGGGCTTGAGGCAAACGCGTCACGAAACGTGTTTTGCCAACCGGAGGTTTCATCTGGCGTCCAACCTTGTTGGGAAATGTAAGTGAGTAAGCCATCCATCAAGTCGAGCCTTACTTCGGCAACTGCCAAAACTCTCTGAGCCAATGGGTCGTCTGCCGATACGTCCAGCCCGTCCTTGAAGTACGGTCTAAGGTCAGGCTTTTCGACAAAGGTCATCAGGTGATTGTTCCAACCTTGTGCGAGCAAAACATAGGTGTTGAGGTTGTCGCGTCGCACGGATGCCCTCCACTGCGCAAATGCCAACAAAAGCGCGATCAGCCCAACAACCGATAAGAGGGTCTGAAAGACCTGTAGTCTGAACTTCCAGATTTCTAAGCTGTTTTGCACGGTAGTACCTCTCCGTAGAATTGTTTCATCAACAAATTCACCCACTAAAACTGATGATGCAACGCTCCGACCAAATGCATGAATTTGACGCTCGCCAAACCAGTGTTTTCCGGCAACTGACAAATAGAAATTTGCGATTATGACGACTGAACGGGTTTTCCCTCCAAGGCAAATTTTGCGTTTCGAAAGTGAGCTTTGGGTCAATGGAATTCGAAAAACTGTCTTTCACGCTTGGTCCAAGGTCTTTCACCAGTTCCTCACTTAGTTCGATTTCCCCTGCTGTGCCGAAAGCCATCTTGGGCGAGTCCGCTTTGAAAGCCGCGCGCGCCGTGGGAGAGCACGGTTTCGTCCTTATGGGACGAATGTGCACGGCCTTGGTCTGCACGGGTTGCCGAATACGCCGAAAACCCAACAAAACAGGCATACGACTTAGGTTTATTCGCCCTGTTCTGCCCCTTTCGACCCATGGAGCCGCCCGTCATTTCCAGGCCATCTGACAGATATTGCAAACACCCCGAACACACCGCGAATTCACGGAGACACGCAAATGACACGCCGCAACACAGCCCTCGCCACACTGGCCTTCACGCTCGGCCTCACCCTCAGCGTGGCCACCTCGCAGGCACAGGACACCCCCCAGCGTGACACCCTGCGCCGGATCGACACCTCTGCCTTCCTCTTGCCTGAACCTTACGAAATCACGCCCGTCACCCGCCGCGCGGACACCTCACGCGATGCGCCCCGTTTCACGTTCAGCCCTGAAGGAAACGACCGCCGCACCTGGCGCAACGCGGACCGCAACGCAGGTCCCCGCGCAAACGACACCCGCATCCGCAAGGCCCACGCCACCCGTTCGGCTAGCGCGGAGTCTCGTCCTCGTCGTCAGTCCGGGTCGGCAAAGGCACGACGGTAGTGTCGTCCGCCGTCAGAGGTGGGTCAACCGGATCACTCTCCGCCGCCACCACCGGGGGCAGCACCGGCATCGGCTCAGGCGCGGCCACCGGCGTCTCCACCACCCGCGCATGTAACGGATCTTCCGCCACCTCCACCAGCCGCCGGAACACCAGCACCGTGCGCCACTTGGTCTGCGCCGCCTTCAGCCCGCTGCGCTCTTCCTGCGGCAAAAGTTCCGCGCGCAGGTATTCCCAGCCCGCTTCCCCCATCCGGTTCAACTCACCCTCGACCGTATGGGCAAACCGCCCTTCCGAGGTCTTGACCCCCTTGGCCTTGCCCGCCTTTACCGGCGCGGGGATCACCTTGTATTCAAATTGCGGCATCACACTCTCCCGCCGCGCGATGTAGCAGGCCCCGCCCCGCAGGCCAAGCCCGCGCGCTCACCTGCGGCGTATTCCCACCGAACGCCCCACCCGGGCAGGCCGCTCCAGCGCCTGATGCGCCTTATACATCGCCTGCACGTTGGCATGCACATCCTCCGGCATCGCCGCCACCTTCGGCCCCGACATGTCGATATGCAGCGCCAGCGCCTCGCCCGTGGCCGCCAGCCAGCCATCCTCGTGATGGATCTCCTGATAGGAATGGAACCGCTTCTCATCCATGTCGATCAGCTGAAAACTCACCCGCACCTTGTCGTGCACATGCAGTTCGCGCACGTAACACAGGTGAAACTCCGCCGTGTAGGTCGTGAACCCCCGCGTCTCTGCATAGTCGGGGCCAAAGCCGAAGATGTCATAAACCTCGTCCGCGCAGTGATCGAACAGCACGTTATAATAGGCCATGTTCAGATGACCGTTATAGTCGATCCACTCAGGACGAACCTCCATCACGGAGGAGAGGAAGGGGCGGGTCATAAAGGTCTCCGGGTTAGGGCAGGGGCAGGGTAGCCGAGCTTTCACCCGGACGAAAGCTGGGCAGGGCCTGACCGGGAATGTCACCCCGCCCGGACTCAAGGGCGGAAAGCCCGCCGGGCGATCGTCGTGCCGCCCACCGGCACGGCGATTTTGCGGACCACGTCCCTTCGCTGGTCGGTCACGCAGACGTGGAGAGATTACAGCGTGTTGCGTTTTATTGGAAACGGTGCGTAACGCCGGGCGCGTTCGAGCCAAGGGCGAGAGGCAGCGTTCGGCGTTGCCGATGAAACGCACCTCGCTCTAAGTGCCCCCAACCTCTGTCGGTTCGCCGCACCACGGCCCGCCGATCCCCCGCCTCTCGGCGCCGTAGAGTGGGTGAAACCCACCGCACCCCACCTCACCCCGCCCGCCGCGCGGCAATCGCCGCGATCAGGTCATCTGCCATCGAGACATAGTGATCCGCCCCGGCCTCCACAAACACCTCCCGCGCCAATGCCGCGTATCGGTCCGCCGCGTCCAACCGCGTTTCATCCCCAGTCTTGTCGAAAAACGCCAGTTCCAAAATACCCAGATTATTCTGCGTCCCGGCCCAGTCCAGCGGCACGCGGTCCCGCGTTCGTTCCTCCAGCGCGGCGCGATAGGCGGTCACAGCCTCCTCCAGCCGCGCGGTGCTGCTCGTGCGCTCCCCGAGTGATTGCAGCGCAGTGCCCAGATTGTTCTGCGTCGTGGCCCAGTCCAGCGGCACGCGGTCCTGTGTCTGTTCTTGCAGGGCGGCGCGATAGGCGGTCACGGCCTGTTCCAGCCGCGCAGTGCCGCTCTCCCGTTCCCCGAGGGATTCCAGCGCGTTGCCCAGATTGTTCTGTGTCCCGGCCCAGTCCAGCGGCACGCGGTCCCGCGTCCATTCCTCCAGCGTGGCGCGAAAGGCTGTCACGGCCTGTTCCAGCCGCGCGGTGCCGCTCTCGCGTTGGCCGAGGGTCCACAGCGCAACCCCCTTGTCGTTCAACGCTGTACCGCGTTCGTCGTTGGTGGTGGCCCTACCACAACACACCTCCGCCAGCCCAATCGACACCTCCAGATCAAAGCGCAGCCCCTTGTCCCGTCCGCGCACGTACCAGACATCCTGAACTACTTGCAGGTCTTGAAACCCACCGTCTTCCAGAGTCCACTTCTTCATCTCCAACGCCACGGCCCGGTTCACGTTCCGGGTCAGCACCACCTGTTCCAGCCCGCGTTCCACCAGCCGCAGTTGCGCCGCTTCGGCTCGTTCCAGTTCCTCCCACAGCGCATCCTCCGCCGCGTCGACCTCACCGGCGTCGTTCAATTCCCTGACCCGCCGCTCCACCACCGTCACCGCGTCTGACACGTTGCCCGGCAACCGGTCCCGTGCCTCCGCCGCGACCTCCAGCGCACGTTCCAGACCGGCGTAGGCTGCCTCGAAATCCATCGGGCTGCCTTCTGCGTATTTGCGGGCCAGTGCAATGACCAGGGATTCGGACAGTTTGTGGCGGTCCACCTTTTCCATTAGCTCGGCAATCATTGTCTGAGTCTGCGCGTGCAGGTCGCGGTTTTCCTCCCGCCCGCGCTGTACCTCTTTCCGCAAAGCACCTTGTTCGCGCAGGACGGCGATTACCATGTCCTGTACGAACACACGATCAAACGCGTCGTCCTGTCGAATCGCCTGCAACGCCGCGCTGACAGCGGCCAGCAAGGCGGCCTGCACACCCGGTTCTGCCTTGGTGTAACGGTCGCCAAAGGTGGTCACTAGCACAACGGTTGGTGCGTCGTACCGATCAATCGCGGCGGCCAGTTGCTGAGGGTCCAGATTGAGCGGCGTGGTCTGGATCAGGTTCTGCGCCGCCGACACATCAGCCGCCTGCAAATCCGGCGCGTTTTCGGCCATCGCCTTCAGCGCATTTTCCGCCGCGCGTTTGGCCCCGCGATTGGCGCACTTTAGGTACGTGTCGAGCGCCGCCGCCCCCAGCACCGCACCGGACACCGCAACAGCGCCGTTGCTGACCCCGACGGCCAGCAGGCACAATCCGGTTCCGTGCTCTGCCAGAGTTTGAAGACCGCTCATCGCACTGATTACCTCCTGAACACGTTAAACGTAGGAAGTTGTGGGGCGTCGTTCAACCAATACTTGTTAAGGGTGCGTTAGGGAGTACGTCCGATAATGTCTGTACGTTTTGGGGCTACGGGGCAATGAGAGTTGCCCCGTTTTGTACATTTTCGCCCTTTGGCCTACTGCGCCAGCTTCGCCGCGACGATCTGGTTCACCGCCTTCGGGTTGGCCTTGCCGCCCGTCGCCTTCATCACCTGACCGACGAACCAACCGGCCAGTTTCGGGTTCTCTTTCGCCTTCTCCACCTGGGCCGGATTGGCGGCGATGATCTCGTCCACGGCGGCCTCGATTGCGCCGGTGTCGGTGACCTGTTTCATGCCACGTTCTTCGACGATGGCCTCGGGGTCGCCACCTTCTACGTATATGATTTCAAACAGGTCTTTGGCGCTCTTGCCGCTGATCGCATCTGATTTGATCAGCCGGATGATGCCCGCCAGTTGGGCGGGGGACACGGGGCTGTTTTCGATGTCGGTGTCTTCTTTGTTCAGCCGTCCGAACAGTTCGTTGATGACCCAGTTCGCCGCCAGCTTGCCATCACCCGCAGCGCCTGCCACATCCTCGAAATAGGCGGCATTCACCACCTCGGCGGTCAGCACCGAGGCGTCATAGTCGCTCAGCCCGAAGTTCTTGATAAACCGCGATTTTTTCTCGTCCGGAAGCTCCGGCAGGGACGCCTTGATGTCGTCCACCCAGCCCTGTTCGATCTCCAGCGGCAACAGGTCGGGATCGGGGAAATAGCGGTAATCATGCGCCTCTTCCTTGGACCGCATCGACCGCGTTTCACCCTTGTCCGGATCATAAAGCCGCGTTTCCTGGTCGATCTCCCCACCGCCTTCCAGGATCGCGATCTGGCGTTTCGCTTCGTAATCAATGGCTTGCTGGATGAAACGCATGGAGTTCATGTTCTTGATTTCGCAGCGCGTACCCAGATGCGAAAAGTCCTGCGTTTCCTGATACTTCTCGTACTGTCCTGGCAGGCAGACCGACACGTTCACATCAGCCCGCAGGTTGCCGTTCTGCATGTTGCCATCACAGGTACCCAGATACCGCATGATCTGCCGCAGCTTCGCAATGTAAGCCGCTGCTTCTTCAGGCCCACGGATGTCAGGGCGCGACACGATTTCCATCAGGCAGACACCCGTCCGGTTCAGGTCCACGAAGGACATATGCGGGTCCATGTCGTGGATCGACTTTCCTGCGTCCTGTTCCATGTGGATGCGTTCGATCCGAACCAGCCGCGCGGTGCCGTCACCGAGTTCAACCAGAACTTCACCTTCTCCGACAATCGGATGATAAAGCTGGGAAATCTGGTAACCCTGCGGCAGGTCAGGGTAGAAATAGTTCTTGCGGTCAAAGGCGCTGGTCAGGTTGATCTCGGCCTTCAGGCCAAGACCGGTGCGCACCGCCTGTTCGACGCAATATTCGTTGATGACCGGCAGCATGCCGGGCATGGCCGCGTCAACGAAAGCGACGTTCGAGTTGGGTTCCGAGCCAAAGGCCGTGGAGGCTCCCGAAAACAGCTTGGCGTTCGAGGATACCTGTGCGTGCACCTCCATCCCGATGACCAGTTCCCAATCGTGCTTGGCACCGGCGATGGTTTTGGGCGTGGGGGTCTCGTAAGACAGGTCGAGCATGAGTCACCTTTGATCCGCGTGGGCAGGCCTGCTTCTAGGCCAGCCTGCCGGCATGGGCAAGGGTGCTCAGCCCGGATGCAGCTCGGGCCCGTCAGGGGTGTAGGTGATCCGCAGACCGGCCTCGATATCCTCGCGGAACTGTTCGCAGATCGCTTGCAGCGCGTCAGCTTTCCCGCGTGCAGCAAAGCGCGAGATGGAGGTGATGCGCGCATTGTTGTCGAACCCTTCAGCGGCATGAGCCCAGACCAGTGGGTAGACTTCGGTCAAATGATCGCGGATCAGCCATTTGGCGCATTCCGCGATCTGGATGCGGTTCAGGTCCGCACGTTCATTTGACCCGGTGCCATGATGGATTGCGACTGCACAGAAGGCGCATAGCAGGTTGGCCATTTCCTGATCGGGTCGGGTTTTGATGATGTCCCGCAACCCGTCGATGAAGAAGTCCACATCGACCAGCGCGCAGGCTTCGTCATCCACCGCAATGGCGTCAAAATAGACCCACGTGTAACCGCCATCGCCCCAGATATCCTGGGTCCGCGCGGCGGTGCGGCGGGCCTCCAGCTCCAGGTCCTGGAAGGACCCGAACCATCGCGGCAACAGGTGATTGCCCATCGCCCGCATGTGCCGGTGATTGCCGGGGTCGAGGTCGATCAGGTCCTCATATTCGTCAGCGATCTGCCGGTCGCTTTGCTGCCCGCCTGCAAACAGCGAGCAGCGTGCTGCGGCCAATACCGGGCTGTCCAGTTCAATCCCGCAATAGGGGGACAACAGTTCCTCGGCCCGCTGCATGTGTGCGACAAAGGCGCGGCGGTTGGGTTTCGGCACGGGTGCGTCCCAACCGGCCCCGCGCCAGGCCCAGGCGATGTCGATATGCGACAGGGCCACGATCAAGGCGATCACAGGATCGTTGGGGTATTCCATCCGCAGCGCTTCGAACGCGGCGATACCGTCCAGCAGCGGTGCGTCTTTTGGCGGGGTGCCGTCTAGCAGGGCGTGTTCCACCGCGTACACCACATCAGAGCGCGCGCCAAACAACAGCAGTTCGGACACAGGCATGCCGCCCGGTGTGGTGTCGCGGGCATGATCTGCACGCCGCACCTCGTCACACAGGTCGTCCCAGCGTTCCTGTCGAGCCAGAAATTGACCGCGGGTCTGGTGCTGATAACGCGCCATTTGTTCAGGGCTTTGTTCATGGACCGGGATGGTTAACACATCCTCGGGGCAACGGGTCCCGGCAAATCGGGCGACGGTGCGTTCAGGCAAACGCTCGGCCTCCATCGGTTGAACGGGATAGGTGGGTTGGGGTCTGAGTGACAATTTCCGCAACGCTTTCTTAAACATACCAAGTCCCAAAGGTGAGGGTCACATAAATTTCACCTACTGGTATGCTGGCGCTTTGGGGCGCAATGATGGCGCGGGCGGGGTGTTCTCCGGTGCGAGGTCGGGAAATTGCATGGCGAAGGCGGGGATGTGGGAAACGCACCGTTGCGGGATTGTGGTCAATGGGACGAAAACGACAAGTCGGATCGCCGCACCACGGCCCAGCGATGCGCGTCTAACTCTGCAAGTGCCCGTGTCAGAACAACGAAAACGGATGACGGCTGACCGGAATGTTCCGCGCGGTCAGTTCCTGTTCCAGCACCTCGTCCGGGGGCGTGGATTCCGCAGGCAGCCTGACCTTCTTTCCGGTTTTCAACACGATGGATGCACGGATGCAAAAATCCCAGGTGCGATCCAACCGGATTTCAGCGATTTCTGGCAAGGCCACTTCTCCCGTGCGGCGACCAGATGACCAGGTGAGCCCGGTTTCATCCAGCCGAAGCCCGCTTTGCGGGTTCATCCACAGGTCGCGGATCGCGGGAAGGGTGGTCGCTGCCAGCAGGGCCAGGATCCACGGCGCTGCGTTCAGCACCACATAGGCCAGCAGCAGCAACACCCACGCCACCGCCAGCGCAGCAATCGTGCGGGGATTGCGCCCGTCTGATCGGTATTCAAACGGGGCCATTACCGCCCGCCGGACACGTCCAGCACGGTGCCCGTGACATAGCTCGCCTGATCGGACATCAGATACAGGATCGCGTCCGCGCATTCCTCGGCGCTGCCGGACCGCTTCATCGGCACCTGATGGGCCAGCCGGGTTGCGCGTCCGGGTTGACCGCCCTTGGCGTGGATTTCAGTCTCGATCAGGCCGGGGCGGATGGCGGTTACGCGGATATTGTCCCCGGCGACCTCGTCGCTGAGCCCCTTGGTAAAGATGTCGATGGCCGCCTTGGAGGCCGCGTAGTCCACGTACTGATTGGCTGACCCCAGACGCGCGGCGGCAGAGCTGAGGTTCACAATCGCCCCGCCCGTGCCCTGAGCCTGCATGCGCAGCACCGCCTCTTTCGCGACCAGGATCGCGCCGATCACGTTGATGTCGAACATTCGGCGCAGACGCTCATAGCTCATCTGGCTGACCGGTTCGGATTGATCCACGATGCCTGCGTTGTTCACCAGCGCATCGAGCTGGCCGAATTCCGCATCGACAGTGGCATACAGGGCCGTGATCTGATCCGGGTCTGACACGTCCGCCTGAATGACAATGGCGCGCTGGCCAGCGGCGCGGACATCTGCGGCAACCGCCTCGGCGCCCGCCTGATCGCTGTTGTAGTTTATGGCGACGTCATAGCCCTTGGATGCGGCCAAACGCGCCGTGGCTGCGCCAATCCCGGCGCTGGCCCCTGTGATGAGTACGGTTTTTGCCATGGATCAGGCCTCCAATATGCGTTCGATCATTTCGTTTGTGTCCCGCGACAGGCCCTCCGTCGACAGGATGCGCTCCAGTTGCGCCTTAATCAGCGCCTGCCGGTCGGTGTCGTAGCGCCGCCATGTCTGGAAGGCCGAGCACATGCGCGCTGTCGTCTGCGGATTCACCGGGTCCAGCCGGATCAGCCAATCGGCCAGCAGGGCATAACCGCTGCCATCTGCGTTGTGGAACCCGGCGTGGTGCATGGCCATCGCGCCAATGACAGCGCGGAAGCGGTTGGGCGTCTTCCAGTGGAAATCCGGATGTTGGGTCAGGTTACGGGCCGTTTCGACCGTGTTTTCTGGAGCGGATTGCATGATCTGCAGGCCGAACCATTTGTCGATCACCAGCCGGTCATGTTGCCATTGGTCATAAAAGGCCTGCGCCTCAACCTCTCCCTTGCCGGTGTTGAGCAGGGCCGCCAGCGCGCCCAGTTGCAGGGTCATGTTGTCGGCCTTGGCATATTGCTGCGCGGCCTGTGCGCCCCCGTCCGTGCGGCTCAGCAGGCTGAGCATGGCGCCCGCTAGGGATCGCTTGCCGGTCTGGTCAGGGTCCGGGCGGTAGGGGCCGTCAACCTGGCATTCGGCATAAAGGCGCGGGATCAGATCCTGGAAATGCTGCGCCATCGCCTGTCGCAGGGTTTCGGATGCGGTCCAGATCGCCTGTGGGTCCGGCACATGGCCCGCATCATGCAGCGCGCCCGCCAGTTCCGATTGCCCCGGAAGGGACAGCATCAGCGCGCGATAGGCCGGGTCCAGATTGTCATCCCGCAGCAAGGCCAGTAGCCCGTCCAGATAAGCGTTGTCCGGCGTGGCATCCCCGGTTGCCAACGCCATCAGGTTCGCGCGGGCCAATTGGCGCCCGGCTTCCCACCGGTTGAACGGGTCGGTGTCGTGGGCCAGAAGGAAGGCGCGTTGATCTGCTGACATGTCCTGTTCCAGCACCACCGGGGCAGAAAACCCGCGCAGGATCGACGGAACGGGGCGCGCGGCGAGGCCATCAAAGGTGAAGCTTTGCGCGGCTTCGGTCAGTTCCAGCACCTGCGTGCCGCGCACCTCGTCTCCGTTTGGACCCAGCAGGCCCACGGCCACCGGGATGACCTGCGGCTGCGGGTCGGGGCTGGCGGGTGTGGAGCGCAAAGATTGCGTGAGCGTCAGCGTATAGGTGCCATCGTCCCACGCATCTTCGACCTGTACGCGCGGTGTGCCCGCCTGACTGTACCAGCGTTTGAATTGCGACAGGTCGCGCCCTGTGGTGTCTTCAAACACCTTTAGCCAGTCTTCAATCGTGCAGGCCTGCCCGTCATGGCGGTCGAAATAGAGGTCCAGCGCACGGCTGTACGCGTCATCCCCGACCAGCGTTTTCAGCATCCCGATGACCTCGGCCCCTTTTTCGTAGACCGTCGCGGTGTAAAAATTGTTGATCTCCTGAAAGCTCTCCGGCCGCACGGGATGCGCCAAAGGCCCGCCATCCTCGGCAAACTGGCGACCGCGCAAGTCGATCACGTCACCGATGCGTTTTACAGGTTCCGAGCGCAAGTCAGATGTGAACTGCGCATCGCGGAACACGGTCAACCCTTCCTTCAGGCACAGTTGGAACCAGTCGCGGCACGTGATGCGATTCCCGGTCCAGTTGTGGAAGTACTCATGCGCTATGATCGCCTCGATCCGTTCGAAATTCCCGTCGGTCGCGGTTTCGGGGCTGGCCAGAACGGCGGAGGAGTTGAACACGTTCAACCCCTTGTTTTCCATCGCGCCCATGTTGAAATCGTCGACGGCAACGATGTTGAAGATGTCCAGATCGTATTCCCGGCCATAGACATCTTCGTCCCATTTCATCGAGGCCTTGAGCGCTTCCATCCCGAAGGCGCATTTATGTTCGTCGCCGGGACGGACCCACAGGTTCAGTTCCACGTCGCGACCCGACCGGGTGGTGAACTGACCGGGATGGGCGATCAGATCACCGGCGACCAGCGCAAAAAGGTAGGCGGGTTTGGGCCACGGGTCGTGCCATTCCGCGAAACCGTCACCTTGGGTTACGCGGTTGCCGTTGGACAGCAACACGGGCAGGTCGCCGTTGATGCGCACGGTGAACACGCTCATCACATCGGGGCGGTCGGGGTAATACGTGATCTTGCGGAACCCTTCGGCCTCGCACTGGGTGCAGTACATGCCGTTTGACATGTAAAGCCCCTCAAGGGCGGTGTTGTTTGCCGGATCAATCTCGACCACGGCCTCCCAAACGAAGGGCGCGTCAGGGACGTCGCAGCTCAGGCCCTCGTCTGTCACATCCGGTGTCACGGACGTACCGTCTACGGTCGCACTCAGCAGCTTCAACTTTTCGCCATGCAGAAAAAACGGTTGCGCCTCAGCCGCTGGATCGGGGCGGAACGCGATGCGGCTGGTAACCTGCGTGGCACTGGCCGCCAGGTCAAAGGTCAGGTGCACCGACTCCACGATCCAGCCGAATGCCTTGTAATCCTTCAGGTAAATGGTTTGCGGTGCCGTGTCTTTCATCATCGCCTCGCTCGTCGATCCGGATTTTGCTGAACTAGGCCGCATCCCGCGCGCGGGGGCAAGCCGATTTTCCTATGCCACAAATATGGGCCTGTTGACGGATGCTGACACCATGTTGGCAACAGGGGTGGGCGAAAAGGACGGTATCACCTAAGCTGAGAGGATACTGTGATGAGTTTCAATCCAACCCACGCCATTGTCTGGGCAGAACTTCCCGTGACCGATTTCGACGCCGCGCAAAATTACTACAAGGCCCTCGGGTTCGCCGATTTCGCGGTGCTGGAGGATGGCCCGAACCCGATTGCAATTTTCCAGAACCAGGACCCGGAAAAAGGTGTGGCCGGGCATCTCTATCCCGGCAAGCCTGCGGCGCGGGGCACTGGCCCAACCGTGCATCTGGCCGCACCTGACACGCTGGAGGCGCTGGCGTCCAAAGTGATGGAGGCGGGGGGTAAAGTGGTGTCGCCGCCCGTCACGATCCCGGCGGGTCAGTTCATCTATACCGAGGATCCGGACGGCAACTCGGTCGCCTTTTTCAGAGCAAATTGATGCGTCGCGCTGATCGCCTGTTCGAGATCATTCAGCATCTGAGGGGCGGTCGGCGCACCACCGCGCGGGCTTTGGCCGAAGCATTGGAAGTCAGCCCGCGCACGATCTATCGCGACATTGCCGATCTGATGGCCACCGGCGTGCCGATCTCGGGCGAGGCCGGATATGGCTATGTGATGGAGGACGGCCATGACATCCCTCCGCTGATGTTCACACGGGACGAAATCACCGCCCTTGTGGCGGGTGCGCGCCTGATCCGGTCCTGGGGTGGCGCAACCATGGCGCGAGCTGCCGAGGAAGCGTTGATCAAGATCGAAGAGGTCCTGCCGCCCGACGCCCGCGCGCAGGCCCGCGCGGTGCAAATCCGCGCGTTTGCGCCGGAAATGACCGAAAGCATCCGCGCGCAACTGGATCAGGTAGAGGCGGCGGTGGAGCAAAGCCTGCGATTGCGGCTAAGCTATACGGACGCCAAAGGTCAGGTTTCGGATCGCGTGATCCGGCCACTGGGGCTGTGGTTCTGGGGCAAGGTCTGGACTGTGGTGGGGTGGTGCGAGTTGCGGGATACGTTCCGGATGTTCCGCGTCGACCGGATTGCAGCGATGACCGAGATGGAAGAGCGGTTCAAACCCGAAAAGGGCAAAACCCTGCGCGATTTCTATCGTCATATGGAAGAAACCGAAGGACATCTGCCCGCGCCTGATCGTTAGTCTTGGGGTCGCTTGGCAGGTCACATATGCAAAGGCTGCTTAGTGTTGATTCCGTACGATGGCGGGATTCGAAGTTGTGACTGCACTGCGGACAAAACTGCCATTGACGCTTTTGCTTCGGAGGGCTGTTTTGTGCCACTACCGCCAATCGATATTCAATTCGTCATCGTACTTGAGCGGCATCACCATCATGACTTCATGTGACGGAAAAAGGCGACCCACACGTTCGCGTGAAATGTCATACCCAAACGTCGATTCCTCCATTATCAATTCGATCTCGGCTCTGGGTTTCTCCTTAAGTAGGCCCAACACGTACCGAAGGAATGTGTGAACATCGTGGTACCGAGCGAGCACACCAGCCACATCGAATACAGCTTCTTTGTTCTTGAACAATTCAAGAATCGGATCAGCCCCTCTTTCGTAAAGCGGCGTGAACTTGTCGAAATACACTGTTTCGATGGCGTCCTTGCTGGGATCAATGTTTCCATGGAGGTTATGATTCCGGCGATCCATGACCCGCTTGAAATCCTTATATTCATCGCAATTCGGGTCGACGCCTGCTGTGAAGTGCTTGCATTTTAAGTGCAAGTCAAAGACTCGAGTATCAATTGGTTGTCTAACATAGTGGTCATACTGCCTGGGATTTCGCTTCAGTTCGTCTTTCCTACTCATGAATATAATTAAATTAATGAAAGCTTCAGCCAACACGGGCGTAATCAGATCAAGCGATAGAGAAGCACTAAACACTCTATCCGCCCGTTTCCCAACTTTCTCTATATGTTTGTAGTAACGCTTAGTGCCCGCCTCGGACCTTCGTTTTCCTGGGGCGAAGTCGGGAGCATCTTTTTCGTCTGTTAAAACCGCGTGAAATCCGGCGCAGGTATCCGCGATCAAGGCAAATCGGTTCGAGACAATGACCCATTTTTCGAATGTCGCGTCGACCGCTGCCATTTCACGACCACAGCGACCAAAATCGCCCTTCAATGCCCTCGCAAATTTTACCCACTTCTTGGTCGACATGGGTTTCCCAAAGACCGCAACATGAACGTCACGGTTCCCACCTTGTATGTGAATCCAAGTGTCGCCAGCTTTCAGTAGGTAATCCCAATGAAAAAGGTTGTCACTGTCGTTTGTCTTCTTCGCCATGGTTTGGAAGCCATAGGGTTGGCCGAAGCGGGCGACGAGGTATTTGTAGACAGTAAGCGGAGAAAGTTGCTTGCGAAAGACCAGCATACTGCCAGTCGGCTTCTCTGGTGTCTTTAGGCGATCCATGAAATCAAGCATCTCTCTTGGAGACGGTTTTTCCCAATGTTCAGGTTCAAAAATCATAGAAAGTCATCATCTCTTCATGCTCACCTATTTTCAATAACTATAGCTGACATCTGAACAAGTTTCAGCGGTGGTCACTTTCGGCTCGCTGCCGTCATCCGAGATCACTTGTCGGATGACCGCAACTCCGAGCGGCGCAGCCATTGCAATAAGCGAATCCAATGTCTGGCGCCGTTCTTCAAAATGGTCAGAAGGATTGCCCATGTCGCATCTGTTCTGGCGCGACATAAGGCGTCTAAACCACATCAAGCATATGTTTCCAGAGCCATGCAGCATTGCGCTTGTCGGTGACTGTAGCGTACGCGGCGACACCAACCGAGTCATTCACAACAGATTGCGTTGGCGAAACGTTCCGTCCCTCCATGGTCGCATCGAACGAATTACAATTGATGGGCCGGTCGGTCGCCAATGGGACCCTTTCACGGGGCCTGAGGCCGGGGGCATCTTGTGAACGGGCGGGTGCCCCGCGCAAATCACATAAGAATTTCTGAATCGAACCGGCAAACTTCTAGGGAAGTGGATGGGCTGTCCGTGTTGCCTATCGGAAACCTGTGATCTATTTCCGAGACAACGGATAAGGGAGATTTTCATGAGCGATCGGATCGAGATCGAGGGCCTTGCTGTGGCCTCTGAACTGGCCAACTTCATTGACACGCAGGCACTGCCGGGGACCGGTGTGGACCGCAATGCGTTTTGGGCCGGGTTTTCCGCGCTGATCCACGACATGACGCCCAAGAACCGGACGCTGTTGGCACAGCGTGCGGAGATACAGGCGAAGATCGACGCATGGCACGGCGAACGGCAGGGGCAGGATCACGACCCGGTGGCCTATCGCGCGTTTCTGGAAGAGATCGACTATCTGCTGCCCGAGGGGCCGGATTTCAAGGTCGAGACCGAAAACGTGGACCCCGAGATTGCCGCCGTGGCCGGTCCGCAACTGGTTGTGCCGATAATGAACGCACGTTTTGCGTTGAATGCTGCGAATGCGCGGTGGGGTAGCCTGTATGATGCGCTCTATGGCACCGACGCGCTGGGCGACCTGCCGCAGGGTGGCGGGTATGACGCGGAACGTGGATCGCGGGTGATTGCATGGGCCAAGGCGTTTTTGGACGAGGCGCTGCCGCTCAACTGGACCAGCTGGGCGGATGTGACCAAGCTGACGCGCAACGGGCCGGTCATTCAGGCGCGTGTTGGTGACGCGGACATTCCGCTGACCACGCCGGCGCAGTTTGTGGGCGCGAGCGAGGACATGTCCGAGGTCGTGTTCCGCAACAATGACCTGCACATCATCCTGAAGATCGACCCGAGCCATCCCATTGGCTCCACCGACCCGCTGGGACTCGCGGATGTGATCCTGGAAAGTGCCATGTCCACGATCATGGATTGCGAGGACTCGGTTGCGGCTGTGGATGCCGAGGACAAGGTGCTGGCCTACACCAACTGGCTGGGCCTGATGCGCGGTGATCTGGAAGAGAGCTTTGAAAAGGGCGGTCAGATGATGACCCGCCGCATGAATGCGGATCGCGGTTATGTGGCGGCAGATGGCTCAGCCCTGACGCTCAAAGGCCGGTCGCTGATGTTGGTGCGGAACGTTGGTCACCTGATGACCAACCCCGCCATTCTGGACCGCGACGGGGCCGAGGTGGGTGAGGGGCTGATGGACGCCATGATCACCACGCTGATCGCCATGCATGATCTGTCGCGCGAAGGCGGCAATTCGGTCCATGGCAGTGTTTACGTGGTGAAGCCCAAGATGCACGGGCCGGAGGAAGTCACCTTCTCTGACGAGATATTCACGCGCGTCGAAGAGGTGCTGGGCCTGCCGAAAAACACGGTGAAACTGGGCATCATGGATGAGGAACGCAGGACATCCGTGAACCTCAAGGAATGTATCCGCGCGGCCAAGGCAAGGGTGGCCTTCATCAACACCGGGTTCCTGGATCGTACAGGCGATGAAATCCACACCTCGATGGAAGCAGGCGCGATGCTGCCCAAGGGTGAAATCAAGGGCACGCCATGGATTGCGTCATATGAGGATCGCAATGTCGACATTGGTCTGGCCTGCGGGCTGAAAGGCCGGGCGCAGATCGGTAAGGGCATGTGGGCCATGCCGGACCGGATGGCGGACATGCTGGATCAGAAGATCGGCCACCCGCAATCTGGTGCGACCTGTGCCTGGGTGCCGTCCCCAACTGCGGCAACGCTGCACGCAACGCATTATCACAAGGTCGATGTCAGCGCGCGACAGGACGAACTGGCGGCAGGCGGTGCACGCGGCACGCTGGAGGATCTGCTGACCGTTCCACTGGCGGGCGGGCGCAACTTCTCGGACGAGGAGATCACGCGCGAGATCGAGAATAACGCGCAGGGCATTCTGGGCTACGTGGTGCGCTGGGTGGATCAGGGCATCGGCTGTTCCAAGGTGCTGGACATCAACAACGTTGGCCTGATGGAAGACCGCGCGACCTGCCGGATCAGCGCGCAGCATCTGGCGAACTGGCTGCATCATGGTGTGGTTGAGGCGGACACAGCGATGGCTGCCATGCGCAAGATGGCCGCTGTGGTGGATGAACAGAACGCGGGCGACCCGCTCTATCGGCCGATGGCGCCCGGATATGACGGGGTTGCGTTTCAGGCGGCCTGCGATCTGGTGTTCAAGGGGCGGGTACAGCCTTCGGGCTATTCCCAACCGGTTCTGCCCGCTCGGCGGCTGGGGGTGGAAGCGAGCCTTGGATGGGGGCTACGGCGCCTCCCTAACCGCGGGGGGTGCGAGATGTTGGAAAAGTGCTCCAAACTTTGTCAAAACGCTTGGACCTGC